>NZ_RHOJ01000014.1 GCF_003946485.1 Lacticaseibacillus jixianensis | reverse complement strand
AACAGGTCGTATCGACTTGGTGTTTTTATTTTTTCCGCTCGGCGACGATAGTGGCTAACTTGATTCTAAAACGCGGGTTAGAATCTTGTATTAATTAAAATAGAAAATAATTGGTAAAGATGACCGCTTTCCCACAAAACCGGGCTGTGTACACCCTTCCAATAACGAAAAAACCACACCAGGCAGTGTGGTTTCAGATCACTATTGATGAACGTCGAACTGACCGCTGGGGTAGACCCAGTAAAGATGCGTCAGTTTCAACTTCTTGCTCCCCAGTTTTTGATAGCCGCCGATCTCGGTCACCTTGACGCCTGCGTTGCCTGTGGCTTGGCCGCGGTAGCGATACGCTTCCGCTGCGTTCTCATCGGTCGCGTTCTTCTTGTAGTAGTTCTCGACGACGAGGAGGTCATGGTACTGCTGGCTGCTCAGCGGGTGCTCAGTGGCGTCGATCACCTCGCCGCTGCTTGAGGCGGCCTGCTTTTTGGCGCTGGCCTTTGGGGCGGCCTTCTTCTTGGTGCGGTCAGCCGGGGCGCGCTTGCTGCTGGTGGCCGAAGCCGTGGCGCTGGTACTCATCCGCGGCATGATCAGGCGATCGTACACGACCAGCCCCACGAGCGCCACGGCGAACACGATCATGACCCGCCGCGTCCCGTGGATCAGCTTATCCAGCCAGCGCCGGTGGAGCCGGGTGTCTGGCAGCCGGGCGAAGTGCAGGTAACGGAAATAGTACACGATGATCAGCAGGATGATCAGTGCCGCGACGCTCAGCTCACGATATAGTGGCACCTGAAAGAAATGGATAATTGCGCCCATGCCGTTCCTCCATAAACCCCAACATTTTCTGACCCCAGTATATCAGTTGCTAAATACAAATTAAATAATGGCTGCGCCCGGCCTTCAGTTGTCCTGCTTCTGCCCGTTGCGATCGCGGCTGTAAACCACCGCCACGATGCCGGACTGCCAGCGGATGGTCACCGGCTTGGTGCCCAGAAACTCATTAGACGCCCAGGAAAAAGGCGTCATGCTGGACCACTCGTGCAGCGGGTACTTGGCCCCGGCAATGGTCAGCTTCTCGATTGCCGTCAGCGGCACGATGCCCAGATACGGGTACGTCGCATCTGCCGTCAGCTCGTGCTCGCCGGCGCGGAAGAACCGCACCAGGTTTTGACCGTCCAGCAGCTCGATGCGCTCGGCATACGGCTGAAAGCGCAGCTGCGTCGGCAGAAACAAGTTGGCCAGCAAATGATCCAGCCGGCCCCCGGTCGCGCCGATCAACTGCACGCGTTCGGCGCCCGCCTTAAAGGCCAGCCGCACGGCCATTTCAGTATCCGTCTCGTCCTTTTCGGGCTTGGCGGTGTGCAGCTCCGGCACCTGGGCCTGCACCCGCGCAAACTCCGCTGGGGTCAGCGAGTCGAAGTCGCCCACCGCAAACGCGGGCGTGATGCCGGCAGCCAGCAGGTGCAACGTGCCGCGGTCGACGCCGACCCACGGACCAGCAAGCTGCGACCATCCCTGCGGCAGCAAGCTCACCGGGCCGCCCACCATTAACCGATAAGCCGTCATTGGCCCGCCGCCCGGAGCTTAGCCATCTGCTTGGCCGGCGAATCCCCTTTGGCAAAGACGTAGGAACCGGCGACGAAAATGTCGGCGCCCGCCGCGGCCACAGTGCCAATGGTCTGATCGGTGATGCCGCCGTCGACCTCTATTTTGAAGGCCAGGCCTCGCTCGGACCGCCACCGGGCCAACTGCGCGACCTTTTGGGCCATCGCCGGCAGGAAGGCCTGCCCGCCAAAACCGGGGTTAACGGTCATGACCAGCACCTGGTCAACCAGCGGCAGCACCTCTTCAATGGCGCTGAGGCTGGTGCCGGGGTTGACGACGACGCCGGCCTTAACGCCGTGTTCTTGAATCAGCTGGAGCGCGCGGTAGATGTGCGGGGTCGCCTCGACGTGCACCAGCAGCGTGTCCGCGCCGGCCTTGGCAAAGGCCGGGATCCAAGCCTCCGGATCATCGACCATCATGTGGACGTCCAGCGGCAGCGAGGTCACCGGCCGAATGGCGGCAACCACCGCCGGGCCGAAGGTGAGGTTCGGCACGAAATGCCCGTCCATCACGTCAATGTGGAGCAGATCCGCGCCGCCCTGCTGAACGGTTTGAATGTCGCGGGCCAGGTGGGCAAAATCTGCGCTTAATATCGAAGGTGCAATTTTCATTACTAGGCAAACTCCCTTCTACTTCTTCAGGTACACCGGCCGCTGGCCCGCCAGTTCGGCGCGAAACTGCAGGTAGTCATCGTAGCGGGTTTGCATGATCGTGCCGGCTGCAACTTCGGCCTTGACCGCGCAGCCCGGCTCCTTGACGTGCTGACAGGAGCGGAACTTGCAGCCGCCCGCCGCGTCAACGAACTCGGGGAAGCGGTCGCGCAGCTCATCCAGCGTCACGTCAAGCAGGCCGAGCGAGGAGAAGCCCGGCGTGTCGGCGACGAGACCGCCGTCGGCAATGAACAGCTCGGTGGTGCGGGTCGTGTGCTTGCCGCGGTTCAGCGCCTTAGAGATCTCCCCGGTCGCCAGGGCTAGCCCCGGCACCAGGTGATTGATCAGGGTCGACTTGCCCGCCCCGGTCTGGCCGGTGAAGATGGTCAGCTTGTCCGCAAAAGAAGCACGCACATCAGCCAGCGTGGCCGAAGCAAACGGTGGCACGCTGGCGAAGGTCCGATAGCCGATCGCCTCGTAGCCGGCGAGGGCCGCCTGGATCTCCTGCAGCCGCGCGGGCGCGACCAGGTCGGTTTTCGTCAGGTAGATCTCCGCGTGGATCTGCTTGCCTTCCAGGTAAACGAGGAAGCGGTCCAGCAGGTTCAGCGAAAAGTCCGGCTCGGCGGCCGCCACGACCAGGATGGCCTGGTCAATGTTGGCCACCGGCGGGCGGACCAGGGCGTTTTGCCGGGGCTTCAGCCGCAGCAAATACCCTTCGTCGTCGGCGCCGACGCCCGGGGCAAACTCGGCGAAGTCCCCCACGAGCGGGGAGATCTTCTGGTTGCGCAGGTTGCCGCGGCCGCGGGTGCGGTAGACGGTTTGGCCCACGGCAACGTCGTAAAAACCGCTGACCTGCCGGATGATCCGGCCCGTTTTCTCTCCTGATCGATCATTAGTTGTCACTGATGTTGTCCTCCGACTGAACGACACTGCCGTTATTTTCGATCTTGTAGGCCCCGGTGTCGCCGTTCTTCAGCGTGAAGGTCAGGGTGATCGTCTGGTCGGCCGTGATCGTCATGGTCTTGTACACGTCGGCGAGCTTGTGGCTGCTGTCTTGCAGGTAAATGGTGATCTGCGCGGGCTCGCTGGTGCTGGAATCAGTGCTGCTGGAGGCGGCATCGGCGTTGTACGCGAGCTTGATGGTGCGCGTCACCGTCTTGGTCGTGTCACTGGACGACGAGGAGCTGGCCGGATCCTTCCCCTTCGAGAAGGTCATGGTCATCGTGTCCCCCTTGTGCAGGTCGCTGCCGGCCTGCGGATCCTGCGACAGAAGCTGGCCGGACGGCACGGTGTCGTTGTACGCGGTCTCGATCTTCAGGACCATGCCGTGCGCGCTGGCCCAGGCGGTCACTTGCGCCTCGGTCTGCCCGGAAAAGTCCGGCATCGAAACGGTCTCTGTGCCACTGGACACGGTCAGCGTGATGGTGCGGTTGGCCGGCACGACCTTGGTCCCTTCGTCCATGCTCTGGGCCATGATGACCCCGGACTCGACGGTGGCGCTGGCCTTGCGCTTGCGCTTGACGGTAAAGCCCGCCTTTTCCAGGCGCGCCTTGATGGTGGCGTAGTCATCCCCGACGTAATCGCCAATGGTGTACTTCTTGGCGCCGGTGCTGATCACGATGTCGACGCTGCTCCCGGCCTTGACGCTGTCGCCGGCCCCCGGATCGGAGTCGATGACCTTGTCCTTGGTCACCTTGCTGGACGCCTGCTTGGTCTCCTTGCCCAGCTCCAAGTTGGCCGCTTCGAGCGCCGATTCGGCCTGGGTGCGGCTCATCCCCGCGAGGTTCGGAACCGTGGCGTCCTTGCTGCCACCGGTGAGCGCCAGCACGACGAACAAAATGATGCCGGCGACGATCACGCCGCCCAGCAGGAACGGCCAGTACTTTTTCCAACCCTTCTTGGCCGGCTTCTTCGGCCGCGTTGCGGCGGCCGGGGTCGCCTTTTTCTCTGGGACAACGGCTTGGGCCGCGGCGTGCACCGGCTGCGGCGCAGGGCTGCCCACCACCGGCACGACCTTGGTCTCATCCAGGTCGTTAGCCTCGGGCACGAACTTCTCCTCGTGCGCGCGGGCCGGCGACAGCGCGGTCTTCAGGTCGGCGGCCATGGCCGCGGCCGACGTGTAGCGGCTGGCCGGGTCCTTGGCCGTGGCCTTCAGCACCACGTTCTCCAGGGCCTGGGGAATGCGCGGGTCAAAGTCGCGCACGCTGGGCATGTCCTCCTGGAAGTGCTTGAGCGCGATCGACACCGCCGAATCGCCTTCGAACGGCACCGTCCCCGTGAGCATCTCAAATAAAATGATGCCAAGCGCGTAGATGTCGCTTTGCTTGGTCGGCATGCTGCCGCGGGCCTGCTCCGGGCTCAGGTAGTGCACCGACCCCAGCAGCGAGTTGGTCTGGGTCATCGAATTGTCCGACAGCGCCACGGCGATCCCGAAATCGGTGATCTTGGCGTTGCCGTCCTGGTCAATCATGATGTTTTGCGGCTTGAGGTCCCGGTGGATGATGTTGTGATCATGGGCGACTTGAATGCCGGCCAGGATCTGCGCCATGATGTCGACGACCCGCTGGTACGGGATCGGGAAGTGCTCGACGATGTACTTCTTGAGGTCCGAGCCGCGCACGTACTCCATGACCAGGTACTGCTGGTCGTTGCTTTCGCCGACGTCGTAGATCGACACGATGTTCGGGTGGACCAGCTCAGTGGTCGCCATCGCCTCGCGCTGGAAGCGGCGCTTGGTGTCCGGATCGTTTTGCAGGTCAAGCCGCAAGACTTTCACCGCCACGTCGCGGTCCAAGATCAGGTCGTGCGCCAAATAGACGTTGGCCATCCCGCCTTCGCCCAGGGTCTTCAGCAGCTTGTAGCGCTCATTTAAAATGTAGCCAGGTTCGATCACGCTTGCTCCCTCCAATCCTGATGAATGATCAACGCCGAGATGTTATCCGGCCCGCCCGCCTCGTTTGCCAGGTCAATCAGTTGCTGGGCCTTGGCCCCAAGCGGCAGGTCGCCGCCGATCACCGCAGCGAGCTCTTCGTCCGCGACCTGCTTGGTCAGGCCGTCCGAACACAGTAGCAAGTAGTCGTCGTATTCCATATCGTAGATGGTGACATCGGCGTCCACGTCCTCGGAGACCCCGAGGCTGCGGGTGATGACGTTGCGCTGCGGGAACTTCTCCGCCTCTTGCCGGGTCAGCTCGCCGCGGCGCACCAGCTCGTTGACCAGCGAGTGGTCCTCGGTGATCTGGATCAGGTGGCCGTTGCGGTACAGGTAGGCGCGCGAGTCGCCGATGTTGGCGACCACAAAGCGCGACCCCGAAATGATGACCGCCACCAAGGTGGTGCCCATCCCCATCAGGTCGGCGTAGCGCTGCGCCTTTTCCAGGATCACCGTGTTCTCCTGCTGCAGCTCAAAGATGAGCCACCGCACGATCTTCTCCACGTCGGTGTTCGCGGTGGCTTCAAAGGCGTGGCCGAGGTGCGACACCGCCATCTCGGAGGCCACGTCGCCGCCCAGATGGCCGCCCATCCCGTCGGCGACGATGGCCAGCGTGACGCCGGCGTGGTTGGCGAACAGCCCCACGTAGTCCTCATTATTTGGCCGCTTGCGGCCGATGTCAGTGCGATAGGTGTATTCCATACTGTGTCCTACTTTCGCACGAAGCTGGCGATGAAAAAGCCGTCCGTGCCGTAATCGTCTGGAAAGAGCTGAAGCGCCGGGGCCCCGTGGGCAAACGCCAACGGCTGATCGACCGGGACGGCCACCTGCTCAAAGTCAGGGTGCGCCGCCAAGAACTGGCGGACCACGCCCTGATTTTCCTCTTCTACCATGGTACACGTACTATAGGTCAAGCGTCCATTCACTTTTAGTAAAGGCGCCACCGCGTTCAGGATCGCCAGCTGGATCGTCGGCAGCTGCGTCAGGTCCGCCGGCCGCTTGGTGTAGCGGACCTCCGGCTTGCGGCGCATCAGCCCCAGCCCGGAGCACGGCGCATCGACCAGGATGCGGTCGAAACTCGCCGCGTCAAAATGGTCCCCGGCCTCGCGGGCGTCCATCGCCTGCGCGTGCACCCGGTCGGCCAGGCCCAGCCGCTTGGCGTTCTGCTCGATCAGGCGCACCTTGTGGGGATGCAGATCCAGCGCCACGACCGCGCCGCCTTGGGCCGGATCCAGAGACTGCGCGATGTGGGTGGTCTTGCCGCCCGGCGCCGCGCAGGCATCCAGCACGCGGCTGCCTGGCTGCAGGTCAAGGCTTGGCGCCACCAGCATCGAGCTTTCGTCCTGGATCGTGTACTGGCCCTCGGCAAAGGCCTTCGTGCCGGCGAGAAAACCGCCGTCTGCGACCAGCCCCACCGGCGTCAGCGCGCTTTCGCGAATGCTGGGAAATTCGGGGGCCAGCGCCTTGGCCAGCGCTTGCGGCGTGGTCTTGGTCGTGTTGACCCGCAGCGACGCGGCCGCCGGCTGGTTGATCGTCTTGAAGATCGCCTCGGTTTTCGCCTCGCCGAGCTGGTCCGCAAGCTTGGCCGCCAGCCATTCAGGCACACTGTAAGTGATTGAAAGGCGCTTGGCAGGCGGCGTGAGCTTGGTCAGGTCCGGCACCTCGCTGCGCTGTAGGTTGCGCAGGATCGCCGTCACGTACTGGCCGACGCCCAGGTTGCCCATTTTCTTGGCGATCTTGGTCGATTCGTTGAAAATGGCACGGGCCGGGATGCGGTCGAGGTAAACCAGCTGATAAACCGCCGTTTGCAGCAAGGCGTGCACCCACGGGTCCAGCTTGCGGTCCTTCACGAAGGGCTTCAGGTAGTAGTCCAGCGTCAGCCCATGCTGAATCACGCCGTAAACCAGGTTGGTGGCCAGCGCCGCGTCACGGTCTTCCAGTTGGTTCTTCTTCAGCTCGGCGTCTAGGGCCAAGTTGGCGTAGCTGCCCTGAGTGGCAACGCGCGTCAGGATCTTAACAGCCAGGGTGCGCGGATCAGTCTTCGGCAATGATTTGGTCTCCTTCTTTAATGCTGCGGCCGGCGCCGTTCAAAAACGCGGCAATGGGTTGTTTGCCCTTGCCCGCCGGCTGCAGCTCGTTAATGGCAAACGTGGTGCCGCTGCCGGCCGCCACGACGAGGCGTTTTTTGGTGCGCTCAACGACCGTGCCTGGCGCCTGCTGCGTGGTGCCGTCAAGCGGCGTGATCGCCCAGAGCTTCACCCGCTCGCCCAGCAGCGTCACCCAGCCGCCGACTGCGGGCCGCAGCGCGCGGACCCAGTTGTCAAGCTTGGCTGCCGGCAGTGTGATGGCCAGGTGTTCCTGGTCCTTGCTGATGGTCGGTGAGAACTTCACTTGCTCCTCATCTTGCGGCGTTGGCTGCGCGCCGGCGATGATGCTCGGCAGGTGCGCCATTAACAGGTCGCGGCCCATCAGGCTGAGCTTGGCAAACACGGTGCCGGTGTCGTCGGCGCGGGTCAGCGGCAGTGCCGCCTGCGCCCACATGCCGCCGGCGTCCATCTTCTTGACCATCTGGATCAAGGTCACGCCGGTCTCCGCGTCGCCGTTGATGATACTGTACTGGATCGGCGCGCCGCCGCGGTACTTCGGCAAAAGCGAGCCGTGCACGTTGACGGCCGTGATCTTCGCCGCGTTCAAGAACTTGGTCGGCAAAAACTGGCCGTACGCGGCGGTGATGATCAGATCCGGTGCCAGCGCGATCGCTTCGGCGAGCTCCGGGCTGCCGGAAAGCTTTTCCGGCTGCAGGACCTTGATCCCCAGTTTCAGGGCGGTCTGCTTGACCGGCGACTGCGCCAGCTGCTGCTTGCGCCCCACCGGCCGGTCCGGCTGCGTGAAGACGGCCAGCACCTGATAGTCCTTGGCGACGGCTTCTAAGATCGGCACGGCAAACTGCGGTGTGCCCATGAAAATTACACTAGTCATTGATCTCTCCTTAAATGAACGTGAGCGGCTCCTTGTCGATGCCGACAAAGTAGCCATTGCGCGTCCCGACCTGCGTCTCATCCAGGATCTGGGTCAACGTCTGGGCGAGCCGCGGTTCTTGCTTGTACTTGATCACCAGCTGATAAAGGTAGCGGTTCTTCAGCCGGGCGATCGGCCCGGGCGTCGGCCCCAGCACGATGGCCTTGGGCGACAGCTGATCTTGCAGCTGCTTGGCCAGCTGGTAGATCAGCTTCGCCGCCGCCGCTTCCTGCTGGTGGCTGACGGTGACCTTGGTGGTGAAGTAATACGGCGGGTAGTCGGCGCGGTGGCGGATCGCCATCTCCTGGCGGAAAAAGCCCTCGTAATCCTGAAGCTTCGCGTACTGGATCGCGTAATGGTCCGGGTTGAAGGTCTGAATGAAGACCTCCCCCGGTTTCTCCGCGCGCCCGGCACGGCCGGACACCTGCGTCAGCAGATCAAAGGTCCGCTCGCTGGCGCGAAAGTCCGGCATCCCCAGCCCCGTGTCGGCGTTGATCACGCCGACCAGGGTGACATCGGGAAAGTCCAGGCCCTTCGCGATCATCTGCGTGCCCAGCAAAATGTCGGCTTCGTGCGCGCCAAACGCGGCCAGGATCTTCTCGTGGCCGCCCTTGCGCCGCGTCGTGTCGACGTCCATGCGCAGCACCCGGGCCATGGGAAGCAGCTGGTGCAGGCTCGCCTCGACCTTCTCGGTGCCCGTGCCGTAGTAGCGGATCCTGCGCGACCCGCAGCTTGGGCAGACGGTCGGGATCGCCTCCTCGTGGCCGCAGTAATGGCAGCGCAGCGTGCGCGTGTCCATGTGCAGGGTCAAGCTGATGTCGCAGTTCGGGCACTGCACGCGGTAGCCGCACTCCCGGCACATCACGAAGCTGGAAAAACCGCGCTTGTTCAGCAGCAGCACGCTTTGCTCGCGCCGGTCCAGCCGAGTCTGCAAGGCGTCCAGCAGATCCTTAGAAAAGTCGTCCTTGCCGCCCTGCTTGTAGGCCTCGCGCATGTCGATCACGTGCACCTGGGGCAGCGGCTGCTGGTTGATCCGGTGCGGCAGCTTCAGCAAAGTATACACGCCTTTTTCGGCCCGGGCGCGGGATTCCAGGCTCGGCGTGGCCGACCCCAGCACGACGGGCGCGCCGAACGTCTGCGCGCGGTGCAGCACCACGTCGCGCGCGTGGTAGCGCGGCGCGTCGTCCTGCTTGTACGACGTCTCGTGCTCCTCGTCAATGATGAAAACGCCGATGTTGGTCAGCGGCGCAAACGCCGCCGAGCGCGCCCCGACCACCACCTGGGCCTCGCCGCGCTGAATGCGGCGCCACTCGTCGAACTTCTCGCCTTCCGAAAGCCCGGAGTGCATGACGGCCACCTCTCGGCCAAACCGGCCCTTCACGCGGTGGACCATCTGCGGCGTCAGCGCGATCTCGGGCACCAGCATCATCGCGTTGCGGCCCATTTTCAGGGCCGCGGCGATGACCTGCAGGTAAACCTCGGTCTTGCCCGACCCCGTGACGCCTTCCAGCAAAAAGGTCGTCGGCTGTTTGGCCTGCACGGCCGAGTTGACGGTGCGAACGACCTTGGCCTGGTCCGCGGTCAGCGTCAGCGGCTGCGTCCGCTCACCGTGGTCCAGCTCGTCGTACGGGGCGCGGTAGACCTCGCGGGCCACCAGCTTCAGCCAGCCCTTCTTGGCCGCCGCAGTGGTTGCCGCCCGGTCCACGTCGCCGGCCTTGACCGCCTGGGCCAACACCGGCGTCTGGTGGGCGTTGACCCAGGTCCGCAGTGCGGTGATCAGCTGCAGCTGCTTGGTCGCGTTAGCGCGCACCGTTTCGCGCAGTGCGGCATACTCGGCCGCCGTTTTCAGGGGGACGATGACCTGCTCGGTTTTGACCTTCGCCCGGTCCTTGCGCGCGTAATGCAGCGTCAACGCCTGCTGGTCGATCAGCCGCATGACCCGCGCCGAAACGGCCGGGTCCGTGTGGCTGTCCAGCACCAGACGCTCCTGGCCGTCCAGCAGTGCCTTGGCTTCCGGCGTCGGGGCGCTACCCAGCGTGACGCTTTTGATCGTGTCGACCTTGAGCATCGCCGGCAGCATGGTCTGAATGCAGGTGATCCAAAACGCGTAAGTGGTCTGCGCCAGCCAGTGGGACAAGGCCAGCGTCTCCTGGTTCATCACCGGCGCGTAATCCAAAGCGGCGATCACGGGCTTCAGCTCACCGGCATAATCCGCATGGTCGGCTAAGGCCACCACCATGCCGGAGACTTCGCGCTTGCCCTGCCCAAACTGGACCCACACGCGCATGCCCGGCTGGATCCGGTCCGAAAGCGCCGGCGGGATCGCGTAGTCAAACGGCCGGTCCGTCTGCATGGTCGGGACGTCGACAATCACTTTAGCGACCGTCATCCGCGCACCTCCTGGATCTGCCGCAGAATCTGCGAAGCCAGCGTCAGCTTCGAGGCGCGGGCCAACGGTTGGGGCGCGCGGTCCGGCCACAGCAGCACGACCTCGTTGTCATCCGCGTTAAAGCCGCGGCCTGCTCCGACTTGGTTGGCGATCAGCAGGTCAACGTGCTTGCGCGCCAGCTTGGCGGCCGCGTTGGCCAGCACGTGATCCGTTTCAGCGGCAAACCCGGCCACGAACTGGTGCGTCTTGGCCGCGCCCAGCGCCTTTAATATGTCGGGATTCTGCACCAAGGGGAGCGTCATGCCGGCCTCGCCGGTTTTCTTCAGCTTGTGGTCAGCGGCTTGCGCGGGGCGATAATCGGCCACCGCCGCCGCCATGATCACGATGTCGGCCGCGGCAAAGTGCGCCTCGACTGCGGCTTTCATCTCCGCAGCGGAGGCCACGGCGACCTGCTGGACTGCCGGCAGCACCGGTTGGGCGGCGGTCGTCACCAGCGTCACCTGGGCGCCCGCGGCCGCCGCCACGTTGGCCAGCGCCGTCCCCATTTTGCCTGAAGAGTCGTTGGTGAGGTAGCGCACGGGATCCAGGCGCTCGCGGGTGCCCCCGGCCGTCACGACCACCTTGCAGCCAGCCAGAAACTGGTCGCTGGTCGCCGTCTGCACGAAAAGCGCCACGACGGCCTCGGCCGGCATCCGACCCTTGGCGCTGTAACCCTCAGCCAAAAAGCCCACCGCCGGCTCCAGCACCCGCACACCGCGCGCGCGCAGGTGCGCGACGTTGGCCTGCGTCTGCGGGTTGGCCCACATCTGATCGTTCATGGCGGGCACCACCAGCGTCAGGCCGTTGAACGCCAACAGGGTCGTGGTGACCACGTTGTCGGCCAGGCCGAACGCCATTTTGGCCAGGGTGTTCGCGGTGGCCGGGACCACCAGCGCCACGTCCATCCAGTGGGCGAGCGCCACGTGGGCCACGTGTTCGGGGGCGGCAAACTCGCTGGCGTCAGTCAGCACCGCATGCTTGCTGACGGTGGCCAGCGTTTCCGCCGTGACAAAATGGCCCGCCGAAGCTGTCATGGCCACGCGCGCGTCATACCCGGCTTTGATCAGCAGCCGGACGATGTTGGGCGTCTTGTACGCCGCGATCCCGCCGGTGACAAACACGCCGATGTTCTTTGCCATCATGCATCCCCCATTTCGTTTTCCATTATAGCAAACATTACCCAAGCAGTAGTTGGCTCTGCTCAATCAGCAGAAAGACGCCTCCCCGCGCGGCAAGGGCGAGGAGGCAGCGGCAATTTTAGATGTCGTGGGCGGAGAAGTGACGACGACCGGAATGGGGCGGCGGGCTAAGAGCGGCGAGCTTCTGCACCTTCTCTAATCGGGAATCGGGCGGCGGGGTCGCAACGCGGGAGTGGCTAGCTACGCACCCGGCCTCGCCGCTAAAGCCCAGCGGCAATGCCGGATGCTATGATCAGCCTGTAGCCGCTTGCGGCGTATAGGCTGACATGCGTAGCGGCTGATCGTCGGGCTAAGAACGTCGACCCCTCTGCACCTTATCTAATCGGGCGCCGGGGTCGCAACGGGGGAGCATGCAGCTACGCTTAAGCCCTCGTCGGCAAAGTCCACCGACAATGGCTTAAGCTACGCTGCCTGTCCCCCTAAAAGCGCGACCCCTCTGCACCTTATAAAAAAAGACGCTACATCAGCGTCTTTTTCATTAGCCTTCTTTGTGGTCGAGCTTTTCCGCATCCCGCTCCAAGAGCTTGGAATCCGGGTCGATGATGATGTCGCCGGCGGCAATTTCTTCAAGCGCCTGGCCGACCTTCTTCAAGGACCTGTACTCTGGCAGCATCTTGATGCCGCCCTGCTCCAGTTCGTGCGCCCGCTTAGCAGCCAGCACCGCCAGTGAATAACGGGACGGGACCCGGTTCAACAGGGTATCGATCGATGGGTAAATGATCATGTTTATCTTCTCCTTAATCGTGTCGGGGCATGGCCCCACAGTGCGGGTGTGTGGCGGCGGCTAAGTACGGCCGGCTTCGCCACTCTCCTAAACGTGCTGCGCCAGCCAGCGCCCGAGCATCTAGCTACGGCAGTGGCCTCGCCGGCTAAGTGCGCCGGCAATGCCACTACCTAGGCTAGCTGTCGGGCTAAGTACGGCCGGCTTCGCACTCTGACTAGTTTACCATATTCCGGTACTTATCGATAACGCGCGGGACGCGCAAGTGCTCGCTTTCGATGATGCGCTCGATGCGCTTCACCGCCTTGGGCACCTCGTCGTTGACCACGGCGTAATCGTAGTTTTCCATCATTTTAATTTCTTCGGCGGCCTGCTTGATCCGCTTGTTGATCACGTCGGCCGAATCCGTGCCGCGGCCGATCAGACGGTGCTTGAGCTCCATCAGGTCAGGCGGCGTGAGGAAGATGAACACCCCGTCCGGACATTTGGCGCGCACCTGCATGGCACCCTTGACCTCGATCTCCAGCAGCACATCACGGCCACTGTCGAGCGTCTGATTCACATACTTCAGCGGGGTGCCGTAATAGTGGTCAACGTACTTGGCGTATTCGAGCATCTGGCCGGCGGCAATGTCAGCCTCGAACTGTTCTTTGGTACGGAAGTAATAATCGACCCCGTCTTGTTCGCCTGGGCGCGGCTTCCTTGTTGTCATTGAGACTGAGTACTGGAAGTCGCGAAAATCATCAGCGAGCATGGCCTGCCGGACCGTTCCCTTGCCGACCCCACTAGGTCCTGACAAGACGATCAGCATTCCCCGTTCATGCATGATTTAACCTCTTTCGTTGTCGTGTTAAAAACATTATGCCTTTTGCCTTGTGAAATATCAAGGCTCCTTGGCCTGGAGCGCCTGAAATTCAGGGCTTTTGATCATCTTTTGGGCCATTTGCCACCCGGCCAAGAGCAGCCTTGGCCGCGGTTTCTGCCGAAAGTCCAAAATATTCGGCGCCCAGCTCGGCACGTCGAGGTGCAGCCGGGCCGTCACTTTCGGCGTGGGGCCAAGGCCACCGGCGCCAATGCTGACAATGTGCGTGGCGCCAAGGTCCTTGGCGATGTCGATTGGCATGTCATTGACGACGCCGCCATCGACGTAATGCACCCCATTGATGTTGACCTTGGGGTAGACGTAGGGGATCGCCGACGTCGCCAGCAGCCACTGCAGCTGCGCGGCCGGCGTTTTGCTGGTGAGCTCCACAACGTGTTCGTGCAGCCCAGGCAACGCCGCCGTCAGGGCGAGCACCGGCCAGGGCCGAAGCTTGGGCCGGGCGATCAGCTCCCGCAGCAAATTGGCGTACGGCACCTCCCCTTGGCGCTGCCAGAACATGTTGCGCGGGATCTTGGTCAGCCACCACTGGACGAGCTCTGCCGGCGCCAGCTTGGTCGTTGCCAGCGCGTTGATCGCACCGATCGACGTGCCAAGCACGAAGGCGGGCTGCACGTTTGCCGCCGCCAGGGCCGCCAGCGCCCCCGCCTGAAACGCCCCACGGGAACCCCCACCGCCAAGCACTAATCCCAATGCCATCAACATTTCCCCTTTCGCGAAAACTTTTTTGCTAAATCGATTGACTTTCCGAACAATTGTTTGCATAATGAAGTCATCAAATAGAACGAGTGTTCGGAGGCGCCATTATGGAAAATAAAACGAGTGCATTACAGTCAGTGACCCGCGGCCTTATGAAGACCACACGTGAATTTTTTGACCTGAACGAGCCGGCCAAAGTGATGCCAGCATCCCAGGTGCAGCGCTTCGCAGCACAAGCGTTCTCCCGGCACTACCGCGTCGCCCTGAACTTCCAGGGCGAGGAAGCGCCGCTGGTCGGCCACCTCACCCGGCGCCTGACCGGGTCCCGGTACTTACTTCAAGCATACCGCAGTAACCTCTACCGTGTCGTTGACTTGAGCCAAGTCACGTACCTGCAGCGGGCCTAACTCCTAACGTCAGCAGCGCCGCCTCTTTCACCAGAGGCGGCGCTGCTGTTTTTGTATCAAGGTGCGTAGGGTTCGCGTACTTAGCGGGATGGCTAGCCTAGCCCCAAGTATTGCCGCCGTACTTTGGCGGCGAGGCTTGGGGCGTAGCTAGCCACTCCCGCGTTGCGAACCCAAAGCCCGATTATGAAGGTGCGGCGGGTTCGCGCACTTAGCAGGATGGGTAGCCTAGGTTGCGGCTTTGCTCGCAAAGCGAGTGAAGCTGCGACCGTAGCTAGCCACTTCCGCGTTGCGAACCCAAAGCCTGATTACGCCAAGGTGCGTAGGGTTCGCGCACTTAGCGGGATGGGTAGCCTAGGTTGCGGCTTTGCTCGCAAAGCGAGTGAAGCTGCAACCGTAGCTAGCCACTCCCGCGTTGCGAACCCCAAGCCCGATTACGCAAGCTGTCTCAGCTTCCTGGCCAGGTGGCCCCTGCTATTTCTGCTTGGCCGCAGCCGCGAGCTTGAGCATCTCCTCGGCGTGCGCCACCGAGAGTTTGGTGACCTCTTCGCCGGCCAGCATCCGCGCGATCTCCTGCACCCGCCCGGCGTGGTCCAGCTTAGTCACGCTGGTGGTCGTCCGCCCAGCCGCCACGCGCTTTTGAATCAGAAACTCGTGGTCGGATATCGCGGCGACCTGCGGCAAGTGGCTGATGCACAGCACCTGGGAGTGCCGGGCGATCGCCGAGATCTTGTTGGCGATGGCCTGAGCGACCCGCCCGGAGACGCCGGTGTCGACTTCATCGAAGATAATGGCGGTCACGCCGTCGGTTTCGGCAAAAATCGTCTTCAGCGCCAGCATGATCCGCGACAACTCGCCGCCACTGGCGATCTTCGCGAGCGGCTTGGCCGCCTCGCCGGGATTGGTCTGAATGTAGAACTCGACGCTGTCGATACCGTCTGGCCGCAGCGTCTCCGCCGGCAGCTGGCTGAAGCGCACCGAGAACACCGTTTTCTCCATATAAAGCGCCTTGAGCTGGCCATGGATTGCGTCCACCAGCTGCCCTGCCGCGTGCTTGCGCGCCGTGCGCAGCTGGGCGCCCAGCTTGAGCAGCGCCTGATGCTCGGTGGCCACGCGCTTTTCTAGGCCCTCCTCGTCGGCGTCGGTGGCGGTCATCGAATCCAGCTCGGCTTCGGCCTTGGCCCCGTAGGCAATGACGGCGGGCAGGTCGACGCCGTACTTGCGCTCAAGCTGGGAGATCAACTCCAGGCGCTTTTCGACTTCGTCCAGGCGGCCGTCGTCGTATTCGAGCAGGTCCACTTGCCGGGACAGGTCGCCCTGAACGTCCTGCAGGCCGTAGTAGACGGACTGGATCGCATCGGCCAGCTTGGTGTAGGCCGGATCCAGGTCCGCAATGCTTTGCAGGTTACCCATGATCTCACCGATCTGATCCAGCGGACTGACCTCGGATTCGGTCAGCAGCTCGTAGCTTTGCGTCAAGGCGTCGGAGATCCGCTGAAAATTCGCCAGGCGGTCGCGCTCGGCGATCAGCTCGTCTTCTTCCGTCGGCTTGAGCTGGGCCGTTTGGATCTCGTTGACCTGAAACTTGAGCATGTCAAGGCGCTGCGCCCATTCCCGCTCGTTTTGGTGCTTTTTGGCCAGTGCCGTTTGGTCCTTTTGAAAGGCCGCGTACTGCGTCTGGTAAGCGGCAAGCACGGTCTGCACCTTCGCCCCGGCAAACTGGTCAAGCAGGCCCAGGTGCGTTTCGGGGTGCACCAGCTGCTGGTGCTCGTTTTGGCCGTGAATATCGACCAGCGTCTCGCCGATCTCGCGCAGCGTCGCCGTGTTGACCAGCACCCCGTTGACGCGGCAGAGGTTGCGGCCCGTGGCGTAAAGCTCGCGCTGAAGCAGCACCATCCCGTCGTCCGGGGCCAGGCCGAACTTGGCCATGACCGCCGGCGTGCGCGGGTTGGACGTCGCGTCAAACAGGCCTTGCAGCGTCGCTTTCGTCGCGCCGGTGCGCACGAAATCCGCAGAGCCGCGGCTGCCGGCAAGCAGGCCGACCGCGTCGATGATGATCGACTTGCCGGCCCCGGTCTCCCCGGTTAGCGTGGTCATCCCGGCCGCAAAGCTCAGCTCCAGGTCTTCAATGATGGCAAAATCATGAATCACTAATTCTTGCAGCATTTGCTCACACCATTTCATCCAGCATTTTAAGGACGGCCTTCGCCTCCGCCCCACCGCGGCAAACCAGGAGGATCGACGCATCGCCGGCGATCGTCGCAAAAATGCGCGGATCCATCAGCTGCTCGATCAGGTTGCCGACCGCTGGCGCAGTGCCGGGCGACATCACGAGGTAAACAAACTGATCCATGACATCCCCGCGCAGGTAGGCCGCCTGAAGCGTGCGGCGCAGTTTGTCCAGGGGGGCAAGCTGCCGTTCTGGGGGCAGCGAGTACCGATAATGCCCATTGGTCATTGGCACCTTGACCAGCTGCATATCCTTGATGTCCCGCGAGATCGTGGCCTGCGTCACCGCAATGCCGCGCGCGGCCAGGGCCGCCACGAAGTCGCCTTGCCGCTCAATCGGCGTGCTTTCGACTAACGCCCGGATCTGAGCTTGACGTTCACTTTTTTGCATCTGCTCACCCGCTTTCGCCCTCAATTATAGAGCATCATGCATAAAGTGTGCAAACAAATGAATAGATATTCACTAATGGCCGGGCCGCAGCTCAGTATAGGCCGCGGCCAGGGTCTGGGCCACGTCGACGTCTGGTGCCTTCGTGCCCGGCGCCGCGGCGTTTTGTAAGTGGATCAAAAATTCGATGTTGCCTTCCCCACCGGTGATGGGGCTGAAGTCTAGCCCCAGCACGTTGTAGCCGGCCGCAAGTGCAAAATCGACAATGGTCTGCAGCACCGCCTGGTGGACCGCCGGGTCGCGGACGATGCCCTTCTTGCCGACATGCTCGCGGCCCGCCTCAAACTGCGGCTTGATCAGGGCGACGGCGTGTGCGCCCGGCTGCAGGATCGCGTGCAGCGGCGGCAGGATCAGCTTGAGCGAAATGAACGACACGTCGGTCATGGCAAACTCGACGGCGCCCTGCGTGAAGTCTTCCGGCTTGCTGTAGCGGAAATTGGTCTGCTCCATCACGACCACCCGCGGGTCCTCGCGAATCTTCCAGGCCAGCTGGTTGGTGCCCACGTCCAGCGCGTACACCAGCTTGGCGCCGTTGTGCAGCGCCACGTCGGTGAAGCCGCCGGTGGACGAACCGATGTCAAGCGCCGTGAGCCCGTTCAGGTCCAGGTCAAAAACCTTCAGCGCCTTGGCCAGCTTCAGCCCGCCGCGGCTGACGTAGGGCATTTTCTTGCCCTTCACACGCAGCACGGAATCGCTGGGGATCTTAACGCCCGGCTTGTCCTGGCGCTCATTGTTTTGGTCAAACACCTCACCGGCCATCACGGCCCGCTTGGCCTGCTCGCGGGACTCAAACAGCCCCTGCGAAACTAGCAGCACATCCACTCGCTCTTTGCTCATTTGCTCTCCCTAAAATAATCTAACAGTGCCAGCAGCTGCGGCGCCGGCACACTGACCTTCGCCACGGCCTGGCGCGCCGAATTGACCGCGGCGCGCAGGGCTTCTTGCGCGCCTGCCAGCCCCAGCAAGCTTGGGTAGGTCGCTTTGCCTTCCGCCACGTCCTTATTCGGGGTCTTGCCAAGCTGGGCGGCGGTTTCCGTCACGTCGTTGATGTCGTCTTGGATCTGAAAGGCCCGGCCGAACGCCGCGGCAAAGTCGTGCACCGCACGTGCGTCTGCAGGCATGGCCCCTGCAAGCTGAGCGCCCATATCGGCGGCCGCCGTCAGCAGCGCCCCGGTCTTCCCCGCCTGCAGCTGCTGCAGCTGCGGCAAAGTGAGCGGCTTTCCCTGGGCGTCCATGTCCATCACCTGCCCTGCCACCATCCCGAATGGCCCAATCGCCCGGGCGAACAACTGGACTAGCGTGACCAGAGTGGCCGGCGGCGTCTGGGTTTGGGCCAGCAGCTCAAAGCCCGCGCTTTGCAAGGCGTCGCCGGCGAGGATCGCCGTAGCCTCATCGAACTGCTTGTGGCTGGTGGGCTTGCCGCGCCGCAGGTCATCGTTGTCCATCGCCGGCAGGTCGTCGTGGATCAGGGAATACGTGTGGACCAGCTCCAGCGCCGCGGCCGCCGGCAGGGCCCGCTCACCGTCGCCGCCAAAGGTCGTCACGGTCGCCAGCAGCAGCAGCGGCCGCAGCCGCTTGCCCCCGGCGTCGACCGAATAGGTCATCGCGGCGCGCAGGTGCGCATTTTCAACCGTGGCCAAATACCGGTCCAGCGTGTGCTGCACCGGCTCTAACCACCGCGCCGTCTCTTCAAGCATGTGCGTTCGCCTTGGGGTCAAAGTCGGCGACGGTGCCGTCGGCTTTGACCATCTGCGTCACCGTCTGCTCGGCGTTCTTCAGGGTCGCCTCCAGCTCGGAGGAGAGCTTAATGCCCGCCTTGTACTGCTTCAGCGCCTCTTCAAGCGGCACTTGGCCCTGCTCGAGCTGGCTGACGATGGTTTCCAGCTGCTGGAGTTTCTCTTCAAAAGTTGGTTCACTTGCTTCCGCCATTGGAATGCTTCCTTTCTTCTACGACTACCGGCACGATGCCGTCTTCAACGTGGATCAGCGCCTTGGCCCCGGGAGTGAAATCCTTCACCCGCGTGAGCGCCTTGCCGCGCGGCCCGGTGACGTAGCTGTACCCGCGGCCGAGGATCTGATCGGGCCCCAGGTGATCCAGCGCCTCATTGGCCAGCGTGAACGCCTGGCGCTTGGCCGCCACGACCGCGGCCGCGGCCCTTTGCAGGCGCCTTAAGTCATTGGCCACCGTCTGCTGGGTGTTGGCCAGCCGCACGGCCAGCTGGCGCGGGTTCAAGCTGGTCTGCGCCAGTTTGACTCGCTGGTGCAGCGCGATGATCTGCGTCTGCGCCGCGCCTTGCAGCCGCGTCGTTAGCTGGTCGACCTGCTGCAGGTACTGGTCGTACAGCCGCGTCGGCTGGGTCAAGACGACGCTGTTGGTTGCGCGCGCCAGCCGGTCTTGAGCCGCCTGGATGCGGGTGATCATCGCCTGCCGGATCCGCAGCTGGTCCTCCTGGATCCGGGTGATGCCATCCGTCAGCGGCACGGGCGTCACCAGTTCGGCCGCCGCGGTCGGCGTGGCCGCGCGCTGATCGGCGACGAAATCAGTGATCGTCGTGTCGGTTTCATGGCCGACCGAGCTGACGATCGGCATCGGCATGTCGGCCAACGCGCGCGCGACGCTTTCCTCGTTGAACGGCCACAGGTCTTCGATCGAGCCGCCGCCGCGGCCGATGATCAACGCATCAAAGTCGCCCATTGCTTTGACCCGGCGCAGCTGCGTGACGATCGTCGCCGCGGCCTGGTCGCCTTGGACCTGCGCGGGAAACAGCACGATCTGTAGGATCGGGTAGCGGCGGGCCACGGTGGTCATGATGTCCTGGATCACCGCCCCGCTGGGGCTGGTGATGACGGCGACGCGCTTGGGAAACTGCCGCAGCGGCCGCTGGTTCTTGGCGAACAAGCCCTCGGCCGCCAGCTTAGCTTTGAGCTGCTCGTAGGCCAAGTACAGCTCGCCGACCCCTTCAGGCGCCATCTGCTCGATGACGATCTGGTACTGACCGCTTGCCGGGTACAGCGTGACGCGGCCGGTCACATGGACCTTGTCGCCTTCCTTTGGCTCAAACTTCAGCCGGGCAAAGGCGCTTTTAAACATCACCACGTTGATCTTCGCGTGCTCATCTTTCAAAGAAAAGTACTGATGGCCAGGGCGTTTGCGGAAGTTCGTGATTTCGCCAGCCAAATAGACCTTGCTCAGGTACGGATCAAGGTCAAATTTCCGGCGTAAATACTCGGTCAGCAAACTGACCGTCAGGTACTCAGGTTCAGCCATTGTGATGCCTCTTTGCTAATTCTACCGTCTGGATCATCAGCGCGGCGATGGTCATTGGCCCAACGCCGCCGGGCACCGGCGTGATCGCCGAGGCCACTTTTGCCACACTGTCAAAGTCCACGTCGCCAACCAGTTTGCCGGCCGCGTTGCGGTCCATCCCCACGTCGATCACGACGGCCCCGGGCTTCACGGCCTCCGCCGTGACAAACTGGGCGCGGCCGATCGCCACGACCAGGAGGTCCGCCTCGCGCGTGACCGCAAACAGGTCCGGCGTCTTGCTGTGGGTCATCGTCACCGTCGCGTCCGCGTTCAGCAGCAGCGCCGCCATGGGCCGGCCGACAATGTTGGAGCGGCCGATGATCACCGCCCGCTTGCCGGCAACGGTGATGCCGTAGTGCTTGAGCAGCGCCATGATCCCGTACGGCGTTGACGCGACCACCCCGGGGTTGTTCTCCCACAGCCGGCCGACGTTGTTCGCGTGAAAGCCGTCGACATCCTTGCTTGGCGCGATCGCCGCGATCACGGCGTCGGGATCGACCTGCTCTGGCAGCGGCAACTGCACCAGGATGCCATCGATGGTGTCATCGTGGTTCAGCGCCTCGACCACGGCGAGCACTTCGGCCTGGGTCGCGCTGCTTGGCAGCCGGCGCAGCACCGAGGTGATCCCCAGCTCCTGCGCTCGGCGCTGCTTGTTACGGACGTAAATGGCACTGGCCGGGTCATCGCCGACGAGCACCACCGCCAGCCCCGGCGTGATGCCGCGCGTCTTCATCGCGGCAACTTCAGTCTTCAGGTCTGCCATCAAGGAATTTGCGGTTTGCTTGCCATCAAGAATCATTGTCATGGTCGTTCCCCCTTGTTTGGTTGCACCGAGGCGCATACTTAACGTTCACCATTCTACCTAGATTACGCAAGGGCCGTCCATGATTCTCATTGATTTACTAAAAAAGCCACCGCAAAAGCGGCAGCCAGCCTAGCGTTAGGCCTGCACAAAATGACCCAAGATCCCGTTGATAAACTTCGCGTCCGCATCACTGCTGTACGTCTTCGCCAGCTCAAGTGCTTCGTTGACCGCGACCTTGTCCGGCACGTCAGCCACGTGCTGGATCTCAAACAGGCCCAGCCGCAGCAGGATCAGATCCGGCTTGCTCAGCCGCTGCAGGGTCCAGCCCTTCTTGAGCTTCTCGGTGATCTGCGCGTCAAGCGCGCCCTGATTGGCCAGTACGCCATCGACCAGGGTGGTCAGGTACACCGGTGCTTCTTCGCCCTTCGGCAGGGCCTCTTCGTACACGTCGGCGCGGTCGGCGTCGGGATTGCTCGCTAAAGCGAACAGCGCCTTAAAGGCCGCTGCCCGGGTATCGTGTCTGTCTAGCATTAGTTGTTGTCCTCTGGGCTTTCGTCGTCCTGGTCATCGGCAAATAAATTGTTGGGATCGATCTTTGGGGCCTTTTCCGGGACCACGCCGACCACGTGAACGTTCACTTCGTCCAGCGTCAGGTCGGTCATGTACAGCAGCTGTTCACGCAGCGTTGACTGCATGGCCATGGCCACTTTCGGCACCGAGACGCCGTAGTCAAGGTACACGTAGACGTCAGCGGTCAACCGCTTGCCGTCGACGGTCAGGCTCACGCCCTTGCCGTGATTGGCGCGGCCGAACCAAGAATTGATCGTGCTGGCCATCGTGCCGCGCATTTGATAGACGCCATCCACCGCTACCGCCGCGATTCCTAAGATCACTTCGAGCACCTCGGGTACGATCTCGATCGTGCCTTGCGCGTCCGTTCGGTTTGCCAGAATGATGTTCGCTTCTTCAGCCATGGAATGCCTCCTCAAGATTACGCGCGGGAAATGTAACTCCCGTCCTGCGTGTTGATCGTCAATACGTCGCCTTCGTTAATGAAAAACGGCACCTGAACCACCAGGCCGGTTTCGAGCGTCGCCGGCTTGGAACCGCCAGAACTGGTGTTGCCCCGCACGCCGGGTTCGGTGGCGGTGACCTTCAGATCCACGGTGTTCGGCACTTCAACGCCCAGCGTTTCGTTGCCGTGCATCATGATCTTCACTTCCATGTTTTCCTTCATGTACTTCAGCGCGTCCTGCAGCTCTTCGGCCGGCAAGGTCAGCTGTTCATACGTGGTCGTGTCCATAAAGACGTACGAGTCCCCGTCCGCATACAGGTACTGCATGGTTTTCGTGTCGATCTGGGCCTTCTCAACTTTTTCGGTTGAACGGAAGGTCTTCTCCTGAACGGCACCGGTGCGCAGGTTCTTCAGCGTCGACCGCACAAACGCGGAGCCCTTGCCCGGCTTAACGTGCTGGAACTCAACGATGCGCCAAAGGTCACCGTCAACCTCGATCGTCAGACCGTTTTTAAAATCGTTAACAGAAATCATGTTTATTCTCCACCTATCCTCTTTCGCTAACCTTAACTATATCAATCGCCAAAAGCCCTTGCAAGGAAAAGGCGGGTGCGCCCGCTCGCTTGAAGTAACTAGGCGGTGGCCCGCCTGCCGGTCAGGCGGCCCTGCCGCCGGGGCGCAAGCCCGCCGCAAAGTTTAGGCGAAGCTACTGGCGGACCGGCACGACCAGCAGCGCGCTTGGCGCTGGCGTGGTCAAGTACTTGGCCCCCGTGGCGGTGATCAGCAGGTCGTCTTCGACCCGCACGCCGCCGAGGTCCGGGATGTAGATGCCGGGCTCGTCCGTTTCAACGTTGCCCTCTGCTTGTGGGGTGTCCGCATATGGACCCCACGCGCCAGGTCCTTCGTGAATCGACAGACCAATGCCGTGGCCGGTGCCGTGGCCGAAGTACTGGCCATAGCCGCGGTCTTCAATGAATTGGTGGGCGAACCCGTTGATGGTTTTGCCCAGCACGCCTGGGGCCATCATGGCCGCAGTCGCCTTGTTGCAGTCGTAGACGACCTTGTAAACGGCCTTGAGCTTCTCATCCGGCTCACCGACGGCAAAGGTGCGGGTGATGTCCGAGACGTAGCCCTGATAAACGCAGCCCCAGTCCAGCGTGATCACGTCGCCGACTTCGATCCGCTTCGTCGTGGCCGCCCCGTGCGGCATTGCGGCGCGCTTGCCGGAAGCCACGATGGTCTCAAACGAGGTGCCAGATGCGCCGAGTTTGCGCATGTAAAAGTCCAAATCCGTGGCCACCTGCAGCTCCGTCATGCCGGGCTGAATAGTGTCCAGGACGTGCTGGTAGCCGGCCTCGGCGATCTGGATCGCCTTTTCGATCAGCTTCAGCTCGCCGTTGTCTTTGACCTCACGCAGCGCCGGCACCACGTTGGTCGTCGCCTGCCACGTCGTTTCTGCCGGCAGCGTCTGAAAGGCCGCGTAGGTCATGACATCAGCTTCAAAGCCGACCGTCTTGAGCCCGTGGGCCTTTGCCAAGGCGCCGGCTTCGCCAAGCAAGCCGTGCGTGTGCAGCACCAGCTCGGCATTTTTGACCTGCTCCTTGACCTGCTCGGTGAAACGCGAATCGGTGATGAACCAAGCATGGTCCGTCGCCACCAAAAGCGCGCTTTCATCACCGGTGAAGCCGGTCAAATAAGTAACGTTGACCGGGTCGGTGACCAGCAGTGCGTCGACGTGCAGCGCAGGCAGCGCGGCCTGCAAATTCTCTAAACGAGACATGTGAGATGACCTCCTTGGGAATGCAATAACTTTGATTAAGAGCAAGAATTGGATGGCGAGTGCCCAGTTGGGCCAAGCCTTGCGCGTAATCGGGCTACGGGTTCGCAACGGGGGAACATCTAGCTACGCCTGATGCATCGCCGCTACAAACCAGCGGTAATGCTTCAGGCTACGCTAGCTGTCCCCCTAAGTGCGCGAACCCTGCGCACCTTGCACGTAATCGGGCTACGGGTTCGCAACGGGGGAGCATCCAGCTACGGCCAAGGCCTCGCCGGCAAAGAACGCCGGCAATGCCTTGGGATATGCTCAGCCTGTAGCCATTTATGGCGTACAGGCTGACATGCGTAGCGGCTGGCTGTCCCCCTAGGTGCGCGAACCCTGCGCACCTTGCATAATCAGGCGCCGACGGACAACGCGGGAGTGGCCAGCTACGCTCTCGGCCTCGCCGCTGAAAAACGCGGCAATGCCGAGAACTAGGCTAGCCATCCCGCTAAGTTCGTCCGTCTCTGCACCTTGCATAATCGTGTTCGGAGCGGCAACGCCCGAGCGTCTAGCTACGCCTGATGCATCGCCGCCAAAGTTCAGCGGCAATGCATCAGGCTAGGCTAGCCGTCGGGCTAAGTGCGCCGCTCCGAACAACATACAAAAAAGCGCTCCGTCACCGGAGCGCTCCTGGATTATTCAGCTTTTGCTTCTGCTGGATAAACGGATACTTGCTTCTTGTCGCGGCCAAGGCGTTCGAACTTAACGACGCCATCAGCAGTAGCAAAGAGCGTATCGTCGCCGCCACGGCCAACGTTTACACCTGGGTGGATCTTAGTGCCGCGCTGGCGGTACAAGATGTTCCCAGCCAAAACGAATTGGCCATCAGCGCGCTTGCTGCCAAGGCGCCGACCTGCGGAGTTACGGCCGTTAGAAGTCGAGCCGCCCCCCTTATGGTGAGAGAAGAACTGAAGATTCATTTTCAACATTGTGTACACCTCCGAGTATTGAATTAGGCTGTTTGCGTTGATATCGTGAGGTAATCGCCGTAACTTTCTTCGATGCTTTGCAAGGACAGCAGCAGGTTCTCCAAGAGGATCTGCGCGATGTGCGCCTGCTCTGCATCCACGGGCTGGTCCAGCGTCAGTTCCAAGTGGCCGCCGTTGACCTCATCCGCCTTGACGCTGGGTTCAAACCCCGCCAAGGCTTCGATGCCGTTGACTGCACCAATCGCAACTGCCGAAACCGCCGCACAGACAATGTCATGGCCATACTCCCCTGAATCGGCGTGGCCGCTCAGGTTAAAATGGCTGATGTCGCCATGCTCGTCCCGCTGAAAGCGTGCTTTGATCATGATTTCACCTCATTAGGCGTTGATCGCGTCGATAACAACTTTCGTGTATGGCTGACGGTGACCCTTTTTCTGGTGTTGGTGTTTCTTAGGCTTGTACTTGAAGGTCACGACCTTCTTTTCACGCCCTTGCTTTTCAACCTTACCAGTGACGGTCGCACCGTCGATCGTTGGCGTGCCGATCTTGGCATCGCCTTCGCCGCCGACCAGGATCACCTGGTCAAACGTTACAGTCTGGCCTTCTTCAACATCGAGCTTTTCGACGTAGATTGCTTCCCCGACTTCGGCTTTGTACTGCTTGCCGCCGGTTTTGATAATTGCGTACATCTTGTGCACCTCCTGTTGCCCGTAGGCTTTTTCCCCTGAAGACTCGCCAAGCCAGGTGCTGTGCTTTGAAACCTGACGTTGTGCGGTTGCAGTTGAGGGGTGACAAATACAACGTTACGAGTTTATCAGATTTAACCCGCGAACGCAAGCGCAATCTGCCCGCCCGCGCGGGCAAAAACCTGACCAAAGTTGCCCGCTAGTAATTGTTGCGTGCCGGCCGCTCCGCTATACTGAAGCCAAGGGAGTGAGCGACTTGACAATCGTCCTAAACATCTTGATTTTTCTGATCACCGGCGGCCTGATCGCGACGACCACGGCGCGGCTCAATCGTCCGCTCAACTTCGGCGTGACCGGCCTCGTCTTCATCGTCCTGGCGACCCTCGCCTTCAAACTTTACGGCTTGGGCTGGTTCAGCGTCCTTTATGTGCTTTGGATGGCCGGCGTGTTTGGCGGCCTCTTTTGGCTGCGCGGCTATCTGCGCGGTGAGAAAAAGGCCCGCTAAACTGCGCGGACCTTGCCCCTGCCAAGGAACTATAGTATAGCAGAAACCCGGCTGAGTTAGGACAACAATCGGCGGGGTGCGAGGCGTTTCTAATCGGGCGGCGGGTTCGCAACGCGGGAGCATCTAACTACGCCGTAAACCTCGCCGCCAAAGTTCGGCGGCAATGCTTACGGCTACGTTAGCTGTCCCACTAAATCCGCGAACCCTCTGCACCTTGCCCAATCGGGCGGCGGGTTCGCAACGCGGGAGCATCTAACTACGCTCAAGGCCTCGCCGGTAAAAATCACCGGCAATGCCTTGAGCTACGTTAGCTGTCCCGCTAAATCCGCGAACCCTCTGCACCTTGCCCAATCGGGCGGCGACTTGGCAACGCGGAAGTGATTAGCTACGGCCGCGACTTCACCTGCTGCGCAGGCAAAGCCGCAACCTAGGCTAATCATTCCGCTAAGTGCGCCAAGTCTCTGCACCATAAAAAAGACCCAAGGCATTCGCCCTAGGCCAAGCATCATTAACGGTTAAGCTGCGCAACGGCTTGTTCGATCGTGGCGCCACGGCCAGTTTTGGCCTGGTCGCTAGGGTCGATCACGATGAACTGCTGCGTGGTGGTATCTAATTGGATCCGATATTTCATATGTATTACCTCCATTCGACTCGCACATGAATGGGTTGTTTCAATTGCGATTGAATCTATCCTACTATATTTTTGTAAGCCTGTCAAGCGCTACCATTTGACAGGTGTCAAAATCAGTCTTAAGTCTGAGGCCAAAATCTTTCACATTGACCGCGCCTGAGTCCCATTGTTGTGCGATGATATAATTATCATAACGAAACCGAGGGACATAATGGAAACGAAACGCACTGACAAGAAATTCGTCGACGTTCGCGGCGCCATCATCACCGGGACGGTGGTACTTATTTTTGGCGTGATGCTGATCATCGCCCACCAACCGGTCTGGGGCATTGCCACACTGCTGATCGGCGGCGGGATCACGTGGCGCATCTTGACCCACACCCCGACCAGCACCCAGCATCCCACCACCCGGGCCGAGATCTCGGCGGCGGAAACCGCCAACCACTTCCAGCCGCTGGACTGGGAGCCGATCAAGACGGCCCAGGACGCCGAGGCGCTGGTCACCAAACAATTCGGCGAGCTGGGCTGGCACACGCAAAGCGGCACCGTTGCCGTCAGCGCCCCCATCCAGTTCGTGGTCGCCGCCGTGGACGGCACGACCAAGACGGTGACGGCTGCCGGCGAGATCCTCGATCAGGACTAGACTGCAGGCAAGCGCCCGCCACAAAACCAAACTGGCCGCCACTTCTGTCAAGTGGCGGCCAGTTTTTTTGCTGCGTCAGCCGGGATTCGAACCCGGGACCGATGGTTTAGAAGACCATTGCTCTATCCAACTGAGCTACTGACGCATGAACCTGTTTATTATACGGATGCGCGATTCGCGATGTCAACGTATTGATTGAAGCGCCGGGCTCGACTACACTGAAGCTACTATGAAAAAGAAATGAGGAATCGCTTTGAAACTTAATCAATTCGGCCGGCTTACGGTCGATCAGGCTACCCAGCTTAAGGAACTCACTGCCATCGGCTTTGCGCCAGACCTCACCCAGCCGCTTGCGGCCGCGGCCGCGGCGGCGTACCCGCTGCTGTTCCCGGAGTCGCACAGCGAAACGGCCAAACAGCAGGCCCTCGCCGCCCTCGCGGTAACGGCTGACCAGGACTTGGCGCAGTTTTTGGCCGCGCAGCCGACGCAGATCAGCCGCCCGGCGTTCTACGCGGTGGCGCTGCAGCTGCTCGGCTTTGAGGCGGGCACCGACTACCAGTTGAACGACAGTCTCGCGTTCATGGCCAAGACCGGGCTGCCGACCGTTGACGGCGACCTCGCGACCACCGCCGACTTCTGGGCGGCACTCTACCTGCTTTTGACCACCCGCACCAAGCATCTGGTCACCCTGATCGATGATTTGGCCGTGCGCGGTTTTTACTGTGATTTTCAAACGGGCAAGGCCGTGCCGGCGCACCTGTTTTTCAACGGCAAGGCGCAGGACGTCTTTGACGCGCGCAACCTTCACCGCGAAGTCGTCTGGGTCGAATCCGACCTCGACACGGATCACGACGGCAAGCGCGACATGCTGGAAACGACCATTTTTCGGCCCAAGGAAACGGATGCCGGCACCAAAATGCCGGTGCTTTTCACCGCTAATCCCTACTTCCACGGCACCAACGACGTCGACTGGATCACCCACAAGCCGGATCCCAAGCTGGCCGTGAAGACCCATTCATACACCAAAGACGAGGTCACGTTCCAGCCGCAGCCGGCGGCTCTGCCGCACCAGCCCGTTAACGGGGAAAGCAAAACTGCCGAGGTCTACGGCGACGAGAACGGCATTTACATGCTGAACGACTACATGCTCGGCCGCGGCTTTGTCACCGTGTACTCCGGCGGCGTGGGCACCCGCGGCTCTGACGGCGTGCGGTCGACTGGCGGCACCGGTGAGACTGACTCGGCCGTCGCCGTCATTGAGTGGCTGACCGGCAAGCGGCGTGCGTTCACCAACCGCACCGACGGCATCGAGATCAAGGCCTGGTGGTGCAATGGCAAGGTCGCGATGACCGGCAAGTCCTACCTCGGCACGCTGTCCATCGCGGCGGCGACCAGCGGCGTGGCCGGCCTCAAGACCGTGATCGCCGAATCCGCCATTTCCAGCTGGTACGACTACTACCGCGAAAACGGCTTGGTCGTTGCCCCTGGCGGCTTCCAGGGCGAGGACGCCGACGTTTTGGCCGTGGACACCTTCTCGCGGCAAAAGCAGGCCGGCGATCTGCTCAAGGTCAAGGCCGAATGGGACAAGGCGCTGGCCGCCATCGGCAAGGCCCAGGACCGCGCGTTCGGCGACTACACGAAGTGGTGGGATGAGCGCAACTACCGCAATCAGCTGAAGAACATCAAGGCCGACGTGGTGATCGAGCACGGGTTAAACGACTGGAACGTGAAACCGGCCAATGCCATCCGCTTCTGGAACGGGATCCAGGCCCTGCCGATCCAAAAGAAGCTGTTCCTGCACCAAGGCCAGCACACCTACCTGGACAACATCGGGTCGCTTGATTTTGCCGATCAGATGAACCTCTGGCTGTCCTACGAGCTGCTCGGCGTCAAGAACGCCGCCCCGGATGTGCTGCCCAACGTCACGGTTCAAGACAACGTCGAGGCCGAGACGTGGCACACGTACAAAAACTTTGGCACCGCAGACGCCGATCACGAGGACCAGGTGTACAACCTGCAAGCCGACCTGACCGGCCCCCGCGCCAGTTTTGCCGACACGGCGACCGCGATTTTCAATGACGCGAAGGAAGACTCCGATGGCTTTGAGGCCGAGATCATCAAGCCGCACTCCAAGTATGACAGCGCCCGCCTCTGGCTCGACCTGCCGCAAGCGGCCAGCGACCAGACCCTCGAAGGCGTGCCGCACCTGCAACTGCGGCTGTGGATCGACCAGCCAACCGCCATTTTGTCCGCCCGGCTGGTCGACGTCGGTGATGCCAAGCGCTTTGCGCCGGTCGCGGGAGTCGTCCAAGGCACCGCGTGGCCGCTGGGCTTTGATTACAAGACGGTCAGCATCCAGGAGTTCAAGCCGGCCAAAGCAACCGCAAGCAAGCTGGTCTCGCTAGGCCACGTCAACGTCCAAAACCAGCAGAACGCCTACGAGAACGTGCCAGTCACCCCGGGCGAGCCGTTCACGGTCGACTTCGACCTGCAGCCGACGCACCTGCACCTGCCGGCCGGCCGCCACTTGGCCCTGATCATCCACGGTGCGGACATGGCCCAGACTCAGCGCACCGAAACGGCGGTCAACTTCCACATCGACCGCGCAGGCAGCACCTTGACCCTGCGCTACCGCAAGTAAGCTGCAGTCAAAGAGGTTGTGACATAAAGCAGTTTTAGCCCAAAGCACAAGCGCCTCCGCTGTGCGATTCGTTTTTAGAATCGTGCTGCGGAGGCGCTTGTCTACGTGGCGTTGCTTTATGGAAGCGACTAGGGCATTTTGTCCTGGTCTCTTTTCTGTCTGCTCCAATGCGGCTTGGGGCGGCAATGAGCGGCCCGCCGCACCAACCAAAAACACCGACCGTCATTGCGACGATCGGTGCCAAGTGGCTTAATACAATTCAAGGTACTGCTCGCGCTCCCATTCGGAAACGCTCTGGCGATAAGCCGCCCACTCCAAGTCTTTGGAATCCTTGAAGCTATGGTACAGGTGATCACCCAGCGCAGCCTTGACCACGGCGTCGTCCTCCAGCGCCTTGATCGCGTTGTGCAGCGTGGAAGGCAGGTCCTGAATGTGGTTGGCCTTGCGCTCGGTGTCCTGCATCTTGTAGATGTTGCGATCGACCGCTTCCTCCGGGTCCAACTGGTTGCGGACCCCATCGAGTCCGGCCTCCAGCACCGCCGCGATCGCCAGGTAAGGGTTAGCCGTGGCATCGACCGAGCGCATTTCCAAGCGCGTCCCAAGCTTGCGGGATTGCGGCACTCGGATCAGCGGGCTGCGGTTCGTGCCCGACCAGGCGATGTAAACCGGTGCTTCAAAGCCTGGCACCAGCCGCTTGTAGGAGTTGACCGTCGGGTTGTTGATGGCGGTCAAGCCGCGCGCGTGGGCCAGCAGGCCGGCCAGGAAGTGCATCGCGGTGCGCGACAGCTGGTCGGCGGTGCCGGCGTCGTAGAACGCATTACCGTCTTTATTGAACAGCGACATGTTGATGTGCATCCCCGACCCGTTGATCCCGTGGATCGGCTTGGGCATGAACGTCGCGTACAGCCCGTGCTTGCGGGCAATGGTCTTCACGACCAGTTTGAAGGTCTGAATGTTATCCGCAGCGTTAACGGCATCAGCGTACTTGAAGTCGATTTCGTGCTGGCCCGGGGCGACCTCGTGGTGAGAGGCTTCAACTTCAAAGTTCATTTTTTCGAGTTCAAGCACAATGTCACGGCGGCAGTTCTCACCCATGTCCAGCGGCGCGAAGTCGAAGTAGGAGCCCTTGTCGTTGAGCTTGAGCGACGGATCGCCGTTCGCGTCCAGCTTGAACAGGAAAAATTCCGGCTCCGGGCCGATGTTGAAGGCCGTGTAGCCAGCCGCATGCGCCTCTTCCATCACGCGGATGAGGTTGTTGCGGGGATCGCCAGGGAACGGCTTGCCGTCCGGGGTGTGAACACTGCAGATCAGGCGGGCAATCTTGCCGCCGTCGTTCTCCCACGGAAACAGCAGCCACGTATCCAAGTCGGGATACAGCAGCATGTCAGACTCCTCGATGCGGACAAAGCCGTCGATCGAGCTGCCGTCGAAGGTGATCTTGTTGGCCAGCACCTTCTCCAGCTGGGAAACGGGCACTTCAACGTTCTTGTTGATGCCGTTGATGTCCGTAAACATGAGCCGTAAAAATTCAACGTTTTGATCTTTGACGCTCTGCCGGATCATGTCGGCAGTGATCGAATCTTTTGCCATGAGCCACTCCTTTGCTGTCCTTTACGGTCGAAACCCAAATCCCTGAGACGGGCTGTCCCCACGCGGATTCAGTCGTCCCTGATTCAACAACTCTGAGCGAAGCGCCGCCCGCACCTCTTCATCCGAAAGCTTGGTCTTCGGCCGCGGCTGCTGCTTGGCCGCCCTGAGCTCAGCCAAGGAAAAGCCGGCCGCAAGCTGACTGTGGATCTCCACCAAGTCATCGACGTCCTGAAGCGAATACAAGCGGTGATTGCCAGGCGTGCGAAGCGGATGAAGCAGCCCCTGCGCCTCGTAATAGCGGATCTGCCGCGCCGTTAGATCGGTGAGCGCGATCACGGTGCTGATCGGCAGTACCGCCCGCGTGCGGATATCACTGAGTTCTGGCACTAGCAGTCCCTCCTTCACGAGTTCAACCATACCAATTCGGAAAAAGGCCGTCAACTCCTGATGTGAGATTACCTGACATTAAGCAATTTATTTCTGTGCGGCGCCGGCACGTCGCCATTTTGCCACCAGGGTCACGGCCGCAGCCAGCCCGGCGGCCGGGTCGGCCACTAGGTCAAGCCAATGCGTCGGCAGCTGGTGGCGAAAGTACGTGAGCTGCCGCTTGGCGTAGTGCCGCGAATTTTGCTGGATCAGGGCGATGGTCGCTTCCCGGCTGGCCTGCCCGGCAAAGTATGGCAGCCATTCCTTGTAGCCGATCGCCTTGAGGGCCTGCGCACCGGGCGAAGTCTCCTCGACGACGCGGCGCACCTCGGCTTCCAGCCCCGCCGCGACTATTTGCAAGACCCGCTGATCGATACGGTGGTACAACGTGGCGCGGTCCGCAGTCAGCCCAATGACCAAGTCATCATACTGCGGCGCCGGCGTCTGCTGCGCCGAAAACAGTTGGCCGGACGTTTCGCTCACTTCCAGCGCCCGGATCACGCGCCGCGTATTCGCCGGGGGAATGGCTGCCGCGGCCGCCGGGTCCAGCCGGTGCAGCTGGGCCCACAGCCACGCCGCGTCGTGCGCCGCCAGCGCGGTTTGCCAGCGCTGCCGCGCCGGGGTGGCCGCCTCCCCGCCCAGGGGCAGCCCCAGGCGCAGCGCACTCAGGTAAAAGCCGGTCCCGCCGACCACGATCGGCAGCTTACCGCGGGCGGTGATGTCCTTGATGGCCGCCTGGGCCAGGGTCTGAAACCGCGCCGCCGAAAATGGCGCGCTTGGGGCCAAGATGTCGATGAGGTGGTGCGGCACGCCCTGCATCTCTGCCGGCGTCACCTTGGCCGTGCCGATCGTCATGTCGCGGTAGATCTGAAAGGCGTCGCCGTTGACCACTTCGCCGTTGAACCGCTTGGCCAGCGCCACGCCCAGCGCACTTTTGCCGGTGGCGGTCGGGCCGCCGATCATGAGGACTTGGGTTTTCAATGGATTATGCTCACTTTCTGTCATGCCTTCTAGTATAATGAAGACAGCACCTAAGTTCGAGAGAGGGAGGGATTTTCATGAAGCACAAATTTCTAAAAGGGTTCTTAGTGGGCGTCATCGCTTCGGCCGGCGCCGTGGCAAGCTCTGTCTTTGCATTCAAGAAGTCTTACATCGAACCGGTCGAAACCAAGGTTGATGAGATCAACGAGAACCGGCGCAAGGCCAACCGCAAGCAGCACGCGGCGCACCAGGGCTAAGCACAGTAAAACCCCTGCCACTCAGCAGGGGTTCTTTTGTTATTCTTCGAAGCGCTTGGCTTTCTTGGTCTTGCCGGACCAGTTATCGTAGCCGCCCTTGAGGAAGTACAGGTGCTGAAACCCGGCCTTCTTCATCCGCCGCGCGGCGCGGACAGACACGGCCCCGGTCAGATCGTACATGTACACCGGCAGGTCCTTGCGCAGCTCGATCATCCGCTGCTTGAGCTGCGTGTATGGCAGGTTGCGCGCGCCGAGAATGTGACCGGCGTCAAAGTCCTTCTTCTCGCGCAGGTCGATGATCTGCGCCTTGCGCATGTTCTCCTCGAACACGTCCGGCGTGATCTCACCGCCGACCGCCTTCAGCCGGGATTTCTGCCACTGCGTCAGCAGCCAACTTGCCGCCCACACCAGCAGCCCCAGTCCAATCAACACCAGAAAAAAGTTCATACCCCAAAACGTCCTTTCAAATCGCCGGTTGCCCGGCGCATATTAGCTTTATTTTATCACAAAAGCCTCAGGTATAGACCCGAGGCTTTTGCTTTATTCTACCAACCGCTTACGGCCGGGCCAAGCTGCCGGCGCCGACGACGCCAGCGGTGTTACCCAGGGTCGCCAGGCGCAGGTGGGTGGTGTTGCGCACGTTCGGGAACGTGAACTGGTCGAAGTACTTCTGGACCCGCGTCAGCAGGAAGTCGCCGGCGGCGGAAACGCCGCCGCCGATCAGCAGGTACTCCGGGTTCAGCAGGTTGCCGACGTTGCCCAGGCCCAGACCCAGGTAGTAGCAGACCTTATCAACGATCATTAAGGCCAGCTTGTCGCCCGCCTGCGCGCAGTCGAAGACGATCTTGGAGGAAATGTCGTCCCCGTCGTCCAGGATCTGCTTCAGCTTGGAATCGCCGGCGTACTCCTCGGCCATGTCGCGGGCCACGTGGACGATCCCGGTTGCCGACGCCACCGTCTCCAGGCAGCCGCGCTTGCCGCAGGTGCACATGTAGCCGTTGGGCTCAACCGTGACGTGGCCGACCTCGCCGGCCGAACCGGCCACGCCGTGCAGCAGCACGCCGTCAGCGACGATGCCGGCGCCGATCCCGGTGCCCAGCGCCACCAGGGTCACGTTATCGGACTTGTCGCCGGCCCCTTTCCACTGCTCACCCATGGCGGCAACGTTGACGTCGTTGTTGATCTTGAAGGGAATACCGGTGGCCGCTTCGATCTCGCGCTTCGGGTACTGCATCGTCTTCCAGTTCAGGTTGTAGGCGCCGATCACGGTGCCAAGCTGAGGGTCAACGGTCCCTGGGGTCCCCATCCCGATCCCCACAAAATCATCCGCCGTCATGTTGTACAGCTTCAGGTGATCTTGAATGGACGCGATAATGTCGGGAATAATGTGGCTCCCCTCATCCAAAATATTGGTGTCGATGCTCCAGCGCTGCTGGATCTCACCGTCTTCGGTCAAGATCGCGAATTTGCAGGTCGTGCCACCAAGGTCGACCCCCATCAATTTTTTGTCAGCCATTACTTTTTCCTCCATCTTCATTAATCAAGGGATGCTTCTCTTCTTGTTCATGCTCGTGGCGCAAAACAATTTTCGCGGTCGCGTACGTCTTATCGTCGATCAGGCGCGCGGCGTGCAGCCGGTCGACTTCCACGGCCGCCAGCTCAATGTCCCACAGTCGTTTACCGACGTGAATGAACGTCCCGTACCGCTCAAGGAGCTGCAAAACGTCATAAAAGGTCTTCATAAGGCACTCCCAAAGGTAAAGATCAGCAGTGCCGCACTGCCGGCCACCAGCGCGAACAAGGAGCCAACGCGCCGCGGCGCCGCGGTCTCGCCGACGTTCGGGGCGCCGAGGGCGTAGGCAATCAAAAAGCCACCGACAAACCCGCCAACGTGCCCGAAGATGTCCACGCCGGGTATGAACAGGTCAAACACAATGTTCAGCGCCGCCAGCATCACGAACTGCCGGGCCAGCATGCGAATGCCGGGCTCATCGCGAAACCCGTCATAAAGCATCAAGAAGGCACCCATCATGCCAAACAGCGACGTTGACGCCCCGGCGGCCAGGCCGCTGGCGTTGAACGCGGCGCTGGCGAGATTACCCGTAAAGCCGCTCACGAGGTAAAGCAGCGCGAACCGCCAGTGGCCAAAGATCCGCTCGGTCAAACCGCCCAGGTAAAACAACGTGACCCCGTTGACCAGAATGTGCATCAGGCCAATGTGAACAAAGATCGGCGTGATCAGTCGCCACCACTGGCCGGCTTGAATCAGCGGATTCCAGCGCGCCCCGAAGCGCAACAACACATACGTGCTCTCGGAGCCGCCGCCCAGCGTCTCCAGCAGGAAGACGAAAAGCGTGATCTCAAGCAGCAGGTAAGTCACGTACGGCTGATTTTGAATTCGTCTCAGTGAATTTTGCAAACGGCTGGCTCCTTTCCGAGCATCGCATTGAACCCCGACGCTTAAATAATCGCCGCCAGCGGGAGGACCCCGCTGCCGGTCGCCACAAGTGAACTCTGAAAAAACGCTCCCAAGCTCACTAAACAGTTTAGCATTTATCCGGGCTGTTTCCTAGCAAATCAGGCGCCGAGGCGCGGCCATGCGCCGCCCGCTCTGCTAACGGGGCGAGCTGGCCTTCGCGTCGTAGTTCTTCTGGGCCGGCACTTTGTAAAGCGCGTAGTAATCCTGGAAGATCAGCTTGGCGATGTCGTACGCGTAACTGGACATCCGGGCCACGTTCGGCACGACGACCGCAATGGCCACTTGCGGATTGGCTGCCGGCGCGTAGCCGACGAAGCTCTGCGTGATGCCTTCGATCGGCTTGCCGTTGGGATTCGTCGGGTTCGGGGTGAACGTCTGCGCCGTCCCGGTCTTGCCGGCCACCCCGGGGTTAAGCGCCTGAAGCGCCGTCCCGGTCGCGTACCCGGACGTGCCGTGGACGACTTGCCACATGCCCTGCTTCACGAGGTTGATCTGGGCCTGGTTGTTCTTGATCTTCGACAGCACCGTGGGCGTGGTCGTTTCAAGGACCGGCCCCGCGCTCCCGTTGCTCAGCGTTTGGCTCACGTTTTTGACGATGTAAGGCTCCATGCGATAGCCGTTGTTGGCCAGCGTGCTGACGTACTGGATCGCCTGGATCAGCGTGTAGGTATCCAAGTTCCCGTAAGAAAGGTCAAGCGCCGAGCCCGGCTGGAAGATCCCGTCTTCGTTGTACTCTTGGCCTTCCATCCCCGCGATCTCGCCAGGCAGGTCGACGCCGGTTTTTTGCCCGAGGCCAAACTGCCGGAAGTACCCCCGCATCTTGGTGAAGATATCCTTGTTCATCCGCAGGTACGCGTTCGGCGCGTACGCCGCGTTGGCTTCTTTCATGGCCAGGTGCATCATGTACGTGTTAGAGGACACCTCGATCGCCTTGGTGGCCGTCAGGGAGCTAAAGGTGTTGATCCCGTAGTCCGACTTCTTGACCGGCGCCCCCCGGAGGTAAATGGCCGTATCCGCCTGGCTGTTGTTGTCAACCGTGATGACACCGTCCTGGAGTGCCCCCAGGACCATGGCGGGCTTGACGATGGACCCCATCGCAAACGCCCGGTTCAAGACGCCCAGCGAATCATTGGTGATCTGGTGGGTCTTGACGTCCTGGTGCAGGCCGGAAATGGCCAAAATGGCGCCGGTGTGCGGGTTCATCGCCACCGCGTAGGCGCCGTCCGACACCGCGGTCTCACCGGCGGACCGGGCCTGATTGAAGACCTTTTGCACGTCGCGATCGACCCGCTTTTGGAATTCGGAATTGATGGTGAGGTTCAGGTTGGCGCCCTGCTGGCCTTTGAACAGCGTGGTTTGGCTGACAATGTTATTGTTGTTGCCGATGCCGACCTCGGTGCGCGACTTGGCCCCTTTCAGGACGTCCTCGTACTCCTTTTCCAAATACGAGGTGCCGACGCGGTCGTTGCGCGCGTAACCTTTAGCCAGGTACTCGTTCAGTGTCTCGGCCGGCAGCCCGGTCTTCTCTGACGACACCGTGCCGATGATGCTGAGCATGGACTTGCCGTCAGGATAGGCGCGGTCCCAGTCGGTGCCGAGGTTGATCCCCGCCATCGCGGTCAGGTGCTCGCCGACCTGGGCGACCTCATCTTGCGTGACGTCCCGGTCCTTGAGGTACACCGTCGTCAGCTGGCTGGCGGCGTTCATCTTCTTATAGAAGGTGGCCGCCGCCTTTTCCCGGTCCGAGTAATCCGGCAGGTGCCTCTGCGCATAGGCGATCTCCGCGCGGTACTGCTTGGCGGTGTCCTTGGTGGTTTGCAGCGCCTTCGGCAGTTTGGCGATCACGGCCTGCTCGGTGGCCTTGTCCGCCAGAAAATAGTCGGCGTAGTCGCGCTTGCGCATGCCGTCCTGGTCGATGGCGACGTACTTGGCCAGCTCGTCGGCGGTCTTGCGCATCGTCGCCGCCGACACGCCGACGCTCTTGGTGTACACGATGGCGCTGTTGGCGGAATTAGCGACCAGCAGGCGGCCCTCGGCGTCATAGATCTGGCCCCGCGGCACGGCGCCGGTGACCACTGCGGAATCGGTCGAGTCGACATCGGCGCGGAACTTGGCCCCGTTCATGATCTGCAAGTACGCTAACTGCGCCACCAGCGCGGCCAGCAGCAGGAACACGAAGAAAAATAGAATGTTGAGCCGCACCGGAATGTGCGATCGCTCGCGTTTTGGTTTGGGGGTACGAATATATTTCAAGTGCTCTCTCCTTTGATAACCCTCTAAGTGTAGCAAAAACCACCGGCCTCCGCCACGACTTGCTGGCTTTCATGTTACTATGAAAAGAGCAAATTCGTGCGCTTCAAGGTGACCTTTTACCCTTTTGTAAGCGCGCCGGAAGGAGGCCGCCATGCGCGCCTGGCGTTGGTTTCACAAACATCCCCTGCTTTTAGCGGCCGCCGTGCCGGCCCTCATCATGGCAGGCTACTTCATTGCAGCCAGGGTGTGGCCGTTTGGCAATAACTCGGTCATGACCGTTGACATGGGGCAGCAGTACATCGATTTTTACAGCTACTACCGCACGACTTGGTTCGGCCACCCCGGGCAGTTCTTCTTCGCCTTCAGCAAGGACCTGGGCGGCGACGCCCTTGGCACCTGGGCGTACTACCTGATGAGTCCGTTCAACCTGCTGCTCCTGCTGTTCCCCCAAGGGGCGCTTGACCTCGCCATCACCGTCATGACACTGGCCAAGTACGCGGCCGCCGGGCTGACCATGGGCCTGTACATCAAGCGCCACGGCGGCAGCCTGCCGTGGATCGTCGGCTTTGGCACCGCGTTTTCGCTCTCCGGGTGGATGCTGGCCAACCAGCTGAACCTCATGTGGCTGGACGCCGCCGTCTTCCTGCCGCTGATCGCGCTGGGCGTCGACACGCTGATCACGCGCCGGCGGCCGTGGCCGTTTCTCGGCTGGCTGACCGTCGCCATCATCAGCAACTACTACATGGGCTACATGATCGTGCTGTTCATCATCGGCTACTTCGGGCTCCGCCTGGTCGAGGCGCGCCTGCCGTGGCGCCAGACCCTGCGCGCCTGCGGCCGGTTTGCCGGCGCCGGGCTGCTGGCCGGCGGGCTTTCCGCCTGGCTCCTGCTGCCCACCTTATTTCAGCTCGGCCAAAGCAAGGGCACGTACACCGAGACCCACATTCGCTGGCTGCATTTTGAAACCACCCCGCTCAAGCAGCTCGGCAAGTTCTTCGCCGGCGCTTTTTCCTACGGCCAGATGCCGACCGGCCAGGCCAACATTTTTGTCGGCAGCGTCGCCTTGATCGGCTTCGTGCTTTACTTTTTCACCCGCGCGATCCCGTGGCGCGAAAAGCTCTACGCCCTGGGCTACAGCGGCTTCTTAGCGCTGTCCATCAGCTGGGCGCCGCTTGATCTGCTTTGGCACGGCATGCAGTACCCGGTGTGGTACCCGTACCGGTTCTCCTTTGTCATTTGCTTCTGGCTGCTGGTGCTGGCCTGGCGGGCGCTGGCCCTGCGGCCAAACGGGATCACCGCGCCGCAGCTGATCGTGGCGTTGATCGTCTTCGCGGGCGTGGACGCGGCCGTCCTCTTGAACCGCGCCCAGTACGCCTACCTGACGCCCAGCGCGCTATGGCTGACGATCGGCCTGGACGTGCTGGCCCTGGTCGGGTTAGCCTTGCTTTCCGACCGCCAGCCGGCCATCTTGCTCGGCGTCTGCTTCCTGATGGTGGTCGACGCCGGCAGCAACGCCGTGTTGACGCTGAACCAGCTGTCTTACATCACCCACTCCGACTACCACACCTACACCGAGGCCCTGCGCGGCGGGATCACTGCCGCCCAGCGGCAGGTCGGCTTAAATGACCGCATCGGCAAAACGACCCTGCGCTCCAAAAACGATGCCATGCAGGTCAACTACCTCGGCACGGATCATTTCACGTCCATGATGGAACCCGCCACGCCGCGCTTTTTTGGGGCGCTGGGCCAAAGCGCCGGTGACGGCTTCGTCGCCTACACCGCCGGCACGGTGATCACCGACGCCCTGCTTGACCTCAAGGGATTCATCACCCCGCGGCTGGACGCCTCACCGACCATTTTCCTGCCGCAGGTCTCCGCCCGCCCCGACCTGTTTGATTACGACCAGAAGAGCCAAACCAGCACCTTCACCGTCTACGAGAACCCCTATGCCCTGGGGCTGGGATTCGTCGCCGCCGATCAGATCCTGACCACCAAGCTGATGGCCGGCGCACCCGCCCTCAATCAAGAGCGCATCATGGCGGGGCTGACGGGCGCGAAGACCCCCCCGCTGCTCTTCACGACGGCGGCGCTGAGCCCGATGACGGTCAAAGGCGGCAACGTCTCCATGAGTAACGTGACCAAGAAACCGCTGGCCAAGACGACCACCGTGACTTACACCTTCACGGCCCGGACCACCGATCCGTACTACCTGCAGATCGGCGCCAACTTCACCGACAACCTGGTCAGCCTGACGCAAAACGGCCGCAGCGTGCCGATCTACGACACGTTCCGCGACCGCGAACTGCTCAACGTCACCCCCAGCGCACCGGGCAAGAAGCAGACGCTGATCTTTACGTTGAACAAGGATGCCGCCGACTTCGGTGACGTTCGCCTGCTCACGCTGGACATGTCGCAGACAACGGTCCTGCTCAACCGGCTCAAGGCCGGCAGCTGGCACCTGGTGCAGCGCGGCGATCGCAGCCTGCAGGCCACCGCCACCGCCAGCCAGGATCATCAGGTCCTGATGACGTCGCTGCCGGTTGCCCCGGGCTGGCACGTCAAGGTGGATGGCCACCCTGCCAAGGTGCACAAGGTGCTGGGTGAGCTGATGGCGCTGCGGCTAAGCAAGGGGACGCACACCATTGAGCTGACCTACACCCCGCCTTATTTCTGGGCTGGCATCGTGGTCAGCCTGCTGGCCCTGCTGCTGACGGGCGTTTGGTTCCGGTTCCCGCCGCGGGGCAAGCCGATCGCCCCGGGCCGCTTACGGTCGCGCCGCTAAGCCGCTGCTCATTGGAGTAGCGGTTTTTTGGTGCCGCCGCAGCCCGGGCCCCCCCAGCGGCATTGAAAAAGGCCGCCAATCTGGCAGCCTTGACCCTCACTGGTTTTCCTGACCGTCTTGCTTGACCAGCCCGTGCTTGAAGGCGTAAATCGCGGCCTGGGTGCGGTCCTCGACTTCCAGCTTGGCCAGGATGTTCGAGACGTGGGTCTTCACCGTCTTCAGGGTGATGAACAGCTCGTCGGCGATCTCCTGGTTCGACTTGCCCTGCGCGATCAGCATCAGCACCTCGCGCTCCCGGTTGGTCAGCTCGTCTGCCAGCTCAGGCTGGGCCTTTTTGGTCAGCCGGTTCATCATCTTGGTGGTGACCTGCGGATCTAAGGCGGAATCGCCCGCCGCGGTCTTGCGGATCGCCGCGGCAATTTCCTCGGCCGTCGCCGTCTTGAGGATGTAACTGGCGGCACCGGCCTCGATCGCCGGGTAGACCTTCTCGTCGTCGATGAACGAGGTCAAAATGATGATCCGCGCCTCTGGCCACGCCGCCATGATGCGCTTCGTGGACTCGATGCCGTCCATGTTCGGCATCACCAGGTCCATCAAAATAACGTCCGGCCGCAGCGCCAGGGCCTTATCTAGCCCTTCCTGGCCGTCCGCCGCCTCGCCCACCACTTGCAGGTCGGGCTGCACGCCGAGGTATGTCGAGACCCCCAGGCGCACCATTTCGTGATCATCGACGATCAATACTTTAATCATGAGCTTCTTCCTTTGTTAACGGCACGCGGATCTCAACGCTCGTCCCCTGCTTGGGGAAGCTGATCACCTTGGCAGTGCCGCCAATGGCCGCTGCCCGTTCCGTGATGTTCGACAGCCCGTAGCTGCCGGTAGTATTTTCCGTTTTGGGGTCAAACCCCACGCCATCATCCACCACGCGCAGGATCACCGTGGCCTCAACGCGCTTCAGGTAGACTTCCAGGTGCTTGGCCTTGGCGTGGCGCAGCGTGTTGGACAGGAGCTCCTGCACAATGCGAAACAGGTTGTCCTCGCTGCCCCGCGACAGGTGAATGTCTTGCAGGTCCCAGGAAATCGCGATCTTGATCTTGGTCTGGAGCTCCTGGAGCAGGCTGATAATGCCTTCCTTCAGGGACTTGCCCTCAAGGTTGGTCGGGCGCAGGTGCAGCAGCAAGGCGCGCATTTCGGCCTGGGCCTCGTTGATCACGCCTTCAATGGTTTCGATCTGCTTGGCCTCCGGCGCGTCCGGCCGGTCGCGGTCGACCACGCTGCGCAGGGCCGACAGCATCATCATCGCCGCAAACAGCTGCTGCGAAACGGAATCGTGCAGCTCTCGGGCCAGGCGGTGGCGCTCCTCGGTCAGGATCTGTTCCTTGGACTGCCCATCAAGCACCAGCGGCGCGTTGGAGTAGCGGTCGATCTCCTGCTGCAAGCGGATCATTTTTTGCCGCAGCGCTTCAAGCTCGCTCGCCACATCCTGCCCCAGCGCTTCCTTGGCTTGGCTTTGGCGCGCCAGCACCGCTGCCCCGGTCTGCCCCGCCACCAGCTGGGTCAGCCGCCGGGTCAACTGCCGGTGCTGATACTGGTCAAAGACGGAGATCAGGGTGGCGGCGATCAGGCCGATCAGCGCCGCGCCGGTCACGAGGTATGTCAGCAGCGGCATCCCCAGCACCTGGACCATCAGCAGCACCAGGAACTGCCGCTTTGAAGCCACGCTGGCCAAAAAGACCAACCCCAGCTCCAGCGCCCCGGTGGCAAACGTCACAACGGCAAACGTCCATACCGTATGCTTCAGCTTCATACTGACAGCACCTCCAGGTCACCGACCAGCACGTTGGTGAGGATGTGCAGGCGGCGGCTCGCGGTGTCGTAATCATCACTGTACTGGCGCACGGTTTGGTTGTGCAGCCCGCTTTCCTTTCCGTCCACCGATAGGGTTCCGGCAAGCGCCGAATGGTCGACCATCACCCCGACGCCGACTGGCACCAGCACCCGCGTTTTGCCGAGCCCTTTGCGGATGACGATCGTCGAGTCGCCCTGCGGCAACAGCGTGTTGCCCAGGTCGATAATCGTATCGCCGGCGGCCACGATGAGGTTGATGTCGTCCCACTCGTAGGTGTCCTTGCCGATCGTCTCATCGCCAAACCACGGATGCCGCTGGCGCGTGCCGGCCTTGGCGGTGGCCGCCGCCACGTGGACGGCCATGTAGTGCTTCTGCTGCCAAGGCAGCCGGGCGCCGTGCTTGCCGGACAGGGCAAGCAGTGCCCCCACCAGGCCGACAAACAGAATGATCCAGACGGTCGGATTGATGAACAACCCCACCGCGACCAGGATCGCGCCGAGCGTCAGCCAGAAGGTGCGCCAAAAGTGGCCCTTAACGCCGATCAGCAGCGCCAGCAAGCCGCTGAGCATGCTGATCCAGCTGCCGGGATTCGTCACGATCTGATAGCCCAAGACCATGGTCAAAGCGATCTCAAGGATCCAAAACAACTGCCATCGCCGCTTCACACTGCCGCCCCCTTCCGTTTCTCTTTAGTATACCCATTATTGCCGGCCGGTCAGTCGGACCCGAGGCGGATTTTTACAAAAACCCAGGGGCTGGCTGGGTAGTCCAGGCAGGGGGCGGGGATGGATCCGGCGTAATCGGGCGCCGAGTTCGCAACGCGGGAGCATGTAGCTACGCTCAAGGCCTCGTCGGCAAAGTTCGCCGACAATGCCTTGAGCTAGGCTACATGTCCCGCTAAAAGCGTCCGCCGGCGCACCTTGATTAATCGGGCGCCGGGTCGACAACGCCCGAGCGTCTAGCTACGCCCCAAGCCTCGCCGCCAAAGTACAGCGGCAATGCTTGGAGCTAGGCTAGCCGTCGGGCTAAGAACGTCGACCCTCTGCACCTTGCCTAATCGGGCGCCGAGGCGACAACGCCCGAGCATCTAGCTACGCTCCAGGCCTCGCCGGCAAAAAACGCCGGCAATGCCCCGAGCTAGGCTAGCTGTCGGGCTAAGTGCGCGAACTCGGCGCACCTTCCTAATCGGGCGCCGGGTCGACAACGCCCGAGCGTCTAGCTACGCCCCAAGCCTCGCCGCCAAAGTACAGCGGCAATGCTTGGAGCTAGGCTAGCCGTCGGGCTAAGAACGTCGACCCTCTGCACCTTGATACAAAAAAAGTGCGTTTCCGCACGATTTATGTCTAGCCTTCGACCTTGACGATCTTCACGTTCATCGAGCCGCCCGGCGTGCTGATGGTGACCTTTTCGCCGACCTTCTTGCCGATCAAGCCCTGCGCGATCGGGCTGTCGTTTGAGATCTTGCCGTTGAAGGCGTCGGCCTCAGCCGCACCCACGATTTCGTAAGTCTCTTCCTCGTCGTCGCCGTCCTCAACGAAGGTCACCTTCTTGCCCAGGGACACCTCGTCTTGTGGCACCTCGTTGGCGTCGATGATCTGGGCGTAGTGCAACATGGTCTGCACCTGCAGGATCCGGGTCTCCAGCGTCGCCTGTTCGTCCTTGGCGGCACTGTACTCCGAGTTTTCCGACAAGTCGCCAAAGCCGCGCGCGACCTTGATGCGTTCAACCACCTTTGGCCGTTCCACGGTCTTCAACCGTTCGAGTTCGGCTTCTAGTTTTTGCTTGCCCTCTGCAGTCATGGGGTATGTTTTATCTGGCATATTTTTTCCTCAATTCTTTTGTCTATTGCTGATACTAACGGATTTAACGAAAATGTCAATTTAGTCGACGAGGCCGCGCTCGGCCAGGATCGCCCGGATCTTGGTCGTCAGCAGATCGATCGCCACGGTGTTGTGGCCACCTTCCGGCACAATGATGTCGGCGTAACGCTTGGTGGGCTCGATGAACTGGTGATAGGACGGCTTGACCGTCTGCAAGTACTGGCCGATGATGTCATCCAGCGACCGCCCGCGCTCGCGCATATCGCGGCGGATGCGGCGGATCACGCGAATGTCGTCGTCCGTATCCACGTACACCTTGATGTCCATGAGCTTACGCAACTCCTCGTCGGCGAGGATCAAGATGCCCTCGACAATGATCACGTCCTTGGGCGCCATGTGTACGACCTCTGCCGACCGGTTATGGATCGTGTAGTCGTACACCGGCCGGTCGATGGCCCGCCCGGCGATCAGGCTCTCGAGCTGGTCGTGCAGCAGCGGTGTGTCGAAGGCCAGCGGATTATCGTAGTTGATCTTCCGGCGCTCCTCGAACGGGAGGTCGCTTTTCTTATAGTAGGCGTCCTGCGCCAGCAGCAGCAGCGAGTGCCCCGAGAACTGGTCAAAAATGGCGCGCGAGACGCTGGTTTTACCGCTTGCTGAACCCCCGGTGACGCCGATGACGATCGGCTTTTGCCTCATCACTTTGCTGCCTCCTTGCTGTCCGCCGCAAAGGCTGCGGTGTTCGCATTCTGCTCTGCCAACGTGTGGGCGTAGCGGATCTCGCCCGTCTTCAGGTTAGCCACGAAGTACAGGTAACCCGCATCGCGCTCAAGCGGGTTCAGCACCGCCTTGATCGACGCCTCAGACGGCGAGTTGAACGGTCCGGGGCCAAAGCCCTTATTGCGGTACAAGTTGTACGGCGAGTCGATGCTGGTGTCCTTGTTGGTCAGGTGCGTCTTGTGCTTGCCAAGCGCGTACATCACCGCGACGTCGGACTGCAGCGGCATCCCCGCGTCCAGGCGGTTAAACAGCACCCCGGCGATCTTGCCGCGGTCGGTGTCGGTCACGCCTTCGCGTTCGACCAGACTGGCGAGCGTCAGCGTCTCTTGGACCGTCATCTTCTTTTGCTTGATGCTGGCCAGGTAAGGGGTCATCACCGCGTTAGTCTTTGCCACCATCTGGGCGATCAGCGCCTCCGCCGATTGGTTCTCGGTGACGGTGTAGGTCGCCGGGAATAAGTAGCCTTCCAGCCGGTAGCGGACGTTCTTGGCCTTCGCCGCGCTGCCTAGCAGCTGCGGGTACGCCTGGTGGAGCCGCTTGAAAAAGGCCTGGTCCTTCAGCGCGGCAATGAAGTTGGCCCGCGTCAGCTTGGGATCTTTTTTGTGCAGCTTGGCCGCTGCGGTCGCCACAGCCGCGGCATCGCCGCCCTCAGGCACCAGGACGGTCCCAATGCCGGTCGTACTGCTGCCACCGCGCAGGGTGTCGAGCATTTCTTCCATGGTGTTGGCCTTGGTGAAGCTGTACTGGCCTGCCTCGTAGCTGGGGACGTTGTGGAACTTCACGTAGAACTTAAAAATCATGGCCGACTTGATCAGCCCCTTGGCCTGAAGGGCGCTGCCGATCTCGTCGGTCGATTCCCCACTTTTGACCGTGACGAGGATCGGGGTCTTGGCGGTCTTGTCTGCCGGCTCAAGCGCCGAATGTACGAACACCGCTACCATGAGGGCGCCAATGACGAGGACGGTCAGCCCGACCCCCAGTACCCAGCGCACGATGTGGCTTGATGCGGCCTCGATCTGCTGGTCGCGGTGTCTTCTTCGGTTGGAACTTGGCTGTTGATCCACGTTTCTCCTCCTATCCAAGCGAGCGGCTAAACAAAAACAGCCCGAAGCGGGCTGCTTCTGGATCCGGCTCTCGCCCGAAAACCTAGGTGAATTATACAAAAGCCTGCCGCAAAATGCGACAGGTTTTCGCTTCGTTCACGTGATTGTAACCGGGATTTAACGAATCACAGCCCCGAGTTCCGCTTTCAGGGCCTCTTCGACCTTGGAGAAGGCCTTCGTGACCTCTTCTTCGGTCAGGGTGGCATCCCCGCGGCGGTAGGTCAGCGTGTAGGCCAGACTCTTCAGCCCTGGCGCCAGCTTCTTGCCGCTGTAGACATCAAACAGGTGCGCGTCCTGCAGGAACTTGCCGCCGTTTTTCGCGATCACGGCCTGGATCTCCGCGTTGGTCACAGTTTGCGGGACCTGCACCGCGATGTCGCGGGTGACGGACGGGAACTTCGGTGCCGGCACGGCCGTCATTTCGGTGCGCGCGGCCGCCAGCAGTGCGTCTAAGTTCAGCTCAAACACATACGTCTCGTTGATGCTGTGGTCGCGCTCAAACTGCGGGTGCAGGCGGCCGATCAGCCCAATGACCTCGCCGTCAAGCATGATCTTGGCACTTTGGCCGGGGTGCATCGCCGGATCGTCCACCAGCGCCTCGTAGGCCACGGGCTGCGCCAGGCGGTAGTCCGCCAGCAGCGTCTCCACAATGCCCTTCACGTAGTAGTAATCGACGGGCTGTTTAGCCTGGTGCCAGCCGGCTTGGATCACGTTTCCACTGAGCGCCCCGGCAATGTACTCGACCTCTTGCGGCCGGGAATGGCCAGCGCTGCGCGGGAAGATGCGGCCCTGCTCGTAAAGTGCGATGTCCGTCTGCTTGCGCGCCACGTTGTAGGCCAGCGCGTCGATCAGGCCTGAGATCAGATTGCGGCGCAGGGTCTGATGGTCCTCCGTCATCGGAAAGGCCACGTGCGTCTCCTCGCTTGGTGCAAGGGCAAAGGCCGAAGCCTTGTCCGGGCTGAGCAGTGCGTAGGAGATGATCTGCGTCAAGCCCAGGCCCTCCAAGAGCTTGCGGCTGCGCTTGCGCCGCGCCTGACTCGGGGTGAACTCCCCAATGGTCATCGTGGTCGTCGGCAGCGTGCTCGGTAAATTATCGAAGCCGTAGAGCCGCGCGACCTCTTCGATCAGGTCGGCCTCAATGTGAATGTCCCAGCGCCTGGTCGGGACCATGACGGCAAACAAGCCGTCTTCCTCCTTGACCCCAAAGCCCAGGCGGTCGAACAGCCCAGCCACCATTTGGGCATCCAGCGCGGTGCCCAGAATGTGGTTGATCCGGTCCAGGGAAATATCCACTTCCACCGGGGTCGCGGCGACGTGGCTGGCGTCGAGCGTGCCGGTGGCAACGACCCCGTCGCCAAGCGCGGCCATCAGCCGGGCCGCCTCGTCAAGCGCCTTGTTGATGCTGCCGACGTCGATGCCCTTTTCAAACCGGGCCGAGGCCTGCGAGCGCAGGTTGTAGCGCAAGGCGGTCTTGCGGATCGGCGTGCGGGCGAACATCGCGGCTTCGATGGCCACGGTGTGCGTGCCGGCAGTGATCTCGGAATCCAGGCCGCCCATCACTCCGGCCAGCGCGATCGGCTGCTTGCCGTTGGTGATCACGATGTCGTCTTCAGTCAGCTCGTGCGCATTGCCGTCGAGGGTGGTCAAAGGCTCACCGGCAGTCGCGCGGCGCACGACGATTTCCTTGCTGCCCAATTTATTGTAGTCAAACGCGTGAAGCGGCTGACCGTAGCCGAGCATGATCAGGTTGGTCACGTCAACGATGTTGTTGATGGGCCGAATACCAGCATTCCACAGCCGCCGCTGCAGCCACAGCGGGCTGTCCTTGATCGTGATGTTGTCAACGACGCGCATCTGGTAAGCTGGCGCGTCCGTCTGGTCCGTGACGCGGGCGGTCAGGTAGTCGGCGACTGGCTTGCCCGTTTCCACCACCGGCTGGTCGTTGAAGTGCGGCTTATTGCCATAAGTGGCCCCGACTTCCCAGGCGACGCCGCGCATGCCCAGCGCGTCGGCCCGGTTCGGGGTGATCTCAAAGTCCAGGACGGCGTCTTCCATGCCCAGCGCCGCCAGCGCATCACTGCCCGGCTTGAGTGCTTCATCAAAAACGTAGATGCCGGCGTCGTAAGCCTTGGGCGCAATGTCATTAGCGAAGCCGAGCTCCTGAAGCGCACAGATCATGCCGTCTGATTCCACCCCGCGCATTTTGCCGCGCTTGATCTTGACGTTGTCACCAATGCGGGCCCCAGGCAGCGCCACGATCACCGTCTGGCCTTCCTTGATGTTCGGCGCACCGCAGACGATCTGGCGCAGCTCGCCTTCGCCGGTGTCAACCATGGCGACGTGCAGGTGGTCGGAGTCCGGGTGCATCTTCAGGCTCTCGACGCGGCCCACGACGACTTTTTTCAGGCCATCCGCCATCCGCGACACAGAATCAACTTCGATGCCCGTGCGCGAGACCTTGTCCATCAGCTCTTCGGGAGTGGCCGGCACGTCGACCAGTTCTTTCAACCAATCATATGAGACGTTCATCGTTTAACCCTCCTCCTTGAACTGCGCCAGGAACCGGACATCGCCTTGATAAAAGCTGCGAATGTCGTCAACCCCGTACTTCAGCATGGCAAACCGGTCCGGCCCCAGCCCGAAGGCAAAGCCGCCGTAAACGTCAGCGTCGACGCCGGCGTTGGTCAGCACGTTCGGGTGCACCATGCCGGCCCCCAGCACTTCAATCCAGCCGCTGTACTTGCAGATCGCGCAGCCCTTGCCGTTGCACCGGAAGCAGGACACGTCCACTTCGACGCTGGGCTCGGTGAACGGGAAATAGCTCGGCCGCAGCCGAATCTTGCGGTCCGCGCCGAAGACGTGCTGCGCCAAGGCCAGCAAGGTCCCCTTCAGGTCGGCCATCGTGATGCGCTTATCGATGACGAGGCCTTCGATCTGGTGGAACTGATGGCTGTGCGTTGCATCGTCGGTGTCGCGGCGGTAAACGCGGCCGGGGCTGATCATTTTCAGCGGTCCTTGGCTAAAGTCGTGCTTCTCCAGCGTCCGCGCCTGGACAGGACTGGTCTGCGAGCGCATCAGCAGCTGGTCATCAATGTAGAAGGTGTCCTGCATGTCACGCGCCGGGTGGTCCTTGGGAATGTTCATCATCTCAAAGTTGTAGTGATCTTCCTCGACTTCGGGGCCGTCAACGACCTGATAGCCCTGGCCGATGAAGAATTCTTCAATGTCGTCCATGATCTGGTCGATAATGTGCGGCGTCCCCACGGGCACTTGATCGCCCGGCAAGGTGACGTCGATCGTTTCGGTGGCCAGTTTGGCCTGCAGGGCCGCCTGCTCAAGCGCATCCTTGCGCTTTTGCAGGTTTTCCTGCAGATCGGCCTTGATCTGGTTGGCAAAGGCGCCCACCTTCGGCCGCTCTTCAGGGGTCAGGTCTTTCATCCCCCGCAGCACCTCGGTGATGGGGCCCTTTTTGCCTAAAAGATTCACGCGGATCTGGTTCAGGACGTCCAGGTCCTCAGTTTCCTTGATGCGTTTTTGGTTCTCTTCCCGAAGCTGTTCCAGCTTGGTTTTTAGATCCATGATGATCCTCCTTTGACACGACGAAACAGTTTGATTCGAAATAATAGCGTGACGCGAGGCAGGCGTTTTAGCGGCAGGGCGCTGCCGGCAGCGCCGCTTGCGCCCACAAAAAAAGCCTCGCCCCCTAAAAAGGGACGAAGCGTCGCGGTACCACCCTTGTTCACGCCAAATAGGCATGCACTCAACTTCATAACGGCAGGACCGGAGCAGCCTTTCGACTGTCTACTCGAGAAGTGAAAACCAACCATTGGCCGCCGCGGTGTCTTTCAGTCTGGGACACCTTTCCTGACCGGGCCGCCGGTTCGCGCTTCCGTCACAGTATTTCGCACTATTAGGTGACTTCAGTGTATCAAAAAACCGCGATTCGTCAAGGTGCCCCGAACATCGCGGTCGCAAAATTACTGCTGGCACTCGGCGTCTGTGATCCAGGTGTCGCCCCAAGTGTGGGCGGCCGCCATGACCGGCGCCAGGGCCGCGCCCTTGGCCGTCAAAGCATACTCGATCAGGCTCGAATCCGTGTGCGCGATCCGGTCAACCAGCCCCTGGCCTTCAAGCTCCTTCAGCCGCTCGACCAGCACCCGGTCGGAGCACTTCTTGATCGTGCCTGCGATCACTTTGAACCGCGAAGGCCCGTGCTCAAGCAAAGTCTCCAGAATCAGCCCGTTCCACTTCTTACCCAAAATCACGAAAGTCTGAGTAAACTTCGGACACAATGATAATTCCGCTTTACTCGGTTCTTTCACCGCTACCTGCTCAACCATGCGATCACCTCATGTATTTTTTACGCTTACAAATTGATAGTACAAGTATACCCCATCTGGCGGTAATTACAAGTTTTCACCCTGAAATATAAATAATCGGATAAGGCCGGGCGCGGAGACGGGAGGCGGAACTGCATTGCCAAGGCCCAGTCGGGACCGAAATGGCAGTGAAATAGTGCGGGAGGTGGGCCGCGGAATCGGGCTGCGGGGCCGCAACGCGGGAGCATCTAACTACGCCGCAAGCCTCGCCGCCAAAAACCAGGCGGCAATGCTTGCGGCTATGATCACCCTGTAGCCATTTTTGGCGTACAGGCTGACATGCGGAGCGGTTAGCTGTCCCGCTAAGTGCGCGAACCTGGCGCACCTTACCAAATCGGGCTGCGGGGCCGCAACGGGGAAGTGGTTAGCTACGCCTAGGGCCTCGCCGCCAAAGTTCGGCGGCAATGCCCTAGGCTAGGCTACCCATTTCCCTAAGTGCGCGGCCCCTTCGCACCTTACCAAATCGGGCTGCGACTTGGCAACGCGGGAGTGACTAGCTACGCCCACGGCCTCGCCGCCAAAGTACGGCGGCAATGCCGCGAGCTAGGCTAGCCATCCCGCTAAAACCGCCAAGTCTTCGCACCTTACTAAAAAGAGACCCGAACCATGTCCGGGTCTCCCTACTAATGTGCGTGTTCTAATCGCTGAAGCGGGTGCCTAAACTTCTGCAGCTGAGGCAGCAGGTACTCATCCACCGCGGCGTAATCATCGACTAACGACACCACCACTGTTTCTTTGTACTTCGGCATGCCGAGGGTCGCCCCCCACATGTGCTTCACGATGATGTCCTTCTCCATTGCGGATAAGTCGGTGATCTTCTCTGCGTTACGCAAAGCGATCCGCGGGTGCACGTAGGCATGCGTGCCTAGTGAGAATTTCGTCACCCGCCAGTCGTAATAGAACAAGTCGTGCAACAGACCAGCCCGCGCTAAGGCGCGAACATTCAGATGCCATTTCTTACCCAGCAGATAGCTGTGGTAAGAAACACTGATGCTGTGGTCAAGCCGCGTGGAGTGGTGATGCTGCGTGTAATTGGCAAGGCGCTGCACCGCCGGCTGGGCCAAGAGATCTTGGACATAGCTCATGTACTCCGCGTCGTCTGACCATTTCTGATGACTCATTCAATGGCCCCTTTTCGCTCGCATTCTTGTGTTGTTGTCCAGCACATCTTCATTATATCAGGTTGCGGGAAAAGCGGGGCTGAGTTAAGCCATTCTTAAGCGGTCAGGTGAAAAAGGATCACGGCGGCGGCGATCGCAACGTTCAGCGATTCAGCGCGGCCCTTGATCGGAATGTACAGGTTCTGGTCGGTGGCCGCAAGCAGGTCCTGGCTCATGCCGTTGCCTTCGTTGCCGACGATCAGGGCAAACTGGTCTGTGGGCGTAACGTCGCGATACGGCTTGGCCGCGTCGTTCAGCTCAGAGCCGTAAACCGGAATGGCCGCCTTCTTCAAGTTGGCCACCAGGCGCGGCAACGGGGCCGCCACAATGCGGACGTGGAACTGACTGCCCTGCATTGCCCGCAGCACTTTCGGGTTGTACGCATCGGCGGTCCCGCCGCCAAAGACGACGGTCTTCACGCCGGCGGCATCCGCCGTGCGCACCAGGGTGCCGACGTTGCCGGGATCCTGAATCGCGTCCAGCAGCAGGTACGAGCCGGCAAGCGGCTCCGCGAGCTTCTCCTCCGCAAGCGGCAGCACCGCAAAGATACCCTGAGGCGTCTCGGTTTCTGCCAAGTGCTTGGCAACGTCTGGAGAAATCTCAGTGGTCTGTTCGTAAAACGGCTTTAATTCCCGCTCGTTCAGAAACTTCTCCGTCGCGTAAATGCGCCGCGGCGTCTGACCGGCATTGATCGCCTCTTGCACAAGGTGCCACCCTTCCAGCAGGTAGGCCCCGGCTTGTTTTTGGTATTTTTTGACCGTCAGTTTCTTGGCGGCTTTAATATGGTCGTTTTTTGCAGATGAAATGTATTCCATGATCATCCTCCTCGGGCTTAAGTCTAACATATCCGGCGCTGCTTTTATGCTAAACTAATATAGATATCGTATTTTGCGGAGGGGATAGGATGGACAAAATTGCCAAAGGTATCACGGTCAACGGCCGCGTTCAGGGCGTCGGCTTTCGCTGGATGACCCAAATGGTCGCTCAGCAGCTGCACATTGTTGGCAAAGTGGAGAATAATTCTGACGGGTCGGTGTACATTGAGGCGGTCGGCACGCCCGCTGACATGGCCCGCTTCACTGCCGCCGTCAAAGCCAGTCCGACCCCGAGCGGCAAGGTCACGCAATACGAGGAACACCTGCTGGATCCGATCCCGGCGTATGACAGGTTCCGCGTTACCGGTTGAAACCTGGCGGCCAGTCAAGTAAGATGTTCGTCAGTAAACTCAGGAAGGAATTCACCCATGTCCAAAATGAAACGGTGGCTCGCAGTTAGCGGTGTCGCCTTAATCCCGTTATTTCTCGCTGCCTGCAAACGCCAGGCCACCACGCAGATGAAACCGCCGACCGGCTTTTTTGGGGCGTTCTATAACGTTATCGGCAAGCCCCTGCAAGGCCTGATGACCTGGATCGCCGGCTTCTTCGGCGGCACCGCCGGCTCCGGCTTCGGCATTGCGATCATCCTGATCACGCTGGCGGTCCGCCTGGTCCTCCTGCCGCTGATGCTGAACCAGCAGAAGAACATGACGCAGTCACAGGAAAAGCAGCGCGTCTTGAAGCCGCAGCTGGACATCATCCAAAAGCAGATGAAAAAGCCCGGCATCACCCAGGCGGAGCAGCTGCACCTGAACGCGTTGATGCAGGACGTCTACAAGAAGAATGGCACGTCAATGATTCCTTCAATGGGGTGCCTGACGATGCTGATCCAGCTGCCGGTGTTCTCTGGACTTTACCAGGCCGTTGCCTACTCGCCGGAGATTTCCAGCGCCAAATTCTTTGGCATCGCCCTTGGGGAATCCAGCATGGTGATCACCATTGTCGCCACGCTCCTGTACGTGGTCCAAAGCTGGATGATGCTGCAGACCTACCCGCCGGAGCAGCGCAAGCAAATGCAGACGTCCGTGATGCTTTCGCCTTTGATGACCTTCTTCTTCTGTATGTTCTATAACGCCGGCTTAGGGCTTTACTTCCTGGCAGGCGGGATCATCATCCTGATCCAGCAGGTCATTGTCACTTACATCATCACGCCCAACATCCGCAAGCGGATGGATGCCGAGCTGGCCGAAAACCCACCGGTGATCGTGGTCGATGAACACACATTCGATGCCCCTGCTGCCGAAGTTGCCACCAGCACGGCCGCCGCGGCCAGCGACCCAGCGGCAGCGAAGAAACACAACCGCAACGCCGGGAAACAACACCGCCGGCGCGAAGAATAATGACCTGCCGGCAGCTGAACGCTCAGCTGCCGGCTTTTTTCTGGTCTCGTGGCCCTGGCGCGGCCTGCGCCGGATGCACAAAGAAAACCCCTGCGTGATTACGCGAGGGTTCTTTGTGCAGGATCGCTACTTAGCGGCCCGATCATTTTGAATGACTTCTTCGCTGACCCGCCGCATGATCCGCAGCAGCTCCTTTGTGTCCTTTTCCCCGATGATCTTGACCCAGCCGTAGAAGCGCTGGCTGATCGCCTCGTTGATGGCCATCGTCACCTTGCGGCCCTGCGGCGTGAGGTCCAGGTACTGCCGCCGCCGGTCCTTGGGGTCTGGCGTCTGGACAATGTAGCCTTCCTCCAGCAGTGTTTTGAGCTGCCTAGAAATGGCCGCCCGCGTCACGCCGCGGTGTTTGGCGACCTCAGACAGCGACAGGCGCTGCCCACTTTCGACGTCCCGCATGATCAGAAACTGCTCGAAGGACAAATGATACGTCATCGTTGGCACTGAAACCAGCTCGCTGATGTACTTGAATCCAGAAAGATAAACGTCAATGTAGTCATCCAGCATATCGCGCTCCGCCATGACGACCCCTCCTCTACTAATGTGGTACCTTTACTCTACCACATTTGAGGCCTGCTCAGCGCGGCGAGGTAACCCCAGCAGGGCCCCGAATACTGCGGCAAAGAGGAGCAGTGCCAGCCAGTCGAAGAAGCGCCCGGTTTGCAGCCCATTCAGGCTCTGGTTCAGAAGGTCGAGCAAGTAGGTGCCTGGAACCAAGTGCGCCAGGGCCTGGTAGAAGCCAGACAGCATCGCGTTTGGCAAAAGGCCGCCGGAAACGATCAGCTGAATGAACAGGATCGCCAGCGTGGCCAGCACGCCAAGCGTCCCCAACCAGCGGTCAAAAGCAAAAATGATCGTGGTGAAGACCGCGCCAGACGCCAACAGCGTCAGGATCAACACCAGCGGACTGGCGATGGTAACGCCAAGCCAGGCGGTCACCAGCGTGATGCCTAAGGCCTGAAGCGCCACGGTGAGCCCTACCAGGCCGATACGCACGGCCCGCTTTTGGCCGGCAAACTGGTGCGAGTAGCGGCCAAAACCAAGCTCGGTCAAAAGCGAGGCAATAAAGCTCACCATCAGCAGCACCAGTGGCGCCAAGAGGTTCGCAAGCGGCATTGCCAACGGATCACTGGCGGTTTGGGCGGCAACCGGTGACACAAACTGCGCTACGTTGGCCTTGCCCGTGTTCAAGGCGACGACCTTCGCTGCCCCACTGCCCAGCTTCACGTTGAGCTGGCTCATCCCGGCGGCGACCTTCTCGTTGCCGGTAGCCAACTTGGCTGCCCCGGCGGTGTACTGCGTGATCCCGGCAATCAGCCCGGGGGTGGTCGCCGTGCCCTGCAGGCCGGTGTAGACCTGAGTCAGTCCTGAATGAACCTGATCCAGGCCACTTTGGACCTGTCCGGCGCCGTTTGCCAGCTGCCCTGCGCCCTGGACCGCGCCCATCGTATTCGGCGTGCTCCCGGTCCGCGTTAGCCCGGCCTGGACGGTCGTCAGGCCGCCTTGCAGCGTCTTGATCGCCTGCCGGACGCCGGCACTAAGCGCTGGGGCCCCCTGGCGGCGGTCGGCGAGCTGATTGACCCCTTTCTTCAGGTCATTCATCTTCCCGTTCAGCGTCTTTAGGTCGGCGCCGAGTTTCGGCAAGGTGGCGCCGGTGTCGGCCAGGGCGAGCTTCAACTTGGTGGCGGACCCGCCGCCTGCCGTCAAGGCGGTGCCCGCGCTCTTCAGGGCCGTTCCGCCGTTGGTCATGCTTTGCTGGATCGTCAGCAGCAGCTTCAGCAGTTCGGGGTGTTTCGCTGCCAGCGCGAGCACTGCCGGCTCCTTCATCAGCTGCCCCTGCAGCTGCTTCAGCGCATCCCCAGCGGTGGTGAAGGACGTACCCGCCACCGCCAGCTGACTGGCGGTCGATTGCTTGGCGTGCTGATCAAAGAGCTGGGTATTCATCGCGACCAGCGCGGCCTGCATCGTCTTGGCATCACTGCCGAGTTTACCGGCATTGGTCGTGATGTTCTGATTCAGCGTGGTCATCGCCGGATCGTTCACCCCGGCGGCCAACTGCTGGACCCCGCCGGTCAGGGTGGTGAGGGCCTGATCCAGGCGGGCGAGGTCTGGCGCCCCTGCGTTAAGCTGCTGGCCGATCTCGGCAGCCGCGGCGGCAAGCCGGGCCTTCAGGGCACCGGCACCGCTGACGACCTGCCGGTTGCCCGCCAATAGTTTCTGATTCCCCACCACGAGCTGGCTGATCGCCCCTTGGACCTTGCTGGCGCCGCTGGTGAGTTTGGCGTTATTGGCCGTCAACGCGATCAAGCCGTCCTGCACTTGATCGGTCCCGTCGGCGAGCTGCGCCGTGGCCGAATGGGCCTGACTGACCCCGCTGCCCAACGTATTCAGTGCCGTGAGCGCCGCGCTGTCATAGGCCTGCTGAACGTTCTGCACGACCTGGGCCTGCAGCTTCGCCGCCACCGTGGTGTTGATCAGGTGCGAGGCAAAATTGTTATGCGGCGACAGCGCGACCTTCAAGGTGCTGTGTTTAGGCGTTTTGCTGAGCGCCGTGGTCACGTTTTGGGAGAAATCCTGCGGCAAAGTCACGGCCATCAGGTACGTCCCCTTGGCCAGCCCGGCCTTAGCGGTACCCGCCGAGACGAACTGCCAGTCCACGTCGTCGTTTTGTCTCAGCTTGGCCAGGACATCCTGGCCGGCATGGACCGGGGTCCCCTGAAAGGTCGCCGCGCGGTCCTGGTTCACCACCGCCACCTGAATGTGCTTCGTGGTGTTGGCCTGCTGATAACGGACGAAATGCAGTGCAATAAACAGTAAGAGTAACGGCAGCACCACAATGAGACTGATCAAGGTCATCATGCGGGCTGATATTTTCAAAGATTGCACAGAGAGCCACTTCCCCAAATTAAGTTTTATGTTAATGCTATATACGGTTAATATCATTAACATATTGGCGATTATCCCCGATATGAAATTTAAAGTCAACCGGCATGCACCAAAAATATCGTCGCAGGCTTCAGCGCACTGGGCGCACCAACGCAAAAACGCCCCTGCCTCGCGATTTCGAGAATCACGAGGCAAAGGCGCTTGCCACTTACAGGTTGCTTTTAATTTCAGGCGCGGGCTCATTGGCACTTTGCAGTGCCGTTTCCTGGGCCTGCAGCCGACTGGCGGTCTCGGCCGTGATCGTCGGCAGCTGAATGCGAAAGACCGAGCCCGACCCCAGCGCGGAGTCGACGGAAATAGCACCGTGGTAGCTCTCGATCAGCTGTTGCGCGATCGAAAGGCCCAGCCCGTTGCCGCCTTTCTCCCGGCTGCGCGCCTTATCGACGCGGTAGAAACGGTTGAACACGCGCTCGCGGTCCTTAGGTGCAATGCCTTCACCGAAATCCTGCACCGCCAGCGCGACCCCGTCGGAATCCAGCGCCGCAGACACGTGAAGCTCCTTGCGTTTGGTCGAGTACTTGACGCCATTATCCAGCAGGATGATCAGGATCTGCTCCAAGTGGTTGCGGTACATGCGCACAAAGACCGGGCCTTCCAGATCATTGTCCAGGGTGAAGACAAAATCCGGGTGGATCATCCGCATGTCGTTGACGACCTGCTGGATGACCTCGTTGATGTCAACGGTCGCGTTCGGGAACTGAACATCGACGGAATCCGCGCGGGTCAGCTCCAGCATTTCCTGGATCAGACTCTTCATGCGCTTGACCTCCTGCAGGCTGGCGGTCAACGACTCGTTCAGTACTTCCGGGTCGTCCTTTCCCCACCGGTTGAGCAGCTGCAGGTGACCTTCTAGCACCGCGACCGGGGTCCGCAGCTCATGGGACACGTCCTGCACAAACTCCCCTTGCTGGTCAATGAAGCGCTGGATGCGGTCCAGCATCGCGTTGAACTCGTCCACCAGGTCGGACAGCTCGTCATTGCGCCGCAGCGGCGGGATGCGGGCGCTGCTTTGCGGCTCCTCGTTGATCTGATCGATGGTTTTGGTGATCGAGCGGATCGGTTTGAGGAAGCGTGACGCCAGGAAAAAGCCCAGCGCCATTGACACCAGCAGGGCCGCCGCGGCCAAGGCGGCGACGATCCCCCAGAGTTGCCGCATGGTCGCGTAAAAGGTGGCCATGTGGTCGGTGATCTGCGCGTAGCCGATCCGCTTGCCGTTTTGGCTCGAAATCACCGGTGCCCGGGCGATCATGCCCTTGAAGCGGCCGTTGTTCGTCATTTTAATGACCGTGTGCGCCACCTGAACCAGCGGCTCATCCGAATCGCGCGAGGTGAACAACTTATGGCCGGCGCGGTCGTAAACCGCCAGCGACATATCGGCCCGCGAGATCTTCTGGACGACCGAATCATCGAACACGCTGTTGGCGGGTTGCCCGGCGGCAGTGGTGCCAGACAGCGCTGCGGTGTTGTCGGCATTGATGCGGGGTAAGACCGCCTGCGCCGTCAAGTTCTTTGCGGCTGGGGCCAGCCGCGACTGGACGGCACTCATCGTTTCCGCCACCGCATCGCGCTCCTGGTTGATCAACACCTGCCGCATCAGCGCCAGGAGGATCAAGGAGAGCACGATGAAGGTGGAAAAAATGCCGGCTGCAACAACGGCCGTCCACTTGAACCCAAGGGGCAGCCGTTTGTTTGGTTTGGGCTCGCTAAGGCGCGACATTACGACCGCATCACGTAGCCGGTGCCCCGAACCGTCTGAATGTAACTCGGCTCACCGGGCCGATCGATCTTGTTGCGAATGTAGCGGACGTAGACGTCCACAACGTTGGTCTCGACGTCTGAATTGTAGCCCCACACCTTCGACAGCAGCACATCGCGGGCCAGCACGACGTTGATGTTCTCCATGAGGGTGAGCAGCAGCTCGTATTCGCGCTTAGTCAGCTCGATGATGTCATCGCCGCGGCGCACGACCCGGTTCTCCTTTTCGATCGTCAGGTCCCGGTACGTGATCGTGGTCTGCTTGGCGGCGTTGTGTTCACCTTCGATCGAGATGCGCCGGAGCAACGCACGCAGCCGCGCCAGCAGCTCCTCAATGGCAAACGGCTTAACGATGTAATCGTCGGCGCCGTGATCCAGCCCGGAGACGCGGTCGATCACGGAGTCGCGGGCCGTCATCATGATGATCGGCGTGTTTTTGACCTGGCGCACGCGGCGGCAGACTTCCAGCCCGTTCAGCTCTGGCAGCATCAAATCAAGCAGGATGGCATCCCAGTCCTCGCTCAGCGCCGCCTCAAGCCCGGTCCGCCCATTAAAGTGGACGGCGGTCTCGTAACCTTCGTGCTTCAGTTCCAATTCAACGAAGCGCGCGAGGTTTTTCTCATCTTCAATAATTAAAATTCGGCTCATTGCTCTACTCCTTATCGGTGATCCATCAGCCGCGCGAATTCTAATTTAGTGCGGCTGCCAGCGCTCATTTTCTCATTTCAATTTCTATGCTGTGATTGTAGCACATCAACCCCCGAAAAACTATCACAGAAAGCTTTAACTTTGGATCAGAGAATGAAAGGAGAGCCGCCAATCGCTTTCTCATTGGTCTATACCAACTTAGATATAATAATTGTTTTAGGAATATTTATTTACCAGGTATATGCCAATATCTTGACCCCGGATCGGCCAGCCGGGGGCCTTGGCCGAATTGGGCTACGGGTCGACAACACCCGAGCGCCCAACTAAGCCGTAAGCCTCGCCGCCAAAGTTTAGCGGCAATGCTTACGGCTATGATCGCCTTGTAGCCATTTATGGCGTACAGGGCGACATGCGAAGCGGTTGGCCTTCGGGCTAAGACCGGCGACTCTCCGCACCTTGTCGTAATCGGGCTTCGGGTCGCCAACGCCCGAACGGCTAGCTACGCCTGAGGCCTCGCCGGCAAAGAACGCCGGCAAGGCCTCAAGCTAGGCTATCCGTCGGGCTAAGGGCGTCGACCCTGCGCACCTTGTCGTAATCGGGCTTCGGGTCGCCAACGCCCGAACGGCTAGCTACGCCTGAGGCCTCGCCGGCAAAGAACGCCGGCAAGGCCTCAAGCTAGGCTATCCGTCGGGCTAAGGGCGTCGACCCTGCGCACCTTGTCGTAATCGGGCTTCGGGTCGCCAACGCCCGAACGGCTAGCTACGCCTGAGGCCTCGCCGGCAAAGAACGCCGGCAAGGCCTCAAGCTAGGCTATCCGTCGGGCTAAGACCGGCGACTCTCCGCACCTTCATATAAAAAACCCCGCCACTGCTGACGGGGAAAAGCTGAGCGACTTTTATTGTTCGGTGTACCAGGTGTAGTGGAACGTGCCTTCGCGATCCGTGCGCTGGTAGGTGTGTGCACCGAAGTAGTCGCGCTGCGCCTGAATGATGTTAGCTGGCAACACCGCGCTGCGGTAAGAGTCGTAGTAGGAAATGGCGGCCATGAACCCAGGGACCGGCACGCCGGACTTGGTGGCAAAGCCGACCAAGTCGCGAACGGCTTCCTGGTAGTTCTTGGCGATGTCCTTGAAGTAGTCGTCCAGCAGCAGGTTCTTCAGCTCAGGCTGCTTGGTGTAGGCATCCGTGATGTTCTGCAGGAACTTGGCGCGGATAATGCAGCCTGCCCGCCAGATCTGAGCCAGCTCGCCGTACTGAAGGTGCCAGTCGTAGTGCTCAGAAGCGACCCGCATCTGTTCAAAGCCCTGCGCGTAGCTCATCAGCTTGGAGAAGTACAGCGCCTTGCGGATCAGCTCAACGGCCTCGGCGCGGTTGTCAAACTTCACGTTGCCGACCGGCTTTGGCAGCACCTTGCTGGCTGCCACGCGTTCGTCCTTCATCGCACTGATGTAGCGGGCGTACAGGGACTCGGTGATGACACTTTGCGGCACGCCGAGTTCGGCGGCGCTTTGTGAGGACCACTTACCCGTCCCCTTGTTGCCGGCAGCGTCGAGGATCACATCAACGATCGGCTTGCCGGAATCCAGGTCGTCCTTACGCGTCAAAATATCCGCGGTGATGTCGATCAGGTACGAGGACAGCTCGCCTTCGCTCCAGGACTTGAACACTGTGGCGATCTCGTCGACGGACATGCCCAGCATGTTGCGCATCACGTTGTAAGACTCGGCGATCAGTTCCATGTCGCCGTATTCGATCCCGTTGTGGACCATCTTGACGTAGTGCCCCGCACCGTTTGGCCCGATGTAGGTCACACATGGCTTACCGTCCTCGTCGGCCTTGGCCGCGATCTGCTCAAGAATTGGCGCGACTAGGTCGTAGGCCTCTTTTTGGCCGCCGGGCATCAAGGATGGTCCCTGCAAGGCGCCCAGTTCACCACCGGACACGCCCATGCCGATGAAGTTGATGCCGGACTTGTCGAGCTCGGCGTTGCGGCGCATGGTGTCTTCGAAGAAGGTGTTACCCCCGTCGATCAGCACGTCGCCCTTGTCCAGCAGCGGCAGCAGTTCCGCGATGACCGCGTCCGTGCCGGCGCCGGCCTTGACCATCATGATGATCTGCCGCGGCTTTTCAAGCGAGGCGACGAAGTCTTCGACAGTGTAGCTGGGCACCAGCTTCTTGTCCGGGTGATCCTCAACTACCTTTTTGGTCTTGGAGCCAGTCCGGTTATAAATGGCGACCGTATAGCCGCGACTTTCAATGTTCAGGGCCAGGTTCTTGCCCATCACGGCCATCCCAATGACGCCAATTGTTGGTGTTTCCATGTTGTTACCTCCCAAACGAACGGGTCACCCCGCCGCTTATTTATATCGCAAAACAATACACGCTAATACTAGCAAAAAAGGCCCACGAATTAAAGCCGGGCCCGTCAGTGCTTGTCCTCGTCGTCCGGGAACAGGTCTTTCAGTTTGGCAAACGCCGGATTGGGCTTCTCGTCCGTTTCCTGCGCCTTTTGGTACGCCTCTTCGCCCATCACGGTCCAGTCGGTACCGTGCGGCATCTCACCGGCCTCGGCCTCTTCCGGGGTCAGCACCTGCATCGGCACCGCCAGCAGAATATGATCCTCGATGGCCGCCTGAATGTCCACGCTGTCGCCCTCAAGGATCAACACCAGCTGGCCCTCTTCGTATTTGTCCTCGTGGGCCGGATCAGTCAGGTAGACCTCACTGAACGTGAAATCAAGCGGCAGGTCAACAGGCTTCAAACTGCGGGTCGAAGGGACCACCATGGTGCCCTTGAGGGTCACCGAAGCGAGCACATCCCCATCGTCGAAGCTGATGTAACCCTCCGCTGTAATTGGGGTGACGTCCAGGATCTCGGGGTCGCGGGCGATCAGATCCGCCTTCAGCGCCAGGGTCTCCGAGAAGTGGAGCGGCGTGGTGCGGTACTTGGCCAGTTCGGCAAGCGTCCATTTAAGCATCAATCATTCTCCTTTCGCATCAGCGGCACCCGGCCAAAATTCTGGGCGGTGCCGGTCAACGTTTCGATCAGCTGATCGCAGCGGTGCTGCCAGTACATGAGGCCGCCCGGCGCCAGCATGGCGGAGGAGACCTTCGTGATCAGCGGCAAGGTCGCCGTTTTCTTCACCTGGTGGAGGTAGCGCCGGCCAGTTTGGTTAAACCCCAGCACGTGCAGGAAGCGCTTCGCCGCGGCCGCCTGCACCGCTGCCTGCGTCAGGTTCAATACCACGTACAGGCACAGCCGCCGCATGCGGGCATATGTGTAACGCTTGGACTTGATGCGTTGTAGAAAATCCGCAAAGTCCGCCGCCCCCGGCAGCTGCTCGGTCAGCCGAAACTCCAGGCCTTCTGACATCGTGTATACCGCCCGCAGTGCAGCCAAGTCAGCCGTCTGCAGCCGGTAGCGCAGCAGTGGGAACAAGTCATCCCAGCTTTGCCGCCGGGCCTGCGCCAGCCCCGCGGCCATCGGCTGGGGCATGAACCCCGAGACGTCCTGCCCTGCGGCCACCGCCGCGCGCAAGGCGCTAGCGCTGGCCGTTTGCGCCGTCATTTCGGGTGCGTCATGCGCGGCCCCCTGCCGCGCAAACGGCAAAAGGGTCAGCGGTGCCTTCAGCGCACGGTTGGCCTGCGCATAACTCAGCCCCAACAGCAGGTTGGGCGCATCGAGGCTGACCCCGGCGGTCTGCTGGTAATACTGGTTCAGCTGCGTGGCGTACGTCTCGCGGTGATCCGCAAACAGGCTCGCTTGCGGCGGGGCCGCGGCGACGCGCGCCGCCAGGGCGGCGTAGTCTAAGCCCGGCGCCTCCGTGCCAAACGCCAGACTCTGCACGTGCAGCGCAGAAAGCAGCGCGAGGCTCCCCGCGGCAAAGCCATCGGCCGCTTGAACGGCATCGGTGGTCGGCAGTTCAACCACCAAGTCCGCCCCGGCGGCCAACGCGGCGTTGGCGCGATGCCACTTATCGACGATCGCCGGCTCGCCGCGCTGCACGAAATTGCCGGCCATCAGCACCACCACCGCATCGGCCCCGCTAAGGCGGCGGGCCGCTTGCAGGGCGAACACATGCCCGTTGTGCAGGGGATTAAACTCGGCGATCATGCCCACGGCTTGCATATTACGCCTTCTTTGCGTGGAAAAACCAGCGCGTGCTGTCCGGCTGGACCGGCCCGCGGCCAAAGTCGGCCGTCACCTCAACGTCCGTAAAGCCCGCCGCAACCAGCGCCCGCTTGAAGTCGGCCAGCGGGTACGTCCGCTCCTTATGCGTCTCGATCAGCGGGTGGTAGGCATCCAGCTTTTCGTCGTAGACAAAAAAGGTCAGGTCGTGCTCGACTGAATGCGGGAACGCGCCTTCATAGCTGTGCCACAAAAACGCGTAGTCCTCCGTTTGGTAGTTGTACATGTACCCTGGAAAGACCGAATCCATCTGGTAAAGCGAGTGCGCATCGAAGAAAAAGTCGCCCCCGGGCGTCAGCACGCTGGCCACCTGCTCAAAGACCTGCCCCACGGCCTGAAGGTCTTTCATGTAACAAATGGAGTCGTCAAAGCACGTGACGATCGGGCACTGCGGCAGGCCGGACAAATCCTGCATGTCGCCTTGGATCAGCGGCAGTGCGATCCCTGCCTTCTCGGCTTTGGCCTCGGCCAACGCCAGCATCTCGCTCGACAGGTCGAACACGGCCACGTCAAAGCCGGCCTGCTTCAACAGCAGGGCCAGACTGCCGGACCCCCCGGCCAGCTCCAGCAGCAGCTGGCCGGTCGGCTTAACTTGGGCAAGCACGTAATCGCGCCACTTGGCGTAAAGCGACTCGTCCATCAGGGTGTCGTAGACTTCGGCGAAGGTCGAGTAGATCATTCCTGGACCCAGTCTTTCACGTCGACCAGCGGCGCGTCCTGCCACAGCTTCTCCAGGTTGTAGAATTGGCGCTCTTCCGGTGTGAAGACGTCGACCACGACGTCCCCGTAGTCCATCAGCAGCCACTTGGAGTCCTTGTTGCCTTCGATGCGCGGCTCCGGGCCGCCGGCAGCCTTGGTCTTCTCCTCAATGGCATCGGCAATGGCCTGGACCTGGCGCGTCGTGCCGCCGCTGACGATCAGGAAGTAATCGGCCAGCAGTGAGACCTGCGTCATGTCCAGGGCAACAATGTCTTCTGCGCGCTTATCATCGGCAGCGCGAACCGCGGTTTCTAGTAAATCTTTCGAGTTCAGAACTATCCCTCCTTGGGAATAAAAGCGTTAAAGGTCAAAAGCGTCTTTGGATATACGATCTTGTTATTGGCGATCAGGTACTGCAGCGTGTTTTTCAGCTCGATGAACGTGGCCTGCCGCATGTCGGTCAAGGCAGCGGCCCGCGCGGCCACCTCCGCGTCTAAGGTCCGGGCCGGTTCGATAAAATCGGCCACAAAAATGATCTGATCCAGCAGGGTCATCGCCGGGTCCCCGGTGGTGTGCCGTTCAATGGCCTGGAGCACCAATCGGTCGGTCAAGCCGACCTCGGTTTGAATGAACCAGGTGCCCACCATGCCGTGCCACACCCCGCGGCCGTACTGCAGCAGCGCCGGGTCAAAGCCGTCCTCCATGATCACCCGCTTGTAGTCCGCAATCGGGACCTGCTTGGCGTAATCGTGAAACAGGCCGGCCAGCCCCGCCCGGTCGACATCGGCGTGAAACCTGGTCGCCAGCTGCCGGGCGGCCTCTTCGACGCGCAGGCAGTGCTGAAAGCGGGCGTCGTCCAGCCGGTTTTGGAGGTGGTTCAGCAGCTCCTCACGGCTGAGATCATGGGTCAACGCTGCCGGGTATTCGTAATCAGTCACGGTACAAGCCCTCTTTCTCAATGTAGGCGCGGACGCATTCCGGCACCAAGTAGCGAATGCTCTGGCCGGTTTGCACGCGCTGGCGGATCTCACTGGACGACACGTCGATCAACGGCGCGTCCACCCAGGTGATCGGATAAGGCGACGCGGGCGCAAACCCGCGCCGCTTGACCCCGACAAAGTGGACCAACTTCATGAGCTGGTCCACGTCCTTCCACTTCGGCAGGTAGGCCACCATGTCGGCGCCGATGATGAAGTAGTAGTCGGTGTCCGGGTGGGCCGCCGTCAGCGCCTTCATCGTGTCGATGGTGTAGCTGACCCCGCCGCGTTTGACCTCGGTCAGTTCCAGATCAAACAGCGGGTTGTCGTGGATCGCGGCCTGCAGCATGGTCACACGCTGGCCGACCGGGATCGCCCCTTTGTGATCGACGTGGGGCGGCTTGTTATCGGGCATGAAGAAGACCTTCGCAAGGCCCAGCGTCGTGCCCACCGCCTCGGCCATGATCAGGTGGCCGATGTGCACGGGATTGAACGTTCCGCCCAAAAGGCCAACCTGTTTGCGCCGCGGGCCCAGAATTTGCGCTGAGACCTCTTCGGTGATCACCGGCTGCGTCAGCGTGGTTTTACTCGTGATCCCCATGGTCTTACTTCCCCAGCTTGGCCACTTCAACGGAAAGCTTGCGGTGTTCCTCAAGGCCGGCCCGCCGGTACACCAGCACAGTGCGGCCCATGGTCTGAACCACCTGCGCCCCGGGGAGGGTCCGGCTGATAAAGGCGCCGACTGCGGCGGGGGTCTCTTCGGCCGTCTGCAGCAAGGAGAGCTTGACTAATTCGTGCACCTCCAGCGCCTTCGCCACGCCGTCCACGAACTGATCGGACAGGCCGTTTTTGCCCAGCGTCGCGATCGGGCGCAGGCGGTTGGCCGCCGCGCGTAAATACCGTTTCTGTTTTCCTGTTAGCATGCTCATTCTCCTAAATCAAAGCCTTCCGCAACAACACATCGACGCCCTCAGGGGCCCAGCCGGCCACCGTCGCCCCGGCAGGCACCACGACCCAGCCCAGACCAGCGATCACGAGGTCGGACTCTTCCTTCGGGGTGAACTCAAAGCGCACCAGCTTCGGGAACGTCGCCAGGTCCTCTGGGCGCGGGGGCGCTAACAGGTCGCCGCGGTGCTTTTCGTACAAGGCGTCCGCGTTCTCCAGCTTGGTCCGATGCAGCAGCAGCTGGTTATCCGCATAAATGGTGAAGCCCGCCTTGGGCCCGCGCAGGTAGTCAAAGCGCGCCAGGCCGGCAAAAAATACCGTCTGGCCGGCGTTCAGCTGGTACACCGTCGGCCGGATCGGCTTGCTCGGCGACACTAGCTTGAGGTCCTTGGGGTTCAGGAAGTGGGCCATCTGCCGCCGGTGAATGATGCCTGGCGTGTCGATCAGAAAATGGCCGTCGTCCAGCGGGATCTGGATCCGGTCAAGCGTGGTGCCGGGGAACCGCGAGGTGGTGATCAGATCGGCCATGCCGTTTTCGCCCTTGATGATGCGGTTGATCAACGTCGACTTCCCGGTGTTGGTCACGCCGACCACGTACACGTCGCGGTGCTCACGGTACTGCTCGATCAAAGCCAGGAGCTCGTCGAGGTTACTGCCCTTTTTGGCGGAGGTGAGCACGGTCGCCACGGGCCGCAGCCCTTGGGCGTGCGCCGCCTGCGTCAGCCAGTTGGTCACCTTCCGCGGGTTGATCGACTTAGGCAGCACGTCGGCCTTGTTGCCGACCAGGATCACGGGATTGCTGCCCACAAAGCGGTGCAGCCCCGGGATCACACTGCCATTAAAGTCGAAAATGTCGACTACGTTGACGATCAACGCGTCGCTTTCGCCCAAGGCGTTCAGCAGGCGCAAAAAATCGTCGTCGGTCAAAGACACCGGCGCGACTTCATTGTAGTGGCGCAGGCGAAAACAGCGCTGGCAATAAACTTCCTCGCCGGCCTGGGCCTTATCAAGTGAGCTTGCCGGCAGAAACCCTGCCGCTTTGGGGTCCGTGCTTTGCAAGCGGGCCCCGCAGCCGATACAATACAGCGGCTCATCAGTGTTTGTCATTCAATTCCTCCGTAAAATTAAGTTGGTTATTCTTCTTCATCTTGTGCAACACGAACCCTTCAAAGAAGCGGTTGATCCGCGTGTTCCACGCGTCCGTCTCGACCAGGGGCTTCACGAGGACCGTGCGCACCTTCGCGGCGTTGCCCGCGGCAATATCCGTCAGGAGCTGATCGCCGACCATCACCACGGCCCGTTTGTCGAGGCCCAACCGGCGAACGGCCCGGTCGATGCCAAGCGGCAAGGGCTTCACCGCCCGGGCGACAAACGGCAGGTCCAACTTGGCCAGGGCCCGCCCGATGCGGTCCTTGTTGTTGTTGGACACCACCATCACGGCGATGCCGGCATTTTTCATTTCCTGCAGCCAGTCGCGCAGCTGCTGGGTGCCATCCGGATTGTTCCAGGCGATCAGCGTGTTGTCCAAATCGGTCAGCACGGCGGCGATCCCCTGACGTTTCAGTTGGCTCGGCGTCAGATTATAGATGGCGTTGACCAGCCAGGTCGGTTCAAAAACTGCCACAAGCGGCCTCCTCTTTTTCTCATTCTTTTCATTATAACACGCCCCTGCCAAGCGGCGAACGCGGGCGGTCAAGTCGATGCAGGCCTAAATGATTATTCTCGGATGAGCGGCTAAAGTCAAGTCAAAGCGAGGGGAATCATTCGCGCTGCCGCCGCCAACGCGGTAAGCTGACCACAGAGCGGTTGCTTGTTTTCCCCGGCCAGTTATACTGGTCATAAAATAGTCAGCGGGAGGCAATGAGACTGTGCATGACGAATTTGTGGATGGCGACCGCGCGCTGGCGCCGCTGCTCCTGCTTCACGGCGACGGCGGTGCCGCGCGTGACCTGATGCCGATCGCCCGCTTCCTCGCCCCCGGCGCCCCGCAGCTGGCCATTGCCGGCCGTGAGCGCGCGGTCGGCCGGACTAGCTTTTTCCGCCACGACCCAGGCGGCACGCCGACCACCGCCAGCCTAACGCAAGCGGCGGCGGGGCTGCTGGCGCGTGTTCGTGAGTTAGCCGCGCATTACCAGCTGCCGCTGGCGCGCATGGTCGTGATCGGCTACTCCAACGGCGGCAGCCTTGCCGCGTGGGCCATGATGAAGCGGCCCCTGCCGTTTCGCACGGCGCTGCTGTTTCACCCCCAGGCGCTGACGCCGATTGCCGCCCCCGCGCTTGCGCCAAGCACGTTAGTCTGGGCGTCGTACGGGACGCAAGACCCCATCGTGGCCGCGCACCGCTTCACCGCGCTCGGCCAGCAGATCCGCACCGCCGGCGGCCAACTGACCGTTTACACCCATGACCAGCAGCACAATCTCACCATGGCCGAGCTGCAACGCGCCAAGGCGTGGCTCCTGCAGTCCGGCCGGCTTAAGGAGGAATCACGATGAAACGTTTTGGCTTTGATCACTACGGCGACCCCACGGTTTTCACCACCATCGAGGCGCCAGTGCCGGTGCCCAAACCCGGCCAGGTCCAGCTTCACGTGCTGGGCTTTGGCCTTAACCCCTACGACGCCTCGCTGCGCCGCGGGGAGCAAGCGGCGTTTCGCAAGCTCGCCTTCCCCATCGTGCCGGGCACCGACGTGGTGGGACAAGTCACCGCGCTGGGCGAAGGCGTCTCCGCCTTTGCGCGCGGGGATGTGGTCATCAACTACCGGCCCATTGGCGGCTACAGTGAATTTGTCGTTGCCAGTGTCGGCAAGCTGATCAAAAAACCGGCCGCCATGCCGCTGGCTGCGGCAGCCGGCCTGCCCCAGGTCGGCCTATCCGCCTACAGCATCCTGCAGGTGCTCGCCCTGGCGCCCGGCCAGACCCTGGCCGTCGAAGGCGCGAGCGGCGGCGTCGGGGCGCTGGTCGTCCAGCTTGCCAAACTGCAACACCTGCACGTCATCGCCACGGCCAGCGCGCGCAACGCCGACTACGTACGCCGCCTTGGCGCCGACGAGGTTGCAGCCTACGACGAAGTGGCCGTGGCGGCGCGTTTTGGCGACCAGGCGGACGCGACCGTCAACGCCGTCAGCGGCGGCCAAGACGGCGGTGCCGGCGTCGCGATCACCCGGCCCGGCGGCACGCTGCTGACCACGGCCGACGCCGCGCCCACGCTGAACGGTAAGGCGCTTGACCCCATCCAGCTGGGCGAAGGCAAGCCCGCCAAGCCAGAATCGGCTTTTCCGGCCTTGATCCAGGCCTTCAACGAAGCGCGGCTGAACGTGCGCGTTGCCAAGCAGCTGCCCTTTACGGCACTCGGCGTCCAGGAAGGCCACCGGCTGCTTGAATCCCACCATCCGGCGGGCAAGCTGGTCGTCATGCACGAGCCAGCCTAACCATCTTAATCACGACCAAAACGTGGCTGAGACATAAATCGAAGCTGCAAAAAAAGACCGACCGTTCTACCAGAATATTTCTGGATAGTTCGGTCGGTT
>NZ_RHOJ01000013.1 GCF_003946485.1 Lacticaseibacillus jixianensis | reverse complement strand
TTGTTTGTTTTAGCTAACAACATTATCAATCTAAATCCCCGTGTCGACAATCTAGGGGGTCACTTCATATTATCTAGCCTGGTGCTTTACTCGCAAAGCGAGTGAAGCGCCAGGCGTAGCTAGCCACTCCCGCGTTGTCGACCCGCAGCCCGATTAAACCAAGGTGCGTAGGGTTCGCGCACTTAGCGGGACAGCTAACCTAGCTCAAGGCATTGCCGGTGAACTTTGCCGGCGAGGCCTTGAGCGTAGTTAGATGCTCCCGCGTTGCGAACCCGCAGCCCGATTACGCCAAGGTGCGTAGGGTTCGCGCACTTAGCGGGACAGCTAGCCTAGCCTGCCGCATTGCCGCCGTACTTTGCCGGCGAGGCCTTGAGCGTAGCTAGCCACTCCCGCGTTGTCGACCCGCAGCCCGATTACACCAACCTAGGTCCGCCGCTCTTTACCGCCGGGTCTTGAGGTCAATAAAAAGCCGCAACGCTCACCAAATTCTTGGTGCTCGGTTGCGGCTTTTTAGTAGCTCGCTACTGAAATAAATCTGCGTGCGTTCCAATATCGATCAGAATAACTAGGTTCTGTTTGAGCACTGGGCAATAAACCAGAAGATTGTCACCATTATGCCCGTCAAAATGGAGGTCAATAACACGAATTGGGCCGTGCTCTGAGCCAACGGCACGCTTAATTTCCTGCATTAAGCGCTTCGAAGGGGTAATTGGGTGAGGGTAAAAATAGCTTGGAATTGGCTGGCCGAAGATGAGGCAATTTAGGATAAAATCCCATGCTGGCAATTTGGTCCCCTCAAAATTTGAGGGCTTGGCGAAGATCCGATCCCAATGACCAACGCGCCTGACTTGCTTAAAGTGCTTCTTGAAGTTGTGCGTAGGCACGATGGTGTTACGCATGGGTTGGCCTCATTTCTATTTCAAAAGCTCTTTGTTCAAGGATTCTGCATTGGTATAGCCTTTGAGATCTTCTTTACCAGCGAGAAAATCGGCTGCTTCTTTAATAGAAGATTCAAGTTGTGCGTTTGGCGTTTCGAACCTTAGCTTAATATTCCCTTGAGCTGCGTTTGCAACCATTATCCTGGTGTATTCCGAAAGCGTCAATCCTTGGGCTTTCAAATTGTCCTCGGCTTTTTTCTTTGTCTCGTGATCGATACGAACCTGAATTCGGTCTTTGATCGCCATGGCAATCACCTCACTTTTTTGTACTCCAATTGTAGCACATATGGCTAATAAAATGTCGGTGATCTTCATAGGGGGGAGCGTCGTCGAAGTATTTGTTCGTCTACTATATAATGATTTCGTCCTTTGGCACTTTTTCCCTCAGCAAACATTGTCATATCCAAATATCGACTACGCCTTGGCCTTATCGCTTGAAACTGGCGCTTATAAGAGACAGCGCTCCCGGTGCGAAAGAGTCAAAAAGTAGGTGAGACAAAACGGCTTAATCGCGTTCCCCAAAGCAGCCCAGACGCGAAAGCACCCCGCCGTCGCGATTCGTCCTTCGAATCGTGATGGCGGGGTGCTTACGTTTTAGGTGGAAACCACTTTAGGGCTCAGCCTATTCGCAGCCGGCCTAGCCTAAATCCGGCTCAGGTACCGCTTAAGGAAGTCCTGGGTGGCCTGGTGCTGGGGATGGCCGAACAGCTCGTCCGGGGTGCCGGTTTCCTCGATGACGCCTTCGTGCATGAAGACGACGCGGTCGGACACGTCGCGGGCGAAGGCCATTTCGTGGGTGACGATGATCATCGTCAGGCCGGTGTGGGCCAGGGCGGTCATGGCGTTTAAGACGTCGTCGACCATTTCGGGGTCAAGCGCGGAGGTCGGCTCGTCGAACAGCAGGACTTCCGGATCCATGGCCTCGGCGCGGGCGATGGCTACGCGCTGCTGCTGGCCGCCGGAAAGCTGGGCCGGCTTGGCGTTGATGAAGGGGTCCATGCCCACCGTGTTCAGCAGGTCCAGGGCGTGCTTTTTGGCGTCCTCGGGGCTGCGCTTCAGGACGGTCTGCTGGCCGACCATGACGTTTTCCAGCACGGTCAGGTTGTTGAACAGGTTGAACGACTGGAACACCATGCCCACGTGGGCGCGGTACAGCGGCAGGTTGAAGTCATCGGTGAGGATGCTCTGGTTATGGAACAAAATGTCGCCGGCGGTCGGGGTCTCGAGCAGGTTAATGTTCCGCAGCAGCGTCGACTTCCCGGAGCCGGAGCGGCCGATGATCGAGATGACCTCGCCTTTTTCAACGGTGAAGTTGATGTCCTTCAAGACCTCGTGGCTGCCGAAGGACTTCTTCAAATTACGTACTTCAATGATGGGTTCTGACATATTAGGGTCCTCCTTACTTGATCGTCGGGGTCTCGACTTGCATCTGGTTGTTCATCACGTTGTAGTTCTTCGGGCCGTCCATGTGCTTTTCGACGATCCGGAAGAGCCGACTGATGGTGAACGTCAGCAGCAGGTAGATGCCCGCCACGACCAGGTAGGTGTGGAAAAACTGGAAGTTCTGCCCGGCAATGGTCTCGGCGCTGAAGAACAGCTCGGAGACGGAGATGACGGACAGCACCGACGTGTCCTTGATGTTGACGATGAATTCGTTGGTGACGGCCGGCAGGGAGTTGCGGATCGCCTGCGGCAGGATGATCTTGGTCATCGTCTGCCAGTGGGTCATGCCCAGCGCGTGGGCGGCCTCGAACTGGCCCTCATCCACGGAGGTGATCCCGCCGCGGATGATTTCGGAGATGTAGGCCCCGGTGTTGATCGACACGATGAACAAGGCGGCGACGGTGCGGTCCATGTTGACGTGGAAGGCCAACGCGGCGCCGTAGTAGACGACGGCGGCCTGCACGATCATTGGCGTGCCGCGGAAGACTTCAATGTAGACGGCCAAAAGCCAGTTGGCGACGGCGCGCAGGCCGCGCTTGCCGCGGGTCTTGGGCCGCGGGGTGGTGCGGGCGATGCCGACCAGCAGGCCGATCAGGAAGCCGACGACCGTGCCGATCAGGGAGATCAGCAGTGTCATGCCGGTCCCGCGCAGCAACATCGGGCCGTACTGCTTGAGCAGGGCGAGCAGCCAGTTGCCCTGGCTGGTGGTTTCCGGCTGGTTGGCAACGGCCTCGTTCATCAGCTGATCGCGCTGCTTTTGCGAGATCTTGGCCAGCTCGGCGTTGATCTTGGCCTTGTCCGGGTCGTTCTTGCGGACCCCGATGGCCAGGTCGACGTCCTCGGGGTTGGTCTTGAAGCCGTTGGCCTTGGAGAAGCGCAGGTAGGTCAGGTCCGGGTTGGCGTTTTCCGCCGTGATCCCTTCTGGCACTTCGGAGACGTAGCCGTCGATGGTGCCGGATTCCAGGGCCACCCGCATCGCCGGGAAGTTATCCATGGCGGGCTCTTTGATGGCGCCCTTCATCTGCTTGATGGCCTGGTAGTGGAAGGTCGACAGCTGGGCCGTGATCTTCGCATTTTTAAAATCGCGGATGCTCTTGGCCTTGGCGAACTTGCTGTCGCGGCGCACCACGACGGTCAGCTTGCTGGCGTAGTAGGTGTTGGTGAAATCGATGGTCTTGCGGCGCTCAGGTGTCGGGCTCATGCCGGCGATGATGGCGTCGATCTTGCCGGAGGTCAAAGCCGGCGGCAGGCCGTTCCAGGACGTCTTGACGACGACGACCTTTTTGCCGAGGGCCTTGGCGACCTTCTTGGCCATCTGCACGTCGTACCCGTTGGCGTAATCGGCGCTGCCCTGGATCTTGACGGCGCCGTTGGCCGCGGTGTTTTGTGTCCAGTTGAACGGCGCGTAGCCGGCCTCCATGCCGACCTTGAACGTGCCGCCCGCCGCCTGGACGGGATTAGCTTGACTGGTTGATGCTAGGCCCGCCGCGACGGCGAGCAGTGCCAGGCCGCTGACAAGGCGACCCCAAATGTGCTTCTTCATGATGTAAAAACTCCCTTCGTGTTGTCCCAGGTTGCCCCGGTGAACCACGCGGGAAATAGAGAAGTAAAAAGGCCGACCTATAAGTGAAATAGGCCGACCGATGATTTCAGTGGTTAAACCAGAATCATAGCGCTCCGAAGCTAGGCTTCGACAGTCCAGCGGGTTTCCCCAACTGGCCCAACGTGCCCTGCCCCTGCGGCAAGGTACGTTTCGGCGGATTCGCTTACGGCTGATTCATCGTGACAGGCACTCCTCAGCGTTCGTCGTTTCCGCGACCTCTATTTCTTAGTGGTGTATTTAATTGTCGCTTGCAAGTGTAATGTTCTGGGGATCTTCTGTCAAGCCAATTGGAAAAGGGGGCGGGCAGGACGGCCTCCGCAGGGAGGGGGCTGGAACGCAGTGGGCACCGCTTCGAGCCTCGCTTTGCGAGTCTCTCAGTCGGGCCACCTTGTAGGCGATAAATCGCCAACAAGGTTTTCACTGCTGAGCCCCCTCCCTGCTCCGGCCGTCCGGCCCTTGGCGCCCATCATACACGCCCGGCTCTTGGCAGGGCGCCCCTGCGAGTAGGTTGCCACATCAGTGAAATACGGCAAGCTAGTCGTGCGAGGCAGTAGTGATTGACATTGTACGGTCACGGGGATGGTCGATAGGCGACGGCCATTCATATCTGCCCTGCCTCCATATGCAAGGCAGGAAGATTAACTAACCGAAAATTTGCGGGTACCTCTGGAGCGGTGGATTTTGGTTGCAGGTGGGACCGAAAGAGGGCAAAGCCAAGCTGCCTAGGCTTGTTGCGGGACTTGCCAAGTCAAGCCGGTTAGTATTCCAGAATCTTAGGGGTCCGAATTGATGGGGTTAACAACTTTGCTGAGTTCTGAGCAAGGGGAGAAAATTCGGTTAAGCGAATTTTATTTATGTGTCATCGGATTATTGTCTTATCAAGACACTGACGAAGGATGCTGGTTTTAGGCCGGCGTTGCCGATATTACGGACATTGGTACGCGTTTTATAGACAATTGGTTCGACCAATGCCGAAGCAATAAAAAACTTGATAAAAATTTTATGCGCCCGACGCCGTGACTTGACTCATGTTTCATGAAAACGGACAACATTTCGCGTCACTAATCCTTTGCAATCGCCACCATTTTTGTTCATACTAGCCTTCGGAAAGGGAAAGCAAGGCCTAGTTTTGCGCTAGAACTGAGTGTCAGCGCTTCCCTTGACCAAAATAAATATAGGAGGCGACAAACAATGGTCGGAATCATCCTTGCTAGCCACGGCGATTTTGCCAAAGGCATTATGCAATCAGGTCAGATGATCTTCGGTGAACAGCAGAACGTTCAAGCAGTAACGTTCCAGCCCAACGAAGGCCCAGACGACTTGAAAGCACACCTCGAGGAAGCCATTGCGAAGCTCGACTCAGATGACCAAGTCCTGTTCCTTATCGATTTGTGGGGCGGCTCTCCGTTCAACCAGTCCAATGGGTTGTTCGAGGCACACAAAGATAAGTGGGCGATCGTCACTGGGTTGAACCTACCAATGCTCATCGAGGCATACGGTTCCCGTTTGTCCATGGATTCAGCGCACGAGATTGCAGCGCACATTATTGAGTCAGGTAAAGACGGTATCAAAGTCAAGCCTGAAGAGCTTGCACCAAAGGCGGCGCCAGCAGCAGCTGCTGCTAAGCATGTCAGCGGCGGCAAGCCAGGGAAGATGAGCTACGTTCTGGCTCGTATCGATTCCCGTCTGCTCCACGGCCAAGTTGCGACCGCATGGAGCAAGGAAACCAATCCTACTCGTATCATTGTCGTTTCAGACGGCGTTGCGCACGACAAGCTGCGTAAGTCCTTGATCACCGAGGCGGCACCAAGTGGTGTCAAAGCGCACGTTATCCCGATCGATCAGATGATCAAGATCGCCAAAGACGACAAGCACTTTGGTGGCGAACGTGCTCTTCTATTATTCGAAACACCGGAAGACGCGAAGAAAGCCATCGATGGCGGCGTACCGCTGACTGAGCTCAACGTTGGCTCAATGGCGCACTCCGTTGGTAAAGTTCAGCCGAACAAGGTCCTGGCGTTTGACCAGACCGATATCGATACGTTCAAGGCGCTTGAAGAGCAAGGAATCAAGTTCGATGTCCGCAAAGTCCCAACCGACAGTAAGGACAACATGGATACGATCCTGAAGAAGGCGCAAGACGCGCTGAACGCTCAGAACAACAAATAGAAATAGTTTATATTCCTAATTTAATTTAAGGAGGATATTCACATGGATTTGAACTTTCTTCAAATCATCGGGGTCCTCATCGTGGCGTTCCTGGCAGGGATGGAAGGGGTTCTTGATGAATTCGAATTCCACATGCCAGTTGTAGCGTGCACGCTGATCGGTCTGGTAACAGGCCAGCTTCTTCCTTGCCTGATCCTTGGCGGGACCTTACAGATGATCGCCCTTGGCTGGGCAAACGTTGGTGCCGCGATCGCGCCTGACGCGGCGTTGGCTTCTGTCGCTTCTGCTATTATTTTGGTTCTTGGTGGCCAGGGCCGCGCCGGAGTTAACTCCGCGATCGCCCTTGCCGTTCCGCTGGCCGTTGCCGGCCTGCTGCTGACCACTTTGGTCCGCACACTTGCTACCGCGGTTGTCCACTTGATGGACCACGCGGCTGAAGAAGGCAGCTTCAAGATGCTGGACTTCTGGCAGTACGTTGCCATTGCCATGCAGGGTCTGCGGATCGCGATCCCTGCCGGCTTGATCCTGGCCGTTGGTGCCGGTCCTGTTCGTTCCCTGCTTGGCCTCATGCCTAAGTGGTTGACGGATGGCCTGGGCATCGGTGGTGGCATGGTCGTTGCCGTTGGGTACGCCATGGTTCTGAACATGATGGCGACGCGCGAAGTATGGCCATTCTTCATCATCGGTTTCGTTTTGGCTACCATTTCCCAGTTGACGCTGATCGGGCTTGGCGCGATCGGTATCTCCCTGGCGCTGATCTACCTGACCCTGTCCAAGATGGGCGGCTCTTCTAGCAGCAATGGCGGTTCTTCCGACAACAATGGCTCCGGCGATCCAGTCGGCGACATTATCGACAATTATTAGTGAAGGAGGGAGAAAATAATGGCTGATTCAATCGAAAAAACACCAAACAAGTACGTTTTGACCAAGTCTGACCGGATCAAGGTCTGCTGGCGTTCTACCTTCCTTCAGGGTTCATGGAACTACGAACGTATGCAAAACGGTGGTTGGGCATACTCCTTGGTCCCAGCGATCAAGAAGCTGTACCCAGCTAAGGAAGACCGGATCAAGGCGTTGAAGCGTCACATGGAATTCTTCAACACCCACCCGTACCTGGCTTCTCCAGTTATCGGTGTTACCCTGGCCCTCGAAGAGGAACGCGCTAATGGCGCGCCAATCGACGACGTTGCCATTCAGGGGGTTAAAATTGGGATGATGGGCCCGCTGGCCGGTGTCGGCGACCCAGTCTTCTGGTTTACCGCTCGTCCGATCCTTGGTGGGCTGGCTGCCTCCTTGGCCCTTGCCGGGAACATCATGGGCCCAATCATTTTCTTCGTGGTCTGGAACCTGATGCGGGTAGCCTTCATGTGGTACACCCAGGAATTCGGCTACAAGGCCGGGTCACGGATCGCGGACGACATGTCCGGGACCTTGCTGCAGGATGTCACCAAGGGTGCTTCCATCCTCGGGATGTTCATCCTGGGTTCTCTGATCAACCGTTGGGTTACGGTTAAGTTCACCCCAATCGTTTCCAAGATCACGCAGCAAAAGGGTGCTTACATTGACTGGAACTCCCTGCCAAAGGGCTCTGCCGGGATCAAAGAAGCGTTGACCCAGCAGGCTGGCGGCATGGCGCTGGACAAAGTTAAGGTCACCACGCTGCAAAGCAACTTGGATCAGTTGATCCCTGGCCTGGCAGCGCTGCTGCTGACCCTGCTGTGCATGTGGCTCCTCAAGAAGAAGGTTTCCCCAATCATCGTTATCCTGGGCCTCTTCGTTGTTGGTATTGTCTTCCACATCTGGGGTCTCATGTAACATCAGACCGATTGACCTCGGAGCAGATGCTCCGGGGTTTTTTTGTAAGGTGTGTAGGGTTCGCGCACTTAGCGGGATGGGCAGCCTAGCCTGAGGCATTGCCGGCGTTTTTTGCCGGCGAGGCCTCAGGCGTAGCTGACCACTCCCGCGTTGCAAACCCGAAACCCGATTAAGCAAGGCGTGCCAGCGCACGGCGTCGGCCCTGATTTTGCCCAAACCACCGGAACGAGTGACGTATAATTAAAGAAAAGTGCTGAAAGAGGGATATTGATGCAAGAGCCAGTGAAGTCGATCAATACCAAGGTGGATCTCACCGTCGACGCGACGTCCTACATGGGGATCGCGGATTACGGCAAGATGATGGTGGGTGACCGCGGTCTGGAGTGGTTTGCCGATCGCAACGTGCAAAAGTACATTCAGATCCCGTGGACCGAGGTCACTTTTGTTGAGGCGACGGTGATGTTCCGCGGCAAGTACATTCCTCGCTTCACCGTCCACACGAAAAAAAGCGGGGCCTTCCCGTTTGCGACGCGTGATCCCAAGCGGACCTTGCGCGCGATCCGCGAGTACGTGGACCCCAAGAACATCGTCCAGTCGCGGACTTTCCTCAAGATCGTCGGCGGGTATTTGAAGAACATTAAGGCGAGGTACTTTACAAAGTAAGGTGCGAAGGTTCGACGTATTTAGCGGGATGATTTGCCGCTCCGCATGTCAGCCTGTATGCCATGAATGGCAACAGGCTGATCATAGCTCAGGACATTGTCGCCGAACTTTGGCGACGAGGCCCTGAGCGTAGCAAATCACTCCCGCGTTGTCGAACCGTAGCCCAGTTAAGGTGCGAAGGCGGGCGCTCTTAGCGGGATGGGTAGCCTAGCCTGGCGCTTTACTCGCAGAGCGAGTGAAGTGCCGGGCGTAGCTACACACTCCCGCGTTGCCCGCCGCAGCCCAATTACACCTCCCAAGCGTCTCTGCCATTTTGGCAGGGGCGCTTTTTTGGTGTTCTCGATGATTCGCCTGGAGGTGAGAGGGGGATAGGCCGGGCAAGAATTCTTTGCGTTGCCAAGCTACCGTTTCGTGAACAGTAGCTGCTTATTTCAGCGACCAATACGCCATGGGAGCGCGTCAGACCAGGATTCAGCTGCCTAATAATAATTTGCCAGAATACTTTACAGAAACTGTGCCTGGCAAAATACTTCAACTTGTCACGATGGTGGCATGAGGAGGTCGGCTGATGCGGACATTAACTTATACGATGACCATTCGTAAGGCCATTGCAATTGAAACGGCGCTGCGGCGGCTATCCGACAGATTTGCGGTCGTGTTCTATCCCGCATACAAGAACCGACGCGGCGTGAGTTACATGGCGCAGATCATGGTGAGTTATCGCAGTGAGGGCAAGGAAGTCATTGTGTGGGATTCACTGCAGATGGGCCTACAATCGCCGTATTTCCGCGATGCCCGCAAAGGCCCGCTGAACGTCCCGAAGGCTTTACTGAACGCGGCGCTGAAGACGATCGAGACCCTTAGCCAGAGCTATTCTGCTGAGCGGTATCAGACGCTGGCTGCAGACGAGCCCAATCCGCTGGCGGTCGCTGTGAATGAGAGGACGATTCCCGCTCTTTTGAAACGAGTTGAGGAAAAGCAGGCCGAACTAGCTAAACGTCGCAAAAGCGTGGCGCTTGAAGATGTTGTCAGCTTAACCGCGTTGCGGGGCTATTGTGCCACACGCCTCGCAGAGGAGGACGACTGGCATGGAGGCAGGATCGTGCTACCGGTCATCGAGTTGTCGCTGCGTCCGGGATGTCCCGACGAGCGCCAGGTCATGTTGTCAGGCTATGAAGCGGTCATGGCACGAGCAGTCACGCCGATGAATGCCGAATGGCAGGGGGCGATCCCGCTGCTACCAGGCGAGCCGATGCTGTCCTTGACTAATTCACTAGGCTTCGACGCAGTATTGAGCCACAACGGCGGGCGGCGTTGCGATGTCTTACGGTTAGGAACTACCGCAGACGTTTGGCGCGCGTTTGATGGGCTGCAGCAACTCGAGCGCAGGTTCGAGCCGCTGGGTGATGGCAGTTTGTTATAGGGAGGTAAGGGGATGATCTCACTAGATTTTGCGTTTCAGTTGGACCAAGCGCTTAAGAAAATCGTTTCGCGCGTCTACGTCATCTATGACCCGCCATACCGAGACCTGCGTAACACGGTGGTGCCATCAGGCTATGAAATCTGGGTGAGCGATCCCGATGATGTTTCGGAAGCAGCCCGGTACTTTAACTCAGATAATCCTGAGGGACTGGGAGCGCCGGCGATCTCAGCGAAGCGCCTCGCCATGCTGGCCGCCGTGCACCAGCGCTTCCGGGATGAGTATCAAGCCGCAAAGACGGCCATCTCGCTGCCAACCGTGGCATCGATTGAGCGTGACGGGAGTTATCACGGCGTCCGAGTTGATGGCTTAACGGCTGAGCAGGTGGCGCAGCGGATACGAGAAGATGATGACGCCGCGGCGGCTCGCACTTGGTCAGGGGCTGAGGCCATGTTCGACTTGGCGGTGCTAACTGAGGTCGTGTTAAAGCAAGTTCAACGTCAGGTGACAGGCGACTGGTTAATGCCATTAAATCCGAATCCAGTTGTCTTACCGGGTGAAGAAGTGTTCGGTGATCCATTGCCCCTGACGGTTTTCAGGCCCGGATTTGCCGAAGCATTTGCCGCTCACAGCATCGCTAGGTTTGCCGCGGCAAAGATCGTCCCTGAAGCACACCTGAGTTCAGGCATCATTTCCGATCAGGATGTCTACGTTAAGCTTCAGCTGCCATCGGGAATTGCCTATCTGGTGCGGGCAATGGGCCCGTATCAGCCACTGCGAAAAGAACCGGTGGTGAGGCTGCTGGTGCCACGCGCCGCGGCATTTTATCGGTGGTTGAAGATACCGGCGGTGATCGAACAGGCGGGCGAGGGCTGGCAGTGGGCGGAGCAAGTAGATGGAACAATTCACATTACCCCAAAGGAGGTGCCAGCAGTTGAAAGAGACCCTCAAGATGACCCTTTCAGCGGTGCTGATGCTGGACCGGCAGATCAAAGCGATTGACCCGACGCGATATTTGGTTTTTGAGCCGGCAACTGCTGATACACCACCGAGTTACACGGTTTGGCAAGAAGGGCAGGCGGTGGCGATCGCGCGGCATTTTGACTGTGCTCAGCTGGGCGCCTTCTATGCGCCTGACGCGTATGTGCCAGACGAAACCGTGGTGCCGCACGTCCCGGTGCGCGTGGATCAGCTGACGGCAGCGCAGCAAGCGCGGTGGACGAGGATTGGGCAGCAGCAACTTGCCGAGCGTGCCGCGAATCATCAGGTACGGACGCTGCTGGATCTAGGCGCGGTGCGGTGGTATTTCACCCATGTCTTTGTCTGGCCCCGGCAGGATGTGGGCGAGCGCGTCGCCCAGCGCGGCGTTTTTCACCTGAACTGTGCTAATGCCCCGGCTTGCGCCATGCTCCGTCAAGGCGCGCCGCAACGCTTTGCGACTCAGGCGGTGGCGGCGACCCGCCCCTGGCTCATGCTTGGCGCGCACGCAACCGTCTCTTGGCAGTTTAATGGCGCAACACCAGCCATGACGACGAATTACGGCGACTATTCGCTCGCGATGTACGAGGACCATGGATTACATCTTGTCGTTCTAGGCATCGCCCAGTTTGTCGAGGCACTGGGATTAGTGCCGCAGTGGCAGACGCTTGGGTGGGCGTATCGGCGCCGGTATGGTGGGTTTGAACTTTACTAGGAGGATCGAAATGATGAAGATACTGTTTAGCCAAGCAGTGCAGATGCAAGAGGCGATGCGGATGATCGACGAGCGCCTGCGGGTCGCCTTTTGGCCCGACTATCGAAACCAGCGAGGCGTGCACTATCCGGCCCATTTTGCCGTGTACTATACCGACCAGTTGAATCACCTCTGGCTGCTGTGGGAGCCGCGAGCAGTCCACGACGAGGAACTGCGCCAGTCGCTGGCCCATTTGAATAACTCGCCTTTTCTTGATACAAAGCGCGTGCTAAAGGCTTGTGCCGAGACTTTTGGCAGGGATGAACACAGAGAAGAATTCTTACCCGATCCGGTCGAAGGTGAGGCGGGAAAGCCTGTGTGGGTCAGTGAGCTGAGCGTAAGGGAAGAACGGCGTAAGATTGCTGAGCTGCAGGCGCCAGCACGAAAGAAGGTCTCAGGCACTCGACTGGCGAGTTACTTCAGTGACAGCGCGCTGAAAAGCGTATGCATTAGCCTTGCCCAGCGCTTAGATGACACGCTCCCCGGGACAATCACACTGAGTCTGCAGCCGGGAAGCAGCCTGATGGGCCTCATCGCTCCGGACTGGCAGGCGCACTTTACCCAAGACGCCGTGCGGAAGGTCGATGATGACCGCGTCGGTGCGGTGGTTGTTCCGCAGCGGACCTTGGCGGCTTGGTGCCTTGACGCCGGCATTCATGCCGCAATCGTTAAAGACGGGGCAATGTTTAAGCTGATCATCGCCGACGCTCAGCGGTTATTGGAGAAGCTAGGGCTGTGGCAGAAGTCTTTTGTGGTCAATCGTGATCAAAGCATCTGGCTGAACAACTGTGCATGGCTGGATGGGGATGATCCTTGGGATGATGACGATGATGAGCCAAAGCAGGATGATGACGAAGAGGAGGAAGACTGATGTATACACTTGACAGTGCGATGGCGTTTGACGCGGCGGTCAAGAAGGTGTCCAGGCGCCTGTTTGTTAAATACTGGCCGGCCTATCGCGATGTTCAGGGCCACCTGGAACTGCCCAAGGTGTCACTTTGCCTTGAAAACCCGGATGATCCTGATCAGGCTGAGGTCATTTACGACCGGATGCCCCCTAATTTGTTTGAGGAACCCAAAACGTATCTGATGGATAAGGCTCATCAGCAAGCCCTGCACGCCGCGATCAAAGCCTTCAAGGGCGAACCGATCGCGCAGTTCATTTCGCCCTCAGACGTTAAAAGCGAGAAAGGTTGCCAGCCGCTGCGGATCGATACGATGATGAAGGATGGCGACGTGATATCAGTGCGGCCAGGGATCGCTGATCACGTCATTGCGGCCCACGAAACGGTGACGTGGGAAGCATTGACGGCTTACCTTCGCGATTCAGTGTTGTCCGCCCTGTGGTATCGTACGCTCACTAGTGGTCGGCTCGTGCCGCCTTACCGTTCCGTCAACCAGGCCGACAGTTTTATCATGCTCAGCACCGAGTGCGAGCAGGCCTTCAACGAATTCTTCGATGACCACTCGGTGATCCGGACCCAGGACTACAATGTGGCAACGCAGGCGGTGGCTAAAGGCTCGCGCCAACACCTGCTCAGTCAATTGACCCAGCCTGGGTTCCCGGGCAGCTTTATGAAGACGTCTCCCGGGGGCATGGTGATCGCAGCTGGGCGGCCGACCCTTAAGGCGAAACATGGTGACGGCGGGGTGTACATCGTCCGGGAAGCCCTCTCAGCGCGAGCGACCGTAGTGCGGCGTTACCGAGTCTTCCTCGTGGGAGCGCCGGCGATGGCCGAAGAATGGGGCCTTCCGCGGCAGCTGCGACTGGATGGCTATGGCTATCAGGTCGATGACCAAGGCGACTTTGTGATCAGCGGTAGGCGAGAAGACCGCGCAGGGACGGGCTTTGCAGAGCCGGATCCACAGCCTGTTCCTAAGTTGTAAGTAACAGAAAGAGACCCCCTTTAATTTTGAAAGGGGGTCTTATTATTGGCTCCTAGTTAGACGCATCGGGGCGTACTTTTTATGCCGCCAGTCGCAGCAACGTTTAAACAACTTTAGCGGCATGAGTGAATTAAGATCTTATATCAGTTTTTCTACGCTGGTATTAATTATAATCTCTCTCTTAAACCGCCGTCTTGCAGTTGAGTACTATCTTCGTCCCACAAAATATCTGAGGGTTCTCCTTTACTATTGAGCTGTATTCCAATTGGATTGGGTAGCCCATTTGCTGCTGCGTCTATTTTCGTAGTTGCGGAGGGGTGGCGGGAATATCCGTAAGTCTTGGAACTCTTTAGAATTATCGTTGATAACAAGCGATGTTTGGGATTATTAACGTCACCTTTGCAAGGGGTGGTGACTATCTCCATGATTTTTTTATATTGGTCCAGTAAAATTAGTTGCGCATCTTTTCCCATAGATTTGGTTTTCCCATCGATGGTGGGGCTGTTAGCACCATCGATTGCCCCGGTCGCAATCATCACGTCATAGTTAATTTGATGGTCATCTAGTTCTTTTATGACATTACTGATGATTCTGCGATTTAAGGAAAGATGGCCAGGGGAGTGAATGATATTCGCGCAATTAAGCTTGATATGCTTTTTCATTTCCTCCGCTGTTATCTCGGTTGTCTGGCTATCCGTCTCCGCAGATAGATGACCGTCGCCCGCCCTCTCTTCAATCGGGAGTCGAATGGATTCCTTGCGATACATCACGTTCTCAATACTGTTGCTGATATCATCGACGTACCCTCTCAAGCGAATAACTCCACGAGTAACAACGGGGAGTAAGTTAAGGATGATAATGTGATTGTAGTGGTCAAGCTTCGAATTTAACAGGTGGGCCGCAAGATTAGCCGTGGTATCGGCTTCAATAACATTGGCCGAGCTTGGGTTTTTCATCAATAAAACGAGTACTTCATCGGCATCCTTAATCGACTTTTTCTGCTTGATCTCTAGAACATAGCGTCTGTAATTTGTGGCAAGAATGCTCTTTCTTTCTTTGCCTACTTTATCTTTCTTAACGGTCTCGTAGTACACCATCTGATTCTTGTTTGCTGAATCGGTTCCGGCAAGCTGTCGTAAATAATAGTTGCCTTTCCAGATTTTGAGCTTTGCATACTGCTTGGACGTGCTTAGTTGGCTACCGTCTACCCAGATATTAGTATCATTGAAGTCTATGTTATACGTCCACGTTTCTGAAACGTCTCCCGGCTTGGAATCGTCAAATAATTTAATCATGTGGGTGTCCTTTCTGCCTTAAGTGGCAGTACTATAATTCAGTCACACAACCTACCGAGTTCGAAATAAAGGCGCACAGGCGAAAATCAGATAGGGCGTCTCATCTAATTATATCGTAAATAAGACTTTTAGTTATTATAGTTTTACTGATTTTCTTGTTGATAGCGTCTTCCAGTTCTCTGATAGAACGTGCTGTAGTAATGCGATCTTACTGCTTAAGTTTTTTACTTCCACCTTGCTACACTTGTTATGAAGGTATCGAGGTCAGTTTTATGTGGAAGGAGAAATTCACATTCGTCAGAAAAAGAATCGTCAACGGCGGCATAACCTTCTATGGGTGGTTGGGTCCGGGTTTGTGGTCGCGATATTTGGCCTCACGGTCGCGGTGGCATTTCTCAGTCAGCAAAATAATGAGTTGAGAACGGAGCAATCAGCCGTGCCAGTGAAATCTGATAATCACTCCGCGTCAGAACGTAGAGAATCACTTGAGAAATCAAGCAGCAAAGGGAGTGCTAAGGCGACCGAGCGCTTTGAGGAAAGCCGTGACGTCTCGGCGCGCGAGGATGGCAGTAGGATTTTAACCACGCATGATCAGTGGGCAAGATTCTCATATTTAGATGGTATTTACAAAGAATCTGGCGAGTCTATTCGAACCGCTGGTGTTCGCTTTATAGATGGGACCTTTTTCGTTCCAACTGCGACTGGTAACGAAATTTGTCAGATGACCGATATCATTGTGCATCCGGATGGCAGTATTGTTGTGCACGGCATTGGAAAACTGACCGATGCAGAGAACCAGCAGTTTGATTTCTATCCGGTCTTTCTTATCGTTCCTGCGGGGGCAATAGTGGAAAAAAACTGGCAGACTGGGGTCCCCATACGGGATCTTACGCTTCCTTCAGCGCGGCGGCTGGCGTTTGGCACGCCGTCAACAGATGGCGGGAGAAACTATGATTTGACCCCGGCATACGACGAGTTTGCAAAGCACGAGGCTGCGTTCAATTTTACTACCCTGAGTGATTCTTAAGTGTTATCAAAGCTGATAATAGAGGCTTGCCGAAAGGTCTAATGATGATGGATCCGGACAGTTGCAAAGTTGTCTATAATGATGAGGATGAGCGGTCCTGATCACTGGAATGAAATCCACCTATTTGTTTCTGACACGGCTTACAGTATTGGCATGAGAAATCATCCGAGCATCCAGCGCCGACAGTATCTCGGAACTGGATGCTGTTTTCGTGTCATTATACCGAGGTAAAGAAGACAAACACTTGTTTTTCTTTTCTGAAACCCATAAGGTCATGCGATAACCTTAAATAACAGAAGTGTTAGCCGGATCAAGGCAGCAGCGTGTTAGACTGATGGGCGGATGTGTGAAAGGAGTGGCTTCTTTGGCAGCAACGATCCTCTTAGTCGAAGACGAGGCGGGCTTGATCTCGTACTTGGATTCCGAATTGCATTTTGAAGGGTACACGGTGCTCACCGCGCAGGACGGGCAGGCCGCCTGGGACATTTGGCAGGCCAACCAGCAGACGATCGATCTGATCCTGCTGGACTGGATGATCCCCAAGCTGGACGGGCTGGAGGTCATGCGCCGCGTGCGCAAGACCTCGACGGTGCCGATCATGATGATGACCGCGCGCGATTACGTCGGCGATAAGGTGGCGGGCCTGGACAACGGGGCCGACGATTACCTCACCAAACCCTTTGAGATCGAGGAGCTGCTGGCGCGGATCCGCGTGCTGATCCGGCGGTGGCGGCCGGCCGCGCCAACGGACTATCAGGTCGGGGACCTGACCCTGGACACGAAGGCACGCCAGGTGCGCCGGGCCGGTCAGCTGGCCCAGCTGACGCAACGGGAGTACGACCTGCTGCTGGCGTTGATGCAGCATCCGGGCGAGGCGCTGTCCCGCGACCAGCTGCTGGATGCCGTGTGGGGCACCGAGTTTGACGGCCAGGCGAACATCGTGGACGTCTACGTGCGCTACCTGCGGCAAAAGCTGGCGCGCCCCGGCGCACCGGACTTGATCCAGACGGTGCGCGGCGTGGGATACATGCTGGAGGAGACGGGCGCTCATGCGTGATCGGAGTAGCAGCGCGGCCAGAATGACGCGGGCCTTTAACAGCCTGATCATCGGGCTGATGCTACTGATTTTTGTTGCGATGATCGGCGTGGTCGGCGGCCGCCTCGTCAAGAACAAGCACGATGATTCCGTGCAGGTGATGCGCACCCTGAAGCGCTCGTTTGCCAGTAACCAGCCGAACTGGCAGTACTGGCGTGACAACGCCCCGCTGAACACGCGGCTGACTTTCGTGCGCGTGCAGGTGCGGCGGCCGGACGGGCGCATCGTGGATTATTACTCGCGCCACACCAAGGATTTTCTCACCGATACGCTCAGCACGTGGTCGTTATTCTCCAACGTGCAGTACCAGCGCGGCCAGGGGGTCTACTACCACATGCAGTCCGTGGAAAAGGACGCGGGGTGGCGCATCACCTATGACGTCTGGCTGAGCCTGAACAACATGATTGACATTTTCAAGCTGATCTTCCTGATGACCCTGCTGGTGTCCGCGTTCGGCGTGGTCGCCGGGACCTGGGGCACCAGGCTGCTGGCGCGGCGGCTCAACGGGCCACTGGTGGCGCTGACGACCGCCACGAAGACGATCACCGACCGGCAGGACGCCAACTACCACGAGCGCCTGCCTGTGCCCGAGGAGCCGGAGGAGGTGCACGAGCTGTCCCTGGAGTTCAACCGCCTGCTGCACTCGCTGAACGAGCAGGTGATCCGCGACAACCAGTTCGTGTCCGACGCCTCCCACGAGCTGCGGACGCCCCTGACCGCCATTCGCGGCCACGTGGCGCTGCTCAAGCGGCACGGCCAGGCGCACCCGGAGCTGATCCCGGATTCGCTGGCGGTCATCGATGACGAGTCAATGAAAATGCAGCGGCTGATTGAAAGCCTGCTGGCGCTGTCGCGGATGGATCACGCCAAGGTCCAGGTCGCGGCCATTGACGTGGCGGGCCTGGCGCGCCGCGTGGTGGCGCGCTTTCAGCAGCAAAGCCGCCAGCAGCTTGAGGTGTTGCTCCCGGATAAGCTCTTGGCCTTGGCCAACGCGGAGAGCCTCGAGCACGCCTTATTGGCCCTGCTGTCCAACGCGAACAAGTACGCGCCGGCTAACACTGTTGTCACAATCGCGGGCGAGCAGCACGGCCGCCGCGTCGAGCTGAGCGTGGCCGATCGCGGCCCCGGCATTCCGGATAACGAAAAAAAGCGCGTCTTTGACCGCTTCTACCGCCTGGACGCTTCCCGGTCTAAAGCCATTTCCGGCACCGGCTTGGGCCTGGCGATCACCCGCCGACTCATCACCCTGAGCGGCGGCACCATCACCGTGCTGGACAACCACCCGCAGGGCAGCCGCTTCGTCATCACCCTCAAGGCCCCCAATTCTGAAAATCTCTAATCTTCAATTTAGAAACCTTTCCTGAAAACACCGGCGATGCCCACTAGAATGTGGGCATCGCCTTTTTTTGTAAGGAAGGTGCGGAGGCGGGCGCACTTAGCGGGATGGGTAGCCTAGCTCGCGGCATTGCCGCCGTACTTTGGCGGCGAGGCCGTGAGCGTAGCTAGCCACTCCAGCGTTGCCCGCCGCAGCCCAGTTAAGGTGCGCAGACTTGGCGGTTTTAGGGGGACAGCTAGCCTAGCCACAAGCATTGCCGCCGTACTTTGGCGGCGAGGCTTGTGGCGTAGCTAGATGCTCCCCCGTTGCCCGCCGCAGCCCGATTACAAGGAAGGTGCGGAGGGTCGACGGTTTTAGCGGGATGATTTGCCTAGCTCGGTGCGTTGAAGCCGTACTTTGGCTTCGGCGTGCCGAGCGTAGCAAATCACTCCCGCGTTGTCGACCCGCAGCCCGATTAAGCCGCGGTCCTAGCCCAGCCACAACCCTCACCGCATCACCAACCTGCCTCATCCAAAGGAGTTCCCATCCATGAAAACATTTTTCACGCGCCCCGGGGTGCGCTTCGCGTTAAAGACCCTGTTTTACGCGGCGATCCTGCTGACGCTGGTGTACCTGTACAGTTACCGCGGCGTCACCGGCGGCCACTTTATCTACAACGAGTTTTAGGAGGCCATTATGAAATCTCTGATTCAAATGATCGATGAAATTGCGCTGTCGCATCCGGACTGGCCGGCGGTCAATGACCGAGGCGTGATCAAGACCTACGGCGAGCTCAAGGCCGCCTCGGACGGCATCGCCGCCTCGCTGATGGCAAGGCAGCTGCCGGCCAAGGCGCCACTTTTGGTCTACACGGACCAGAGCTTTGCGGCGATCGCGACGTTCCTCGGCTGCGTCAAGGCGGGCCACGCCTACATCCCCGTCGACAGCCACTCGCCAAACGACCGGCTGACCATGATCGAGGCCATCGCGCACCCGGCGCTGGTGCTGGCGACGATCCCACTGCCGCTGGCGCTGAAAACACCAACGGTCGAAGCGAGCGCCTTGGCCGCCATGATGCAGGAAAAGGCGGCGGCCCACAACGTCGCGCTGGCCGCAGATGACAATTTTTACATCATCTTCACCAGCGGCACGACCGGCCAGCCGAAGGGGGTCCAGATCTCGCACGCCAACCTCATTTCGTTTGTGGCCTGGATGGCGAGCTTCGACCTGCCGCGGCGGCCGCGCTTCTTGGCCCAGGCGCCGTTCTCCTTCGACCTGTCGGTGATGTCGCTGTACCCGACGCTCACTGCGGGCGGCTGCTTGCAGATCCTGCCGAAGGAAAAAACGGACAACCTGAAGACGCTGTTTGAGACGCTGCCGCATTTACCCGTCGACGTGTGGGTCTCCACCCCGAGCTTCGTGGACATCTGCCTGCTGTCGCCGCTGTTTGACGCGGTCCACTACCCGGCGTTAAAGCAGTTCTACTTCTGCGGCGAGGAGCTGACCCACGCCACGGCCGAGAAGCTGCGCGCACGGTTCCCGCAGGCCAAGCTCTACAACACGTACGGCCCCACTGAGGCGACGGTCGCGGTGACCGCCATTGAGATCACGGACCAGGTGCTGGCGGATTACGCGCGGCTGCCGATCGGCTACGCGAAGCCCGACACCACGATGACGCTGGTGCCCGGCACCGCCCGCGAGCAGGACGATCAGCAGGTCGGCGAGCTGGAGATCATTGGCCCGAGCGTCTCGAAAGGCTACTTGAACCGCCCGGAGAAAACGGCGGCGGCCTTTGCCAACACCCACGGGCTGCGCGGCTACCGCACCGGCGACCTCGGCTACATTGCTGAGGACGGGCTGATCTTCTACCGCGGCCGGACCGATTTTCAGATCAAGCTGAACGGCTACCGCATCGAGCTGGAGGAGGTGGACCACTACCTGAACCAGGCGCCGATGATCCGCCAGGCGGTGGCGGTGCCCAAGTACAACGCCGAGCACAAGGTCCAGCAGATGCTGGCCTACGTCGTGCCGGCACCCGGCGAAGAAGGCGGCCTCGCTTTGACCAAAAAGATCCGCACCCACCTGCAAGGCGTGATGATGCCTTACATGATCCCGCAGCGCTTCATTTACCGCGACACCCTGCCGCTGACGCAAAACGGCAAGGTGGCGGTCAAGGCGCTGATCAGTGAGGTCAACGCCTGATGCTGAATTTACAACCCTACGCCGATCCGCAGTACTTCCTGCTGCTCATCCTCGGCCTGCTGCCGGTGATGGTCGGCCTGTACCACGGCCACCGCTTGAAAAGCTACGAGACGCTGATCTCGCTGGCCTTCATCATCGTGATGTTCACTGGCGCCAAATGGCACGAAGGCGTGGCGCTCATCTGCTACATTCTGTGGCAGCTGGCCTGGGTCTTCGGCTACACGCGCTACCGCAAGCAGCACAACCAGACCGGGGTGTTCGTCTGCGCGGTGCTGGCCAGCATCCTGCCGCTGGTGGTCGTCAAGCTGACCCCGGCCGTGGCGCTGCACCCATCGCTGCTTGGTTTCTTGGGGATCTCGTATCTGACCTTCAAGGCCGTGCAGGTGATCATGGAGCTGCGCGACGGCACCATGAAAGACGTGCAACTGATGCCGTTTCTGCGCTTCATGCTGTTCATGCCGGTGCTATCCAGCGGCCCGATCGACCGCTACCGCCGCTTTCAAAAGGACTACGCGAACGTCCCGGCGCGCGCGCAGTACGTGACCATGCTGGGGCGGGCGACGTGGTACCTGTTTTTGGGCTTCTTTTACAAGTACATCCTTGGCTACCTCTTCGGGACCGTCATGCTGCCGCGGGTCGAGCGGGCGGCGCTGATCATGCGGCACCTGTACTGGCTGGGCCTGAGTCCGGCGCTGATCGGCGTCACCCTCGTTTACTCGATGTACCTGTTCTTCGACTTTGCCGGATACTCGCTGTTCGCCGTGGCCACCAGCCTGGTGCTCGGCATCGACACGCCGATGAACTTCAACCGCCCGTTTCAGGCGCACAACATCAAGGACTTCTGGAACCGGTGGCACATGACGCTGTCGTTTTGGTTCCGCGACTTCATTTTCATGCGGGTGACCTTCTTCATCATGAAGCACAAGCTGATCAAAAAGCCGGTCCGGGTCTCCCAGGTCGCGTACCTGATCAACTTCCTGATCATGGGCTTCTGGCACGGGGTGACGTGGTACTACATCACGTACGGCCTCTTCCACGCCGCGGCGATCATCATCAACGACATCTGGCTGCGCTTCAAGAAAAAGCACCGCAAGCAGCTGCCGCACAACAAATGGACTGAGGCTTTGGCCATCGCGACCACCTTCACAGTGGTGTGCTTCAGCTTCCTGATCTTTTCGGGGTTTTTGGACAGGCTGTGGTTTAAGTAAGGCTGCGGAGCACTGGCGCTCTTAGCGGGATGGGTAGCCTAGCACCCGGCATTGCCGCTGTACTTTAGCGGCGAGGCCGGGTGCGTAGCTAGCCACTCCCGCGTTGCCAGTGCGGAGCGCAACTAATAAGGCTGCGGAGGTGAGCGCCCTTAGCCCGACGCCTAGCCTAGCTCAGCGCATTGCCGGTGTTCTTTGCCGGCGAGGCGCTGGGCGTAGCTAGGTGCTCGGGCGTTGCTCACCGGAGCGCAACTAATAAGGCTGCGGAGGTGAGCGCCCTTAGCCCGACGCCCAGCCTAGCTCAGCGCATTGCCGGCGTTCTCTGCCGGCGAGGCGCTGGGCGTAGCTAGGTGCTCGGGCGTTGCTCACCGGAGCGCAACTAGTAAGGCTGCGAAGTGAGGCGCACTTAGCCCGACAGCCAGCCTAGCCGCGAGAATTGCCGGCGTTCTTGGCCGGCGAGGCTTGCGGCGTAGCTGGATGCTCGGGCGTTGCCTCGCTGAGCGCGACTAGGCTGCAAAGCCCGCCACCGCGGCGAAGAATCTCGCCAATTCACGCATTTAACAAACAAAAGGAGAAACAATCATGGACAAAAAAGCAACGGTACTCTCAATTCTCAACGATCTGACCGGTGAGGACTTCACCAACAACCTCGACGAAGACCTGTTTGACTCTGGCCTGCTCGACTCCATGGACACCGTTCAGCTGCTGCTACAGCTGCAAGCGCAGCTGGGGATGGCCGTGCCGGTGTCCGAGTTTGACCGCAGCCAGTGGAACACCCCGGCCAAGATCATCAAGCAAGCCGAGGACGCGGCGTAATGAAAAGGCGACTCTGGCAAATCTTCGGCCCGGTCGTGCTGGCCGCGCTGCTGGTGATCGGCGTCCTGCTGGCGCCGCTGCCCAGCGGCCGCATCGCCAAGGACAAGCTGGCCGCCGAGGCGGTGTCGCTTTCGCCCAACGTCCTGGGCGGCGCGCGGGTGAAGCAGCAGGCGCAGGCCAATGGCTACGTCCCGTTTTTCGGGTCGTCCGAGCTGGCGCGCATGGACCCGTTCCACCCGTCGACCCTGGCGGCCAAGTACCACCGCGCGTACCGGCCGCTGCTGCTCGGCGATCCGGGGACCCAGTCGCTGGTGCACTTTGTCGATGACCAGTCGCAGCTGGCCCAGCTGAAGGGAAAAAAGGCGGTGCTCATCGTCTCGATGCAGTGGTTCACCAAGCAGGGGCAGATCCCGGCGGCGTTTGACATGTACTACTCGCCGCTTCAGCTGTCTTTGTGGCTGCTGCGGGCCCGCGGCAGCGAGGCCGACCGCTACGCCGCGCGCCGGCTGCTGAAAATGGACGCCCCGGCCAAAAGCCGGCTCGACCGGCAGGCGCTGTACCAGATCGCAGCCGGCGGGCCCGTCAGCGGCTGGGTGCGCCCGGCCCTGCAGGCGCGCCTGCAGATGCTGAGAAACGAGGACCGGCTCTTTTCCCGGTTCACCGGCGCGGCCAACTGGCACCGCATTGAGGCGGGGGAAAAGCAGCTGCCTAGCACGGATGATCCGGCCGTCTTGAACCGGCTGGCGACCCAGATCGCCAAGCAGCACACCCGCCACAACCGGCTGGGCATCGACGATCGCTTTTTCCGCGAGCGCTTAGGCCACGGCAAGCTGAAGGCCCTGCGCGGCAGCCAGCGCCACTTCGAGTACCGCCTGGGGCCGGAGTACGGCGATTTTGAGCTGCTGCTGCAGGAGTTTGCCAAGAACCACACGACCGTTCAGTTCGTCATTCCGCCGATCAACGCGCGGTGGGCGGCCTACACGGGGCTGTCGGTGCCTAACTACGAGCAGGCGGTGGCCAAGCTCAAGTACCAGCTGCGCAGCCAGGGCTTCACCCATGTGCTGGATCTGAGCAAAGACGGCAACCAGCCGTACTTCATGCAGGACACCATTCACCTGGGCTGGCGCGGGTGGCTGGCGGTCGACCACACGGTGGCGCCGTTTCTGACGCAGCCGCAGCCGGCTGAGCACCACCGGCTGAACGGCCACTTCTTCGGCCGCGCGTGGGCGAACTCCACCGAGGTGCCCCAATGAGACGGGCCAAGAACCACGCCAGGCGTCAGCGCGGCGTGCGGCGGCTGATCGCTAGCTTCGCGCTGGGCGGGGCGCTGCTGCTGGGGCTGGGCTTTGCGCTGGGCCGGCAGACCGCGCCCCAACCGCGGCCGCATGCCGCGGCCAAGGTGGCGGTCAGGCGCGCCCCGGTAAAGCGGCGGCATGCCGCAAGGCCGGCCCCGGCCGTGCCGCGCGCCATTGATGCGCCGATCCAGGCCAGCTTGAAGGCGCGGCTGTCGGCGCAGCACTTCTCCGGCACCGGCATCGTGATCAAACACGGGCGGCTGGTGGCCAGCGTGAGCATGGGGCTGGCCAGCGTCAAGCGGCACCTGGCCAACCGGGAGGACACGCTGTACGAGATCGACTCGCTGCAAAAAAGCCTCACCAGCGGGCTGGTGATGCAGCTGCTGGACGCCGGCAAGCTGACGCTCACCACGCCGATCGGCAACTACTACCCGCAGTTCAAGCAGGACCCTCAGCTGACCGTGGGCGCCTTGATGAGAATGCAGTCGGGGCTGCGGGCGACCGCTTCCTTGGTGCCGCATTACCGCTCCGACGCCCAGCTGGTCAACGCCGTGGCCAGCCGGCTGACTTTTCAGCGCCAGTACTTCGGCACCTGGGCCTACACCCCCGCCAACTACGTCCTGCTGGCGGGCATCGTGGAGAAGATCACGGGCCGCTCGTACGAGGCGCTGTTCAAGGCCGCCTACCCGCAGCGCCTGCACCTGACCCACACAGTGATGGCCTACGCGCTAAAGCCCGGCATGAATTACGCTTCGGGCTACGTGCTGCAAGGCAGCCAGCTCTACGCGCAGCAGCAGTTCACCAGCCTGGACCAGATGCACGCGGAGCTGGGCACGGGGCAGGTGTACATGAGCGCGTTGGACTTCTACCAGGCGGTACGCTCGCTGGTGCGCGGCCGGCTGCTGGGCGCCAGCCGCGATCAGGTCTACCACCCCGGTGAGCACTACTGCGGCGGCTTTTATCAGGATGTGCCGGGCTTCATGCGCGCCAACGGCTCCGGCTATGGCTACATCTCCACGATGCAGCTGGCCCGCGACGGGCAGGCCGCCGTCATCCTCCTGGGCAACGTGCAGGGCCACCGCCGGGCGGACATCATCCAGGTGGCCGACCAGATGCGCAGGGAGTTCCTGCAATAGCCAACATTACAGACAGAAAAACAGGGTCCTGCCAGCTGGGCAGGACCCTGTTTGGGATGGTTTGGGGCGGAGACAAGTTAAGCGTTTTTAGCGTTTGTGCTCCGCTGTGCCAACAAAGATTTGGCCCGTTTAACTTCCTTTTCGACGTTCGCCGGTGCCGTGCCGCCCAAGCTGGTGCGACGGTTGACGGCGGCCTCGGCCGTGAGCTCCTGGTAGACGTCCTCCTGGATCTGCGGGGCCGCTTCTTGCAGCTCCTGGAGCGGCATGTCCTGCAGACTCTGGTGGGTCTCGATGCCGTGCAGGACCAGCTTGCCGACGATGCCGTGGGCGGTGCGGAACGGCACGCCCTTGGTCGCCAGGTAGTCGGCCAGCTCGGTGGCGTTGCTAAAGTCGTTTGTCGTGGCGTCGTGCATGCGCGTATTGTGCACCTTCACGGTTTCCAGCATGCCGGCGAAAATGTGCAGGGAGCCGAGGATCGTGTTGTAGGCGTCAAACACGGGCTCCTTGTCCTCCTGCATGTCCTTGTTGTAGGCCAGCGGCAGGCTCTTCATCGTGGTGAGCAGGCCCATCAAGGCGCCGTACACCCGGCCGGTCTTGCCGCGCACCAGCTCGGCGAAGTCGGCGTTCTTCTTTTGCGGCATGATGGAGCTGCCGGTGGCGAAGCGGTCGTCCATCTCGATGTAGTTGAACTCGTACGTGCACCACAAGATGAGCTCTTCGGCCAGCCGGCTTAGGTGCTGCATCAGGATCGCGGCGTTGCTCAGAAATTCCAGGGCGAAGTCGCGGTCGGACACGGCGTCCAGGCTGTTGTGGTAGACCTGATCGAAGCCGAGCTGCGCGGCCACGTACTCGCGGTCGAGGGGAAAAGTGGTGCCGGCCAGCGCCGCGGCGCCCAGCGGCAGCATGTCCGTGTGCTGCTGGTTGAATTCAAACCGCTCGTAGTCGCGCTGCAGCATCTCAAAGTAGGCGAGCAGGTAGTGCCCGTAGGTGATCGGCTGGGCGTGCTGCATGTGGGTGTAGCCGGGCATGATGGTGCCGGCGTTCTCCTCGGCCTTTTCCACCAGCACCGTCTGCAGGTTGGTGATGGCTTCCTTGATCTCCGGCAGGCGGTTTTTCAGCCAGAGGTGAAAATCGGTGGCCACCTGGTCGTTGCGCGAGCGTGCGGTGTGCAGCTTGCCGGCGACCGGGCCGATCAGGGCGGTCAGGAGGCTTTCCATGTTCAGGTGGATGTCCTCGTTCTCCACGGTGAAGTGCAGCTCGCCCGCGGCCAGCTTTTGCATGAGGACGTTCAGGCCGGCTTCGATGGTCTTGGCGTCCGCTGCGGGGATGATGTGCTGCTTGCCGAGCATCTTGACGTGGGCGATGGAGGCGGTCAGGTCTTCTTTGGCCATCTGCTGGTCAAAGCTGATCGAGGCGCCGAACGTGTCGACCCACTTGGCAGCCTTGGCGGTGAAGCGCCCGCCCCAGAGCTTATCGGTCATTATTTCTCCTCCGGCTTTTGGGAGTGGACGTGGTTGACTTCCTCGTAAACGGTGGCCGGCAGGGTCCAGAGCTTGATGAAGCCGGCCGCGGCCTCCTGGTCGAAGGTGTCAGCCGAGGTGTAGGTGGCGAGGTTCTCGTCGTACAGGGAGTTGGTGTCCGACTTGCGGGCGACCGGCACGGCGGAGCCCTTGTACAGCTTCATCTTAACGACGCCGTTGACGACCTTTTGCGTGTCGTCAACGAAGGCCATCAGGCTGTCGAACAGCGGGGTGATCCACTTGGCCTCGTAGATCATGTTGGTGAGCTGTTGCTCGATCAGCGGCTTGTAGTGGGCGACGTCGCGCTCCAGCGTGAGGTTTTCCATTTCGTGGTGGGCGGCCATGATGACGGCCGCGGCCGGCGCCTCGTAGACCTCGCGGGACTTGATGCCGACCATGCGGTTTTCGATCTTATCGATGCGGCCGATGCCGTTATCGCCGGCCAGCTTGTTCAGCGCCTTGATCAGGTCGGCCAGCTTCATCTGCTTGCCGTCGATGGCGACGGGGATGCCTTTTTCAAACGTCAGGTCGAGGAAGGTCGGCTGGTCCGGGGCGGCCTCAGGGGCGACGGTCATGCCCCAGGCGTCGTCGGGTGCCTGGTTCCACGGGTTCTCCAGGATGCCGGCTTCGTTGGCGCGGCCCCAGAGGTTGGCGTCAATGGAGTACGGGGACTTCTTGCCGATCGGCACCGGCACGTTGTGCTCCTTGGCGTAGTCGATTTCCTCTTCGCGGGACCAGTGAAAATCGCGGATCGGGTCCTCGATCTTCAGCTGCGGATCCAGCGCGTGGATCGCGGCCTCAAAGCGAACCTGGTCGTTGCCCTTGCCGGTGGAGCCATGCGCGATCGCGACGGCGCCGTGCTGGTGGGCAATCTCAACCAGATGCTTGATGATGAGCGGCCGCGACAGGGCGGACACCAGCGGGTAGTCGCCTTCGTACAAGGCGTTGGCCTTGATCACCGGGGTGACGTACTCATCGGCGAACTCGTCTTGCGCGTCGATCGCGTAGCTTTCAATGGCGCCGACCTTGAGGGCCTTTTGCTGGATGAAGGCCATGTCCGCGTTCGGCTGGCCGACGTTCAGGCACACGGCGATCACGTCGTAGCCGCGGTCTTGAAGCCACGGGATCGCCACAGAAGTATCCAAGCCGCCAGAATAAGCCAACACGATTTTATCAGTCATCATTAGTTCCTCCTCAAAATTTAGGTCTCGCTTACATCATAACGCCCCGCGGCTGCCCGCGGGGCGCTTTCTAATCTTTCCCTTACTAGTTCATCCGGTGTTCGATGAAGCCCAGCGCCCGGCTGAGAATGAAGGTCATGGCGAAGTAGATGAGCGCCACGATCATCATTGGGTAGAACGGTTCGAACGACGCGCCCTGGACGGTGGTCCCTTCAAACATCAGCTCGGTGGCCCCGATCACGGACAGCACGGAAGATTCCTTGATGTCGGTGACGAACTCATTGCCCAGCGCCGGCCAGATGTTCTTGACCGCCTGCGGCAAGACGACGTAGCGGGTGGTTTCGCCGTTGCTCAGGCCCAGGCTGCGGGCCGCTTCGGTTTGGCCGATCGGCACGGAGTTCAGCCCGGAGCGGATGATCTCGGCGACGTACGCGCCGGAGTTGATGCCCATGGCGATCGCGCCAGAGGCGAAGGCGGACAGGTTAATGCCGAGCACCTGCAGGCCGAAGAAGACGATGAAGGCCTGGACCATCAGTGGCGTGCCGCGGATGAATTCCACGTAGACCACGGCGAGCGCCTTAAGGATCCACAGCTTGGAGCGGCGCATCAAGGCGAGCAGCGTGCCCAGCACGGTGCCGGCGATGACGGTCAGCAGCGCGAACAGCAGGGTGTACAGCGCGCCTTTGATGAAGAAGCTGCCGTACTTGGCCCAGAAGCTGTTGCTTTGGTTCTGCAGGGTGTAGGCCGTGTCCATCCACTTGCTCCACAGGTGGTCTTTGCGCACCTTATTGATGGTGGTGTTGACCTGGTTCTTCAGCGTGGTGTTGCCCTTGGTCAGGGCGACGACGGTTGGCGCTTTCCCGGTGGCGAACTTCGGATCGATGATCTTCAGGCTCGGGGTCTTTTGCACGTAGGCGCCGGCCACAATGTTGGACATGACGCCGGCGTCGATCTTGCCGTACTCGACCTGGGCGATGACGTCGTTGGCCTTTTCCAGCGGCACGATGTCGGCGCCTTGCAGCTCCGCCTTGGCGATCTGCTCCTGCGTGGACTGCTTTTGGGCCCCGACCTTCTTGCCGGAGAAGTCCGCGACGTTCTTGTACTTGGCCGCCGCGTCCTTCTTGACGACCATGATCTGCTTTTCCTCGGTGTAAGACTCCGAGAAGTCGACCTGCTTGGCGCGCTCTGGCGTTTCGCTCATGCCGGAGATGACCATGTCGACCTTGCCGGTTTTGAGCGCCCCGATCAGGGCGTCAAAGCCCATTTCCTTGATCTGAAGCTTGACGCCCATGTCCTTGGCGATCTGCTTGGCCAGGGAGATGTCGGCGCCGACGATGGTGTCGGAGCCGTCGACGGTCGCGTGGAACTCCAGCGGCGCGTAGTCAGCGGAGACCCCCAAGATGACGTAGCCGCGCTGCTTGATCTGCTGCACGGTTTTCGCGTTGCTGGCCGCTTCCACCGGCTGCGCGGTCGTGGTGGTCAGTGCGGTGCCTGCAAGCAGCAGTGCTGTCAGCAGGCCAAGAACCCAATGAAATAATTTGTGCATAAGTGCCAACCCCTCAGACTTGAATTTTTATTGAATATATACCCAATTTAGGAAATATGCAAGCAAAATTGGAAAATATGCAAAATATATTCAGCCACGGGCAAAAATGGGGGCGGTTTTGGCCGCGTTTTGCCCCGTTCCCAGGAAACCGTTATAATGTAGGTAACACGCATACGCAATGGAGGCCAATTATGGCAAAAAAGATCCTAGTGGTCGACGATGAAAAGCCCATCCTGGACATCGTGAAATTCAACCTTAATAAAGAAGGCTACGACGTCGTGACGGCAGAAGACGGCGAGGAAGCCCTGGCAAAGGTGAGTGAGGAGGAACCCGACCTCATCATCCTTGATCTGATGCTGCCGAAGATCGACGGGCTGGAAGTGGCCCGGCAGGTACGCAAGGACCACGACACGCCGATCATCATGCTGACGGCGAAGGACTCGGAGATCGATAAGGTCCTCGGGCTGGAAATGGGCGCGGACGATTACGTCACCAAGCCGTTCTCCAACCGGGAGCTGGTGGCCCGCGTCAAGGCCAACCTGCGCCGCTCCGGCACCCCGGTGCAAACCGAGGCCCAGGAGCCGGAGAATCAGGAGCTGACCGTCGGCGACCTGACGATCCACCCGGACGCCTACACGGTGACCAAGCGCGGCGACAAGATCGAGCTGACGCACCGTGAGTTCGAGCTGCTGCACTACCTGGCCCAGCACCTTGGCCAGGTGATGACCCGCGAGCACCTGCTGCAAACCGTGTGGGGCTACGATTACTTCGGCGATGTCCGCACCGTCGACGTCACCGTGCGCCGCCTGCGGGAGAAGATCGAAGACAACCCGTCGCATCCCGAGTGGCTCGTCACCCGGCGCGGCGTGGGGTATTATTTGAAGAACCCGGACGCGGAGTAAGGGGCACGGACGATTGAGGTTAAGCCGATGCCGTAATCGCGTTCGGAGCGGTAACGCCCGAGCATCTAGCTACGGCAGTGGCCTCGCCAGCTAAAAGCGCTGGCAAGGCCACTACCTAGGCTAGCTGTCGGGCTAAAACCGCCGTTCCTCACAGCTTGGCTTGCAGCTTCATAATCGCGTTCGGCCAGGCAACGCCCGAGCGCCTAGCTACGCTCCAGGCATTGCCGCTGGTCTTTAGCGGCGAGGCCTGGAGATATGCTCAGACTGTAGCCATTTATGGCGTACAGTCTGACATGCGTAGCGGCTAGTCGTCGGGCTAAGTGCGCCTGGCCTCACAGCTTCACGTAATCGCGTTCGGAGCGGCAACGCCCGAGTGCCTGGCTAGGCTAGTCATCGGGCTAAAACCGCCGCTCCTCACAGCTTGGAGACTTCCATGAACAAGAAGATTCGCTTCTTTCAGTCAATCAACTTTAAAATCGCGCTAGTGTTTATTCTGCTGCTATTAGTGACGGTGGAAATCATTGGCGCGTATTTTGTGCGGTCCCTTGAGCAGCAGAACGTGGATACGTTTAAGACGGCGATCAATCTCGATCCCTACCTGCAAGATAAAGTGGCCAGCGATCTGATGAAGTCCAACACGGGGGCCGCCGATGATTCCCTGAAGGCCACGATTTCGCAGGCCGATGTCGCCAACAGCGCCACCATCGTCGTCGTTGACGCCAAGGGGACGGTGCGCGCGAATTCCAACATTAATTCGCAAAACGACATCGGCACCAAGTCCGCCAGCAACAGCATCAAAAACGTGCTGTACAGCGGTCAGCTGTTCGAAGGCTACGAGTACAACGATTCGACCGGTTCGATGTACACGAAGATCATTCCGATCAAGAATCCGAACTCGCCCGGCGACGGCAATGCGGTGATCGGCGCGGTGGCGATCACGGCGTCGATGGAGACGGTCTACAACAATATCAACCAGATCGTCCGCATCTTCCTGATCGCCAGCCTGGTCGCCGGGCTGCTGGGCGTCATCATTTCCATTGTGATCTCCCGGGCGATCACCCGGCCGATCGACGAGATGAAGAAGCAGGCCATTCGCATGGCCCGCGGCGATTACTCCGGCCAGGTCCGCATTTACGGGCAAGACGAGCTGGGCCAGCTGGCCGTCGCCGTCAACAACCTGAGTGTCCGCGTTGAGGAGGCCCAGGAGGCCAGCGAGGCCGAGCGGCGCCGGCTGGATTCCGTCCTGGCCCACATGACCGACGGCGTCATTGCGACCGACCGGCGGGGCAACGTCATCATCATCAACGAGACCGCGCTCGAATTTTTGGATACGAAAAATGAGGACGTCATCGGCGTGTCGATCCTGCGCCTGCTTAACATCGAGAAGGACTACACGCTGCGCGATCTGCTGGAGAACCAGAAAGAGCTGCTGCTGAACTTCACCGAGCAGCTGAACCACGAGCTGATCCTGCGCGTGGACTTCAGCCTGATCCAGCGCGAGACCGGGTTCATTTCCGGGATCGTCGCGGTGCTGCACGACGTCACCGAGCAGCAGAAAAACGAGCGGGAACGCCGCGAGTTCGTGTCGAACGTGTCCCATGAGCTGCGCACGCCGCTGACGTCGATGCGGTCCTACATCGAGGCGCTGAACGAAGGCGCCTGGAAGGATCCGAAAATCGCACCCCAGTTTCTGAAGGTGACCCAGGAGGAAACCGACCGGATGATCCGCATGATCAACGACCTGCTGTCGCTGTCGCGGATGGACTCCGGCACGGCCAAGATCGAAAAAGAAACCGTCAACTTGAACGAGTTCTTCAACTACATCCTGGACCGCTTCGACATGATGCTCAAAACGGATAACGAATCCGCCGGCGCCGACAACAACCAGGTCGAGCCGCTGAACACCACGCCGCACAAGCAGTACACGATCCGCCGCGAGATCACCAAGCGCGATCTGTGGGTCGAGATCGACCAGGACAAGTTCATGCAGGTCATCGACAACATCATGAACAACGCGATCAAGTACAGCCCGGACGGCGGCATCATCACCGCGCGGCTGCTTGAGACCCACAACCACGTGATCCTGTCGATCCAAGACCAAGGGCTGGGGATCCCGCGCCAGGACATCAGCAAAGTCTTCGACCGCTTCTACCGCGTCGACAAGGCGCGCTCGCGCAAGCAGGGCGGCACCGGGCTGGGCCTGGCCATCTCCAAGGAGGTCGTCGAGGCGCTGGGCGGCCGCATCTGGGTCGATTCACGCGAAGGCAAGGGCAGCACCTTCTACATCTCGCTGCCGTACCAGCCAATAGACGAAGGGGGCGATTGGGATGAAGCTTAGCGGATTGATCCTGCGCGTCTCTTTGACGGCGATGGTGCTGCTCAGCCTCGTGTTCTCGGCGCTGATCTGGCGCAACCCGTCGCGCCTGGGCCGCACCGAAACGGATAGCACGCTTAAAACCACCCAGGCGACCGGCGCCAGTGCGCAGGCGGCCTACCTGCTGGTGCCGACCTCGGCTTACTACCAGGCGGCCGGCGGGAAGGTGCAGCTCCTGCAGCCCGACGCCTCCTCGACGGGCCAGATCCACGAGACGATCCATGACTGGCAGCTGAAGAAGATCAACCGGTCCGTCCAGCTGAGCACCAGTGCGCTGGCCGCGCTGCTCACCCAGCAGGAGACGCTGCAGCTGACGTTTGGCGCGCCGGTCACGTTCAAGGCCTTCAACGCCAACTACTTTGCGACCCCGGTGAAAAACGCGCCTGATTTTCAGTTCAACCGCATGATCATCGACCTGAGCGGCAGCAAGCCGAAGCTGACCTTGGTGGAAGACAACACGCGCATGAGCCGCACAGCCACGCTGGGCAAGGCGCCGCTGGCCGGACTGCAGGCCTACCTGAAAAAGACGCGGCCAAGCGGGCTGCCGGTCCAGGAGAAGCGCCTGAACGGCAAGCTGATGACCTTCTACACCCAGGGCATCGCCGTCAGTCCCTACGCGTTTTTGCTGGATCAGCAGACGGCGAACCACTTCGTCTCGCTGCTGATGCCGACCACCTCAACGGCGGCGGTCGACAGCCGCGAGCTCGGCGACGAGTCGATCTACACGCTCGGCGACGTCCGGCTGACGCTGAACAGTTCGTCCAACGTGGTCCAGTTCGAGGACCCGGCCAAGACCGTCGCCAGCAAGGCGCTCACCACGGCCCTGACCAAGAGCGAGGCGGCCATCGCCAAGCTGAACCTGCAGGGGATCACCGCCATGCACTACTTCGGCTACGAGAAGGGCAGCCGCACCGTCAGCTACCGCTCCTACGCCCAGGGCCTGCCGATTTTCAACAACCTGGACAACGGGGTCGTGCAGACCTCAAGCACTAGCTCCGGCTTGACCATGAACTTTTCTTTGGACAACTTGACCGTGGCCATCCCCACCTCCCAGGCGAAAAAGCAGCTGCCGTCCACGCAGCAGGTGCTGAGCGAGCTCGCCACGGCGGGGTACGCCCAATCCACGATCCAGAACATCTGCCTGGGCTACTACTGGCGGCCGCAAACGGCCAGCTCCCAGGTCGTGGACCTGACGCCGTCGTACTTTGTTGAGATCAACGGCCAGTACCGCCGCTACACCGAGTGGCTGACGCCGGACACGGCGCCGGCCAACCGCGGCGCCGTTCAGATCATTCAGTAGAAAGGAGCGCGCCTAATGGATTTTCGCCGCATCGAAATGATTTTTCTCATTGTCTTCATCGCGCTGAACGTCTTCTTGGGGATCAGCTTCTTTCAAAGTCAGCAGGTGGACCTTGCCTCGGCGGGCAGCGGCACGACTGAGATCCTTCAGGACATCAAGCGCGACGACATCAAGCTGCCCAAGCTGAGTACCGCCCCGGCACGCGGCGCGTACCTGGCCAGCACCCAGGCCTCGCCGCTGCGGCAAGACGCCGCGGCGCTGAAGGACCAGACCCTGCGCTTTAGTGCGGACGATCCGCTGACGCTGAACGCGACGTTGACGACGCCGCTCAGCGTTAAGACCGGCACGGCGGCCAAGCTGCGCCGCTGGGTCAAGCAGGCCGATCACGTCGTGCACGGCCGCGGCTACGTCTTCCAGACGGCCCTGTCCACGGCGACGAGCTACGTGTTTGCCCAGAAAATAGCGGGTAAGCTGGTCAACGACCCGCGCGCCCAGCTCACTCTGCACGTGGCAGACGGCAGCCTGACCGGCTACACGCAGACCTACCTCAAGAACCTTGTCACCCTGCGCGACAAGGTGACCCTGTGCACCGCGCAGGACGCCGTCACCACGCTGTACCGGGAAAACGAGATCGCCAGCAACTCCAAGGTGCTGTGGGTCCGCCTGTCCTACACGTACCTCCTGAACGCCAAGGGCAGCACCGTCTACGTTCCCGCCTGGTCGGTCGGCATTGAAAGCCAGGGCGCCAAGAATCTCACCGTCAAGAAGGTCAATGCCATCAACAAGACGATCATGAAGACGCACACGGAAGACTAAGCGCTGTGCACCAAGAGGAACAGGTAAAGAAGGCCTGAGGGACCGATCAGTCGGTCCCTCAGGCCTTCTCTTTTTGGTTAACGGCTGTTGGTAAATTCGGGTCAAAACCATTAATTTTCTATGTGAAAGGGCTTACTTATGTGATACGATGGTTAGAAAATAGGGTGGGGCGACTGCGATGTTAACGGTGAAGGATCTTTCGTTTACGTACAAAGACCAACAGATCTTCCAGCACCTCAGCTTCACGGTGCAGGACGGCGAGATCGTTGGCCTAGTGGCGCCAAACGGCACCGGCAAGACCACGCTGCTCAAGCTTTTGTGCGGTCTGCTGCCGGCCGGGGCGGACACGCTGACGCTGAACGGGCTCAAGCTGCACGGCAAGCGCATCGCCTACCTGAAGCAGTTGTTTTTCCTGGAGAATTCCAACCAGCTGTACCAGGATCTGACCGTGCGAGATCACCTGACCTACGTTAAGGAGGTCTGGCATTCCCAAGTGGAAATTACCCCAGTGGTCGAAAGCCTGGGCATGGGCGGTTACTACAAGAAGGTCATCAAGGACCTCTCCCTGGGCATGAAGCAGCACGTCCTGCTAGCGATGTACATCATCAGCGACGCGCAAACCATGCTGATCGATGAACCGCTGAACGGGCTGGATCCCACCAGCATTCAGGAATTCGAGGAGGTGTTCCTGCAACTCAAGGAGAAGGGCAAGAGCCTGGTCATCTCCTCTCACCAAATGGATAGCGTTGGGCGCACCTGTGACCACGTCTTCTTTCTCAAGGACCAGACCCTGCATGACGTGGCAAACACCGGTCAGGACATGATGGGTGTTTACAACCACTTCTTCCCGAAGGCAGGTGCTTGAGATGGGGGCACAGTATCGCCTGACGCTGAAGCGAAGCCTGCACTCAGTCACCAACATTGTGATTGCGGCGGCTTTTTTTCTCCTTTTGATGGGCACCTCCTTTAGTCACTATGGTCAGCTGGACACCACGCAAGCGACCCAGTACAGCGCCTACGCCACCGCCGATGAAGCGGTCGCGAAGACGATCAATGACCTGAAAAAGGTGAAGCCGGCATCGGCGTCGGTGAAGGCGGCACTCAAGCAAAAAAATCAGGAGAAGTATTACCTCGACCAGATCACCTTGGCGACCGCCGGGGGGCTTTCTGCCGATGTTAACGAGGTGAATAAGGCGGTGCTGGCCCACGCCAAGTACAGTCTGCGGGCAACTGAAAAGGATCCGCAGGTGCCACTTCAGCTGATCAAGTACCAGGGTAAGCCCACCAGCCACAAGCTGATCGAGCGCAAGAAAGACGTCGCGGTATACAGATATCTGTATCAGCACCACATGCGCGAGATCCCCGTGGCGGCGGTCAAACCCCCCGCCGCGAATTATGTCGCCAATGCCCTGCTTTACCACGTCTCGCCGCTGCTGATCATCGCCGTGTTCATTGTGTGGCTAGCGGAGTTCTTCACCACGGACCAGCGCGAGGGCAACCTCAGCGTGACCAACACGCTGCCTATGAACAAGACGAAGGTGCTGCTCGCCAAAATGGGCGTCGCCTTCACGCTCGCCCTGCCGCTGTTTGGCCTCAGTGCGCTGGCCGTGTACCTGGTGGTCGGGCTGGGTGCCGGCTGGGGCAGCTTCCAGTACCCCATTGCGTACTCACCAGATGGCCAGCAGGCCGAAATTATGCTGCTGGGGCATTTTCTGGTGTTGCTCCTCAGCGCGCTGATCGCGGTGTTCTCGTTCTTCGTGGCGCTGAGTGCGCTGGTCAGCTTGGTTGCCAGCGACATGGGCACCGTTCTGGTCGCCGATGCCTTGGTGCTGCTCACCGGCAGTGCGCCGGTCCTTGGCAGCAAGGCACTAAGCGGCGCGGCGAAGTTCCTGCCATCCGCCTACTTCGATTACTCGGGGCTGATCCTGCACACTGCGGCTTGGCCTAGTCTTGGGTATGGTGGTGGGATCGTGGTGCTTCTTGCCGGTGCCTCAATCTTGGTGGGCGCGGCGGGTCTGATCGTGCATCGGCGCCAGTTGCTTTGATTAGTGGCAGAAGAGAAGCTGATTAGGGGGGCAAGCAAATGGCTGGGCTGCGACTAGATATTAAACGCATGCGGTGGACCTGGTTGGGGCTCTTCTTCATTGCGCTGTTTATGATGATTTATCTCCCCGCGCGGCATGATATTACGGCATGGCCAGAGCAGCCGACCTCAACCAGCCGGTCTATCAGATATTACGAGGAATCACTCAAGCTCCCAATAAAGTCGTATGCGAAGTCATCAGTGCCGGGTATGCCAAGCGAGCAGCAAACGGATCTTCGTAATCATTATGTTGGCGTTGCAAAAGCGCTGAATCGAAAGAACTATCGTGCCGTTAACAGGCATGTGCTGGCAATCTTGGATTATGGGAGAAGAGACCCGTATCAATTTAGCCTCCATGATTCTCTGAACTTTCAAAGCGGTATGGTGACTGAAATACCTTATCAATACTTGGTTCATCGTAGAATCAATGCGACACCGCTTGTTAGCGTTCGTAGTGACGCGGTAAACGTGATTGCTGGTTCCCTTGGAGCTTATGGGTTTGGTAAGGATTTTTGGTATGATCGAAATACAAGCTTAGCGTTGCTACTTTGCATTGGGGGTATGTGTGTGTGCTTTGGTGACCTTTTCACCAATGATTACCGCCGCGGTACCTATACCTTCGTTCGTACGTTGCCCAAGTCAGAGTTAGGTTATCATCTAAAGCGCGCAACAGTACTAGTTATTGCAATCAGTTTGGTCTTCCTATTAGCTCTGGTAGTCGCTGTGGCAGCTATTGCGGCAGACCCTGATCACGCGCTTGGAGACCTGCGTTACCCAATTGCCACAGTCATCAAGGGTGACACGGTTCTGATACCAATTTGGCAGTACTTTGCACGCTGGTGGCTACTGGTTACCTTGTGGGCTGTGTTTATTGCCGGTTTGGCTTTTGTGTTTAGTCATGTATCCAGGAGTACAGTGATGTGTGTGTTTCTCTTGTTAGTCATTGCATTTTCCCGGCAGCTTTACTTGCTGCAGATGATTCCGGCCAGCTTGCGGACGTTTTTACCCGTCAGCTTCAATGTCATCCCGCAGCTTTTCTATCAGGCAGGTGACTTTGGCCCAATGTCGACACTTTGCTGGGCAGGTACTTTAATTGTTTGGAGTCTCTTCCTTTGGGGCATAGGGGGGATCATGATTAAATTTCGAACTAGGGCCACGGATGAGCAAAAGGAGCATTAACATACGGTGAACAGGGTTTTGCAGAGGAGCACATCTTTGCTTTCCGGACCGTTACTAAGTTCTCAGCGATCCGTCGAAATGACAGTTGACTAGATGGGCAAAATAGTAATGCCAAAAAAGGGGCGGCTTAATAGGCCCCCTTTTCGCTAACTATTACACTAACTATTACACTAACATCAGACCGGGTCAGTTAGTCTTCGACGTAGGCTTGACCGTCATATGGAATATGATTCCCATCTTCGTATAAATAATACGTGTTATTCTTATCTTGGCGGGTACCCACTAATGTCAGGCGAGCTTTTGTATACGGGATATGGCCAAACCGTGCGACACCGCTAAGATCCGCTACGTGGACATAGGCCTCTAGTACAAAGGTGGAATCTGTCTCGTCTGTCGCTGGTGTATCGACAGTTTGTGCAGGAATATTTGCTTCATCAACTGTCGATGCATTCACAACGGAAACGGATCCAATCCCGCACAATACTGTCACTAAGCTGAGTAAACTAATAATTTTCTTCATTTCCATCACCCTCTCAATTGCTGGCGTGTCATTTGTACTGAGACTCGTTTCATCTCTATAGTTAGTCTACGAAGGTTACTTCTATGGGGTCAAACAATACGAATCAGATACATTAGATAAAGGTTATTTTTAAAACGCTTCAGAAGGAACCAAAATAATAAGGCGAATTGTCGAAGCCACTGCAACTTTTTGCCGTGTCTCGTAAAGCTTATCTTGGTGGCACTTGGCGTCTCAGTTTTCCCCCCCTCGAAGCCGGCTGCGTTTGGCCCGCCGAGTGCGTATGGTACAATAGCCGCGAAAAGAGTGAGCAGATTGACAGAAGATTTTGGCATGCGCGTGTCCGTACTGGCATCAAGCAGTTCGGGCAACGCGACTTACATTGAAACCCCGCAGCATCACGTGCTGATGGACGCCGGCTTGTCCGGCAAGAAGCTCAACGACTTACTGCACAGCATCGGCCGCGACTTGAAAGACGTCGACTCGGTGTTTATTTCGCATGAGCACACCGATCACTGCCGCGGCGTGGGCGTGCTGGCCCGCCGGTACCCGAACCTGACGGTGTACGCGAACGCCCCGACGTTCGCCGCGCTGCCGAAAAGTGTGGGCACCTTGCCGCCGGACCAGCTGCGCGTGTTTGACGAAGGCAGCCAGCTCGACCTCGGCGACCTTGACGTCGAGAGCTTCGGCGTCTCGCACGACGCCGCGCAGGCCCAGTTTTACCAGTTCCAGCACGACGGCAAGCGCTTCGCCATTGTGACTGACACCGGCTACGTCTCCGACCGCGTCGAAGGGACGATCAGAGACGCGGACGCCTACGTGATGGAGACCAACCACGACCTGGAAATGCTGCGGGAGGGGCCTTACCCGTGGCCGCTTAAGCAGCGGATCCTCGGCGACTTTGGTCACTTGAGCAACGAGGACGGGGCCAACGCGATCATGGACGTGATCGGGCTGAAGACCAAGCGCGTTTACCTGGGGCACCTGTCCCCGCATAACAACATGAAGCCGCTCGCGCACGTCACGGTGGTCAACCTGCTGAAGGCGCAGGGGCTGGCGGTCGGCCACGACTTTCAGGTCCTGGACACGGACCCGGCGGTTGCCGACCCGCTGTTCACCGTAGGCGCCTGAGCGCAGTGCAGACGACGGTGTGGGGCAAAAACCCATACTTTTTTGGCCGAAAAACCAAGCCTTTTTCATATTTTCGTCAAACCAATTGCCTACACTGAAAGAGTATTAAAGAAGTGGGGGGATCAACATGGATAATCAATCACATAACTTCTCCGAATCAAATCAGCAACCGAGCTCGCCAAAGCGCGGGTTCGGGTTCAAACACCTCGCGCTTGTCGCCGTGATCGCGGCCGTCATCGGCGGCGGGGTGGGCGGCGGCGTCGCGTACGGGCTGGTCAGCCAGAACGCCAGCGGCTCCGTCCAGCAGGCGGTCACCAGCGGCAAGCCGGGCACGACGCAGGTCTCAAACGTCAGCGTCAACCAAAGCAGCGCCAGCTCCACCGCTTTTTCTAAGGTGGAAAAGGCCGTCGTCTCCGTCGTGAACATGCAAAAGACGCAGTCGACCTCTAGCGGCCTGGACGCGTTCGGCGATTTGTTCGGGGACTCGGACGCGGATTCAAGCTCCAAGTCCTCGGGCAGCACGCTGGAAGACGCCAGCGAAGGCTCCGGGGTGATCTACCAGAAAAAGGACGGCAAGGCCTACATCGTGACGAACAACCACGTCGTCGCCGGCTCGGACGCCCTTGAGGTGATCCTGGCTGACGGGACCAAGGTGTCCGCCAAGCTCGTCGGCACCGATGAGACCTCAGACCTCGCGGTGCTCACGATCGACGCGGCCAAGGTCACGACGGTCGCCAGCTTCGGCAACTCGGGCGCCATCAAGGCCGGCCAAACCGTGCTGGCCATCGGCTCGCCGCTGGGCTCTGAGTACGCGACCTCGGTCACTCAGGGGATCATCTCCGCCCCTAGCCGCACCGTTGACGTGACGGACGAAAACTCCGGGCAGGTCACCGGTCAGGCCACCGTCATCCAAACCGACGCGGCGATCAACTCCGGGAATTCCGGCGGCCCGCTGATCAACTTGGCCGGGCAGGTCATCGGTATCAACTCGATGAAGCTTTCCGGCACCAGCAACTCCAACGCGACGATCGAGGGGATGGGCTTTGCCATTCCAAGTAACGAAGTCGTGTCCATCATCGACCAGCTGGTCACCAACGGCAAGGTCGTGCGGCCGGCGCTGGGCATTGAAGCGCGCGATCTGGCTAGCGTTTCCGCCAGCCAGCAGTCGAGCCTCCTGAAGGTGCCATCCAGTGTGACCAGCGGGGTCGTCGTTGCGGGCTTTACCTCGACCAGCATCGCCAAGAAGGCTGGCCTCAAGCAGTACGACGTGATCGTCGCGATCAACGGGACGAACGTCGACAGTGTCGCCACCCTGCACACCGAGCTGTACAAGTACAGCATCGGCAACACCATCACCATTACCTACTACCGCGGCAGCAGTAAGCAGACCGTGAAGGTAAAACTGACCCAGACAACGGATCAGCTGGATACCTCGAGCAACTCCGCTCGATAAGTGAATAGCAAGACCAAGGCCGTGCAGAGATGCACGGCTTTTTGTTGTGAAGGTGTGCAGGGTCCGCACCCATCGCGGATCACTCGTGATTCGCGAAAGCGCTGACCAAATCAGCAGGGGATTGCGGAATTTCCGGTAGTTGGACAGCCGGTGGCCGGAATTGTTCGGGTGGGGGTTGTCAAGTGTGAATTCACCATGAGGATAACTCACAGGCCAGCCTGTGGATAACTCTGTGGATAGTGTTCATAACTCACTTTTTAGCTTGTTCTCAGACTTATCCACAGACGGGGAAAAGACGGTGGATAAACTTTTTTCTTTGTGAACCAAACGCTTGTGCGGGCTGATGCGAAGGCTTTTTGGACGCCATGGTTTGTGAATCGCCGGACTTCAAAACAGTGGATAACCCCATCCGAAAAATAAACCACTTGATTTTTCGCGCCACGAAATCTGGTGTCAACAGGGCGGCTGAACACTAGCGCTGGGGGGAACATTTGCGCCGGTGTGGATAAGTGCTGGGGATAGTCCGTGCACGACTGTGCGTGGCCGCAGCGCGTGCTAGTTTTTGGTAAGTATTCGTTGACAGGAGCTGAACGACCCCGTATGATGGAAGTATAAAAGGTTGCGTGCAATTTAGTTGAAAGGGTGATCGATATGGAAATAACGATTAAGGAAGCGGCACAGGACTACTTGGCCACCAAACTGATCCCTGGCGAGCGGCTGCTGCTGGCGCTGGATGACGGCTCAAGCAAGTATTCAAAGCTCGGCGGCACCTGTGCGATCGGCAACAAGTTCCAGCTAGTGATCGCGGATGCGCCGGATCCGGACTACGCCGAGGCCCTGGCCAACAATGCGGACCTCAACCTCACGACGGGCGCCCTTGAGCTGACGTACCTGGGCCACGGCCTGACCATGGACTACCGCAACGGCATGCTGAACCTGCGCGACGACACGGGCATCTTGGACGGCGCCGTGACCATCGCCCGCGCCCAGCCCCTGGCCAAGGAGGAAGCAGCAAGGCGCGAAGAAATGAAGGCTCTGGGCGGAAAGATCTGCTAAACAGGCTGCGGAGCGAGGCGCACTTAGCCCGACACCTAGCCTAGCCCAGCGCATTGCCGGCGTACTTTGCCGGCGAGGTGCTGGGCGTAGCTAGGTGCTCGGGCGTTGCCTCGCGGAGCGCAACTAAGAAGGCTGTGTAGCGAGGCGCACTTAGCCCGACAGCTAACCTAGCTCCAAGCATTGCCGGCGTCCTTTGCCGGCGAGGCCTAGAGCGTAGCTGGATGCTCCCCCGTTGCTCACCGGAGCGCAACTAAGAAGGCTGTGTAGCGAGGCGCACTTAGCCCGACAGCTAACCTATCTCCAAGCATTGCCGGCGTCCTTTGCCGGCGAGGCTTGGAGCGTAGTTAGATGCTCGGGCGTTACCTCGCGGAGCGCGACTAGGCTGCAAACCGAGCCGCCCTTAGCCCTGTAACCCGCGCCCCTGCGCGTTTTTCCACACCAACCCATCCGTTCCTGCCTCCGGGGTGGGAACTTTTTTTTACAAAGTGTTAGCACTCTCTTGACTAGAGTGCTAAATGGTGTCATAATACTTTATGTAAACAAGGAAAGGAGCTTCGGAGCTGGTGCTTCGGCAGCCACCGTCCTTGGGTACCTCAAACAGCTAAAAGATATGAAAGGAAGTTTTGCATCATGGCTAATGAATTGATGAATCGTGACAACTGGTTGGCGGATCCGTTCTTTGACGACTTGGGTTCTCGTTTCTTCGATCGCTTCATGCCGAGTGAATCGAGCCGGGTGCTGAAGACTGACATTAAAGAAGACGACAAGAACTACGTGGCCAAGGTCGAAGTCCCAGGCATCGACAAGAAGGACATTCACCTCAACTATCAAGACAACGTTCTGAACATTTCGGTCAACAAGAAGGCCTTCAACGATCACACCGACAAGGAAGGCAACGTCCTGATGAGCGAGCGCAGCTATGGCGCAATGAGTCGCAGCTACCGCCTGCCGAACGTCGACGATCAGAACATCAAGGCCGCGTACGACAAGGGTGTTTTGACCATCACCCTGCCAAAGCTCACCGAGCAGCAGCAAGATCCACACCAGATCGACATTGACTAAGCCATTGCCTCCAACCTTTGACTAGTGGCTGCCGAGCGGTCCGCCTTAACTGACGGGCCGCTTTTTTGGTGGTCTGGGCCCCATCTTGCCGCCGCGTTACGGTATGATGGGGAAAGAAAGTTTGGGTGAATCATAATGAAAGAGCAAGACCAATTAAAAGTGACGATGCCGGCCGGGGTGTACGCGCAGCTGCGCGGGGACCTCGAGACGCCGATGCAGCTGACCATCAAAAATGACCGGATCGTGATCCAGCCGGCGACCAGCGACCGCCTGCGGTCGTCGTGGCCGGCCTTCGTCTGGCCCGCCGCCGTGAGCCTGATCGCGGCCATCGGCGTGTTTATCTACTGGCTGTATCTGGGGGTGCGCACCATTCCGATGACGGGCGGCGTGTCGATCGCCAGTTTCACCATCGGCTTCGGGGTGGTATGCGGCATCGGGCTGTTCGTCGGCTTTTTCATCCAGTCGCGCAACGATCCGGAGAACCGCTTCTCCAAGGCGGTGTACTGGCGGAACTTCCCGGTGATCGTGGTGGCCTTCGCCATTATCTTAGGCATGGCGCTGCTGGGGATCTTCTGGGTGCTGGGGACCCTGTTTCCCGGGACGATTTTTGACCCGTTCACGGCGATCCTTCAGTTCTTCGTGTTCATGGTCCTGGCCAACATCTTCATGGTCCAAATGGCGCTGCGGATCAACGCGACCACGCTGTCGAGCCTGCTGACGATCGTGATCGTCTCCGGGGCCGTCATCTCGATGGCCTCAAACGGCAGTCGCCGCTGGTGGCAGTACAACCTCAGCTTTCTGGGGACCAAGCTGGCCTCCAACGCCTGGCAGTTCAACCTGACCTTGGTGATGACGGCGCTGATCATGGTCAGCCTCGTCGACTACCTGTTCGTGCAGTTGAACGCCCAGCATCGTAAATCCTGGCGGCTGACCACGCTGCGGCTCTTGCTGACGGTGGCGGCGCTCGACTTAGGCCTGATCGGGGTCTTTCCGAACAACGCGCAGTTTCATGTGCTGCACGACCAGGTCGCCGCATTTCTTGTCACCCTGATCTTGATCCTCATCATTGGGCTGCGCTGGCTGCTGCCAGAGGTGTCCAAGCAGTTCCTTTGGGGGTCCTACGCCGTCGGGGTCGTCGAGTTCTTGATGAACATGGGGTTTCGGCTCTTCCGGTACCCGAGCCTGACTGCCTTTGAGGTCCAAGGCTTCGCCATCGGTTTTGCCTGGCTCTTGTTCCTGTTCAGCCGGCTGCAGAACCTAATTGCCGAGGGTACGGTGGCTTGGCCGGTCGTGGTCGTCTGCGAGCCGGAGCTAGAGGCCCCGCAGTCCAGCCAAAAAGGGCAGCCCCAGGACTAGACTTACCAGATTGGAACGATTATAATTAAGGCTGTAAAAAGGGAGTGAGTGCGATGAGGAATTATCGGCGGCTCTGGGCCGTTGTTGCAGTTGGGATCGTGGCTTTAATTTTGGCGTTTGGGTTGCACCAGCCGGGCTGGGCCCAGCTCGTGATCACCGTCATCGGCGCGGCGATCGCGTTGCTCATGCTGATCGACATGATCAAGACGCTGAAAAGTGGCTCGTTTGGCGTGGACCTGCTGGCCATCACGGCCGTGGTGGCCACGCTGGCGGTCGGGGAGTACTGGGCGTCGTTGATCGTCCTGCTCATGCTGACCGGCGGCGACGCCTTGGAAGACTTTGCCGCGACCAAGGCCAACTCTGACCTCAAGCAGCTGCTGGATAATACCCCGACGACGGCGCACCGGCTGGTCGATGATCAGCTGGAAGACGTTGCGGTCGATGACGTGGCCGTGGGTGACCTGATCGTGGTCAAGCCCAGTGAGCTGGTCCCGGTCGACGGGGTGGTCACCGCCGGCTCAAGCATGGTCGATGAGGCCAGCCTGACCGGGGAATCCAAGCCGGTAGACAAGAATCCGCACGACGAGCTGATGAGTGGGACTGTCAACGGCGACGCGGCGTTGACGGTGCGCGTCACCAAGCGGGCCGAAGACAGCCAGTACCAGGGGATCGTCCGCCTGGTCAAGGAGTCAGAGGCGCGGCCGGCGCATTTTGTCCGCATGGCGGACCGCTACGCCCTGCCGTTCACCCTGCTGGCGTACGTGATCGCCGGCGTCGCCTGGGCGGTCACTGGCAATCCGCTGCGGTTCGCCGAGGTGCTGGTCGTGGCCAGTCCCTGTCCGCTGATCCTGGCGGCGCCGGTGGCGATGGTGTCGGGGATGAGCCGCACCAGCCGCGCGGGGATCATCGTCAAGTCGGGGACGGCGCTGGAGAAGCTTTCCTCGGCCAAGACCGTCGCTTTTGACAAAACCGGGACCATCACGCAGGGCGTATTGGCCGTCGATCAGGTGCAGCCGCAGCCCGGCTTTGAGCCGGCCCAGCTGCTGAAGCTGGCCGCCAGCGCCGAGCAGCAATCCACGCACATCCTGGCGCGTTCTTTGGTCGGTGAGGTCGGCGCAGACCAGCTCTTGGCGGCAAGTGCGGTCGAGGAAGTCACCGCGCAAGGCGTGCAGGCCGAAGTGGCTGGCCAAAGCGTGAAAGTCGGCAAGCCTGGGTTTGCCGGCACGACGGCCAGCGTTGATACGACGGCCGTCTACGTCAGTGTGGCCGGCCAGTTTGCCGGCACCATCACCTTCACCGACCGGATCCGCCCGGAGGCCAAGCAGACCATCAAGGGCCTGCACGAGCTGGGCGTGGCGAACACCCTGATGATCTCTGGGGATAACCAGGCGATCGCCGATCACGTGGCCGAACAGGTCGGCCTGGACCGGGTGTACGGCGAACAGTTGCCCGCGGATAAAATCAAGATCATCGATGAGACCCCTGAGGGCGAGCGGCCGGTGGTCATGGTCGGCGACGGGGTCAACGACGCGCCGTCCTTGGCGGTGGCCGACGTCGGCATCGCGATGGGCGCGCACGGCGCGACGGCGGCCAGCGAGAGCGCCGATGCGGTCATCCTGCGCGACGACCTCACGAAGGTGGCGTGCGCCGTCATCATCTCACAGGACACCATGCGCATCGCCAAAGAGGCGGTGTGGATCGGGATCGGGATCTGTACCGGTCTGATGCTGATCGCGGCCTTCGGGGTCATCCCGGTGATCATCGGGGCGATGCTGCAGGAAGTCGTCGATACCATCACCATTTTGTACGCGCTGCGGGCGCGTTCCGGCCGGCGCAACGCCGATCAGTACGCGCAGTCGACGCAGGAGGCTTAACCGCCTGGGTGGGCAATCAGGTGCCGGCGGGTGCTAACGATACCAAAAGGGGCGTGGCAAAGAGCCACGCCCCTTTTGGTATGCGCCGACGAGTCAGTTGCTGCTGAGGTGGGCGGAGTGGAAGTAGAAGTCCAGGCCCGGGTAGCTGTAAACCGTCTGCGAGAAGTTGAAGACCACGTTGTTGCGGGTGTAGTTGATCTGCGCCAGCGTCAGCAGCGACGTGCCCGCCGCCAGGTTCATCAGGTCCGCCTTGTCCGGCCCCAGCGTGCTCAGCGACAGGAAGTCGTCGGAGGACTCGGGGTCGATGTCGTAGGTCTCCTTGATGAAGTCAAAAATCGAATCATCCAGCGCGTCGGTGGAAATGAAGGGGATCTGGTCCCGCAGGTAGTAGGCCTCTTCCAGACAGTAAAGCACGGAGTTGAAGTAGCGCAGGCGAATAATGCGCCACAGCTCGGTGTCGTCCGGGATCTTCATCGTCTGCGCCAGCGGGATCTCGCTGGCCTGAACGCGGTCGAAGGTGACGACCTTGGAGTTCAAAGGCCCCCGTTTGGCCAAGGACTTGCCGGACCCAATCGACAAGTTGATGGTCATCGAGCCTTGCAGCTGCACGTTGTTGATGTAGTAACCGGACCCTTGCACCCGCCGGAGCAACCCATGCTGGTACACGACATCGATCGCGCGGCGAATGGTGTTGCGACTGACGTTGAACTGTTTCATCAAGGCCTGTTCGGTCGGCAGCTTAGTTTGGTATTCTCCAGACTGGATGGCTTGGAGCAGTTTTTCCGCAATTTCGTGATACATGAGTTACCCCTCCTGAACAAATTTTAGGTCAAGGGACTTGTTTATTTCGTACCCACGTATTATTATAGCATTGTAGCAATGAAAGCGGTTAAACTTTAGCCGCAAATTTGATAAAGGGGAGTTCTAATATTATGGCTGACAAAAAAACAATTATGTTGGTATGCTCTGCTGGGATGTCTACCAGCCTGCTCGTCTCCAAGATGCAAAAGGCTGCCGCCGCTGACGGTGTTGAAGCAGAGATTTTTGCAACCGCTGCCTCAGACGCTGACAACGCGCTTTCCACGAAGAACCCAGATATCCTTATGCTCGGGCCTCAGGTTCGTTACCTGCTGAGCCAGTTCCAAAACAAGGTCGGCGACAAGATGCCGGTTGAAGTCATCAACATGCAGGACTACGGCATGATGAACGGCGAAAAGGTCCTCAAGGAAGCGCTGTCTTCGATCGAAAAGGCCGGCAAGTAATTTAGGCTCAAACGCAAACGCTTACTGAACGCAAAGAATAAAGTATAACGGGAGAACGCAATGGCTGAAGAAGAACAGAACATGGATGCAATCATGGGCCTCATCTTGAACGGCGGGAACGCAAAAAGTTCCGCTTTCGAGGCGATCCAGGCAGCAAAGAAGGGCGATTTTGACACCGCCGACGCGAAGCTGAAGGAAGCTGACGGGTTCTTGGTCGACGCGCACAATTCGCAGACCAAGATGCTGACGGCGGAAGCCAACGGCGAGCACGCTAAAGTCACCCTGCTGACGGTTCACTCTCAGGATCACTTAATGACCAGCATCACGTTCCGCGACTTGGCGGGCGAGATCGTTGATTTATACAAGCGCCTGGACGGAGTGAAGGACGCAAAGGACGCTGAGTAGTTCTTGCATTGCATTCGAAAAAGCTGGAACAGCAATGTTCCGGCTTTTTTTGCAAGGTGCTGCGGCTCGACGCCTTTAGCCCGACGCTTAGCCTAGCCTGGCGCATTGCCGCCGAACTTTGGCGGCGAGGCGTCGGGCGTAGCTAAGTGCTCGGGCGTTGTCGAGCCGCAGCCCAGTTAGAAGAAGGTGCTGCGGCGGGCGCACTTAGCCCGACGATCAGCCTAGCTCAGGGTGTTGCCGCCGTACTTTGGCGGCGAGACCCTGAGCGTAGCTGAGCGCTCGGGCGTTGCCCGCCGCAGCCCAGTTAGATTAAAGTGCGAAAGGTTCGCGCACTTAGGCAGACGATCAGCGCAGCCGCCGGCATTGCCGCCGTACTTTGGCGGCGAGGCTCTCACCGTAGCTACACACTCCCGCGTTGCGAACCCGCAGCCTAGTTAGGCCCGGCAAACTGGTCCACTTTGCCGCACCGAGTACCACCGCACCAAGCCAGGCGCCCAGCGCCCGAGCAGATTAAGATTAAGGAGAGTCAGACAGATGACAAAAGGTTACAAGATGCCAAAAGGATTCCTGTGGGGCGGCGCGGTCGCCGCGCACCAGGTCGAAGGCGGCTGGCAGGAAGGCGGCAAGGGGGTCAGCATTGCTGACACAATGCGCGCCGGTGAAAATGGCGTGCCGCGCGTCGAGGACGCCGAGGTTTTGCCCGGCAAGGTCTATCCCAACCACTGGGGCGTCGAGTTCTATTCGCACTACAAGGAAGACATTAAGCTGTTTGCCGAGATGGGGTTCAAGGCGTTTCGCACGTCGATCGCGTGGACGCGGATCTACCCGAACGGCGACGAAGCGGTCCCTAACGAGGCGGGGCTGGCGTTTTACGACGACCTGTTCGCCGAGCTGCACAAGTACAATATAGAACCGATCGTCACCCTGTCTCACTTTGAAATGCCGATGCACTTGGTCAAGGCGTACGGCGGGTTTGCCAATCGCAAGGTCGTCGACTGCTTCACCAAGTTCGCCGAGACCTGCTTCCGCCGCTACCACGACCAGGTGAAGTACTGGATGACCTTTAACGAGATCAATAACCAGACTTCCTGGCGTGATCCGCACCCCCTGCTGCAAAACTCCGGGTTGATCCTCAAGGCCAGCGACAACTGGGAAGAGAAAATGTTCCAGGCGGCGCACCTGGAGTTCGTGGCGTCTGCGCAGACTGTTCAGATCGCCCACGCCATTGACCCGACCCTGAAAGTCGGCGACATGATCGCCTTCAACCCGATCTACCCGCTGACCGCGCGGCCTGAAGACGTGCTGTACTGCCAGCGCGCGATGGATTACCGGTACTACTTTGGCGATGTGATGGCCACCGGCGAGTACCCAGCCTGGATCAAGAAGTACTGGGCGCGCAAGGGCTACGACGTTGGCATCACCGCCGCCGATGAGGCGATCCTCAAGGCCGGCGCGGTCGATTTTGTCGGCTTCTCCTACTACAATTCCGCGGTGGTCAAGTATGCGGACGACAATCCCGACCTGGACTTCGACGAGGCCAGCAACCAGGAGAAGAACCCGTACGTGCCGCGCTCGGACTGGGGCTGGCAGATCGACCCCGTTGGCCTGCGCTACAGCATCAACTGGATGACGGCGCGGTGGCACAAGCCGATGATGATCGTCGAAAACGGCTTCGGCGCGTTTGACAAGGTCGAAAAGGACGGCAGCGTCCACGACGATTACCGCATCAAGTACCTGGCCGACCACCTGCTGCAGGCGGAAAAGGCGGTCGCCGAAGACGGCGCCGACCTGATCGGCTACTGCCCGTGGAGTGCGATCGACGTCGTGAGTGCCTCGACCGGCGAGATGAAGAAGCGTTACGGCTTCATCTACGTGGACGCGGACGACCAGGGCCACGGCACCTGGAAGCGCAGTCGTAAGGACTCCTTTAACTGGTACAAACAGGTCATTGCCAGCGACGGCGCTGACCTGTAAAGCGGACCTGTAGAGCGGATGAGAATGGCGAAGACAGGCTGAGACACAAAGCGGTTTTAGCCCAAAACGCAGGCGCCCCTGCATCACGATTCGTGCGTTTCGAATCGCGGTGCAGGGGCGTTTGCGTGTCTGGGCGTTGCTTTGTGGAACGCGACTAAGGCGCAGGCAAGCGGCCCGCGCCTTTTTCACGGCAAAAATCCATCTCAGGCCCGCCTGCAACTACACCTCAAGCCCCATGAGCGCCCTTCGTTTACCCGGTAAAGTAAAGGGCGAAAGGGGCGAGTGGGATGAGGCAGGCAACCTGCAACGTGGGCGCATTTGTGATCCTCGTGGGGATCGTGCTGTTTGGCATGCCGCTAGTCACCCGGAATCAGCCCACCGCCGCGGCGGACCTGCTTGACCGCTACAACCCGGTGGTGCCGACGCAGACCATGTATGCGGCAGCGGGCGGCTGCAGCGTGGAGTGGGTCCAAAACCGCCACGGCGGGCGGGATTATCGCTACCGCCTGACCGGGGTCTCGGCGCGCGGTCAAGGCCGCCAGCTGTTGGTGCAAGTCGAAAGCCGCCCCCTGGCCCCGCACACCTATCTGAAGCTGCGCGCCAAGGGGCAATCCGTCGTGTCCTGGCACCAAATTAATGCCAGCGCGCTGCCCCGGGCGGTGCGCCTCAAGTTGACCCAATAGAACCAAAAAGCGCCGCGGATCACCATCGATCCGCGGCGCTTTGCGCGTTAAAAAAGCCCACACCGCGCAGCGGCCGGCTTTTGATATTAGTAAATGAAGTCGAGGATCAACCAGCCCATGCAGCCGAGCACGACCAGGCCGATCACGTTGAAGGCCAGAAAGCCCAGCAGGAACTTGCCGGCGTGGCCGTTGCCCCAGGTGGCGTATTCTTTGTACACCAGCAGGTTGCACATTGAGCCGACCACCGAGCCCAGGCCGCCGATGTTTGAACCCAGAAACAGCGCCGCGGCGTAGTTGGTGAACTTCCCGATCAGGACGGTCGACGGCACGTTGGAGATCAGCTGGCTGGTCAGGATCGACGTCAGGAACACCGAGTGGTCGGTGCTGACGAGGCCGGAGATGAAGTCGACGATCCACGGCATCTGCTGCAGAACGGACACAATGACGAAGAAGCCGGCGAAGGTGAGGACGATCGCGTAATCAACTTTTTTCATGATCTCGCGGTTGTACAGGCTGGCCAGCAGGATCGCGGCGATGGCGCCGACGTAGGACGGCAGGAGCTTGAGCACCCCGGCGAAGATCAGGAGCGCCACGATCACCGTGATGATCGTCGGCCGGGTCTGAATGTGGATGTCCTGGAACGCCACGGTGGGCAGCTTGATTTTTTTAATGAAAAAGGTGAAGCCCGCCAGCAGAACGATCGACGCGATGAGCAGCGGGATCGACCAGCTGAAGAACTGGCCGATGCCGATGGTGTAGTGGCTCATCAGGAAGATGTTGTGCGTGTTGCCGAACGGGGTGAAGGCACTGCCGAAGTTGGCGGCCATCCCGATCAGCGTGACCGGCAGGATCTCCGGCAACTCGTACTTCTTGGCGATTTCAAGGTATAGCGGAATGAGGGTGATCACCGTGACGTCGTTGGTCAGAAACATCCCAGCGACGATGGCGAGCCCGAGGAACATGGTGACGAGCTGCCGCGAATTGGCGGCGAGGCTGGTCAGGCGGTAAGCAAAATAGTCCAGAATGTGCAGGTACTCGAAAATCTGGATGACGGTCATCATCCCGAGGATCGACCAGAGCGTATCGAAGCTGATGTCCGAAAACTTCGGTCTGGCCGCGAACAAGCTTAGCACTACTAGGAAGGCGGTGATCTGCAGCACCCGGTCCTTGGCAATGTTTCTGATTACAGTCATAAATGTCCACACTCCAAAAGTGACTCAACTCTTCTATTTTGCGCCTCTTTCAGAAAGCGTACAACGGAAGCCTTGTAAAACTCGTGTAAACTCCGAACGATGGAAAAGTGGGTGATGACCGGTAAAAATCAGTAAGAACGTGCAAGATAAGGCCGGCGCAGCGGCGTTTTCAATTTTCGCCCGCGGTTGAGTACGCTTTCCTAAAGTGGGGGATGGTGTGTAAAAATGGCCAAATAAATCGTTACATTGTCTTTTCGTTGTGAACATCCTGCGGCCCGTGGCCCTTTTCAGGTATACTGAGCGCTAGAGGTGACATAGATGAATATCAAAGTGATCGGTGTGGGCAAGCTGAAGGAGAAGTACTTCAAGGACGGCATCGCCGAGTACCGCAAGCGGCTGGACAAGTTCGCCAAGGTCCAGATCGTGGAGGTCCCAGACGAAAAGGCCCCCGAGTCGCTGTCCGAGGCTGAAATGGCGCACGTCAAGGAAGTCGAGGGCGAGCGCATCCTCGGCAAGATCAAGGACAAGGAGTGGGTCATCGCCCTGGCCATTGAGGGCAAGCAGCGGGCCAGTGAGGTTTTCGCCAAGGAGCTTGAGGACCTCGGCACGTACGGCCACTCCGACATCACCTTTGTCATCGGCGGCTCCTTGGGCCTTTCGCCGGCCGTGATGAAGCGCGCCAACGACACCCTGAGCTTCGGCAAGCTGACCATGCCGCACCAGCTGATGCGGCTGGTGTTGATGGAGCAGATCTACCGGGCGTTCATGATCCAGATCGGCAGTCCGTACCACAAGTGAGACGAAAGAAGGAGCCGCAGCTGCGACTCCTTTTTTTGTTCCCGGCGGCGCTTATTTTGCCAGCAGACCGGCCCATTGGTGGACCCAGTCGACCAGCAGCAGGTGTTGCTTGCGGTCGGCCAGCCAGAGGCCCAATGTGACCAGGGCGCAGATCCCCAGCAGGTTCGGCGGCAGGAACATGATGCCCATGACTCCGCCGGCGACCAGTGGCGCTTCCAGGATCGTCCCGCCGGCGCTGATGGCGAACACGGCGATGACGAAGACCGCGTCGGCCGGCAGGAACTGGCTCAGGGCAATGCCTTGGGCGGTGGCGCAGAACAGGACGGGGAAAATGTCGCCGCCGATCCAGCCGGTGTTGAGGCAGAGGGTGACCAGGGCAAGCTTCGCCAGGGCCGCTGCGATGAGAAACGTCGCTGATTGGTGCTGCCAGCTGCCGGCCAGCAGGTGAAAATTGGCCATGCCGGAGTAGTTGATGGCGGGGAGCCACAAGCTGGCGGCGTAGATAGCGAGGCCGCCAAGCAGCAGGAGGCTGGCCTGCCGGCGGACCCGGCCCAGCACCAGACGGCGCAGCATCACCATGAGCCTTAACTCGAGGCGGCCGACCAACCGTCCGGCCAAGAAGACCGGCAAAAGCCACGCCCACTCGCGCAGCCCCCAGTGGGCGCGGCCCAGCAGGACGAGGACGGACGGCTCGCCGCCGAATTTGCAGGTGAGGTAGAAGGCAAAGCAGCCAGCCGCCAGTTCAGCGAGGACAAGCGGCGACCACCACGAGGCCGTGCTGGTTGCCGGGCGCGGCTGCAAAGCGCGATGCGGCACCGCCATGGCCTTCAGGATCGCGCGCTTCCCGTCTTGCCAGTGCAGGGTCAACCAGCGCTGCTTTTCCGCCAGCCACACGCCGCCCAGGACCGTTGTGCTGACCAGCGTGGCTTCCGGGCCAAGGCTGGTCCCGCTGGTCAGGATCAGGGCGGGGATGACCAGCTGGAGCAGGAGATAGCGGTAGTTGGTCGTCCCGGTGTGCGCCAGGTCCGCGCGGATCAAGCCCAGGGGCCGCGGCAGCTGGCCGGTGGTGGACTGGACGAGGTAGATCAGGCCGCCGATCAGCAGCAGCCACGCCGCGTTGAACACCGGCCGCCAGGTGGTGCCCAGGCCGACGAGGTGGATCAAGGTCCCTTGCAAGAGGTAAAAGCCGCCGAGAAAACTCCCTAACCCGACGCTGCAGAGCAGCCCGTAGCCGCCGATCACGATTCGTTTCACCAGCATTTTCACCCTTTCCCCGCTTTTGACAGCAGTCCTTTCAGCATACGGGGAAATAGGGTGGATGTCCATGACCCCATTCTTTCAGAAAACTTTGCTGATTCTGCTTCGGCGGTCCAGGGGGTACGCACTGGCCGGGCAATGAGTGTGATCGATACCCGAATGGCGGTGACTTGTAATTCGGACCGTAACCGCTTACCATTTATCTTGACGAACGAATTTAGCTCGCCCGAAGATGTCATATTTATTGGAGGGATTATTTTGGCTAATACGGAAGATCTAGAGAGAATTTTTAATGCAGCGTCACAAATCGCGGTGGCAACCCTGACGGAAGACGGGACTGCGCCTGATGTGCGCATCGTGCTGGGCGTCTACGACAAGGCCACCAACCAGGAGCTGTTCATGACCGCGGCCAACGCCGAGAAAGTCGCAGAAATCGGCAAGCACAGCCAGGCCTCGTTTGCGACCCCGCAGTTTGGCAACAACGATGTGGCCCGGGTCCGCAAGGCGACGGTCCAGAAGATCGACCCGACCCCAGAGCAGCTGGCCCTGTATAAGGCCAAGTACCCACAGACCGCGAAGTACGCCGCGCACGCCGACTTCTTCGCCCTGCGCTTCAAGCAGGCCGAAGTCACGATCGTCGGGGAGAACTCGACAGTTGAGGTCGCGGATTAGGCCGGCGGGTCGTGGCTTCGAGATCAAGCAGAGACGTTGATTGAGACTCAGGATGAGCCGATGATTTTCTTTCTCATGCCGCTCTTCCATGTTATACTTTAGGCGTAGAAAAAGGCGACGCGCTTTTCAGCACGTCGCCCCTGCAGACCGTTAAAGACGGTTGGCATTTAGTTCGAATAGTCGAAGACCGCTAAACCTCCTGCCAGAAGTTTACTAGCGGTCTTTTTTGTCGACAATTGCTTGAATGATGGCGACAATCAGGCCGATGAGAGACAGGATAAACCCGCCAAACATTAGCATGAGCGTTATCGCATCAGCAACGGACAATCAGGCACCTCCTTTCCACTGGTGAGTGATTCATGCGCATAGGCACCACCTCACTATGGTTTGGATTTACCAACCGTTTTCAACTTTCTGCTCGCTTAATGTATCATGTCAACCACTTGATCCTGATGACAATGACATAACGGGTTTGTGAGGAAAGGATTGTAATCCGTTAACCGTGCCCTTCGTCCATTTTGCACTTTTTAATAGGGCGCGCGCCTGTGTGAGACATCGTAAGGCCGGGTGAGCGGAAGCACCACCTGGATCGCCGAAGCCGCGTGCCCCCTGACACTGGTGACGAATGGGTAACACTGAAACCGTTGACATTGCCCCTCACTCCGTTAGAATTGCCAGTATTGACGCACACGGAGGGGTATATGTTTTCTTTACTGCTGGGAATTATTTATTTAGCGTTTATCAGCCTGGGCCTGCCGGACTCCCTGATTGGGGCCGGGTGGCCGGCGATGCACGCGCAGCTGGGGGTGCCGACCAGCTACGTCGGGATCATCACCATGCTGATCTCGGCGGACACGATCATTTCGAGCCTGCTGTCGGACCGGCTGACGCGGCGGTTTGGCGCGGGTAAGGTGACCGCCGCCAGCGTCGCGACCACGGCGCTGGCCTTGTTTGGGTTCTCGCTTGCGCCGAGTTTCATCTGGCTTTGCGTCTGGGCCGTGCCGTACGGGCTGGGCGCCGGGGCCGTTGATGCGGCGCTGAACAATTACGTGGCGCTGCATTACAAGGGCCGCCAGATGAACTGGCTGCACTGCTTTTGGGGCGTGGGCGCGGCCATCAGCCCGAACGTCATGAGTTACGCGCTGACCCACCAGCTGGGGTGGCAGTCCGGGTATCGCATCATCGGCATCATTCAGGTGGTGCTGACCTTCATCTTGATCGCGAGTCTCCCGCTGTGGGCCAAACCGCAAACCGCGGCCAGTGAAAAAGGGACCAGCAAGCCGTTGAAGATGGGCCAGTTGTTGCAACTGCGCGGCATCAAGCAGGTCCTCATCGCCTTTTTCGCCTACTGCTCCCTGGAGGCCACCGCTGGCATCTGGGCGGCCAGTTACCTGGTTCAGGCCCGGGGGGTCGCCGTGACGACGGCCGCGCGGTTCGCGGCGCTGTTTTACATTGGCATCACGGTGGGCCGCTTTCTGTCGGGCATTATCGCCGATCGGCTGGGCGACCGGCGCATGCTGGGCCTTGGAACGGGCGTTATGCTGGGCGGCGTGCTGCTGATCCTGCTGCCGCTGCCCGTGATCTCCGCGCTGGTTGGTCTCGTGGTCTTCGGGGTGGGCTGTGCGCCCATTTATCCCACCATCATTCACGAAACGCCGCACTCCTTTGGCGCCGACCACTCCCAGGCGGTGATTGGTCTGCAAATGGCGTCGGCGTACGTCGGCTCGACTTTTGCCCCACCGCTGTTTGGACTGCTGGCCGGCGCGGTGTCCATCAGCCTATACCCGGTGTACATCCTGGCCTTCACGGTGCTGATGGCCGGGGTGCTGATCTGGCAGACCCGGCTGATGCGCGCGACTGCTGCAAAATAGTGCGGCCGGCCAGGGCTCAACGCGCGTCGCCCGGAGTGGCTTTGCGATTTTGCGCCAAATGCTAACCGTTCTGGTAGTACAATAAGCCTATTCTTTAATGCACGGCCAAGCGCCGTCAGAGCGGAGTGGCAATCATCGAAAAGAAGGACACTTTAACCAAAACCCAGCGGCGCGGCCGCGGCTGGCTCGCCGTCTGGGGCCCCGGCCTGTTGGTCATGCTGGCCGACACGGACGCGGGCTGCCTGATCACGGCCGCCCAGTCCGGGGCGCAGTGGGGCTACACCATGGTGCTCCCGCAGCTGGTCCTGATCCCGGTCCTGTTCATGGCGCAGGAGATGACGGTGCGCCTGGGCATCATCACGCAGGAGGGCCACGGCACGCTGATCCGCCGGTACTTCGGCCGCGGCTGGGCCTGGCTGGCGGCCGTCACCCTCGGCATCTCCGCCGTCGGGGCACTGCTCACCGAATTCATCGGCATCGCCGGGGTCGGCGAGCTCTTCGGTGTGTCCAAGTGGGTCACGATCCCGCTCGCCACGGCATTTCTGGTCGGGATCGCTTTTTTGGGGGAGTACCGGCGCGTGGAAAAAATCGGCGTGATGGTCGGCCTCGCCGAGTTCGCGTTTGTCATCGCCATGGTCATGGCGAAGCCGCAGCTCGGCGATCTGATGCACGGGCTGGTCACGGTGCCGTGGCGGAGCAGCAGCTACGTGTACCTGGTGGCGGCCAACGTCGGCGCGGTCATCATGCCGTGGATGCTGTTTTACCAGCAAGGGGCCGTGGTGGACAAGCACCTGACGGCTGCCGATATTCCGCAGGAGCGCCGCGACACCGCCGTGGGCACGCTGATCACCCAAGCCATCATGATCGTGTTCATCGTGACGTTCGCGGCAACCGTCGGCAAGCACGGCGGCAGCGAGGCCTTCGCCACCGTGGGGCAGATGGCGACCGCGCTGGCGCCGTATATTGGCGCCCTGCCGGCCAACCTGCTGATCGGCACCAGCCTGCTGGGCGGGTCACTGGTCGCCGCCCTGGTTGTCGCGTTGGCTGGCACCTGGGGACTGACCGAGGTGCTCGGCTGGCCGCACAGCCTCAACGAACCGTTTAACCGCAAAAGCGCGGGCTTTTACCTGATCTACATCGGCGCGCACGTCATCGGCGCCATCTTGGTGTTGGCCAACATCCAGCTAGTGGATCTGGCCGTTACGGTCGAAGTGATCAACGCGCTGCTGGTGCCGATCGTGCTGGGGTTCTTGCTGCTGCTGGAGGCCAAGGCCCTGCCGGAAAAATACCGGATGCACGGTTGGTACCGCGTGGTCGCCACGACCCTGTGCCTGCTGGTGATGGCCTTTGGCCTGTACATGGTCGGGCCGATGACGCATCTGTGGTGAATTTCATTGCTTGACGCAAAAACGCACCACCCGCATTTTCTCTGACAAGCAGCAGGGAAACGCCGGTGGTGCGTTTTTTTGGTGGCAAGGGCGGTCAGAAAAACAGGTAGTACAGTCCGCTCAGGCCAATGAAGCCGTAGATCAGCGGCTTGATCTGGGTCAGGTCCCACTTGGCGGACAGCCGGGTGGCCAGGACGGTGCCCAGGGTGGCGGCAATGATCCCGCCGATGATGTAGGGGATGAGCGCGGGCGTGAGGATCCCGCTGGCGACGCGCACGCTGGTAATGTAAATGGTATCGAGCAGGAAAAACCCCTGCAGGTTGCCCATGTAGGTCGGCACCGAGGTCGACAGCGAGAGGAAATACAGCGCCATCAGCGGCCCCCCGATCCCGAACAGGCCGTTGAAAAAGCCTGAGATGACCATGAAGCCCAGCGCGATGGCCAGTGGGTAGCGGCGATCGCCGGCGCTTTTGACCAGAATGAAGTACAGTGCCAGCGCCACCAGCAACACGCCCAGCAAAAGGCGCAGCACGTGCGTGTCCAGCACCCTGCCGAGGTGGACCGACCAGGTGGCCACGCTCGCGTATATCAGGAACGGCCCGATGACCTGCTTGAAGTGAAAGTCGCGCCGGTAGCGCCACGCGAGGCTGGCCGTGCAGCTCAGCATGACCACGCCGCCCAGCCCGGCCGCCTCTGCGATGGGCAGGATCGCGGGAAAGAAGATCATCATAATGATCACCGAGCCAAAGCCGGTGATGCCTTGCACAAGCGCCGCGAAGAACGCGGGGATGAGAATGAGTAGCCAGTCCACAAGCAGGTCCTCCCTAGTTAACAACCTCAAGTGTGGGCAACTCGCAGTGGGCTGTCAATAGCCGGCGGCCGCGCATCGACTTGGGTGATGCCTACCGCGGTGGCAGCATCGGCTGCGGGCTGAAGCAACGACTCTTCAGTAACGATTTTTTCGGCGTGAGTTTTGACGAGCCGGCCGGGTATTCAAGAGGTTAGCCCGGTTGCATTTTCTATTAATCATTTTATGAATATTGATCGTTTTTCATACTCCGGTGGTTTAAAATAAAGGCGGAAAGAGTTGGCTAATAGCACTGGAGGGGATTGAAATGGGAGAAAAACGAACCGGTCTCACGACAGAGAAAACGCGATTTAGACTCTATAAGGCGAAGCACCAGTGGGTCATTGCAGGGGCGACCGTGATCACGATTGCGGCGCTCGGCTTCAGCAAGCCGAGCGCCGTTCGGGCGGATGCGACCTCGCCCAGCGCGGCAGACGCCGTGGCAGAAGAACCTAGCGCCAGTGCGCAAGCCGTCACCCTCAAGGTGGTCACCCGGACGATTCATTTTGTGGATGAGACCGGGAAAACCGTGTCAACTGACGTTGTCCAATCGGCCCATTTTGCGTCCAATGATGATGGGCAGACCTGGCAGCAGACCGACAGTCAGCTGGGCTTTGCGGCGATTGCTGCCGCCGCAGTGAACGGCATGACTGCCGAGCAGGACCAGGTGCCCGCGGCCAAGGTGGCTGCCACTGATCCAAACAGCGACGTGACGGTGCACTATGCCCAGGCCGCCGCGGCAGTGACGAACGCAGACCTGGACGCGGCTTCTCAAAAGACAGAAACAGCGGTTAAGGCAGGTGACACTGCGACGGCGGCTGCGGCTAAGGCGGCAGCGGTAGCAACTAATGCCGACACGGCAGCTGCTAAGCCGATAACCAGCGCCCCGACTGTGAGCTACAAGTCTCTGCTGGGGCAAACGTCAGACAGCCGTGGCACGGCGTCACTGACGGTCAACGGGCAGACGAGCATCGAAGAAGTATACGCCGGTTTGACCGGCTATCCGACGACAAAACCCGTCTCCGGAACCCAGGATAAAGACAAGTTATCGATTGTCGCCAGCAATTTGGTCAAAGGCGATAAGCTTACCATCACCTTGCCGAACTTTAAAGCCATCGACTCCGCGCCTAATTTGAGCGGTGCCACTAAAGTGCAAACGACGAACACGGTAACCTACACGGTGACGACGGATACGCTATCGTCGTTGGGTTTTGACATGCAGATCCAAGCGGCTTATTGGCCGGCTAAACCCCAGTTGGTTTATCAAGACAACGCGACGGTAGCTGTCAACAAAAACGTCACAGGCCAAGTGGCGATGAAGGCAACTTATCGCCTGGCGGATGTTAGCGGCTATAGCTTGTATCAAGGCCATGACGACATTCATGATAGCTACAGTTATGCTGGTAGTAGCAAAGTCCCTAGTGACATCCAAGTGGGGGATGACTTTGTCCGTTGGATCGACCTTGGTTATGAGACCGGTCTTACCGTGGCAGAATACAACAATTTAACGATCACCATGCCGGTGCCGACCACGTATCAACTCGACACGGCGGCCACTCAGCAATTCAACACGGCCACGACACATTTGATCGGTAATGATGACGACGATTTGACGAGTGTCTGGGATGTAAGTCAGGCTAGTGTTGGGGCACCTGTGGTCTTCACGCTCAATAAAGCGGCATCCCCGGCAACGGCAAAGCTCAATCGACCATTGTTTCTGGTGGGCAAGTTCACCAGCGGCGAAGGCACACAAACGGCATCGACGCCTGCTTCGGTTAGCGGTGACACAGTCTATGGGCATATCCAAGGCACTTTTGACACCTTCAAGGCAACAATCGTTGGTGATCCGGCGGTCAAGTACGAAGTTTCCGCGAAGCCTGTCACCAATTATGTCGGTCCGACTGATGTCGGGACCTATAACGTGATGAACTCGTCGTGGTTAACGTTAGACGTCACGAAGTCGATGAAACAGCCGGTTAATATGACGTTCAAGGTGCCTGCCAACATGATTGGCACCGGTTTAAAAGTTTCCAGCAGTAGTCCTGCAGATGCGCTTTACGGGTTGACGGCGACGTTGACGGCTTATGATGCCAACGGTGCCGTACTGGCGACGGCAGACCTGAATAGCTTGGCCCGAGACAGCAGTGCCGTTTATACCTGGATGCCTGATACTGATACAACGATCGCCACCTTTGGGGTAAACTTCACCTCACTGCCGAACACCTCGTATTCTCAGGTCAAACTGGCGCCGATTCTGGCGGTCGCGACGCCGCCAAACGGCTCTCAAACTTACACGATCCCGACGACTTCTGAGATTGGCGGGACAACGACTAATTTGACTGATTATCAAGTGATCGTCACCGACTCACATGCGATTACGAGTGCGGGCCCACATTTGGATGGGTCGAGCAACAATGGACCTTATCAGCCTGGTGATCCGCTGCGTGGTGCAGATAAAGATGCTGCCTTCAGTTTTTATCCTTTCGACCAATGGGATCTGACGACTTATAACATCTTGGACCAGCCATCGGTCTACTTCGTCCCGCTGCTGGATCACGCCACGTTTGTCTCGACCGACAAATTCAAGGATAACACCTCTGTGGTGACGCTTAACGGCCACCGCTATCTGCGTATCGATGTTCCTGCCGGATACAGCGTTAATGATTCGCTTAATAAAAAGTACAACACTAGCGTTGAAGTCAATCACATTCAGATCAACATGAAAGTGAACGCTGATGTAACACCAGACACTCAGATCAAGATGGGGGACTCCAAGCAGGAACCTGTCTTCATGGGGATCAATGATGACAATATTGATGCCAACGCCTGGACGACCAGTGGTGGCCGAATCTGGACGTTTGATCAGTTGCGCCAAGCCGGCTGGGGGGATGTTGCGACGCTCCTTCAAAACGCCGGTTACACGAAGGCTTATTTGGATGAGCTAGGGCGTCAATCCGCACTTTCTGCTGGCAAGATTTTCCAAATCACCGCGCCGACCGAATTAATGCTCGATACTGGTATCAAGGCTGATGCTGAAGACGCTTATGTCAGTGGCGATGGCGACACCGCCAGTTTCTATCCCGATGATTTGACCGGCTCGATCCGCGAATATATTTATAACGGTGGTGCCAACACCAATCTGGATTACCACGGTTTAGTCACCTTACCGAAAAAAGCTGATGGGGATGCGTATTCTCTCGACCTCACCGGCCCCATTACGGTGCCTGCCGGCGTGACGGTACAATACAGCACGGGCAAGGTGACCGGCACTGACGGCCAGGCGCTGTCTGCAACGCAATTGGCGAGCTTCACCGACGGGAGCGTCATCAGCGACTGGGGAAGTGTGAAGAGCATTCTTTTCACTGTGCCAACTTTGGCCAATAAAGCCTCTGTGAACGTTGAATTCCCGGTCAAAGTGACAGACACGCCGACTGACGCCGCGACGGCCAAGGCCTTGGTGTTCAACTACACCAAAGCCCAAGACGGGACCATTTTGGGCGCCAAGACGGCCGACCTGAACACGCGCGTGGCGGAGGCGCAGCGCATCATCACAGTGAAGTATCAAGACGAAGATGGTAACACATTGGCCGCTGACCGGACGATTATGGCCGACGCTGGCAGTAAGTTGACGCTCAAGCCGATGATGATCACGGGGTATAAGCCGAAACAGGATAGCCAAGAAAAAGACTACACCGTAACCAGAGAGCCACACCAGACAGTGACTTTCACATACGAGCAAACGCCGATGAGCGTGATCGTTAACTTCATTAATGTGCTGACCAACAAAGATGCTAAGAAACCATTGACTTTGCAAGGTAATATCGGTGATCCGCTTTTTCTTACCGAGGATACCTACACAAAGATTGACGGTTACACTGCGTTGCCAGACAACGCTACGAAGTACACGATCACGACTTCGCAGATCCAAAATATCAACTTGTACTTCACGCCGGAGACCGTGCCTTTTACTGTGAACTTCGTGGATGACGCGGACCACAGCAAGGCGCTCGCAACGGCGCAAAAGTTCGATAACGGGATCGTGGGGTATGAGTATCCGGTGACCGCAGCGACTGTCGCTGGCTACACTCCGACGAAGACGAGCGACAACCTGACGCTGTCAACGACGCAAAATAGCTATACCTTCTATTACAAAGCAAACCCGCAGACGCTGACGATTCACTATGTCGATGAATCAGGCCATTCGTTGCATCCAGATACGACTGCCGCGACGACCACCAATGCGGCTTATGATCTTAAGTCGACGGTCGATAATGTGGCAATTGCCGGTTACGAACGGGAAACGCCTGATGCGGATCTGAAAGGGACCGCGACGATCGGCGCAGATGGCAAGCTTGTGAAGTCAGAAGTGACCGTGACGTATCGGGTGGCCGCAAAAACGATCACGATTCACTTTGTCGACGACAAGGGTAATAAGTTGCATGATGACACTACCGCGACGACAGCCACCAATGCCGACTATGATCTCAAGTCGACAGTAGATGGCGTGCCGATTCTAGGCTACACTCGGCAAACAACCGATGACGCATTAAAGGGTACGGCAAAGGTTGATGCGAATGGTGAGCTTTTGGTTCCTGCAGTGACAATCGTTTACACAGCGGATGACCAGAATCTGACGATCCACTATGTCGATGATAAGGGCAATACGTTGCATGATGACAGCAGCGTACCGACAGCCACTGATGCAGATTACGACCTCAAGCCGACAGTCGATGGCGTGACGATTCCAGGTTATACGCGAAAGGCCACTGACGTTGAGCTGAAAGGTAAGGCAACGCTTGGTACTGACGGTAAGCTTTTGGTCCCTGCAGTGACAGTCGTTTACACGGCGGATGACCAGAATCTGACGATCCACTATGTCGATGATAAGGGCAATACGTTGCACGATGACAGCAGCGTACCGACAGCCACTGATGCGGACTATGACCTTAAGTCGACAGTCGATGGGGTGACGATTCCAGGCTATACCCGGAAGACCACCGATGAGGAATTGAAAGGTACCGCCAAGCTGAACTCTGACGGGAAGGTACCTGACGTAACGATCGTTTACACAGCAAATGCTCAGGATCTGACGGTTCACTATGTCGATGATAAGGGCAAGAAGTTGCACGATGACAGCACAGTGCCAACGACTACAGATGCGACTTATGATGTTAAGTCGACAGTCGATGGGGTGGATATTCCCGGCTATACCCGGAAGACCACCGATGAGGAATTGAAAGGTACCGCCAAGCTGAACTCTGACGGGAAGGTACCTGACGTAACAGTCGTTTACACAGCAAATGCTCAGAATTTGACGGTCCATTATGTCGATGTCAATGGTAAGACGTTGCATGAAGACAGTAGCGTGCCGACAGCCACTGATGCGGACTATGACCTTAAGTCGACAGTCGATGGCGTGGATATCCCAGGCTATACCCGGAAGACCACTGATGAGGAATTGAAAGGTACCGCCAAGCTGAACTCTGACGGGAAGGTACCTGACGTAACGGTCGTTTACACAGCAAATGCTCAGAAATTAACGATTCACTATGTTGACCTTAATGGTAATCAGTTACACGACGATACCACTTTCCCAACGACGACAGATGCAGACTATGATCTCAAGTCGACGGTCGACGGGGTGACAATTCCTGGCTATTACCAGCGGCAGACCACTGATGACGAGCTCAAAGGGACCGCAACGGTTGACGTTGACGGCAAGCTTTTGGTGCCAGAAGTCACAGTTACGTACAAGGCGCTGACGAAAACGATCCATGTTCACTATGTCAATAACTTAAGTGGTGAGGACCTCCTGCCAAGTAGCGAAATCACCAAGAACCTGGGCGAATTGTACACGGCATCGGCCCCAGTGATTCGCGGTTATTCACTGATGCCGGGCACTGTCAGTTTAGTGATGGATGTGATGGCAAAAGACACCGATGATGGGACGGAAAAAGACGCCGATGATGTGTTTTTCCGTTATCAGCCGAATATGCAAGTGCCGGACGAGACTGCTACCAAGACCGTTTTGACCATGCATTATGTGGACGTTGACAATAACGTAATCGCCGGTCCAACAACGCAGACCGGTAGAATTGGTGACGACTTCTCCGTTTCTGCACCTGAAATTCAAAATTATCATCCTCAGTATTACACGCCGGTCAGTGGAACGTATCAAGGCAATGCGATGGACTTGACCTTCGTTTATGACAAGAATGGGCAAGTCGTCGATGATGCTGCGACGCCTGCAACGTTGACGGTGCACTATACTAACGTTGTGACAGGTGAGCCTGCTCAGCCGGATAAGGTGACAACCGGCAATCAAGGTACTGCGTTCAGGGAAATGGCGCCAACAATCGCGGGTTACCGGATCCAAGGCGATGACTCTGCCAAGGGTACGTACCATGGCAACGCGATGGATCTGACGTTCAGCTATCTGCCAGACGGTACGGTAGTTGATGAAACTGCTACTCCAACGACGCTGACGGTGCACTATGTCAACATGTACACTGGCGAATCAATTCAAGCGGACAAAGTATCGACTGGCACTCAGGACACAGAATTTACTGAAACGGCACCAACGATTGCTGGGTACCGAATCCAAGGTGACGACTCCGAAAACGGGACTTACCAAGGTAACACGATGGATCTGACCTTCAGCTATCTCCAAGATGGCAAGACGGTTGATGAAACTGCTACTCCAACGACGCTGACGGTGCACTATGTCAACATGTACACTGGCGAATCGATTCAAGCGGACAAAGTAACGACTGGTACTCAGGACACAGAATTTACTGAAACGGCACCAACGATTGCTGGGTACCGAATCCAAGGTGACGACTCCGCAACGGGGACTTACCAAGGTAACACGATGGATCTGACCTTCAGCTATCTCCAAGATGGCAAGACGGTCGATGAAACTGCAACACCAACAACGCTGACGGTGCACTATGTCAACGTGCTGACCGGTGAGACAATCCAAGCAGATAAGGTCACAACCGCTGCGCAAGGCACCGCCTTCACAGAAACGGCACCAGCAATCGCTGGTTATCGTATCCAAGGTGACGACTCTGCCGAGGGTACGTACCAAGGCAACGCGATGAATCTGATCTTCAGCTACCTCCAAGATGGTAAGACGGTTGATGAAACCCCGACGCCGGCCACGCTGACGGTGCACTATGTCAACATATACACCGGCGAATCAATTCAAGCGGACAAAGTAACGACTGGCACTCAAGGCACAGCATTTACTGAAACGGCGCCAACAATCGCTGGTTACCGGATCCAAGGTGACGACTCCGCAACGGGGACTTACCAAGGTAACGCGATGAACCTGACCTTCAGCTATCTCCAAGATGGTAAGACGGTTGATGAAACTGCTAATCCAACGACGCTGACGGTGCACTATGTCAATGTGTCTACTGGCGAAACCATCCAGACTGATAAGGTAACGACTGGCGCACAAGGTACGGTGTTCACGGAAACGGCACCAACGATTGGCGGATACCGGATCCAAGGTGACGACTCCGCAACAGGGACATACCAAGGCAACGCAATGGACCTGACGTTCAGCTATCTCCAAGATGGTACAACGGTTGATGACACTGCGACACCGGCAACATTGACAGTGCACTATGTCAATGCCTTGACTGGCGAATCGATCCAGGCGGACAAGGTAACAACCGCTGCGCAAGGCACCGCCTTCACAGAAACGGCACCAGAAATCGCTGGTTACCGGATCCAAGGTGCCGACTCTGCCAAGGGTACGTACCAAGGCAACGCAATGAACCTGACGTTTACCTATCTCCAAGATGGTAAGACGGTTGATGACACTGCGACACCGGCTACGTTAACTGTGCACTATGTCAACGTCTTGACTGGCGAAGCAATCCAAGCGGACAAGGTCACAACCGCTGCGCAAGGCACCGCCTTCACAGAAGCGGCACCAGCAATCGCTGGTTACCGGATCCAAGGCAGCGGTTCTGAGACCGGGACATACCAAGGTAACGCGATGGCTCTGACCTTCAGCTACCTGCCAGACGGCCAAGTAGTTGACGAAACAGCGTCGCCCGCCACGTTGACGGTGCACTATGTCAACGTGCTGACCGGCGAAGCGATCCAAGCGGACAAGGTCACAACTGGTGCTCAGGGCACAACTTTCACCGAAGCGGCACCGGTAATCGCCGGCTACCGGATCCAAGGCGCTGACTCTGCCAAGGGGACGTACCAGGGTAACACGATGGATCTGACGTTCAGCTACCTGCCGGACGGCCGGGTCGTCGATGAAACCAAGACGCAGGTTACGCTGACTGTGCGCTACGTCGACGTTGCGACTGGGGCAACCTTGATTGCGACCAAGACGACGAGTGGTCAGCAGGGGACCGCTTTTGCCGAAACTGCACCAACAATTGCCGGGTACCACCTGATTGGTGAGTCGGCGATTACGGGGACTTACCAAGGCAACGTGATGACGGTGACCTTCAATTATGAAGCCGATGCAGCCCCGACCGACGGCGGCACCACGAATCCACCGTCAACGACTGGCGACCAGCCGAATGGCGGCGGGCAGACCACGACGCCGCCAGCAAACGATGGCAATCAACCGGGCGGAGACGACCAAGGGCTCACGACCCCACCGACGAACCCTGAAGGACAACTGACGACAGACGGGTCATCGACCACTAACCCACCGTTGGGCGATGGTCAGTCGGGTACGGCCGACGAGCCGGCCACCGAAACCCCAGAAGCTACGGTGGGCCAGGAAACCACTGCCACGCAGACGCCAAGTGGCACCGAGACAACTGCCACGAACCAGCCATCTGCTGCTTTTGATGCAGAAGGCCAGCTGAAAGGGCAAGCGACACTTGGCCGCCAGTCAACCGAAGCCGCGCTTGGCCGCCGGCTACCGACGACGGGTGAACGAACCAACCGCAGCCTGGGCATTGTCGGCGTCGCGCTGATGGCGCTGATGAGCCTGCTGGGCTTTGCGGGCGAACGCAAGCGTCAACGGTAGCACCACTCTTGGGCCTAGCCTTAATCTGGAGGCTAGGCCCTTTTGGGAGCGGCGCGGCGCCTTCAGAAGCCGAATCACGACCTCATGTTGGCGGTAATGCACCCCGTCGCTGTTCGCGTTTGGCTTGCATCTGTTCGCGGGCGTGGTACAGTAAAACTATCTTTGATAACGAACCGAGGGATAAGACATGACTTACGACTTGAAGCTTAGCGAAGCAGACCTGCAAATGATCGAGGACTGCCACTCGAAGAACCCGTCCATCGTCAAGGCGTGCGAAGAAGCGCGCAAGGCAGCCAAGTAGGCACTGCACCGGTACGCAAAAACAGTTCGCCACTCAGCGTTAAGCTGATGTTGGCGAACTGTTTTTATTTGCTCTCGACGGTGAGGAGCACATCGGCGGCGGCCAGTACCGTACTGGCGTTGACCGGGATCTGGGTGTGGCCGGCCCGGATCAGCGCCAGGACCTCGAGGCCGGCGGTTCGGCGCACGTCGGCCTGGGCCAAGGTCTTGCCCACCCACTCGGGGTCGGGGCGCTGCTCGGTGATGTTGACGCCGGGGATCTGGTCGAAGACGTCAAGGATGTTGGCGTTGATCAGCTTGTGGGCGATCTTGGCGCCCATTTCGACCTCCGGCAGGACGACCTGGTCGGCCCCGATCCGCTTGAGGATCTTGGCCTGCCGAGCGTCCAGGGCCTTGACGACCACGCGCCGGCAGCCGCGCTCCTTGGCCAGCATGGTGGCCATGACGCTGGCCTCGAACTGCTCGCCCATCGCAAAGACGACCACGTCGAAGTGTTCAATGGCGACCCGCTTGAGAAAATCCTCATCGCTGGCGTCGCCGACGACCGCCTGATCGACCAGGTCGGCGACGGCTTCGACGCGGGTCAGCTCCCGGTCGGCGGCGAGGAGCTCCACGTCATGTTCGGCTAAAGAATGGACAATGCTGGTGCCGAAGCGGCCAAGGCCGAAGACGGCAAAACTGTGGGCGTGCGGCATGGTGGTCACCGTTCCTTTCAAGTGGCGAGGGGTCAGCTGATGATCACGCTGGCGGCGGGGTAGTCGGCGGCGTGGCGGTGGCCTTTTTCCTTGAGGGTCAAGGCGACGGCCAGGGTGAGCGGGGACAGGCGGCCGATGAACATGCAGGCGGCGATCACGCCCTTGCCGGCCGAAGACAGCGCGGGGGTCAGGCCGGTGGTCAGCCCCACGGTGCCCGTCGCGCTGGTCGCTTCAAAAATCAGGTCGAGCAGCTGCGGGCGAAACGCGCTGTGCGCCTCGGTGAAGTGCAGGATCAACACGGCGCCGGCGATCACCGCAAACAGGGCGAAAAAGACGGCGAGGGCCCGCTGCAGCTGCGCCATGGGGATGCGGCGGCCGAAGATCACCAGGCCGGTGTGGCCGCGCAGGCTCGACATCACGGCCGCCGCCAGCAGCGCCAGGGTGATGGTCTTCACCCCGCCGGCGGTCCCGGCCGGGGAGCCCCCGATGAACATCAGCCCGCAGGCGACCAGCTTGCTGAGGGCAGAGAGCTGGCCCTGGTCGAAGGTCGCAAAGCCCGCCGTCCGCAGCGTGACCGCCTCAAACGCGGCCGTGAGCCACTTGTGCGGGGCACTCAGCCCGCCCAGCGTGCCGGGGTTGCCCCATTCCAGCAGAAGCAGCAGGCCGGTGCCGCCGCCCACCAGGATCAGCGAGACCAGGCCCACCAGCTTGGTGTGGACGCTGAGGTGGTGCAGACGCCGCCGCAGCGTTCCGCGGTGCATTTTCACCAGGTGCTGCAGTTCGTGCAGCACGGTGAAGCCCAGCCCGCCCAGCGTGATCAGGGCCATCACGGTCAGGTTGATCAGCCAGCTGCCCTGAAAATCGGCAAGGGAGCTTTCACCGATGATGTCAAAGCCCGCGTTGCAAAAGGCTGAAATGGCGTGAAACACCCCGTACCACAGCGATTCGCCCAGGGTGTAGCCGCGGCCCGCGGTGTAGAACCCGATCGCCAGCAGAAGCGCCCCGGCGCCCTCGATCAGCAGCGTGTAGCGCAGCACCCGCCGGACCAGGCGCGCCATGCCGCCCAGCGAGTCCTGGCTGAACATGGCCTGAACGGTGAGCCGCTGGCGCAGCCCGATGCGCTGGCGAAAAAGGACCAGGCTTCCGGTAACCACGGTGATGAAGCCGATCCCCCCGAGCTGGATCAGCCCGAGGATGACCAGCTGGCCGAACAGCGTCCAGTGCTGCATCGTGTTCACGACCACCAGGCCCGTGACGCAGCCAGCGCTGGTGGCGGTGAACAGGGCGTCCAGCCAGCCAATTGACTGGCCATTTTGGCTCGCCCAAGGCAGGTTAAGGAGGCCGGTGCCAATGGCGATCATCGCGGCGAAGCTGACGAGGATCGCCTGGGGGGCGGAGAGGTGCCAGTGCCGTTTTGCCATGTCGGACTCCTTTCTAAAGCGGTTACTTTCACTTTACCAAATCAAGCGGCCAAAAGCACCGCTGAGGCGCCGACTGCTGTGCTATATTGAACCATAATTGGACGCAAAGAAGGGGCAGCACGTGGCAAAAAGCAGCGGCATCATCGGTCGGCAGCCGCCGGCATTTAAACTTATGGCACTGGGGTCACTTGGCACGGGGTTTGCGACCTACGCCGTCAGTGCCATCATGATCCTTTACCTGTACGAGCCGCTGCGGTTAGGGGGCCTGGGGCTGGATCGCATCGCGGCGACGCAGATCATGGCAGTGTTCTCCGCGCTGGGGTACGTGGCCGGGATCGCCGGCAGTTACGCGGCCGACCGGCTGGTGGGCCTGCGCAAGCCCTACCTGTACGGCACCCTGCTGAAAATTGTGGCCATTGCGCTGCTGGTCGTCCCGCACGGCGGCCGCACGCTGTTTTTTGCCAGCCTGGCGCTGCAGGTGATTGCCTCTGGGGTGACGGGCCAAAGCCTGAACGCGCTGGTGGGGCTGCTTTATCGCAAGCGTCAGGGGATGCGCAGCACGGCGTTCACGCTGCTTTACATCATTGCCAACGTCGGCGCCGCGGGGCCGATCGTCACCGGGGCGGTGGCGGTCCACTTTGGGTACAATGCCGGTTTTCTGGTCGCGGTGGTCGTGCTGGCGCTGACGACGGCGCCGTACGTGCTGTTGAATCGCCGGGCCTTCGGTGAGCTGGGGATGACCGCACCGGATCCGCTGCTGCCGGCGGAGCGCCGCCAGCTCGGCCGCCGGCTGCTGGGCGGCATGGGGCTCGCCTGCGCGCTGCTTGGCGGCCTGCTGCTGAGTGGCTGGCTCACCGCTGGCCGGTTCAGCAGCGCCGTGGGCCTGCTGAGCATTCTGTTGCCGATCGGTTACGTGGCGGTCATTGTTCGCAGCCCTAAGGTCACGCCCCAAGACGCCCGCCACGTCAAAACTTACAGCCTGTTTCTGATCGGCAACACGATCACCATGCTGGTGTACGGTCAGGCGACGGGGATCCTGGCGCTGTACACGCTGGACCGAGTGGACCTGACCGTGTGGGGCCTGCACCTGTCGGCCGCGAGCTTTCAGACCATCCCCGCCGTGCTGGCCGTCGTGTTCGGCAGTGTGATCAGCGCGCTGTGGGCCTGGCTGGGCTGGCGCCAGCCCAGCGCGAGTCTGAAATTCGGCCTTGGCATGCTGCTTTGGGGGGCCGGGCCCTTGTTTATGATCATCCCACTGCGCCTGTTTGCCGCGAGCGTGCGGGTCTCGCCGCTGTGGATCGTGATGTTCTACGTCCTGATCATCGCCGGGGAGACACTGACCTCGCCGGTCGGGACGGCGCTGGCCAGTGCCGTCGCCCCGGCCGCTTTTGTCACGCAGATGATGACGGTGTTCACATTGTCGCAAGCGGCCGGCTCCGGGCTGGCGGCAGTGGCCGCCAACTTCTATACGCCGGGGCACGAGGCCATGTACTTCCTGGTCATCGGCGCCATCGCCGTGCTTTGGGGGCTCGTCATGCTGATCGGCAACCGGCGGATCGCCGCGGGCATTGTGCAGTGACCTCGCGCACCGGACGTTCAGGTTGTCACGCACGGTGCTGGCGATTCTCAGTTAAGCCTCAGGACCCGGTGGCAACAGGGTGACGAAAAAAGTGCCATTAATTTGGTTAACCCCATTGCTTATTCAGACTAGTTGCGGTTAACTGTTAGTGACTAGGAAGGATACTAGTCTCCCGCAATTGCGTTACCTCCCCCAAGCGAAACGCAATTGGTCATCCGCTGGCGCCGGAACCAGTAGATTGGCCCACATGGTTTAAGCCCTCGCCGCGATGACGCCGGCGGGGGTTTTTGCAAGGTGTGCAGGGCTCGCGCACTTAGCGGGATGGGTAGCCTAGGTGAGGGCATTGCCGCCGGTTTTAGGCGGCGAGGCCCTCACCGTAGCTAGCCACTCCCGCGTTGCGAACCCGGAACCCGATTAGTAAGGTGTGCAGGGCTCGCGTACTTAGGCAGACGCATTGCCTAGCCTGGTGCTTTGCTCGCAAAGCGAGTGAAGTGCCAGGCGTAGCAATGCGCTCTG
>NZ_RHOJ01000012.1 GCF_003946485.1 Lacticaseibacillus jixianensis | reverse complement strand
ATTATATCGGCGATGGCGGCTGTTTCATATCATGATTACGAGGGCAAAGCAGAGCGGCGCCCTCAGATAGTTTTTTGCGGTCCAAGCCGGCGTCTTTAACAGCCACCCGTCAGTTGGTCCAGGTGAAGATCCCCCAGCGGTGGACCACCTTGGGCGGCGCCAGCGTCTCGAACCGCTTGACCCGCACCCCGGTCGCCGCGGCCGCGACCCAGTCGACCGCCTGCAAAAAGGCCAGCAGCTGCTCGACGAGGGCGGCTTGACTGCCGGCAGCAAGCAGCTTCGTCGGCAGCCAGGCGTTCGGAATATGATAAGCATCGTACCAGCGACTGGTGGCCAGCGGCAGGTCGTCGTCAAAGCGCAGCACGCCGTCCACCTGGCGGGCAACCTTAGCAATGTCATCCACGTCAATGTGCGGCCCAAACAGCCAGCGCACTTCGAAGTCCTGACGGGGATGAAAATCGTACAGTCCGGCCAGAGAGTACTTGTCTTGCAGGCTGCGAATGCCCAGCTGGCTGAGCGCCGCAGTGGCCGCCTGCCAGCCCGGATCCGTCCGCGAGGCCCCGTAAACCAGGATCTCCAGGTCTTTGTCGACCTGTTTGCCCGCGGCGATCCCGGACTGATAGCCGTGCATCAAGTCCAGCGTGATCAAGATCCCCGTCAGCATCCGCCCCCCGCGCACCGGGTCCATCTGGCCGAACAGCAAACTGGGAATGTCCTGCACGATCGTCGGGTAGTTCGCCAAATACTGTTTCAAGTACGGCGTGCGGTACCGGACCTGCGGCGCGACCAGCACCGCATCGATGTGCGTGCCAATGTCGTAGGCGGTGTCCGGCCGGATCGCCGCCTCGCTGCCATAGGTGAAGACCAGGTCCGAAGTCGGGACCGTCTCCTCGCGCAAAAAGCTGTTAATGTCGGTCATCCTGGCGGTCAAGCTGGGCTCGCTGGTGTTGATGCCTTTGACCATGCGCGCGCAAAACAGACTGGACGAGCCGCCCCCTGCGCAGCAGAATAAAATGTTCACCTGACCACCTCCAATGTATTCGGTTCCATCTATTCTAGCATAGCAAAGGGCAGCCGGTGATTGCTTTCACCAGCTGCCCGTCTTTGCACTCACTTAAAATTTATAGTTCCAGGCTGGCACCTCGGTGCTCTTGTAGGTCTTCTTGATCACCTTAGCGACCGCGCTGGTCTGGTAGGCCTTCACGATCTTCTTGTAGGTCTTGTTGCTCTTATCCGCCTTGCGCGCCACGATAATGTTGATCCACGGCTTCGACTTTTCGGTGATCTGCTCGCGGTAAATCGCCTTTTCTGGGTTCAACTTTGCATCAACGGCGATCCCAGAGTTGATGACGGCAGCGTCGACATCCGCCAGGGTCCGCGGCAGCTGCGCGGCATCCAGCGGCTTGATCTTCAGGTCCAGCTTGTTGGCTTTGACGTCAGCCGGAGTCGGCAGCTCGGTGTTCTTCAGCGTGATAAAGCCCGCCGTTTCCAGCAGCTCAAGCGCACGGCCTTCGTTAGTCGGGTCATTCGGGATCGACACGGTATCGCCCTTTTTCAGGTCCTTCAAGCTGGTGATCTTCTTGGAGTACACGGCAAGGGGCGCCAGCACGGTCTTCCCGATCGTGACCAGGGTGCCTTTGTTCGCCTTGTTCCAGTTGTCCAAGAAGAACTGGTGCTGGAACGCGTTCAGGTCGATGTCGCCGGCCTGCAGCGAGGAATTGGGCTGGTTGTAGTCGCCGAACTCCTTGATCTTCAAGTTGATGTGGGCATCTTCCTTATCCAGCTGCTTTTGGACGGCCTTCCACACCGTCTTATCCGCCCCGACGATGCCGATGGTGACATCCTTCGTCTTCACGCTGGCGCTGCTTTGCTGCCCGCATCCCGCCAACAGGACCCCAAGTGCGACTGCGGCAACACTCAATACCTTAAACCGAAACTTCATGATGACTTCCTCCTCAAATTGGGTAGTGAAACGACGGTGAACAAGTGGCGCGGTGGGTGAAGAGCTCAGGCGGGCGGTAAGCGGTAAAGCTCCGCGGGGCTGCTTCTCTAGGCAGTCGTGCAAGCACGACTGCCGGCGAGTGGCTGCCTGTAAGCGGTAAACCGCTAACAGGCAGCGCAAAAAGTCCGCCCACTTCTAACTTGGTTAGTTAGAAGTGAGCGGACCCACGGTACCATTCTAATTCGGCTGGCGAACCAGCCCTCAGCAACAGACAAACATCTGTGTGCGAGATAATGGTCGCCGTCCATCGCAGCCTTGCTTTCGCTCGGTGCGCCTATTATGTCAAGCCATCTTCGCGCTGCCTCACTACCCCGCTCTCATCAACTCGGGTTTTCTGGTCAGTCCCAGCTGCGCTACTCACTCAACGTAGTTTCAGTAATTTTTAACTTGCCACCAGAATACCACAGCAAATTTTAATGTCAACCATTGCATTTTCAAATTTTTACGGCTATGTTGTGATGCGAAGGAGTGATCATTCATGGACGAAGCAGACAAATTTTTGCAGGAACTAGTACAGATCGACACGAGTACCGCCACCACCAATGAGTCGGCGGTGGCGCGGGTGATTCAAAAAAAGTTGGCAGCGGCAGGCATTGACAGCAAACTGATTCCCTACGCCGAGGGCCGTGACAACTTGGTCGCCGAATTCGGCGATGGCCAGCCGATTTTCGTCTTCACCGGGCATCAGGACGTCGTGAACACCGGCGATCTCAGCAAGTGGACCTACCCGCCGTTTGCGGCGCACATCGAAAACGGGCGGCTGTACGGCCGCGGGGCGTCGGACATGAAATCTGGCCTGGCCGCCGAGGTGCTGGCATTCATCGCGCTGAAGCAGAGCGGGTTTGCTCACCACGTGCGCCTGCTTTTGACTATCGGCGAGGAGTACGGAGCGATGGGCGCGCAACAGCTCACCGATGCCGGGTACGCCGACGACATCGCCGCCATGTTGGTCGGCGAACCGACTGCCGGGAAGATCGAGTTTGGCCATGCCGGCTCGTACAACTACAAGGTCAAGAGTTACGGCAAATCGGCTCACTCCTCCTTGCCGGCGCTGGGGACCAACGCCATCGTCAAGCTGACCGACTTCATCCTGGCCGAGCGCACCCTGTTCGATGACGTGCCGGTCGACCCGGTCATTGGCCCGCTGGTCCACAGCGTCACCGTGCTCAAGGCTGGCGATCAGGTCAACACCATCCCCGACTATGCCGAGCTGGCCGGCAACATCCGGCCAACGCCAAGCTTCATGAACGAAAAGGTCACTGCCCGGCTCCAGGAGGCCGTCGCCAAAATCGACGCGGCCGGCGCGGGCAACCTCAAGTTCGAGCTGACCCACACCTTCTACCCGGTCCTGACCCCGACAGACAGCAAACTGGTCACCCGCGCCAACGAGGCCATCGAGTCCGTGTCCGGCAAGAAGCTGGCGCTGACGATCTCCCACGGCGCCACTGACGCCTCCGACTTCACCAAGTCGAAGAACAAGTTCGAGACCATCATCTACGGCCCTGGTGATGAGGACAAGAACCTCAGCCATCAGATCAACGAGTACGTCTCCCTGGACCGCTACCACACCGTGATCAAGGAGTACGAAGCCATCGTGCGGCACTACTTCGATTAACCACTGGCTCTTTTGCCAGCAAGGACCGAAATCACAATGATTTCGGTCCTTTTTGCGGCTTAAAAAAGTCACCACGACCAGGCGTTATCTGATCGTGATGACTGATTGGGATGAACAAAGCCAGCCGAATGAAAGCCCGGAGAAGCTTTGCTGACCGTACTGCACCGCCAGTCACGGCGAACACTGCGCCGGCAGTCAGCAGCTCGACTGGCCCGAAGGCACTTGCCGGGCTACGGGCCGGCAAGTGAATTTACTGAACGAACCAGGACAATTGTTGTCATTTTCACGTCCTCTAATTGGCGTACTGCTTGATGACCGCTTGCCGCTTGGCATTCTTGATCTTTGCCTGCTTTAAGTCAGCCTTATAGACGTCGGCGTAGCCCAGCCCCTTCGCGGTCTTCTGCAGGTGCGTCAACTCTTCATCAAAGCCTTTATCATTATTAGCCATAACCATCTTCCAGGAATCAGAGACAATTTCGCGGTTAAGCGTGCCCCGCTTCGTGGCAATCAAGGAGTCATCTTCTGGCGCTGTGTAGCTGACCCCAGCAAGCACGGACAGCTGATGATTTTTCTTCAGGTAAGCCATGCTCGACTGTGCACCGTCCATGTGAGCGGACCAGTCTTTGCTCAGTTTGCTCTGACTTGCTTTCATCTGTGATGGCCACATGTTGTAATTGTAGGCCTGGCCGGTAGTGGGATCAGTGTCAAACGGCAACACTGCCGGGAAGTTCAGCGCGGAGATGCCGCTTTGGAACGGCGTACTGCCGTACTTGGCTGGCATCTTCGTGTTCGAATCAACGTTCAAGACTTTATCCCCGAACGCGGTCAATACCGGCTTGCCGGCTTGCATCTTCCACATTAAGCCCTTGATTCCGGCGGTGGCAATGTTCCCGGCCTGGTTGATCTGAACGCCTTGAGGGCTGTACAACCAGTTGATAAACTTCACAAGCCGGGCCTTGTTTTTGGCCTTTGACCCGACGGCGATCATGGTCGTCGCGCCGGAAGGTGAAGCACCATTCGACGTGATCTTCATATCCTGGATCGGCGCCAGGGCAAAGCCTTTGCCCTGATTGACGTGAGCAGTCGTGTTGTAGCCACTGATGCCGAGGAAGTTCCACCAGCTGAACAGCACTTTACCAGCCCGCACTTTAGTGTCGATCTGCGTCCAGGTTTGCGCTGAACTGTCGGGGTCGAGAATGCCGGCCTGCCGGCATTTGTTCAAGAAGCGTGCCCCTTGAATGTACTGACTGTTCGTGCCAATGATGCTCTGGTAAGCTTTGCCATTGCCACGGCTCAAAACCATCCCCTGAGTTGCTTCCCAGCCGTGGAACGACATGTTCTGGGCAGCGTTTTGCATGTTGCTGCTGTCCCAATCTTTGAACAGGGAGACGCCCCAAATATTCTTGTCGCCGGTATCCTTGCGGGCCTGGTCCTGCATCTTCTTGAGCACCGTCACTAGCTCATCCGTATTTTTGATTTTGGGATAACCGATCTCACGGTAAAGGTCCCAGCGAATGTACGGTGCGGCAGTCGAAGGCTCCAGCCCCTCGGAGGCTTCGGTTGGCTTTTGCGAGGAGACGTTGTTGTTAAAGCCCCAAACCCCTTTCTTACCAACAGATTCGCGAATGACATCGGAGCTGGCGTGATACTTCTTAAGGTACTTCATCCCGCTCATGTAAGGGGTCATATCAGAGATCAAGCCGGCGCGCACCAGTTTCTTCGCGTGGGTATCTGAAGTGATGATCAGATCGCCCAAATTGCCCGCCGCGGTCCGGGTATCAAACAGCGTATTGCCGCCGCCGGACACGTTTGGTGACACCATCTTCAACTTCATGTGGAACTTATCTTGCACGTACTTAGCAAACCAGCCCTTGGCGATGCCGGCGGTGTTAGCGTTCTCATCGTAAACAGTCACGGTCATTTCCTTGCCGTCGTCTTTAGCCGGCTTGGCGGTGCTGCTTTGATTGCCGCAGGCCGCCAAGGTCAGCGCAATCGTCCCTAGTGTGAGGGACCAAGCGATTCCTTTTTTCATCAGAATATTCCTCCTGGGTTAATCCCAAACCTTGATTCTGTTCTCTCCAGAGTGCAGTTGCTGCCACGGCCCGATGAGCCGGTGGGCTCCGGCCTTGTTATCGTAGTCATGATCGAACCGGATCACGCTGCCATCCGGTGCCTCGAAGTCGGCGTTCGCAATCTGTACTGGTGGCAAGGCTGTCGTGTCCAGCACTGCCAAGTCGTGCTTCGTCAGCGCCTCAGGCACATCCAAGGTGACGTACACGCCGTCTTTTTCCTCGGTGATCCCGACTTTCACGGGGGTCGCCGAGACTAGTGGCTGCTGTTCCTGCTTAGCCGGCTCTGTGCCGCCCAGGTAGGCGTTATCCGCCAGGTAGATTGGCTGTGTCACCTTTTCGTAACCGACCAGGTCGGCGGGCCAATCGTGATCCTTTTTCACTCGAGCCGAAAAATCAGCAATCGACTCCGGCAGCCCGCTCAGCTGGACGGTGCCTTGCTCTTCCTTCTTCGCTTCATCGTTGAAGGCAAAAATGTTGCGGAAGAAACGGTCATCGCCGCCGTAGATTGCCGCAAACCCCTTGACCGCCGTTGAATGCGGCTGGTGGTACGGGGTAAACCGGTCAAGCACGGGCTCGTGCCCGTATGCGCCGGCAAAGAAGTTGTGAACAAACGCCCCGCCTTGCGACAGGTTGTCGACGACCCGCTCGCCAATGATGATGTTGTTATCGACCAGGTATGGGCCGTGATTGACCTCCACATAGAGACCGCTGTGATTGTGATACATCAGGTTGCGCGAAACGCGGATGCCTTGCGCCTGCCAGTCCAGCCAAATCGCCAGCAGGGTATCATGGATGCGGTTATGGATCAGGCGGACGTCGATGGCGGCGTGCAACTTGATCCCCGCCATTTCCCAGCCGCCGAACTCACGCATAAGGCCGATGTGGTGGATATCATTGTCCGCAATCGTGGAAAAGACCGCACCCATGTGGCCGACGATGCCGGCCTGCCCGCAGTTGTAGATCTCATTGCGCAGGACTTGGTGCGAGCCGATGCGACTCTTGTCCCAGCCGGCATACTCGCGCGCAGCAAACACCGCTTCCAGCTGGTACTGATACCCGGGACGCAGCGGCCCGTGTTCGTCACCGGTCGTGTAATCCTTGCCCAGGCTGATGCCGCAGGTTTTGGCGTCGTGCAGGACATTGTCTGCAATCAGCCAGCCCTTGGCCCAGTGCGGGCCCAGCATTGCGATCTGGTCGACGGTTGGCGGGTCCCAAGGATCGGCGACTTGCGCCATCTCGAAGCCTTGAACCGTGATGTAGTTGCGGCCAGTCCGGCGCGGGTAAAACGCCGCCGGGCGAACCGAGATCTCACAGAGCTTGGCGTTCGGCTCGCCCTCGGGGAAGTTCGCGTAGATGTGTGTTTCCGCTGGGCTGACCTCGGCAAACCACTGGTGCGCTGTCGCGTCAGGAAAAGGCTCTTCGACGTCGGTGCTGCTCATGTAGTCGTATGCCTTGGTCCGTGGGCTGGCGTGCTGAAGGGCATCAAGGCTTTCCGCCTCGTAGTAACACTGACCATCGACATACAGACTGCCGAGGTGCGTGATGCGCTTTTGATTCGAAGTCATCCAGTCGCCCTGCATGACGGTCTTAAAGGGATTATAATTGCCAAAAAGATTGTTGCTGACCGTTGCTTGGTAGACATTCCCGCTGACTTTTTGCCAGCCGGTGATCACTTCAGAACCCTTGATGATCGGCCGCTCGTCGGGGGCGGCTCGGTACGTGATCCGGTGCTGGGAAGAATCCCCGCCAAATTTTGGATCGACCCACTCGCGGTAGGTCCCCGCGTGAACGATGACCGTATCGCCTGCCACTGCAAGCTGAGCAGCATGGTTGATCGTCCGAAAAGGGGCCGCTGCCGTCCCCGCTGCCTGGTCTGACCCGTTTATGGTAACGTGATATTCCATCTTGAACATATCTCCTTCTTGGAATACTCTAAGCATAGACTTGGAACCGGATTCAAGCTAGGTTGATAATTTACTGACACTAGACGAAATTTGTGGTGATTGAAATGTTTTTCTTTGAGCATTACGGCCTTGCCTCGATGGTCATGTTTAAGCGCTACGAGGTCGCTAGTTACTCTTTTCCGCAGCATTTTCACCGGGCCTTTGAATTGCTGACGGTCACCGCCGGCCACCTCAATGTCATCATCGACGGCCACCCCGAGACTGTTGGGCCCCACTCGGCGGCGCTGATTTTTCCCAATCAGCTGCATTCGTTTAACAGTACAGAGGCCAATCGGTTTGCCATCTCCATTTTTGCCCCGGAGATGGTGCCCGACTTTTCCACGCTCCACCGCGGGCAGGTGCCAACGGACAACCGGTTGGCGGACGCAGATTTTACCGAGCACCTAAAGCTGGATTCCCAGTTGGCGCAGAAAAGCTGGCTCTACCAGGTCCTCGCCCAGTTCGAGACGCCGGCCCGGACTTACCAAAGGCGGATCCCCTCCCATCAGCAGCAGCTGCTTTACAAGGTGATCGACTTCATCGAGCACCACTATGAAAGCGACTGTAGTTTGCGCCTGGCGGCAGCCGCACTGGGCTACGATTATGCCTATCTGTCGCGCACCTTCAGTGCCTTGCTGGGCACCAGCTACACTGCCTACCTTCAGGAGTATCGGCTCACCAAGGCCACTCACCTGCTGGACGAAACCAGTCTGCCGATCAATCAGATTGCCACCCGCGCGGGCTTTGGCTCCTTGCATGCCTTCAATGAGGCGTTCCATCGGTATCTAGAAATCACTCCCACCGTTTACCGGCAGCAGGAGCACGCCAGCTTCGGCGAAAATGAGTAGCATAAAACAGGAGCGTCACAGCCACTTGCGGTTGGACGCTCCTGTTTAGTTAGCTCTTTACTTGCGGGTCCAGTGTTCGATCTTGCTCTCCGTGGCGATCAGCACCTCGTCGGTCATGCCCAGAAACAGGCCGTGCTCGACAACGCCCACGGTGCTGTCCAGCATCGCTGCCAGGCCCGCCGGGATCGGCAGCGGATCGACGTGCAGGTCGATGATGTAATTCCCATAGTGCGTCACGTAGCGGCTGCCGTCGGCCTTGAGGCGGTAAGCCGGCTGCAGGCCCTGGCGGTCAAAGCGGCGGAAGTTCTGCTCACAGGACACCGGCAGCACCTCGACTGGCAGCGGGAAGCCGCCGAGCCGGTCCACGACCTTGCTTTGGTCGACGATCCAGACGTTGTGCTTGGCGTTGATGGCGACGTTTTTCTCCAGCGTCAGCGCGCCGCCGCCGCCTTTGATGCCATCCAGCTGGTGGTCCACCCGGTCGGCACCGTCAATGCAGAGGTCGACCTGAGCCACCTCTGCCAGCTCACTGACGGTGAACCCATTGGCCTCTAGCTGCTGCTTTGAGCGACTGGACGTGGTGACCAGGGCTTTCAGATTCAGCGGCGTCTGCCGGTTGCGCTGGCCTAACAGGTCAATGAAAAACGCGACCGTTGACCCCGTTCCCACGCCGAGCACCGTGTTGGGTTGCACCATGGCCACCGCCTGAGCGGCCGCCTGTTTTTTCAGTTCATCCTGAGTTGCCATGTTGACCTCCTCGGTATTTCTGCTTTGCCTCCAGTGTAGCGGGCCGGCAGGGACGGCGCAAACCTTTTTCTCCCGCTGCTGAAATTTTATTTCATACTGGTGCGGCATGCGCTATCATGGAGGCAAAAGGAGGCCGCTTATGTTAGCAGTTGGATTAATGTCCGGGACCTCACTGGACGGTGTTGACGCCGCGCTGGTGGAAATTTCCGGGGTCAGCGAGAACACGACGGTCACGCTGAAAAAATTCATCACCGTCCCGTTCACAGCCGCGCAAAAGGCCCGGATTCAAAAGGAGCTCGCCAATGCCACCTCAAGCGTCGAGGGCCTGTGCAGCCTCGATTTTGCCCTTGGGGAGGCGTTTGGCCGCGCCGTCCTAGCGGTGTGCCGGGAAGCCGGGATCGCCAGTACCGCCCTCGCCTTCGTCGCCAGCCACGGCCAGACGCTGTACCACCTGCCGGTCGCGCCGGCGGGGGAGGCCCGCAGCACCATGCAACTGGGCAACGCCGCGGTGATCACGGAAATCACCCACACGACGGTGGTTTCGGACTTTCGCTCCCGCGACCTGGCCGCCGGCGGCCAAGGCGCCCCCATCGTGCCGTATTCAGAATACGTCTTATATCGCAGCGCCGCGCACCCGCGCATTTTGCAAAACATCGGCGGGATCGGCAACGCAACGGTAATCAAGCAAAACGCGCGGCTTGAAGATCTGTTCGCCTTCGATACCGGGCCGGGCAACATGGTGATCGACGAGCTGTGCCGCCACTTTTTCCATGAGGAATACGACGCCGGCGGCAAGCATGCCGCAGCCGGCCACGTGAACCAGGCGGTGCTGCACGCACTACTGAAGCACCCCTACTTCGCTAAACAGCCGCCCAAAACCACCGGCCGCGAGCTTTTCGGCAAGCAGTACACCGCCAGCCTGCTCAAGCAGTACGCGCTGGCCCCCAACGACTGGCTCGCCACGGCCACGGCGCTGACGGCGCAGTCGATCATCGCCGCGGTCCGGCCGTTTGCGCCAGCCGGCACCCAGCTGATCGTCGGCGGCGGTGGCAGCTACAACCCCACCTTGCTCAAGATGATGCAGGCCGCCGCACCGACCATGGAGGTACTGACCCAGGAAGAGCTGGGCATGCGCTCCGACGCCAAGGAAGCCATCGCCATGACGATCCTGGGCAATCAGACCCTGCACCATCTCCCCAGCAACGTCCCCAGCGCCACCGGGGCGAGCCGGCCCGTGATCTTGGGCAGCGTCACCTATTACGATTAATGACCTCGCCTGGCGCTTTGTGCGCCGGGCGTTTTTGTATTGAGCTAAGTGCGCGACCGCTGCGCACCTTGAAAAAAAGCCACCGACAACATTGCCGGTGGCCCTTGGTGCAAGTTTTACATGTGGCCCTTCTTCAGGAAGTAACTGTGCTCTTCGATCATGAAGATCACCGCGAACAAGGCGCAAAAGCCGTACAGGATCGCCGCGACCACATCGTTTAAGTGCGGCCAGATGAGGTACGGGATGATCATCACCAGAAACGATGACAGCGCCCAGATCCAGCGGTTGATGTTGATGTGCCGCGCTTTGAGCCCGGCGATCGCCCATTGACTCAGGGCGAGCACGACCAGAAAACCAGCGAAGACGAGTATCCAGTAAAACATATCAGCACCTCAAATCATGTTAGTTAGCAGCTTCAGCGTCGCGCTTAGCCTGGGATTCAGAATCCTGGCCGTTGCCGCTGATTTCGTCGGAGTACATCTTGCTATCGTAAGCCTTGACGAATGGGAAGTAAATCACGGCAGCCACCGCCAGGTTGAACAGAATCAAGACAACCATGCGCCAGTCGTTCCCGGCAGACAGGTAACCACCAATTGGTGCTGGCAGCGTCCATGCTGGGATCGTGGTGAAGCCGTTGACCAGACCGACCTTAACGGCAAAATAAGAAATCGTGGTCAGAACCAGTGGCACCAAGTTGAACGGAATGAACATGTACGGGTTCAGCATCATTGGCGCACCGAAGATCATTGGTTCGTTGATGTTGAAGATAGCTGGCACAATGGAGAACCGACCGACTTCTTTCAGGAACTTCGACTTGCAAATTGTCAGGAACATCAGCGCAACGACCAAGGTCGCACCGGCACCACCAATGGTAACGGTCCACTGGTAGAACTGCTCTGGCGCAATGTAAGGCAGGTGGGTTGGGGCTGTGCCCTTAGCCAGCGCATCCGCGTTGGCGTTGAGCATGATCAGCCACATCGGGCGAACAACGGAACCAACAATGGACATCCCGTGGATCCCGAAGCTCCACAGCAGGTGGATCAGGAACATTGGGAGCAGCGCGCCCAGCAGGTTGTTACCCAAGATGTTGGTCAACGGCTGGAACAAAGCAAGCAGTGCGGCGTTGACGTCAAAGCCAGCAACGTCGCGGACGATCCAAACGAAGGTGATGATCACGGCACCAGGGATCAGGGCCTCAAACGAACGGGCAACGGCCGGTGGCACTTGCTCCGGCATTTTGATGGTGACGTTGTGCGTCTTGAAGAACCGGTAAGTCTCAACCGCGAAGATCATGGCCAAGATGCCGCCGAACATGCCGGCCGCACCCAGGTTGGCCATTGGGATCACGAAGCCCAGCGGCTTTGCCTTGGGCGTCAACACGTTGATCGGCTGTTGGAGCATGAAGAACGCGCCCAAAGACAAGATCCCGCCGGTGACCCCATCCAAGTGGTAAGACTTAGCGAGGTCTTGCCCCATGACGAAGGTCGCGTAAATCGCCATCAGGCCCATCGTCATGCGGTACGGAATAACAATGGTAGCCGAGTACGGCGCCAATGCATCAGCCCAAGCCTTAATTGGCAGGTTGATGAAGACCATGAAGAAGGTCCCAATCAAAACCAGTGACAGGGAGGAAACAACCCCGTTACGAATGGCAAGCAGGTGACGTTGGGTCCCGATCTTTGCCATTGGTGGGACGAGTTTCTGCTCGACCCATTTCATCATTCTATCCAAACTACTCACTCCTAACATTGGATTAATATAATTGCTACCAGGTGATGTGAAATCGCCTTCACCCAGAAGTGTACCAGCTTGAAATTAAATTTCAACCGGTTCGGTGAATAAAACTGAAATTCTGTCATTTCATTTTACTAACAGTATTGGTATATGGTGCTAGAGCAAACTCTTCTTGTAATCGCGGACCACTTGCTGCGACTCGGCCAAGGCGGTCGAGGTCTGTTTGAAGTTGCGACTGACAAAGTCGTAAAAAATGATGTCAACAATCATGAACTGGGCCAGCAGCGAGTTCGTCGCCGCGATCCGGTTGGCGGCCTCCTTGGGCTGAGACGTGTGGACAGCAATGGTCGACATCTTGGCCAGGCTGTTGTTGCCAAAGCGCGTCAGGGACACCAGCTGAACGCCAAGTTTCTTGGCGTAGCGCGCGGCGACCAGCACTTCCGGCGTTTCGCCGGAGTTGGAGATGAGCCACAGGACATCCCCCGGCCGCGCGTTGACCAGCTTTGGCAATAGTGCGTTCAGGTCGTTGTCCGCCACCGCCGGGTAACCGATCCGGTTCCACTTCTGGGAGATGTTCTCGGCCGTCAGCTTTGACGCGCCGATTCCAAACACGTAAAGCTGGCGCGCTTTGCTCACCGCCTTGACCAGCGCGGCGACCTCGTCTTGATTGACCTGGTCCGTCGTCTCCCTGATCGACTGCAAGGCGCTGGACAAGAGCTTGCTCTTGATCGACGGCAGCGGCTCGTTGGGTGTGATGTCGCCAAAGTTTTGGGGATCATCCGGCGTCTTGGTGAGATCTGACGACAGCAGGATCTTCAGCGTAGTGAACCCGTCGATGTCCAGACTCTTGGTCAGGCGGATCACCGAGGCAGGGCTTGAGCCAGCCGCCTTGGCCAGGCTGGCGGCGGTCATGCCGATCACTTGCTCCGGGTGGTCCAGGATATATTTGGCCACCTTGTCCTCGGCCTCGGACAGCTCTGCCCGGGCGTTCAAAATACGTCCGCGAACTGACATTGGTATACCTCCTTTTGGTTAACGATAGCGTGCGGCCAGCAGCCGAGCAACCGATTTTGGCAGCTTTGCTGACATCTGCGGAAGTTATTTAAGGATTTTAAGGGCTTTGGCAATGAAACCATCGGCCGCGGCCAGCGCACTTTTCGCGTGCGCCAGGTCGACGTCGCCATCGATCATCACGATGGCCACTTTCGGCTCGTGCCCCGCGGCTTCGTAAAACCGCTCGGCCGTGGCAAAGTCGACCCCAGTCGCGGCCATAATGATCCGCTTGGCGCGGTCAACCAGCTTGATGTTGGTCGGCTTCACATCCACCATGAGGTTGCCGTACACCTTGCCCAGCTTGATCATCGCCGTGGTCGAGATCATGTTGAGGAGCAGCTTTTCCACCGTGCCGGCCTTCATCCGGGTGGATCCAGTCACGACTTCCGGGCCGACCACTGCTTCGATGGCGAACTCGGCGTGCGCGGAGATGGCCGCCTCGTGGTTGCAGGATAGCGCCCCAGTGCCGGCGCCCAGGCTGCGGGCGTAGTCCAGACCGCCGATCACGTAGGGGGTGCGGCCGGAAGCCGCCAGTCCCAGCACAAAATCATTGGCCGTCAGCTTGATGGCCTGCAGGTCACTTGCGCCGCCCTGGGCACTGTCTTCCGCGCCTTCCACGGCGTCCGTCATGGCCCGCTTTCCGCCGGCGATAAGCCCCTGAACCATTGCGGGTGACACTCCAAACGTGGGCACGCACTCCGCGGCGTCAAGCACGCCCAACCGGCCGCTGGTGCCGGCGCCAATGTAGATGAGCCGGCCACCGGCCTGAAAGCTCGCGACGACGCGGTCCACGATCTTGATCAGCGGGGTCATCACGGCCGGGTCTGCGATCACCTTGGGCACCTGCTGATCCTCGTGGTTGATCGTTGCCAAGATCTCAGCGGTACTCATCACATCGATATGAGTGGTCGCAGGATTGCGTGCTTCAGTTGTTTTTTCCATCATTAAGCTCCTTAGTTGAATCAAATAGCCAGCGCCAGGTCGCTTGTAGGGCCCGGTTCCAGAAGAACCAGTCGTGATCCCCGGGGCCGGTTTCGTAAGTCACGGCCAGTCCCAGATCACGGGTCAAGAAATCGTTAAAGTCATCGTTGGGCTGCTTCATAAAATCGGCATCCCCGATCGTGTGGTACCACCGCAGCTTGCGCAGCGCCTGGGGATCGGCCTGCTTCAAACTGCGCCGCAGTCGGTCAGCCGGCACCACACCGCCAAAGACGCGGCGAAAGTCCGGCATAATGCTGGGCACGACGCTCAGGTCGCACACGGGGGAAATTGCCGCGACCGCGCTAAACCAATCGGGGTGCGCGGCAGCGAGCATCATTGCCCCAAAGCCGCCCATTGAGTTGCCGGCCACAAAGTTGGCTACCGGTTTGGCCGAAAGCGGCAGCAGCTGCCGCATGGTCGGGATCAGCTCCTGAGTTAAGTAATCAAAGTACGGCGCCCCGCTGGCCTCATTTTGATAGAAGCTGCGGTCCATCTCCGGCATGACCACGGCGACGTGATCGCGCACCGCCAGCGGCTCCAGCGCGGTTTTGCGCTGCCAGCCAGAACCGTCATCGCCCAGGCCGTGAAACAGCCACAACGTGCGCAGGGGCTGCGCCGGCAACACGTCAGGCAGCACAACGGTCGTGCGCATTTGGTTGGCGAGCAGCTGCGACGCGCGCGTGATTGTTATCAGTGCCATTCGGATCAACTCCCTTCGACTTATTCTCCCCTTTTATAAAACAAAAAACCGAAAAATTCAACAAAACCTTGAAAAAATATTTCACGTTGCTAAGATGTAAGGGTAATCAATGCGCACTAAGCCGGCACAACCGGCCCCGGCTGTGCATTGCGCTTTTAGCCTTGGTTTCTTATTAGGAGGGATCCACATGACCTATCAAATCGGCATCGACAGCGGCGGCACGCACATCGTGGCGACCGCGTGGGCCGCCGCTGGCAAGCAGCTGGCCCAAACCACTGCCGGCCCTGGCAACATGCTGCTGGACCAACCGGGCACCATGGCGAATCTCACCCGGGTCATCACCACCCTGACGACCCAGTTGGGCCCGGCCGACTGCTCGCAGATCCTGGCCGGCGTGGCCGGGATCGCGACCACCGGTAATGCGCCGGCCGTCGCGGCGGCCCTGCAGCGTCAATTCGGCATCCCCACGGCAGTGATCAACGATGCCGAGCTCGCACTGTTAAACGGACTGGAAGGCGAAGACGGCACCCTCGTCATTGCTGGCACCGGCTCGATCACTTACGGCCGGGAAAATGGTCGGTTCCTGCGCGTGGGCGGCTGGGGCCAGCTGCTGGGCGACACCGGCTCGGCCTACAAGATTTTCGCTGTCGCCATGCAGCGCGCCCTGGCCGCCCATGACCGCGGTGAGGCCAGCACCCTGATCCCACTGTGCCAGCGACTGCTTGATGCGGACAGCATGCCCGCCGCGGTGCGGCACTTCTACCAGCTCGATCGGGCGACGCTGGCCAGCTATGCGGCCAAGGTCGCGGCCGCGGCAGTTGCCGGCGACGCGGCGGCCCAGCAAGTCATTACCGATGCGGCCGGTGCCCTGGGCCAGGAGGTACTGATGCTGCTGGACCGCTACGAGGACCCCAAGCCGCTGAAGCTCGCACTGTCCGGTTCGGTGCTCGTACACAACGCGGCCTTCCGCGACACGCTGGTCACCACCGTTCAGGCAAAGTACCCCGTCAGCGCCCAGGTGGTGACCACCAACAATTCGCGCGGCGTGCTGTACTGGTCGCGGTGGCAGGAAGCTGAGCAGTAAACGACTGGGCCGTGTGCAGACCCTACGCAGCCTTTTTAACTAGGAGGAATTTACATGACGATGCGTCAACTTGGATTATCGATTTACCCCGATCACAGTGATTTTGACAAGAATAAAGCCTACCTTGAACTTGGGAAGAAATACGGTTTCACCCGCCTGTTCATGAGTATGCTGGAAGCCGGCGAGTCCGTTGAAGACACGAAGGCGAAGTACCAGAAGATCGTCGACGTGGCCAAGACTCTTGGCTACCAAACCATCATTGACGTCTCTCCCCGCATCTTCGATCAGCTGGGGATCTCGTACTCGGACCTGAAGTTCTTCGCCGACCTGCACGTCGATGGCATTCGCCTCGACCAGGGCTTCGATGGGGCGACCGAGGCCCTGCTTTCCTACAACCCCTATGGCCTGATCATCGAGCTGAACATGTCCAACAACGTGGACTACCTCAACAACATCATCAGCTACCAAGCCAACACGCCGTACCTGTATGGCTGCCACAACTTCTATCCGCAAGTCGGCACCGCGCTGCCGTACGACTTCTTTGAGGCCTGCTCCAAGCGGTTCCGTCAGTTCAACATCCACAGTGCGGCCTTCGTGGCCAGCCAGGTTGGGACCATGGGGCCGTGGAACGTCAATGACGGACTGCCGACCCTGGAAGCCGACCGGCGCCTGCCGATCGAGGTCCAAGCCAAGCACCTGTGGGCATCCGGCCTGATCGATGACGTGCTGATCGGCAACGCCTACGCCAGTGAGGACGAGCTGCGCCGGCTGAGTGAGATCAACCGCTACCAGGTCCAGTTCCACATCGATTTTGTGGACGACGTGAATGACATTGAAAAAACGGTCGCCCTGACCCCGCAGCACTTTCGCCGCGGCGACATCAACCCGAACGTCATTCGCTCAACCCAGCCGCGGGTGACCTACAAGGCGGTGCCAAACGCCCCGCACGACAACGAGCAGGAGTTCCAGGTCGGCGACGTCTTGGTCGGCAATGACAACTTCGGCATCTACAAAAACGAGCTGCAGATCGTTTTGCGTCCGCACAAGGAACCGCGGAAGAACAAAATCGGCTCAATTGCCAAAGAAGAGCTCATGCTGCTGGACTTCATCAAGCCGTGGAGCAAGTTCAAGTTCATCGGCTAACCCCTGCAAGTGGCGAGCCGATTGAAAAAAGGCTTGACGTTTCGTCCGTCTAACCATATACTCATCTTCAACAAATCAAATTGCCATGAGAAAGACCAGTAATCAACTACCCCCATTCAGCGAGCTTCGTCAGGTGCAAGGAAGCATGGGCAGCGTTGGTGAATATCCCTTTCGAGCAGGGCCCCGAACTAACAGTAACGGGTCATGGCTGCCACCCATTACAGTGGCCGTGTATCGCCTGCGGGCCGTACACGTCGAGGCTGCGCTGGCGACAGCGCAGCGGTTCAAGGTGGTAACGTGCAGACGCACCCTTGATCTCCAAGCGGAGATCAAGGGTGCGTTTTTGACTTCTCAGGGCAAGAAGTGGCATTTGCCGCTTCATTAGGAGGAAATGATATGGATTCATTGACGGAACCAAAGTTAAAACGGCGCGATTACGTGGTGGTCGCCTCCATGCTGTTCGGCCTGTTCTTCGGGGCGGGTAATCTGATCTTCCCGCTGCACCTCGGGCAGCTCGCTGGCGCCAACTGGCTGCCTGCCGCGCTGGGCTTTCTGGTGACGGCGGTCGTCCTGCCGCTGCTGTCGGTGCTCGCCATCTCAGCCACGCACGCCAAGGGGGTCTACGACGTCGGTCTGCCTTTGGGCAAGTGGTTCGCTCTCGCCTTCATGATCCTGATCCACGCGACCATCGGCCCGCTGTTTGGCACGCCGCGCACCGCGACGGTCGCCTTCACCACCGGCATCGCGCCGATGCTGCCAAAAGGCGCGGCGCAAGGCGGCCTGCTCGTGTTCTCCGCCCTGTTCTTCCTCGCCGCGTTCCTGCTGTCCTACAAGGAAAATAAAATCACCAGCGCGGTCGGCAAGGTGCTGAACCCAACGTTTCTGGGGCTTTTGTTCGTCCTGTTCTTCGTTGGCTACCTGAACCGGATGGGCAGTGTCGCCGCCGCAGCCGTCACGCCAGACTACAAAACCGCCGGCTTTCTGAACGGCTTCTTGCAGGGTTACAACACGATGGACGCGCTGGCCGGGTTGGCCTTCGGGGTCACGGTCGTCACCGCGGTGCGCGGGCTGGGCCTGCGCCAAGACGGTGCGGTCGCCGCGTTCACCGCTAAGGCCGGGGTGCTCGCCACGGCCGCCATCGGGGGTGTGTACCTGCTGCTGATCGGCCTGGGCGCCATGTCCGTGAACCACTTCGCCGTCAGCGCCGAGGGCGGCACCGCGTTCAACCAGATCGTCACCTACTACTTCGGCGCCGCCGGCCACGCACTGCTCGCCGCGCTGCTCACCCTCACCTGTCTGACCACGGCGGTGGGGCTCGTCGCCGCTTTTGCCCAGGACTTCCACAAGCACTTCCCCAAAATCAGCTACCGCACCTGGCTGGGGATGATGGCCTTCGCCTCGTTTCTGACGGCGAACTTCGGCCTGGACACGATCATCCAGTGGTCGACCCCGATGCTGATGTTCCTTTACCCGCTGGCCATGGTCCTGATTGGGCTGTCCGTCAGCTCCCACCTGTTTCGGCGCAGCCCGATCGTCTACGGCTTCGTGGTCGCCTTCACCGTCGTGCCGGCCCTGCTGGACATGGTGGCGTCTCTGCCGGCGGTCGTGGCCAAAAGCGGCTTTGGCCTAGCGCTCACCCACGTTCGTGACGCCTACCTGCCGTTTGCCAGCTGGGGGCTGGGCTGGGTCGTGCCGGCCCTGATCGGCCTGGCGCTTGGCCTGACGATTTACCTGGTCCGGCAGCGGCAGGCCGCCGGTGCCCCAGACGCCGAATCCGAAATTGACTGATGCGCGGCGCCCCGGAGATTTTCCCAAAAGCGCGGGGCGGCGGCCTTGCTCAATCAAATTTATGACAATGGCATAAAAGCCAGCCCAAGTGGTTGGCTTTTTTGGTCAAAGCGCGGACAATGGCCCCAAGTCAGTGCCACCAAAAGGAGCACGATGGATACGCAAACTCTGACCTACCTGCTGGACCAGGCGGTGGGCGTGGCGATCGCCATTCTGCTGATCACCCGCATTGAGCGCCGCCTGGACACCCTGATTGAGGAAATCAATACCCTGAGTAAGGAAATCGAGGCCTTCGAGGAGAAAGGAGGCTTACCGCATGGCGAACCTAGTCGCTGACGTTTCCTCCTGGAATCCGGACACCCCGGCGTTCTTCCAAACGCTGCGCAAGGCCGGTACGAAGGCGGTGATCGTCAAACTGTCGGAAGGCACAGGCTACCGCAACCCGAAGGCCGTCGCCCAAATCAAGAACGCGTGGGCCAATGGCATGCACGCGCACGGTTACCACTACGCGCAGTTTCAAACGGTGGCGCAAGCCGAGGTGGAGGCGCGCTACTTTGCCAGCACCGCCAAGCTGCGCGGACTCAACCAGACCAGCGTCATGGCCCTGGACCTGGAGGACGCCAGCCTGAAGGGCGCGCTCACTGGGCGCGTTGCCGCCTTCCTTTCTGCACTGAAAAAGGCCGGCTACCCCAAGGTGGACCTATACACCAGCGCCAGCTGGATCTGGTATCACCGCGTCGACCTCGCCAAGCTGCCGAAGTTGAACCTGTGGATCGCGCGCTACCAGGCATCCCAGCCCGGAGTGGCCAACGTTGGCACCTGGCAGTTCACCTCGAACTTCCAGGGCTTGAAAGTCGACATGAGCTACGATTTCTTCGGTTACTATAGTCAGATTTAAACCGCAGAGGCTGAGACCCAAGCGGTTTTAGCCCAAAAGCAGGCACCCCGCCATCACGATTCGTTCTTCAAAAATCGCGGTGGCGGGGTGTTGGCGTGTCTGGGCGTTGCTGAGACACGACGAGGGCAATTACGCGCCGCGCTTGTTTGCTTAGCCGACTCAATCGTGCTTAGGGTAGAAGCGGTCCACGTCGGCTGCGTAGCCGTGCGCGGCGTTCACGCGTGCCAGCGTCGGCAGATCATGGGTCGACGTCTCCCCGGTTTCGCGCAGGTGGCGGTACAGCTCTAAGTACGGCACCCCTTGCCGGGCGGCGCGCTGGAGCTCCTTTTGAATATCGTAGGCAACCTTGCGGAACTCGACGTCCACGCGGCCGAGCCGGTCGATGTGCAGGAGCGCGTAATGCGCCCGCTGGTCCGCAAAGAAGCGGTGCCACGGCGAGTACGGCTGACCGACCGCACCAGGGTTGATCACCAGCTGACCGCTAGTAGTCGGCCGCATCAGCTGCTGGTGGGTGTGACCGTACACGGCAAGGTCCTGACTGGCCGGCACGAACTGGTCAAAATTGGCTTGCGGCTGGGCCGGGTAGAGGTTACGCCCACCGGCGCGCGTGCGCTCGTTGTGCGCCGCCCCGATGGTCAGACCGTTGACCTCACGTTCGGCGGCGATCGGATGGGCCTTCAGGGTCGCCCACTGCGCCGCGCTCACGTGCTGGCAGGCGTACTCGGTCAGCCGCGCCACGTAGACATCACCGGGATGCGCGAGGCGAAAATGGCCGGCCATGATTCCGTACATGTCCAGCTCCCAGTTGCCGTTCAGCCACACCTCGGGATGAACCGCGGTCAGCAACCGGATCAGTGCCACGTCAGCCGGGCCGGGCAAGAACAGATCACCCAAAAACCAGTGCTGCGTTGCGCCGTGCGCGTGGGCGTCGGCCAGCACCGCCTCCAGTGCGGTCTGATTGCCGTGCACGTCCGCCATCACTGCGATTGTTTCGTCTTTCATGCCCCCGCCTCCTTGCTCCTATCATACAAAATGACGCAACCCGGTCAAGCAGCGGCGGTCGGCAAAGTCAAATCCGTTGCCAGCCCCGCCGAATCCGACTAAGCTGATCCTGGAGGTGGGAGTATGCAAATTCAGACAGATGTGGTCTACGACAGCGAACACGCCCTGAAGCTGGACATTTACGGCCCGGACGGCGTTGCTCGCGGCGGCATCATTCAGATCCACGGCGGCGGGTGGTTTCGCGGCGATAAGGCCAAGGACGCCGACTGGGCGCAGCGCTGGGCCGCCCGGCAGTACGAGGTGATTGTCCCCAACTACCGCATCGCGCCCGCGTTTCACTACCCGGCGGCGCAGGCCGACATGGACACCCTAATGGCCTGGGTCAAAAAGACCCGCCTGCCTTTTGACAAGGCGCACCTGGCGGCGGTTGGCAGCTCGGCCGGCGGCAACATGGCCGTCGAGCTGGCCATCAAGTATGGCATCCCCGCAATTTCCCTGTCCGGCATTCTGGACATCGGCGACTGGCTCGCCCACCACGAAGCCGTTCAGGCGGAGGAAGGCGACACCAGCGATTTCAACCAGCGGGCCAGCGCGACCATCAACCAGGACGGTCCCAACGACCCCTTCTATAAATGGTTCATCACCAACTACATTGCCCCGGCCGACTACGCCAAAGCGACCCCCGCACCGCGCGTGACCGCCCAGACGGGGCCCTTGTACCTGGCCAACTCGCTGAATGAATTCGTTCCGACCAGTGGTCTTTTCCAAATGGGTGAGGCAATGAGTGCCGCGCAGGTGCCATTCGTTTTGCGCACCGTGGTTGGCAGCCGGCACGCGAAGGGCTACCTCGATGACGTTTTTGACGAATTAAATGTGTTTTTGAACAAAGTCCTGTGAGCCCGGACCGGCTTTCCCCGCAGCCCCATCGCTGCGGGGTTTTTCCTGTGAAAAGCGATTGAATGTTCTTGAAAGCGAACGGTTTCATTAGGGCGTGGCCTGTTTTGAAACCGATTTTAGTTATTTAGCAAACGCGTGTTGTGATATAATTCACGTGTGCAATAAAATTGTTTCAGGGAGGATTCGCATGAAGAAGTTCACTTTAATTGGCGCAACCCTGCTGGTCTCATTGGGGCTGGCTGCTTGCGGCAATAGTAATAATTCATCCAGCAGCAGCAAAAGTTCATCCAGCACCAAGACGACCAAGGTCGCCAAGGTCAAGATCAACACCGGCGCCGACGCTTCGGCCGAGGTGCCTGGCAAGGGCACTTTGGTGATGCGCCAGCTCTACGCTGCCCCTCACGGCAAGCAGTCCTTTGCCGCAGTCAACGTGACCCTGAACGGCGACACGATCGTCGGGGCCCGCATCGACGAGTTCCAGTACGTGCCAAAGAGCCCGGACTGGAAGGGCGTGCCTAACGCCGACTCCGACTTTGGCAAGGGGTCCCCTAAGGGCCAGATGCTGATCGCCAAGTTCCAAAACAGCAAGCCTTACTCCGCTTTGATGAAGAAGGAAGCCAAGGCGACCCACACCTGGCAGGAGAACCAAGACGCGATCGAGAACTTCGTCAAGGGCAAGACCATTGCTCAGGTGAAGACCGCGATCAGCGATGTGGCTTCTGCTAAGAAGGTCAGCGACGTCGTGTCCGGTGCCACTTTTGTCGACACCAAGGGCTACCTGCAAGCCATCTATGACGCTGCCACCAAGGGCATGGTCTCCACTGGGATCCAGACCACGAACAACGATGTGACTGAAGGCCAGACGCTTGCGGCGCCTCACGGCAAGCAGTCCTTCGCGATTGTGACCGTCGCCATGCAAGGCGGCAAGGTCGCAAACAGCTTCGTTGACGAGTTCCAGTACACCCCAAGCAGCAGCTTCGGCGGCGTGCCTAACTCCAACAGCGACTTCGGTAAGACCACGAAGGCCGGCACGGTGCTCGCGTCCAAGCGTGCCAACTCCGATGCCTACTCCGCGATCATGAAGAAGGAAGCCAAGGCCACTCACACCTGGGAAGAAAACTCCACGGCGATCAACGAATTTGCCAAGGGTAAGACGATCGCGCAGCTCGAAGCTGCCACCAAGCAGCTGGACGGCAAGACCAAGAAGAGTGACATCACCGATGTTGTCTCCGGGGCCACGTTTGCCGATACTGATGGTTACCTCAAGGCCATCATCGCTGCGGCAAAGCTCGCAAATTAAACCAGCATGCTAGCCTAAATAAACAGGCATCCCGCCGTGGCGAGGTGCCTGTTTTTGCGTGCATCAAGCGTTGCGCCTGCGGCCTTAGAGGGCCCAGTCGCCGGCGCCAAAATCGGCCGGCCGGTACCAGGCGCGCACCGCGTCGGCCACAGGCTGCTCAAGGTAGCTGACCTCAATGTTCTCATTGCTGTCCCCCTGGCGCACGTTGATCACGAGGTGACAAACGCGGCGCTTGGCCAGCCAAACGCTGGTGTTGACCTCCAGCGACTGGACGTTAGCGCGGCGCACGAAGTACCGCTGGCGCCGCCACCAGCCCCCTTTTTGCAGCACCAGCAGGTCAGGCGACAGGATCTTCACGCCGGCACTGCGGGCGGAGTACGTGCCTTGCAGCGCCGCAAGCAGCACCCAGGCTGCCCCGATCAGGGCCGCCGGCAGCAGCCAGGCCGGCCGCCCGAAGTAAATGCCAACGAGCCCGGCTAGCACCGCGACTAGATTGCCCAGCGCGGCGTTGCGAATGTAATACCAGTAACGACTGCGCTGCACCGTCTGCAAGGCGGGCACCTGCGCGGGGAGCCACGTGACGAACCGCCGCATCGCAGTCAGGGCTTGGTCAGCCTTCACCACCGGCATCAGGACCATGGCATCGCTTTGCTCGTCGTCCGAGGCGTTCGAGGCGATCAGTGCCTGCACCGTGGTCAGGTGAAACCATTGCCGAATGACGGTCTGCGAAAACCGGACCGCCTGCAGCTGGTGCAGCCGCGTGCTGACCTGAGTCCGCTTCAGCAGCCCGCGCGCCGCCGTCAGCGTATCGCCGCTTTGGGTCAGCGTGAACTGGTAGTATTTCTGCACTAAGCGCAGATAAGAAATGACGATCCCGATGACCAGCGCAACGATGATCACCGCCACCAGTGCCGCGACTGCCAGCTGCGCCATGTAGCGATTCACGTTCTGCTCCCAGTCTTTGGGCACGATGTCGTCAAACTTGTCCCACAGCCACAAGGCCCCGGTCAGGATCGGGATAAAGCCCAGCGACGTCAACGCGTAGAGGTTCAAATCGTGTGCGGAGATGGTGTAGCTCAGCTCGGCAGGCAGCGGCTCGGCGCCCGAGGTTACCGGCGCACTTGGCTGGGCCGAAGCGGTCGGGTCAAGCACTGCGGCCGGCTCACTTGGTTGGCCGGCAGCACCAAGCGCCCCTAGCTGGGCAGCGGCAGCGGCTTGGTCCCGAGCGGCCAGTGCCGGCGCCGGCACAGCTTGGGCCGGCACTGCCTTGGCCTGCGCCGTTTTCCGACGGGCATCGATGGCCACGCCAACGCTCGGGGCCACGGCGTACAGCTGGGCCTCCCCCTCGCTGCCGTTTTTCCCTGAGGTTTCGATGGTCAGGCTCTCCAGGTTGAACGGCTTAAGGAAAAACCACTGCTGGCGGCGCAGCGTCTGAATCTTGGCGTAGGGAATGTGCCGCGTCTTACGCACGAAGAGGCCGGACTTAATGACGACCTGCGCGTCCGCGAGCCGGTAAGTGAAGCGCAGGTAGCGCACCAGCGTCATGCCAAAGACCAGCAGCACGCCGACCGCGACCAGGACCCAGACGATCCAGCCGCCGTCGCGCCGGTCGCGAAACCCAATGACGATCAACCCGATCACGTAGACCAGCGACTTATACCCGCTCTCGGCGAACATCAGGATCAGGGCGGCTAACGGCAGACGTTCATCCTTCATCGCGCGCCTCCTGGGCCAGCTGCATGATCCGGTCGCGCAGCTGGGCCGCGACTTCCTTGGTCACCCCGGCGATCGTATCCGTGGTGGAGGCGGTCTGCACCTGGACTTCCTGCAGGCCCTGCCACTGCATCAGCGGCCCAGACTCCAGCGTCACGTTTTGGATGCGGCTGATCGGCACCGCTTTTTCCGAACGAAAAATGTAGCCGCTGCGCGAATACACGGCAGTCGGCGTGATCAGGTAGCGCCAGAAGCGGTACCGATACGGGATCAGCACCAGGTGAATGCCCGGGTGCAGGATCGTCGCGGCGCCGGCCACCGCGGCCAGCCACCATGGCCAGCCCCACAACCGCCAGGCGCTCACCAAAAAAATGGTGATCACTAGCCAAATGACGCCATCGATCAGTGCTTTGGTGCGCCAGACCGTCTTGATCTGCGCGGGTAGTTGTTCGCCTTTCATCTCGTCCATCACTCCTCTTTGCCGGTAGTATAACCCGAATTTGTTTTTAGTGGTGAGCGGGGTGACAGTTTTGTTCGTCGCCCCTGCCGGCAGCCGCAAAAAGCGGTCGCTCCCGCCCGGGGACGACCGCTTTGACATTGCTGACAGTTAAAATTCAAACAGCTCTGTTGACAGATACCGTTCGCCGTTATCCGGGGCGATGGTGACCACGTGCTTGCCTGCCCCGAGCCTTTTGGCCAGCTCAATGGCCCCGAAGATGTTCGCGCCGGCGGAGATTCCAGGCAAAAAGCCCTCTTCACGGCCGACCCGCTTGGCCATGGCGAAGGCCTGCGCCGAGGTGACCGCGATCACGTCCTGATACAAATCGGTGTCCAGGACTGCTGGCACAAACCCGGCCGAGATGCCCTGGATCTTGTGCTTACCACTGTGGCCTTCCTTGAGCACCGGACTTTCGGCAGCCTCCAGCGCGTAGATTTGCACAGCCGGATCGACCTTTCTTAGCGCCCGGGCGACGCCGGTCAGCGTGCCCCCAGTACCAACGCCGGCCACAAAGGCATCCGGTGTTTTGCCACCGAAATCGGCAATGATCTCCTGGCCGGTGGTCTGCTCATGAACGTCAGGGTTCGCCGGGTTGGTGAACTGACTCGGCATGAAGTAGCCGTGGGCCTTGGCCAGCGCCTGCGCCTGTTTGATCGCGCCAGGCATCCCCTCGGCGCCAGGGGTCAGGATGAGCGCGGTGCCGTAGCCTTGAATCAGCGCGCGGCGTTCCACGCTCATGGTCTCGGGCATCAGCACGATCATATGATAGCCCTTGGCCGCCGCGACCAGCGACAGGCCGATGCCGGTGTTACCCGAGGTGGCCTCGATAATGGTGCCGCCGGGCATAAGGGCGCCGCTCTGCTCGGCCGCCTCGATCATGGACAGGCCGATGCGGTCCTTGACGGAGCCACCGGGATTGAAGAACTCCAACTTAACGTAGACGGTCGCGGCGCCAGCCGGCACCACGTGATTCAACTTGACCATCGGCGTGCGGCCGATCAATTCCGTAATGTTGTTTGCAATCATGCGCTAACCTCCTTCGCTTCTCGCTTCGCCCAGACCCGGTCAACCCACCGGTCGAAAAAGACGTGCTGGGTCTCTTCCCACCTGAACTGCGGGCCACTCATCGTCTGCGGATCAGTAAAATAATGCGCCGGCCGAAGGTATTGCCGCTCCGGATGAGCCGTGACCTCGCGCTGGTACTCGTGCAGCAGGCCCTCCCTGCCGTACTCCAGATGCGCGAACATGAACGTCTGATTGGCTTCCGGGCGGTCGACCAGCAGCAGCTCACCGCTTGCGGTCGTCGCCTCCAGGTGCAGGCGCGCGTCCGCCTCGATCTGGCCCCGGTCCATCTCCGCGTACCGGGCGTGGGCGGCGTAGAATTCGTCGGGCAGGCCGGCCAGCAGCGGCGCAGGCGCGAGGCGCCGCTCGCGGTAGACCCCGAACAGTTTGTGCGGCAGCAGGTGCTTTTCGATCCCGTAAAAGTAGTCAAGCGCCGCCATCCCGCCCCAGCACAGGTACAGCTGAGGCACCGCACGGCCGGCCAGCGCGGCCATCAGCGCCTGCACCTCGGCGATGTAGGTCACATCGGCAAAAGCCAGCTGCTCGATGGGCGCGCCGGTGATCACAAAGCCATCCATGCGCTCGGCTGCGGCAAGGTCCAGCGGCGCCAGGATGGCGGCCACTTCGGCCGGTGCGCCGCTTGGGTAGTGCGTCTTCGGATAGTAGAAATGCAGCGCGACGGGCCGGCCCGCATGCGTGAGCACTTTGGTGAAGCGCGCATTCGTCGCGGCCTTGTCGTGCATGACGTTAAGAATCCCAATTTGTAGTGGTCTCATCGTGTCCTCCTTTCCGTAGCCCTACATTCTAACTATTTGTAAGTAAAATGCAAGTTTTGCGTGATGCCGGTGCGAGCACAGTACCGCGACCTGCCAGCGGCCAAGGCGGCAACGCTCACCGCCTCAGCATTGGGTGGCCTTAAGATAGAAAAAGCCGACGCACCCACGGGATGCGTCGACTCCGGCTAGTTTAGCTTCAGGCTCATGGCGTTCAGCGCGACGATCACGGTAGAAGCGGACATCACCAGCGCCCCCACCGCGGGGCTGAGGATAATGCCGATACCGGCCAGCACCCCGGCCGCCAGCGGGATGGCCAGAATGTTGTAGCCGGCCCCCCACCAGAGATTCTGGATCATCTTCCGCGTCGTCGCCCGGCCCAGGTTCAGGAAGGTCAGGATGTCCTGCGGCTCGCTTTTGACCAGCACGACGTCGGCCGAATCGATCGCGACGTCCGTGCCGGCCCCAATCGCGATGCCGATCTCGGCGCGCGCCAGGGCCGGGGCGTCGTTGACCCCGTCGCCGACCATCGCAACGCGGTGGCCCGCCGCTTGGTACTGCCGCACCAGCTTGGCCTTATCCGCGGGCTTCAGCTCGGCGTGCACCTTGATGTCGCCAAGTTGGTGCGCGACCACCGCAGCGGCCGCCTGGTTGTCCCCCGTCAGCATGACCGGGGTGATGCCGCGTGCCCGCAAACCGGCGATCAGCGCCTTGGCATCGGGCTTCAGCTCGTCCCCCTGTGCAATCAGCCCCAGCACCGTCTGGCCTGCGATTAAAAAGGAAAGGGAGTTGCCAGCCGCGGCCAGCTGGTCAAACACTGCCCGGTCAAAGGCAATGCCGTGTTCACTGAGGTAGTTGGCCGTCACGATGGCGTAATCCTTGCCCGCAATTTGGCCGGTCAAGCCGACGCCCTGCAGGGTCTGCACCGCAGTCGCGGTCGGGGCCGCTACCCCGCGCGCCTTGGCCGCCGCCAGGATCCCGGTCGCCAGCGGGTGGCTGGAGCTCGCCTCCAGCGCCGCAAACTGGCCAAGGACCGTCTGCTCATCCGCACCGGCAAAAACCTTCACCGCGTTGACCTTAAATATTCCCTGGGTCAGGGTGCCGGTTTTGTCCATCATCAGCGTATCGATCTTGCCGGCCGTTTCTAGCGCCTGCCGGTTGCGCACCAAGAGGCCCCGGCCCGCCGCCAGACTCGTCGAGCGGGCGACCACCAGCGGGATCGCGAGGCCCAGCGCGTGCGGGCAGGCGATGACCAGCACCGTCACCAGCCGGGTCAGGCCGGTGCTCAGCCCGGCGATCGCAGTCCACGCGAAGAACGCGATCAGCCCGACCAGCAGCGCCGCAAAAAACAGGTACCGCGACACCACGTCGGCCATCGTCTCGGCGCGCGACTTATCCGCCTGCGCGTCGGCGACCAGCTTGGCCACCTGCGCCAGGTAGCCGGATTCGCCGGTGCCGGTGACTTTGACCGTCAGCGAGCCGTTCCCGTTGACGGCGCCGCCGATGACCTGATCGCCCACCGTTTTTTCCATCGCCTTGGCCTCGCCGGTGACCAGCGCCTCGTTGACCGCGCTTGCGCCGGCGGTGATCACGCCATCAGCCGGAATCTTTTCGCCGGCCTGCACGACCACGCTGGCGCCTTCCTGCAGCTTCGCCAGCGCCACGTCAGCCGTGCTGCCGTCTGCTTGCACCACGTGCGCGGCGCCAGGCAGCAGCGCCGCCATCTTCGACATCACGTCGCCGGCGTTCATGACCGCGTTCATTTCGATCCAGTGGCCCAGCAGCATGATCACGATCAGGCTGGCCAGCTCCCAGAAGAAGTCCATGGTCATGCCAGTCGGGTCGACGAAGTGGTTCATAACGAACGCGTAGACGCTGTACAGGTAGGCAACCGAGATCCCCATGGCGATCAGCGTCATCATCGCCGGCGCCTTATCCTGCAACTCGCCTTTGGCCCCGCTCAGGAACGGCTGGCCGCCGTAGAAGAATAGGAACGTCGCCAGCGCCAGCACCAGCCAGTCTGAGCCAGGAAAAGTGAACTGGAACGGCAGGTGCAGCCCCATGAACGGCGACAGGATGAACACCGGAATCGCGGCGACCAGCGAGAGCCAGAACTTCCGCTTGAAGGCGCCCATATTCATGTGCCCCATGCCGGGCATGTCCATGTCCATGTCATCCATGTTCATGTCACTCATATCCATGCCGCTCATGCCGGCCATATCGCTCGCGCCGTTCATTGCGCCCTGCTCCTCGGTGGCGGGCATGGCGCTCATATGCATCGCATGCTTTTCTGCCATGTTGGCCATTGCCTCATGGTGCACGCCGGCTTGGTGGCGCGGCTCATGGTCCATTTTCATCTGGTGGTCATGATGCATCGGCCGCATTGCTTCTTTTGATTCGTCGCTCAAAGTCAATTCCTCCTAACACTCACAGTCGGCAGCCGGTGCAACCCCTGCCGCCGGTTCCGGCGGTAAGCAGTCGCACGGCACTGTCGTCGGCGCCGTTTTCGCCTTCTCGGTCAGCACCCGCTGCAAGGCCGCAATGTCGGCCTGAGTCAGCGGGGTCCGCTCGATCAAGTCCACCAGCGTGGCGCCTTTTTTCATCGCGCACAGGTGGTTGAACAGCTCGGCCACCGTCTCGTCCATCGCGTCGGCCTCCGCGACTGTGGCGTGATAGACAAACTTGCGCCCATCCTTGGTCGTCGCCAGCAGCCCCTTCTTGACCAGCCGGCCGAGCAGCGTCTTGATGGTCGAGTCCGACCAATCCCGCTTCCGCTGCAGCAGCGTGATCAGCTCGCCGGTTTGCACCTCGCCCTTGGTCCAGACGATCCGCATCAGGTCCCATTCGCTCGGGGTGATTTCGTCAATTTTGGCATCCATTCGGCATTCTCCTTACGTCTACGTTTGTAAACTACAATGTCAGTATAGCACGTCGTTTACATCTGTCAACGATAAATGCAGCCCTCACCTTGAGTAAATCTGAAGCTGACTCGACTCGGCCCGCCAACTGCCGATGGGAGACGTGCTCCCCATAGCTCAGCACCGGGCGTGAAAACGCCTGCAACCGGCTAATCCCTGTCAGCCGTGAAGTCCGGCCTACTCACCTCGGCCGTGCTGAAAGCTCCAATAAAACACAATCGTCATGCGTGAAAATCTATGTTACACTAGAGGCGTTAAAAATCTTGTTTTTCAAAAATAGGAGGAATTACACTTATGCCATTTGTACGCGGCACAGAATTGTTCCAAGCTGCTCGGAAGGGTCACTACGCTATCGGTGCGTTCAACACCAACAACCTCGAATGGACCCGCGCTCTGCTTCAGGGTGCCCAGGACCTCAACGTCCCGATCCTGATCCAGACCTCCATGGGGGCTGCCAAGTACATGGGCGGCTACAAGCTTTGCAAGGCTCTGATCGAGCTCGAAGCTGAGTCCATGAACATCACCGTTCCTATCGTTATCCACCTTGACCACGGTAACTACGAAGCTGCTAAGGAAGCGATTGCTGCCGGCTACAACTCCGTTATGTTCGACGGCCACGATCTGCCTTTCGAAGAGAACGTTGAGAAGACCAAGGAAATCGTCAAGTTGGCACACGCCAAGGGCATTTCCGTTGAAGCCGAAGTTGGCTCAATTGGCGGTGAAGAAGACGGTGTGATCGGTGAAGGCGAACTTGCTTCTGTTGAAGAAGCAAAGACCCTTGCCGCAACTGGCATCGACTTCCTGGCTGCCGGCATTGGTAACATTCACGGCCAATACCCAGCTAACTGGAAGGGCCTGCACTTCGATCGTCTGCAGGAAATTGCTGACGCCGTTGACCTGCCATTGGTTCTTCACGGTGGCTCAGGCATTCCTCAGGACCAAGTTGAAAAGGCGATCTCCATGGGGATCTCCAAGCTCAACATCAACACTGAATGCCAGTTGGCCTTTGCGAAGGCTACTCGCGAATACATCCTTGCTAACAAGGACCAGGAAGGCAAGGGTTACGACCCTCGCAAGCTTCTGGCCCCTGGTACCAAGGCGATCACTGACACCTTCAAAGAAATCTCCGGCTGGATGGGTACCCGTTCAGTTAAGATGGTCCCAGAAGAAGTTAAGTAATCCCTGCTCTTTGAGCAAACCGAAAGCCCCTTGCCGCGATGGCAAGGGGCTTTTTGTGTTGGCCCGCGAAGTGCGAACGACCGCAATCGTCAGTGTCACGGTTGTTAGATTTTGCGGATTCATTCGCTTACTGGGGGAAGTGATGAAAATGCGGGGCCTACTCGGTTACCGGGAACAGTTCCTCTTCAACAGTGTACAGGGTCTTGGCGCTGGCCAACTTGACGAAATATAGCTGGCCGTTGGCGCCGAACGCCTTGCTGTCAATCAGGACGCCGCTTAACTCCCGGGCGTAGTCTTCCGCCGGGCGCTCGCTCAAGCCGCCAATCTGGAAGGGGTGCTCGCGCCCGTCTTGGCCCTGAAATACCAGGTTCAGTTGATACATGCTCATTCCTCCTTTCTTATGGGATCCATGGGGTCACTACTCGTCGTCTGGAACCAGGTCCGCGGTGATCGTCAGCTGGATCCCGCCGAGCTGGTCGCCGGGAATCGCCTTGACGACCTCCTGGGCAACGCTCATCAACGCGGCATCGGTGGCACTCGGCAAGATATCGCCAAGGCCGCGCCGCAGCGCGTAATCCGGGTTGCTCGGATTCACGATCGTGAGCGTCGCACGGCGCCGTACAATTTTCTGTGCCATGAGGGTTCCTCCTTTCTGCATGATCTGCAGGGCCAACCTCGGCCCTACACATGAATAAAGCGGCGGCGGGGAAAAAGTTCACAGTGCCGTCAGCCCGCCGCGTTCGGCGCCGTCTCAAGCGCCTGGTACTTGGCGTAGATGCGCCGCAGCACGTTCGTCATGTTGGCCTGCGACAGCCCAAGCACGGCCCGGGCCGCGGCGCGCGGCCACGCTTCGTCGACCATCAGCGTAAACACCGCCGCCTCGCGTGGGCTCAGCTGCGCCCGCAGCCGCGGCAGTCTGGCCGCCCACAGCGCATCGTCCAGCCGCATGGCAATCTGTGCGGCTGGGTCGAGCTCCCCTGGCGGCTCGGCCAGCACGCTGCGTTCGTGCAGCATGGGCCGCTTGGCCTCCCGCTGTTTGATTTTCAGCAGGCCGTAGTACACGAACAGGCCGGCCAGCTTGTTGAACTTCGCCGCCGCGGCTGCCGGCTTCACCGGGTCGCGGTAGTGCTGGTAATAATGCACGTAGATCAGCATGCCCTCTTCCACCAAATCGTCGTAGTCGGGATCAAAAGGCCGCACGGACAGGCGGCGCACCGCCGCGTGCACCACGCCTTGATTGGCCAAGTACAGCTTGAATCCCGCATGACTAGTCTTCATCACCATCAGCCTCCTGCGCCTGGCGCGGAGAATTTCATTAGCGCTAATGATGAAGCGAGTATAGGGCCAGCTGCGGGCCTTGCCGAGGTCCACTGCCGCAGCTGCTGCACCGCGGCAAGACGCGAACGGGAGCGGTCAGCGGCGGCAGCGCAAGCCCGGTACACCGGGCCGCACACCGCGAAGTAGTGTTCCGGAAAATAGTTTGGCGACGCCCTCCTCAACCAGCGGGCGCCGCCTCATTTTTTTAATGTTCTGGTAAGAAAAAGGCTTTGACAAAAAATAAGTACACTTGTTATGATGCATCGCGTTTGGGGAACGAGGGTTCGAAGCGCTGAGCCAAATCACATCTGGGAGGGGTTCTAATGATCAAAATCACCAGCGCCGATGGTCCGCTACTGCAAGTGCCAGGCTTCACCCCGCGCGACTTAGAACTGATGGCCGCGCAGCTGCCTGTGTGCAATGAACTTGTCTATCGACCCACGTTGGCCTTACTCATGCCGTTCAACCACGGCCAGGGCCGCACGATCGCGGTTGATACGCAGTTCGGCCCTTACGTCTCCACTGAGCGGACGCCGGCCATCGTCCACACGCTTGCCGGCAGCTTGGCTCCTTACCGCAAGCAGTTGAACAATGCGCGCCATGCGGCCTCGACGCAGCTCGGCCTGCACGGCCAGCCGCCGCGAGTCGTCTCGTTTTTTCGCCTGTTCTACTTCTCTTTGGGCCGCGGAGAGGGCCCCGACTTCATCTGGGTCGCCGGCCACTACCTCCAGGATCTCACCATCCAAGGCCCCGGCGTGGTGGCCGCACGGTTCATTACCGCCGACCGCGGCAGCTTCACGGTAGCGCTGCGCAGCGCCACGCTGCCGGACGCGCGGCGGCTCAGCCAGCGCATGGCATTTGCGGCCGCGGTCACCCGGGCGATGCAAACCGTGCTGCGGGAAGCGCTTGGCCTGCTCCTTTACGGGGCGCAGTACACCATTCCGCTGCCGCAAAGTTATGCGACCTTGGCCGCCATCGCCGATCCGCTGACCGGACCGCCGCCGAATCCCTGGCGCGCCCAGTTCGAGTTGCTCTGGCCGCTGGTGAAGGCGCAGCTTCAGGCCGATGGCACCTACCACGACCTCGCAGAGCTGCGGGCGGCGCTCATCGAACGGCTGCGGCACTTCGACTAATCTGGGCAATGCAAAAAAGCCTAGCGTGCCGAAAACAGCTCGGGGCACGCTAAGCCCTTAAAGGCGGAGCTTCTTGAGGAACGCGACTTTGTTGGCCACTGCAGCTTCGCCAAGCACGCGCCGCTTCTGCGGGCCCTATGAGTCACCCGCACACGCGTCAGGCTAGCGCTGGCGCGGCGTGAACAGCGGGCTGTTGTTCACGAACTGCAGCGCCGCCGCGATGACTTGGTCCATGTTGTAGTACCGGTACATCCCCAGCCGGCCGCCAAACGCGACCTGCGGCACCGTGGTCTGCGCGTAATCTTGGTACTGGGCGAAAAGGGAGTCGTTCTCCTGATCGTTGAGCGGGTAGTACGGCTCGCCGCCCGGACGCCACGCCTGCGGATACTCGCGGGTGATCACGGTGTGGTCCGTGCTGCCCGCGCCGAACTCGAACCACTTGTGTTCGATGATGCGCGTAAACGGGGTTTGGGCGTCGGTGTAGTTGATCACGGCGTTGCCCTGGAAGTTCGGCGTGGCCAAAGTTTTGGTTTCAAAGCGCAGGGAGCGGTACGCCAGCGGGCCGAAGCGGTAATCGAAAAACTGATCGATCATCCCCGTGTAGACGATGGCGTCATAATCGCGCAGGTACGCCTCACGCGCGGCGAGAAAATCGCGGTTCAACGTCACCGTCACGTTCGGGTGCGCCAGCATTTTCGCCACCACCTGGGTGTAGCCGCCAATCGGGATGCCCTGGTACGGATCGTTGAAGTAGTTGTTGTCGAAGGTGAAGCGCACCGGCAGCCGGCGAATGATGAACGCGGGCAGGCGCCGCGGATCCTGGCCCCACTGCTTGGCCGTGTAGTCGCGCACCAGCTTGCGGTAGATGTCGGTGCCGACCAGCGAGATAGCCTGCTCCTCCAGATTTGTCGGCGTTTTGTCGCCCAGTGCGGCGCGCTGCGCTGCGATCTTGGCCTGGGCCTGCGCCGGTGTCGTCACGCCCCACATCTGGTAGAACGTGTTCATGTTGAACGGCAGGTTGTACAGCTCGCCGTGATAGTTCGCCACGACCTCGTTGGTGTAGCGGTTGAAGTCAGCGAACTGATGCACATAGTCCCACACCGCGCGGCTGCTCGTGTGAAAAATGTGCGCGCCGTACGCGTGCACCTGAATGCCCGCCACCTCCTTGGTGTAGACGTTGCCCGCAATGTGCGCGCGCTTGTCGATCACGGTGATGGCGTGGCCCTGCTTGGCCAGCTCGTGGGCGCTGACGGCCCCAAACAGGCCGGCCCCGACAATTAAGATTCGCATGTTCTCCTCCTCAAGCCAAAAATCCGCTACCGCTACCTTACCACGCCCACCCGCGCCGCGGCGATCAACCTGAAGTCACCCCCGCCACATTTTCACCTGCCGAGCGGCCAAGTCCATCGGACCACGCTCAATTGATCGCCAATGATAACAAAATGGTAGCCAAATTAGCCCAATCCATACGCTTAAAACCGGCATCCTGACTTGTTTTCGTGCGGTGAGACGGGTCAATTAGATAATTCTATCTTAGCCCAAGAATATGCCGTATAATGAGGGTAAGATTGGGGAATTTTGGGAGGTGACTGGATGAACGCGTCTGCGATTTTTAATGCTGAGGATCAAGCCAGCTATCAGGTGCTCCAAATGATCAGTAACGCGGCCAGCCAGACTGTCGCTGAATCCGCGTTGCAAGAGCAGTTCGGGCTGACCAAGTACAAGCTCAACAAGCTGTTCGACACCTTGAACGCGGATCTTGTCGCCGTGTCGACCACCACGCCCAGCTACCTCGACGACCTCGAGAAGGGCTTCTGGCGGGCCCACCACCTCACCAAGGTCATCCTCCAAAAGCTGCGCCTGATGTACCTTCAGCGCGGTTACCTCTTCACGGTTTTCGAGTACCAGTTCTTCTTCTCGAACCGGACCCCGAAAAACAAGTACATGCAGGAACACTTCATTTCCAACGCCAAGTTCTACGAGGCCTCCGCGCAGCTAAAAGGCGCCTTGGCCGACGATTTTCTCACCCCGCACGCCGAGGCGGACACCGAGTTTGCCACCCGGCTGGCGCTGTTTCAGTTCTACTTCGTCGCCTACAACGGGATCGCCAGCCCCTTCAAGGAACTCGATCCCACCGTGGCGGCGCTGATCAGGACGCTTGAGGCCCAGCTTGAAGTCGCACTGCTGCCAACGCAGGTCACCAAGTTGCGCTTTTTCCTTAAAATCTGGCTGCTGCGGATGATGAACGGCCAGCACATTCAAAACGTGCTGCCGGGCGACATCACCCTGCCTGGCGCGGACGGGTGCTTGGACGGCGTGCACAAGATCCTGCCCAAGCAGTTCGGCGTCACCACCGCCGAGCTCGATTACCTCTACGCGTTCCTAGGCATCTGGCATTACCTGCCGGACACGCAGGGCGCGGCATTGATTTCCGCGGCCCACCTGCCCCAGGCGGCCAAGATGACGACGGACTTTATTCACCTGGTTCAGACGCACCACATCCTTGAAGACGGCGCTAAGCCTGACCTGTCCGCCTTGCACGACGCGCTCTTTGGTCTGCACGTGCAGATGGTCACCTTTTACCTGGCGCCGACGACCTTCATCGACGATCAGCAGATCAGCTTTTTTGCCAACCTGTACCCGGCCTTCGACGCGCTGATCCTCACCTTCATCAGCCAGCTGGTCAAGGCGGGCGACCCGGTGCTCAACCGCACCATGGCCGTCAACTTGTACTTCTCCTACATGTTCACGCTGATCAACTACCTGCCGCCAGAAGCGCTGCGCGACAAAGTTTACGTCTGCGTTGATTTTGCGCAGGGCCCGATTTACACTGACTACATCTCGCGGACCCTGTCGAGTTTCGACAACGCCTTTATCGTGATCGAGCACCGGCTGTCCAAGCACACCGACGTCTACCTGTCCGACTTTTCCGACCCGCAGCTGACCATGCCGCAGGTCACTTGGGCCAACCCGCCCTCGCCGGCAGACTGGCGAGAACTGGCGGACTTGACGGTACGCGTCAAACAGACGAAAATGCAGGCGGTAGTTCCTCAAACAGTCAGTGATCCATTCTCATTGAAAGGAAAGGAGGCAAGTGATGACTAACCCAACTCATATTACCAACTGGCGCCATGCGCTGCTGGCGGCTGCGGCCGCAACCGGGGTGGGCCTTGCCGCAGAAACGGTAAGCGCACCCCAAACCGTTGCCCAGGCGGACGCCAAGGTCGACGTTGAACTGAGTACCTCGTGGACCATCCCGGCCAGCACCGCGGACGGGACGCTTGCCTCTGCGCGGTTTCTCGGCAGCACCGTCGTGGCGACGGACGACAGCGGGAATACCCTCGGCACGATTACCTTACGGGCAGACGATTTTCGCGTCGTGGATGACGACGATACCGCCGGCAATTACAGCGCCATTTTGACCAAAAAAGGCCGCAGGCGCCTACTGGCTGCCATCACGGAACGGCGGAAGCACGTGACGTACCACCTGCCAGCACTCATCCAGGGCGATCTTGAGGTTGATCCAGCCAACCAGCGCCAGGCGGTCGTGACCTTTAACTATGTCGACCACGGCGAAGTCATTGCCAGCACCCGCATGTCGGTCTCCGCGTTCTACGCCGGCACCCTGAACGACGAGCTGCCGGCTGGCTACGAACTGGCCCCCGGTCAAAGTGCCAGCATCTCCTTCACAATGTCCGGACCGGCGACCGTGGTGCCGATCAACGTTGTGAAGATAGTCAACCAAGGGAGTAGTGCGGACTCAGGGGCAACATCAAGCGCCGACTCTGGGGCGCAGTCCAGTGCGGATTCCAGTGCCACTTCAAGTGCGGACTCCAGCGCTGCATCAAGCGCTACGTCAAGTTCGGACTCCAGCGCACAGTCCAGTGCTACGTCGAGCGCAGACTCCAGTGCTGCATCAAGTTCGGATTCTAGTGCCGCATCAAGCGCTGATTCGAGCGCACAATCCAGTGCGGATTCTAGTGCCGCATCAAGCGCTGACTCCAGTGCCACTTCAAGTTCGGACTCCAGTGCTGTATCAAGCGCTGACTCGAGCGCACAGTCCAATGCAGACTCCAGCGCTACATCAAGTGCTGACTCCAGTGCACAGTCCAGTGCAGATTCTAGTTCCGCATCAAGCGCTGATTCGAGTGCACAGTCCAGTGCAGATTCTAGTGCCACTTCAAGTTCGGACTCCAGCACGGCATCAAGCGCTAACTCTAGCGCTCAGTCCAGTGCGGATTCTAGTACTGCATCAAGCGCTGACTCTAGTTCTACATCAAGCGCTGATTCGAGTGCACAGTCCAGTACGGATTCCAGTGCCGCATCAAGTGTTGACTCCAGTGCACAGTCCAGTGCAGATTCTAGTGCCACATCAAGTGCTGACTCTAGTGCCGAATCAGGCGCCAACTCTAGTGCTCAATCCAGCGCTGACTCTAGTGCTGCATCAAGTGCTGACTCCAGCACGGCATCAAGCGCTAACTCTAGCGTTCAGTCCAACGCAGACTCCAGTGCTGCATCAAGTGCTGACTCTAGCGCTCAGTCCAGCGCAGACTCCAGTGCTACATCAAGTGCTGACTCCAGTGCACAGTCCAGTGCAGATTCTAGTGCCGCATCAAGCGCGGACTTCAGCACGGCATCAAGCGCTAACTCTAGCGCTCAGTCCAGTGCAGACTCCAGTTCAACATCAAGCGCTGACTCGAGTGCACAGTCCAGTGCAGACTCAAGTGCCGCATCAAGTGCTGACTCGAGCGCACAGTCCGGTGCAGATTCTAGTGCCGCATCAAGCACTGACTCGAGCGCGCAGTCCAGTGCAGATTCTAGTACCACTTCGAGTGCGGACTCCAGTTCCACATCAAGCGCAGGTTCTAGTGCTCAATCCAGTGCTGACTCAAGCGCACAGTCCAGTGCAGATTCCAGCGCTACGTCAAGCGCTGATTCGAGCGCACAGTCCAGTGCAGACTCAAGTGCCGCATCAAGCGCTGACTCGAGCGCTCAGTCCAGTGCAGATTCCACTGCCACATCGAACTCTAACTCTAGTGCCCAGTCCAGTGCGGATTCCAGTGCTGCATCAAGCGCTAACTCTAGCGCTCAATCCAGTGCGGATTCTAGTGCTGCATCAAGCGCTAACTCTAGCGCTCAGTCCAGTGCTGACTCTAGTGCTACATCAAGTGCAGACTCCAGTGCTGCATCAAGTGCTGACTCTAGCGTTCAGTCCAGCGCAGACTCCAGTGCTACATCAAGTGCTGACTCGAGCGCGCAGTCCGGTGCAGATTCTAGTGCCGCATCAGGCACTGACTCTAGCGCGCAGTCCGGTGCAGATTCTAGTGCCACTTCGAGTGCGGACTCCAGTGCACAGTCCAGTGCAGATTCTAGTGCCGCATCAAGTGCGGACTCCAGCACAGCATCAAGCGCTAACTCTAGCGCTCAGTCCAGCGCAGACTCCAGCGCCACATCAAGCACCAACTCTAGCGCCCAGACCAGTGTCGGGTCTAGTACCACATCGACCAATAGGATTTCCGCATCCGTAGTTTCTTCAGCAAACAGCCAGCACCTGACGACGAGTGAGGCAGCTGTGGCTCAAACCGCCACGCACCCATCCGCGCAACCCGGTCGGCCAAGCACCACGCACCAGACGCACATTACTGTTTTGGTCGTCGATGCTGATTCTGGTGAGCCTTTGCAGACATTGCTCTTGGCTGGCAATCCCGGTGATCCTGTCAGCTATAACTTCCACGAATTGACGCTGCCATTCGTCAAAGCTGGGTACTCCGTCGTAGTCGATCCAGCGACCGCACTCACCGCTTTTCCTGCGGCAGACCGGACACTGGAAATTCACGTCGCCCACCAGATTCCGGCTGACTTCGTTTCGGCATTACCGAGCGAGTACCAGAAGTTGGTCCCTGCGCTCTCCGGTTACCACGCCAAAACGCAGCCAGGCAGCAAGCGGCGCACTGCAGGTGAGACTAACCAGGACAAAGCCAACCAGGTGCTTACCACGCAGCGCATCGAGCGGCCGATGGTCTTCGCACCGTTTGGTATGAGCCTGTCGCAGCACCACGGCAATGGCGGCGGCGCACCGAACCCCGAGGCTGGTGCCGCAATGCTTTCTGCTTACTGGGAAAGCCTCTCGGGTGTAATCAATTTCGGTATTCAAGGCTAACGCAGACAGCAACACGCCGAGTCGCCACTTCGCGACCCGGCGTGTTTTTTTGCCTTGAATTGGCGAATCATTTGCTCAGCTGGCGCGGCACGTGGATGACCCCGCCAACTAAAAAAAGCGGCCAGTGCCGCATCCCCTCCCCGAGATGCATCACTGAACGCTTTGTGCCAACTCCTCAGTCGGCTTACCCAAGTAACGACTCTCTGCAGCCTTACGCAAGGCAACGGCCTCGTCAAACGTTTCGCAAGACTTAAGGAGCACATACTTGCCCTGATAACGCAACCGGGCGAACCACCGATTGTTGGTCGGATTGTAAGAGACACCCACTACACCAGACTTGTTGCGCTTACTCCTGACCAATGAGTTGAGTGAGATTCCCTCGTCATTCGTCAAATCTCGCCCATGCGCATGCTGGTGAGCCCTAAAAGCCGGATTCGATGCGGCACGCTCCCGTGCCACCTCGCGACGCAAGCATCCGCAGCTGCGGACTTGAGCTGACCGAAGCCGATACCCGTCGACTGCCACAGTGCGACCGCATGAGCAGCGGCATTCCCAAACCGCATTCCCATTTTTCGCTGTTCCGACCCGTTTGAGGACGGTCAGCCGGCCAAACTGTTCACCTGTCAGATCTTTAACTCGCATCGTCCATACCTCCTTGCTCCTATGCTTATATTGTAAAGGCGGTGATGAGGGGATAGTCTCCGCGGTTTTTACTGATTTAGCAAAAATCGCGGAGACTCCAGCTTTGTACACCGGCCGATTCCCGGTAAAACGAGGCCTTCGCGGCAGCACTGCCATCCCGTCAGGCAGCAATTCGGCGAAGCCCAAGCCCTTTCCCTGGTCAAAAAAAGGGACCGTCCTTCACGTGTTGGCGTGAAGAGCGGTCCCTTGAAATACGATCACTCGACTAGTGTTCAATTTTGCGTTTGCGTTCAGCCAGTCCTAGCAGTGACAGCAGGGAAATGCCCAGAACTGCAAGGCCCGTGCCAACCGCATTGCCAGTCTCTGGCAACGTCCTCCTTGCGCTCGTCTTGGTGAGCGCCTTTGCTGGCACTGTTGTCGGCGTCTTGGTAGGTGTCTTATCCGCCGTCTGTTGCAACGACGATTCAGGCTGAGTGGGCTCGGTTACCGTGCCGGTTGCCTGGCCGCCGTCCACCGTTGTTCCGGTTTCTGGCTTGCCAACAAGATCGGTATCACCGCCGATTGCCGACTCAGGGGTCCCGGTATCTGAACCGTCATCTCCTGTAGGCGTAATTGGATTGCCAGGCGTGGTCTCGTCGCCGTCGGTCGGGGTACCTGGGTTGCCAGGTGTGGTGCTACCGCCATCAGTTGGTGTGCCTGGGTTGCCAGGTGTAGTGCCACCGCCGTTGGTCGGCGTGCCTGGGTTGCCAGGTGTAGTGCCACCGCCATTGGTCGGTGTGCCTGGGTTGCCAGGCGTGGTGCCGCCACCGTTGGTCGGTGTACCTGGGTTGCCAGGCGTCGTGCCACCGCCATTGGTTGGTGTGCCTGGGTTGCCAGGCGTAGTGCCGACAACCCGGTGGAGGTAGATGACGATGCCGTCAGCTGACGAGGTCAACCGATAAGGAATCTTGGTTCCCGGAGCGAGCTCGAGGGATTCATACTCACCAGTGAGATCGGCAGGAACATGGACAATGTAGTCGCCGTTATCGCCAATTTTGCCAGTGATCATTTCGGTCTCAAGCAGCTTATCAGGAGTGCCTTGCGCTCCACGTTCCACGTAGGTAACTTGGAGCTCATCGGCGACTGGCGCCGGTGTGTAGGTCACAATTACGTTCTCGTCCTTCAGGTCATCAGCGGTCTTGATCACTTTTGCGCCCAGTCCCTCTTGCGGTACGACCGCCTGGTCAGGCGTATAACCAACGAGCCTTGGCGAGGCCACTTCGGTGTAGACGTTCTGCGGCACCGCAAGCGTCGCGCCTGTGGCCTTGTCTGTGGTGATTGTCCACTTAACCGTCTGTTTAACGGTTGTCGGTGCCGGCATGCTACCGTAGACCACATAAGTGATTGTCCGGGTCGTCGACTTCTCCGTCTGCGAAAGAATGTGGGACAAGTGGATAACGATGCCCTTCGCACCATCAGTCAGCTGATACGGGATCTTAGACGGTTGCCCTTTAGCTAACTCATAGTTCTCTGGAACTTTCACCTCGTATGTCCCCTTATCGCCCGTTTGACCGGTGATAAAGGTCGGCGTGCCAACAATGGCCTTCTCTTGTGCATCATCGACGTAGGTGACCTGAAGTTCTTGAGCCACCGGAACCGGGGTATAGGTGACCGTCACGTTCTCGTCCTTCAGTTCATCGGTGCTCTTGATCACCTTGGCGGCCAGCCCCTCTTGTGGGACCTTCGCTTGGTCAGGCTTATAGCCTTCTAGGCTAGGCGATGCCACCTCGGTGTAGCCATTTTCCGGTGTCGCGACCGATTCTCCTGTGACCTTATCCGTGACAATCTGCCACTTGACCGTCTGAGTCACTTTTTCCGGTGCCGGCATACTGCCATAGACCACATAAGTAATCGTCCGGGTGGTGGTTGACTCACCTTGAGTCGTCTCATGCGTCAAGTGCACAATCAGATTATCCGTGTCATCCGTCGTCAAAGTATAGCGCAAACGATCCGCCTGATTCTTTGCTAGTACATAACCAGTAGGAACCTTAACTGAGTATTCGCCAGTTTTACCCGTCACGCCATTGACTAGGTCAGATGTCACCTTCTCGCCAGTCGTGTCGTCAACGTAAGTCACTGTCAAAGCAGCATCAACAGGGTGATAGGTGACTGTTGTAACTAAACTGGTTGGGGCAGTCGTCATCGAAGTCAACGTGATGGGATTCGTTGCCTCAATATCCGGTGCATAGCCAGGAATTGAAGGCGAAGTTACGCTTTCAACAGAACCGGTATTTGGTACGTAAATCGTCTTATTCGTCTTCTCATCGGTGGTTGCTGTCCACTCGACTGCCCGAGTAACAGGCACTGGCGTCAAAGTGTCTGGTAACCCCGCGTAGTTCACAGTGTAAGACGTCGTAACGGTTGTCGCCTTTGGGGGGGTCACGACTGGATTATCAGAAACCAACTCGTATTGGACAACGTCACCATCGAAATAATACTGAGCTATTTCACCAAATTTTGCAGGCTTGTTCAGGTGGTTCTCGTCGTAAGCATTTCCACCATTTCCAAGGTTCTTAACGACAGGGTTACCCGGAGCTAGATGATAGCCGGCGGGAATGAGTGCCTTATCGCTCTCACTTAACGCTGGCGTCTGAGCTGGATCGGAGACCTGTGGGAAATCAGTCTCCTTCATCTCGTCTGACCCATCCTTATACACTTTAGTTAGATCGGGCAACTCAATATACTGATCTGTTCCTTGTTGGTCTTTGTAGTGTAAACGCGCAGTAACAGTATCCGTTCCTTGGACTGCAATTGATGTGGCTGAAGTTTTCTCGTCCTTACCTCCCAGAATCTGCACGGGATTGTCATTGATATAAAAGCCCGTTTGTAAATAACCTGTCTTACCGCTGTCCGTTAACAGACTCTCGTCAAGGCCAGGAATAGTAATTCGTTCATTTGTGTCAGGATCGGCGGTATTGGCATGACTTGGAATCGTACCGATATCAACTAGAACGGACTTGATTGTAGACCATCCGCCTTTTGCCGCAACCCCAGCAGCGTCAACATAACCTGAACGATCAAAAGTAGTACTCCCTGTGGTCAAAACAGCAGGCTTGTCTGAATAAAGGACGGCCCTCGTCGTCAACGAATCTCCGTTGCTAAACTTACTCGGCAATGTCACCGGACCCGTCATAGTAAAGTTAAGGGTCGACCCCTGGGCGTCACCAGCGTACGGGAGGTTAATCACCTCATAAGCATTCGTGGCATCAATATCAGTATTATTCTGCATATCGATGGCAAAATTCATCTTATTCGCCGGCCAATCTGACGTACTGCCGCGGTGAATGTCAGATTTTCCTTGAGCCGCTGGCGAGGAATCCAGGTTACCCTGAGCCAATGCGGCTGTACCCTGGGTGGAGGCAACTTCGATTTTCCAGTCGGTTGAAAAGTACTGAACCGTGCCTTGGTGAACCTTGGCAAGCAAAATAGGATCAGTGATGGCCTTGATGTTTTCCGACTTCATAATGGTCGTCGTTGGCGAATAAATCAGCATCTCGATTGGCTCGGTTGTCGGCATGGCATCCGGCTGGTTGTCCCAAAACAGGGTCGAGTAAGTCATTGTCGGCTTCGACGTATCGACCGAGGTACCAGTATAATCAAACGTAACCAGGGTCCGGCCATCCGGCAGTGACTCAGTTTTAAACTTTGCCCCTTGGATTCTTGGTTGATGTTCTTCGTCGGTAGCAAGGTGAACCGTCTTAGGCAAAACCACGTACAGGATTGGATCCTTGATGAGATCAGCCGTTTGGCCCCAGTTGCCCCCACCATACATTGATATCTCCCCTGCAGGAGCGGTTCCTGGCCAAGTGTGATAGTGCCCGTCAAAATCGAGCCCGCTGCTATAGCCAATAGCTGGGGCCTCCGCAGGAGCGGGTGCGACCACGGTCTGAGTAAACTCACCATTGTATGTTTTGTCAATCTCGGTACCAACTACTTTCATACTCATTCTAGTGGTGAGCCTGTCGCCAACCTTGACCGGTGAAAGGTCATGATGCCTTTCAGCAACCTTCCCAAAAAGATACATCCCGTCCTTGCCATCATCCGCAGACTGGGATATTGCGCCAGGAGCCAGGTAATTGGGAGTTAGTTCAATCGAGCTGATGTACTGACCGTCGGGAGCATCATAGCGACCACCCGCTTCAATCGTCTTTGAATCGGATGAACCACCCACAAAGGTCACCTTCGCGGAATAGGACGTGGTGCCGGGCAAATATTCAGATTTGGTCGGGTCACTATCCGTTCTAATTTGCTCAGTTGGTACTTGAAAGCCAGTTGCATCTAAACCGTCGGGCACTGAGATGGTAAACGTTGCCGTAGAGTCCGCCTGGTCCGCTGCGCCCTCATAGGTAAAGGTAAAGGAATTCAAATATTTAATTGGTTTACCCTTTTCGCCAGTGGAAGCCAGAGTTATCTTGCTTCGATCATCATACGGATTACTGTAATTTCCGTTGACAAACGGTTGACTCTTAACTGGTAGGCTGGTATTATCGCCGTCACCTGCAGCCTCCATGATTGCAGTCCAAGGGTCAGCGTCGTATGTCAAAGTCCGAGCATCCGGACCGTCTCCCAGCTTTTGCACAAGCGAAATCCGACCCGGTGCAGTTAGATTATGAGGATTATCTGTCGGCGGAACATCGTACTTGCCTGCAATCTGGTAAACTTGGCTCCAACTGTTGTTGCCACTACCCTTGGGAACAGTAATAATGATGTCTTTACTCGACCCGTCTTGAGTGATAGTGGTCTCATCACTAAACTGATTAAGTTTCTTGGTTAACTCCTCATCCAAGGTAAAACCGGTAGGAACCGGGATGGTTATTGTCGTTCCATAATTAACGGCTGAGTTGATCCGCGAAGATGCACTGCTCGTCTGATTTTGGACCCCATTTTCCTCGGGCGTCGTAAACTGATAGACATAAGTGGTGGTCGGAAGAAGCCTCTTGATCACGCCTGTTGGGTTCACTCGGGTGATTGGATTGATTTTAATGGCGGGGTCAACCGTCTGGGTAATGGTAATGGGTGCCTGTTCTTGGCCATTCACCGCATACGTAATCTGACTGTTGGTGACACCAATGTCGTCAATTGGTGACTTGGGTGTTGGCCTGTCGTTCCCGTAAATGTAAAGAGTCAGATCCTGTTGAATGGTCTTAGTTGTTACTAGCTTATTCGTGATAGTCCAAGTGTGATGAGCCTCATCGTGCGTCCTGGTTGTTGTTCCATCAGCCAGTGGTACCGGTTCTGCTTTTGAACCGTCAAAGCCCCATGAACTGTTGGCATTTTCATCAGGAATGGTAATGCTGAAGCTGTCTCCAGCTTTAGCAGCAGTCATGTGAAATACAATGTGCACATCTTTCGTCACACCAGACCCGACCCCAACCTTAGCAGGTACCCCTGTAACGGTGGCACTAGACGTTGAAGGCAATTGGTCTTGGCTGCCTTGGACGGTTGAGGTTGCGTCCACTAGCGTCCGAGTAACCGAAGATCCTCGGGAATTCGTGGATGGGGTACTAGACGCGTTGGTCGAGTTACCCTTTAGATTTGAGTTTGCTTGATTTGCTTTCTGACTGTCCGCAGATGAAGATGTTTGAGCCTTTGTTTGTGCGGCTATCCGTGAGACATCAGAATCATTCGAGTCCGTCGTCGTTTTCTTAACGGCACCCAGTGCAGTCGTTGATGTACTCGAATGTAAGCTCAAGTTGCTCTCGGCAGTGACACTAGCATTATCGCTAGTGTCAGCGTGCGTTATGATGGGCTGCTGCAGCGACAGCGCCCCCGCAAAAATCAACGAAATGCCAGCAAGAAGCCACGTCTTGCCGGACTTATACATCTTATAATGGCGCTTTTCATCAGTCATAGCTGATGATAGCTCTTGAAAAAGATGCCGATTTGCCATAATTGATTCCTCCCTATCAACTGAAGCATACCCAACTATTTCATCCTTATACCCATCATCATAATAACGCAGTTTCGTTTGGATGTCGCTTTTTGAATCTAATATTCCCTAAATTTTATATAGTAAATGTTTTTAAAGGCAGTGATCCGTTCCGAACGAACACAATTCGGAAAAATTACTCGTTATATTTGGTGGGTAAAAATATTCTTGAGGCCATTAAACAGTAAAATTCACCTTAATTGGAGCTTTGTACAATCATCTATCGCCGTCATTACTGACCCGGCATGAACCATCACTCAACCGAACCGGGGCCGCTTAACCAAGAAAAAAAGACCGTCCCCCGTCCAGGGAACGATCCACTTGCCTACCAACTACCGCCGAAGCCGCCGCCACCGGAAGCACCACCGCCCCCGCCGGCGCCAAAGCCGCCGCCACTGCCGGAGCTTGGGGCGCTGGCGTGGACGTAGTTGCTGACGACCCAAACGGGCATTCCCGCGATGCCGGACTGCTCGGTCATCGGATTGCGCTGGTGCGTGAGCATGACAGTCCAGAGCTGGGCCAGCTTCTCATCCGAAAGGTTCGCGTCTTCTGGCTTGGCGTGAATGAAGAAGTCCTGCCAGACCTGGCTGGCCTCCTTGGGCTTGACGTCCTTGGTCTGCCGCAGCCACTGGTCAAAGCGGTCCTGGTACTGGCCCACGGCCGCCACCTCGACGTCGGTGTGACCCTTAATCGAGGTCATCACCCTGAGCTTGCCGGGACGCGGCGTTTCGTCGGTTAAAATGGCGGCCAGACTCGGTTCTGTCGCCATCTCCGCAGCCGGCCACTTGTCAGGGGTCATGCGATCATCAGCCACTTTGTAGTAGTAAAACGGCAACGGCCCGAGCTGCGGGGCTTTGGCCAGCCACTTGATGTAGTCGCGGCGGATCAGCTTGGCAAAAGAGTACGCCAGCGCCTGCTGCCGGTTGAACAACGCCCAGCCGCCCCCCGGGACGTTCATCGGGTCGATCACGATGCCGGCGTCATGCAGCTGCTGCAGGATGGGAAAGGTCCCCGGCTGGGTGGCGAAGATTCGGCCGGCCCAGTTGCGCAGCGCAAAGAACCGGGCCGCCATGAAGGCCATCAGCAGCAGCATGCCAATAATCATGCCAACGCCGATATTTTGAACCATCTGGTCGTGCGCACGGCGGGCCGCAATTCCCGCGGGCGTCGAGATGGCATCTTGATGCTTTTGCACCCGGCACACGGTGTTGGTGACGATGGCCGCAATGGCCTGGTCGTACTGACTCGCACGCAGCTGCTTTTTCACCGCTGAACTGACGATCTCGTCCATTGACCCGTCTGGCACCACGGGCTCCAGGCCGTAACCGACCTCCATCCAGTAGTGGTGCTCCTTGGGCTCGATCGTCAGCAGCAGCCCGTTATCCCACCGGGCGTGGCCGAAGCCGTACTTCTTGAACTGCTCATTGGCGTAGTCCTGCAGCTCGTCCTCGTCCTTGCCGCTGGTGACGATGACCGCGATCTGCGGCTTGCCCTTGATCTTCGCAAACGCGCGATAGTTCGCGGTGTACAGCGCCTGCTGGGTGCGGGGGCCCACCACGCCCTGCGGATCGCGGTACCACTGCTTGGTCTGCTGCACCTGCGACTGGGTGAGCGGCGCCGCCTGCACCAGTTGGCCCCCGCCTAAAAGCAGGAACAGCCCAATGGCAAAAGCGAGCCAGAATGCCTGTTTTTTCATACTTATCCCTCCACTGATGCTCTCAGTGTACCGCGCGAAAGCGGTCGCAACCACCCCCACGCTGGGCAAACTCCTCCGCCGAGCACAGCGCCGGTCAGCCGCCTTGCGCCGACTAACCACGCGGTTCACCGGTCGGCGCGTCGGTCGCTACTCGTTCGCTGTGTCGAGCGGTCCGCTGGTCAGAACGCCAGACGAGTATGGTTGTTTGCGCAAGCAAGTACTAGGTGCTAGACTGCTGGTAAATGATTTTGTGATGCGGACCACCTGCCTTGAAAGGAGTACCAGTATGCCGGAAGTCATCGACCCGTTGACCGCGGCCGTCACCGTTGCCGCCAAGCAGCTCACCGCTTTTCTGGACGACGCCCTCAGCCCCCTTGGCCTCACCGCCAGCAACTACTACTTCATCTTGCAGATTGCGCAGCACGAAACGGTCTCACAGGAGGCGCTCTTTCGCCTCACCCACCTGACGTCCAGCAACGTCACGCGCCGGCTGGCCCAGCTGACCGCAGCGGGGCTGATCACCAAGCAGCGCGCTCCCGAGGACGGGCGGGCGTTCGTGACGGCGCTGACGCCAGCTGGCCGCGCCTTGGTGCCTCAACTGACGGCCACCCTGGCCGCAGCCCAGGCGGAGGCGTTCGCCGGCCTGGATGAGGGGCAGCGGCAGGCGCTGCTCGCCATGCTGCAGCACGTGAGCCGCAACCTTGAGGCATAAGCCATCTGGCAAGGAGGAACATGTCATTATGCCGAAGACCATCGAAGTGTTGGGCGTCACGCAGCCCAACTTGGTGATTCCCGATAATTTTCAGCTGATTGCCGCCGACACCCGCCTGCGCAACGGGGAGACGGTGCGCGTGGAGCGGTACCAACCATACGCCCCGCTCGTGTGGCTGGGCCCCCACCTGACTTTGGTCTGGGGGGAAAAAGGGCGCCTAATCAGCTTCAACGACTTCTCGGTCGTCAGCCGCGCGCCGATGACGGACCAGGAGACGGCGCGGCGGATCGCCCGCGAAACCATGCAGCGGCTTGACTCCCAGTACGCGCGCGGCCTGAAGTACCTGCGCACCGACTACATCGTTCGCAGCTTCATCGATAACGTCCACCAGCGCAACGACACGCCGACGTGGTGGATCAAATACGGCCACCGCAACGGCAGTTACAACTGGGTGGCGGTCGGCCCCGGCGGCCGCGTCGTCGAATTCGAGCGCGAGGCCCTGTGGGACGACGCGCACAACCGCCGCGCCACTGAGGAGTGGAACTTCGACAACTGGGTCCTCGCCCGGCTGGGCAAGGGCCCCCAGCCCGACCCGCCGGAAGCACTGGCCTGACAATTCGTCAGGCAAAAAAGCCCCACCGCAGACGTTCAGCCAGCTAGTTTCACTGGCGAGCGCCCTGCGGTGGGGCAATTGTTTATTTTCGCTTAGGCCTGGTATCGGGACTCGCCGTTCAGGTAGGTCTCGGCAAGGCTCATGTCAGGGTTCAGGACTAGGAAGTCGGCGTCGCGGCCAGGCAGGATGCTGCCGCAGGTCGCGTCGATCTTCGCGGACTTGGCCGGTACGTAAGCCCCCATGTTGATGGCTTCTTCAGGGGTGGCGGCGTTCCAGTCAACCACGTTCTTGATGGCGTCCTTGAGCTGCAGGATCGAACCCGCCAGGTTGTGGGTCGCGTCCTTCAGGCGGGCGGTACCATTGGCCACGACCACTGGGAATTCACCCAGCATGTAGTCGCCGTCGGGCTGCAGGCCAGCGGACATGCAGTCGGTGACCAGCGCAATGTGCTCGGCAGTCTTCTCGCGCACCAGCACGGAGATCACTTCCGGCCGCACGTGGTGACCGTCGGCGATCAGTTCGTCGTCAACGTTCTTCAGGTACATCGCGGCGCCCACCATGCCTGGCGCGCGGTGGTTCAGCCCACTCATCGCGTTGAAGGTGTGGCAGAACATGCTTGCCCCGGCCTCGATGCAGGCCTTAGCCTGTTCGAAGGTCGCGCTGGAGTGGCCCAGGGCAACGACTTTACCGTCGTCGCCGGCCATGTGGCGAATGAACGGCACAGCATTGTCGCGCTCAGCGGCCAGGGACATCTTTTGCAGTAAGCCCTTGGCGCTCTTTTGCCACTCGTCGTATTCCTCAATCGATGGGTCACGGAAGTACTTCGGGTTCTGGGCCCCCTTGTGCTCTTCGGTGAAGAATGGACCTTCGAAGTGGATGCCCTTGATCTTGGCGCCCTTTTCCTCGCCGGCGTGGTCGCCGATGGTTTTGCAGACCTCGTTCAGCTGTTCAAAAGAGCCGGTCAACGTCGTCGGCAGCCAGGAGGTGACCCCGGTGCGCAGCAGGCCTTCGGACATTTCCTCAAGGCCGGCCCAGTCGTTGTCCATGACGTCGTGGCCCAACAGGCCGTGAATGTGGGTGTCGACCAGGCCCGGCGCGATCCACTGCTCGCCGTAATCCTTGATCTCACCGGCTGGCTTCTCGCCGTAGCTCGGGATGTACTCCCCGAACTTGCCGTCAGCGGTGACTTCGAGCCAGCCGCCGATCTCGGTATTATTCTTCAGGAAAAACTTTGCAGCATGAATGTAGTAACTCATTGCGTGATCTCCTTAGGTTTGATGTAGAGGTTTACTTCCATTCACCAGTGTAGCACGGTTGGCGGTAGTGGTCTAGGCCAAAAAACACCGAACTGCCCGTCTCTTCCATCAGCTTATCACCGCCAGCCGCCGCTGTCCGGTAAGGACTTTCGAAACAGCGGTGGGCGCGAGCGTAATCCTGTCGCTCATCCGGCTTCCCCGCGCAGCGAAGAAGCTGAGACAGACTTTCGGCCGCGGCCGGAAAAAAGCGTAAACTAATAGCCGCGTTGACTTTTAGCTAGGTTTCACGCGGCTATTGGTTAACATTAGGCCACCAAAGATTGGTGTTTTGCAGGGGCGCCCTTGCCGGCGTCCTTTTTGCAGGCTTCTTTGTATCACGGTAAAACAGCAGACAACAATTGCTTTCTAGTCCTGCTTAAAGACTTTCTCGTACAGTTCCGTAACCGGGTCGTCGTTGTTCGTGGCGTCCAGCACCAAGCCAGCCGCATGTTTGACGGCCGGGATGCCGTTGGCCACGGCGACGCCCAGTCCGACCTGCTGAAGCATGCTGAGGTCGTTGGAATTATCGCCGAGCGCAATGATCTCGTCTTTGCTAATGCCAATCTGCTCGCCCAGGGCAATCGCGGCCTTGCCCTTGTCGATGGCGTCGGGGTTGAATTCAACGTAGCGGTTCGAGGAGTAGGTCACCGTCAGCGGCGCCTTCACGGTCGCTTCCACCTTTTCGTAGAAGCGGCGCCGCACGCCAAAGTCGAGATGCTGGAAGATCACCTTGGCAATGTTGCGGTCCTTGAACTGGCTAAGGTCCTGGCCGTCGAATTCGATGTAGTCGACCCCGCGATTCTCCAGGTAATCGCGCTCAGGCTCGTTGATGTTGGCCACATAGACGTGATGGAAAGTGTAGATGTGCGCGCACAAGTCACCCTCCGCCATGGCGAGACGGTAAATCTGATCCGCCACCGCCAAGGGCAAGGTGTGCTGCACGATGATCCGGTTGTCTTTATTCTCGACGATCGCCCCGCCGTTGTATGAAATCACGTACTGACCGGCCAAGTCCTTGGTGCCGATGGTGGCCAGCAGCGGCTGCACGGACGCGAACCCGCGGCCGGTATTCGGCACGAACTTCACGCCCTCGTCGCGCAGCTTGTGAATCGTCGCAATGTCCCTTGGCGACACCGAACCGTCGTCGCGCAGCAGGCTTTCGTCCAAATCACTCACGATCATCTTATACATGAAAGCAACTCCTCATCTCGATAGGATAATTCTATTGTACCGCACCGGCGCGGCAAAAAAGGCCTCAGCTTGGACATGACGTTTTCACATTTTTCAGGTATGGTATTACATGTGGAAACAGCCTCCAACCTGTTTCGCTGCGGGTCCTGCGATCCGCCGCCACAACGGCCGCTGGTGCCTCTAACACCGGCGGCTTTTTGAGATGACTGCTCGCTCATCAGATTGCGCCGGTCTGCCGCGGCCGAGCCGGGCTTTCAGAAAGTTAAGAAAACCGCCGGGAAAACGTCATATTTTCTTCACATTCGGCCGCTACTATAAGTTACATAGAAATAAGCCAATTACTTATTCCTATCCAAACCCTACTTTTTCATTTTTACTCCTCCAAAGTGATAGTCCTTAAACGTTTGGAGCAGGAAACGCCCTACCCTGGGCTTTCCGGCTTCATGAAAAAGCGTTGAAGGACGAAATAGTCAGTCAGATGTGCCGCTTATGTGCCACGTCTGGCTCAACCCTTACTCCTTGCCCGCCGCCACCCCAAGCGACGGGCATTTTATTGGTCTAGTTGTGAAGTACGCACTCGCTGACCGATGCAAGGGGAAATTTCATATTTCTGAAAAGGCAATTGTTTAACTACGATTGTCTTTTTTTGTCGGAAAAATTGGAGGACACAATATTGATGAAAACAGCCCGGCGAACCTCAATCTTCGCCGCACTAATTGTAATACTCGTCCAGCTTCTCGTTCCTGCCTCGATGGCTCTTGCTGCTAGCATGACCAACGTATTAGCAACAAATTGGGTTACAGGCTGGAAACTTAAAGCGTTCAACAATTCCTCATGGACGGACAATGGCATTTGGATGAAACAGATTGACGGCGGCAAACAGATCGCCTTTTGTGTAGAGCATGGTATTGACCTCGACATGAGTGGATCTGACTATACGCCAAGTAGTTACTCCAACGCTAAGAAAGAGCGCTTAGCCGAGATTGCCTACTATGGGTACTACTCGCAACCTAGCGCCAAGAATTATGCCGTCACGCAGATGATGGTTTGGGAAGAACTGGGTGACACACTGGTCTCGAATCCATACAGCGCCTACGCCGCCGAGAAGAAGGCGATTCTCGCTAAGGTTTCGGCTCACGACAAGAAGCCATCCTTCAATGGCCAACAGATCACACTTGCCATTGGTGATTCAATCACGTTGACTGACACCAACGGACGGCTAGCGGCCTTTGCCCAACAAACTGCAAACACCGCGAACCTCAAGATTACTAAGTCCGGCAACAAGCTCACACTGACGGCTACCACCCAGTCGAAGGCTTCCGGTAAGGTGGCTTATGCAATTGCCAAGGCCGCTGACGTTGGTACCTCTTTCGTTTATACAAAAGGTTCCCAACAAAAGCTGGTCAACTTCAAGCTTTCCAGCAACGGCGAATTCAGTCTGCCGATCAAGGTCAACCTGAACGGGAATCTGAAAGCCAAGAAGGTCGATGCCGACACCAACAAGGCCTTGCCCGGGGCAAAGCTCAAGTTCGCATACAACGGAACTACCAAAGAAGTCACAACTGGCGCTGACGGCTATGCCGCCTTGAATGACTTGAAAGCTGGCACCAAAGTCACCGTCTCCGAAGTGACTGCGCCGAACGGCTATGTGAATAAGGGCGAACTCAAGGAAGTCACCGTTGAACCCAACAAGACCATCGAAGTCGTTCTCGGCAACAAGGAACAACTCGGTAACGTGACCCTTGCCAAGATTGGTAAAGAGTTCGGTAGCGATATGTTCAACGCCTACTACTCCCTGAATGGTGCGGTGTATGGGATCTACACCAGCACCGGCACACGGGTTGGCGCGATCACCACAGATGGCAACGGTAAGGGCACCTTGCAGAACCTCAAGCTCGGTAGCTACTACGCGCTTGAAGAAAAAGCCCCTGCTGGCTACGTTTTAAACTCGGCCAAGTTGCCATTTGAATTGAAGTATGCTGGTCAGACTGTCGCGGTCACCACCGCTCACGTCAATACGATCGATCAAGAACAACGCGGCACTGCCACAATTATCAAGGAAGACGCCGTTACCGGTAAGCAACCACAAGGTGCTGCCAGTCTCAACGGCGCTGTCTATGAACTTCACCGTGCAGCTGACGACAAGCTCGTGAAATCAGTGACGATTGCCAATAATACCGCGTCTGTTTCCGGCTTGGAACTGGACGATTACTACTGGCAAGAAGTGAAGGCCCCAACCGGCTACGTTCTTGATCCGCAAAAGCACGCCTTCAAGCTGGCATACGCTGGTCAGAACGTGACGACCGCAACTGCCACCACGACGGTTAAGGAACAAGTCATCACCGGCGACCTCGACCTGCTCAAGTACGGTAACTACGACTGGGCAACTCAAGGCAAAGGCACTAAGCCGGTCATGCTCAAGGACACTCAATTCACTGTGACCAGCAAGATCACCGGCAAGGTTGTCCGCACCGGTTCGACTGATGCTCAAGGCTACGTGAAGTTCACGGATCTGCCCTACGACACCTACACCGTGACCGAAACCAAGACGCCTACCGGTTACAACGGCATCAAACCGTTCACGGTCACTGTTGATGGTACCCAGAAGTCCCAGCATTATAGCATCGAAAACAAGGTTATCGAAGAAAAGCTCCAGGTAGTCAAGGTTGATACCGAGACCGACAAAACCGTACTGCGCGCTGGTGCGATCTTCCGCATCAAGAACCTGCAAACCAACAAGTACGAAGTCCAGCCGACTGCTGATAAGTCTGGCACGACTGATAAGTTCGCTACCGACAACTCCGGTGAGTTGATCACCGCCGAAGCGCTTGGTTACGGCAAGTATCAGCTCGAAGAAGTGCAAGCCCCAGACGGCTATGTACTGGCAAAGGAACCAGCTAAGTTCACTATTGACGGCAGCCATAAGGACGGCATCGTGGTCATCAAGTTCGCTGACCTCTCCCAAAAGGGTGTCGCTACGCTGACCAAGACCGGGGCCACCACAGTCGCCGTCGAAAAGGTTGAAACTAAATACGGCAATCAGTACAAGTATCGTTACGACTACACCGCTCTCGCTGGTGCGAAGTTCGAGTTCAAAGCAACCGAAGACATCACGACCGCTGATGGCACCGTTCGTGCCCAAAAAGGTGACGTGGTTGCCACTGGTACCACTGACGCTCAAGGCCAAATTCAAACACCAGAGCTGTATCTTGGCAAGTACACTGCAACCGAAGTGTCTGCACCAAACGGGTTCATTCTGAACACCGATCCAATTGCCTTTGAACTCAAGTATGCTGGGCAAGAAGTGACGGTGACCTCTACCTCACTTGAAGCCAAGAACGACTTCCAGCAGCTCGACATCACGCTCAACAAGCAAGAAGAAAGCATCACCGGCTGGACGAACAACCTCCCAGAAATCAAGAACGTCGCCGGTAATGGACAGGTCTTTGGCCTTTTCTCCATGGCCGCCACTAAGATCGGTGACACCGAGGTTCCAGCACAATCACTGCTCGCAACAACCACGGTCAAGGATGGGAAAGCTGCATTCGATGCGATTCAGCTACCAGTCGGCTACTACTACGTCAAAGAACTTGACGCGGGCAATAGCCATGACTTGAGCACGACTATGTACGGCTTCCACTTCAACACCACCGACAACGAGAAGATCAAGCATATCAAGATCAACGACGGTAGGCAGATTGAGAACAAGCTCCATGAAAACGAACTGACCTTCAAGAAGATCAACGAAGTTGCCACGCTGGTTTCGGGCAAGGGTTACACCTATGCCATGACCGGTACCGCTGCTGGCGCGACCTTTGAACTGCTTGACGTTGACAAGAAGGTCATTCAGACGATCACCATTGGCAAGGATTCCACTGGCTCCATCAAGCACCTGCCCGTGGGCACTTTCTATCTCCGTGAATCCAAGCCTTCTGCCACCAACCTTGTACTGTCCAAGGAAACCCTCAAGCTCGTGTCCACCAAGGACGGCGTGACGGTCTTTGATAGCAAGGACGAGCAGATTGGCGAGACCAAAGCTGACGCCAAGGAACCACCCATCGCCTTTGAACTGACCAACGACTTGATCAAAGGCACTGGCGAACTGACTAAGACCGACGTTTCCACTGGCAAACGGCTACCAAACACTGGTATTCGTATTCTGGATAAAAACGGCAAGACGGTCGTATCTGGTCGCACCAACAAGAACGGGGTCTTCTCCTTTAGTAACCTGCCTGCTGGTAAGTATAGCTTCCAAGAATACGACGCACCGAAGGGGTACGAAATCAGCGAAGCCCTTGTTCCATTCGAGATCACTAAGGATGGTGAAATCGTGAAGGCAGTCATGAAAGACAAGCAAACGCCGAAGCCTGGTCTGCCACAAACGGGTAACGCCAAGGCTGGTTGGCTCATGGTTATCGGTGTGGTACTACTGCTCGGCGTCCTCGCTGCGATGGTTGTGATCGGTGGCGCCAAGAAGAAAGATGGCAAGTAACATGCGCATTTCTTCTATTAACATGTACCCCGATCCCGGCGGCGACGTGCTGCTCCAAGGCGACATCGTACTGGATCATGTGCTCATCTTGAAAAACGTGAAGCTCATCGAAGGTCAGTATCGCTGGTATATCCAGTTTCCAAGATACGTTGATGGGCGCGCGGTTCACCCAATCTCTAAATCATTTTACGACTACCTGCTTCAACAACTAACCGAATACTATCAACAAGCCACAGCCGAGTAGCCCAACTACCCGGCTTTTTGAATACGAAAGGAAGGCTACAACATGGAACTCAAATTTGTTGCACCAAACATTGAAAAGACGTTCGGCCACCTGTACTTCGGATCGCTCAAGCGGGAGCTGTCAGAGGGTGATCGTGACAATCGCAAAGTTGTCTCCCGCACTTACGAGTTGTTCTCCGACTTGCAACGCACCGACAATATCGAGATCACCATTCCGGCGAAGCAAGGCGACAAGGCCGAAAGCATCGAAGTTGATGCGCCAGTCACCATCATCAAGCCACGCATTGCGACTGTCGGTTACCGGATCGGTGAGCAAGCCTTTGTTCGCTACATCTGCAACGCCGACGATATTGTCCCAGTCAAATAAAGAAAAGAGGAACTCACATGAGATTAGCAGAAGGCATCGTTATCGACTTAGAAGAAACCTTTGGCGTCTTGAAATTCTCCGGCCAACGCCGTGAACGCTTCGTACAAGACGAAGACGGCAACCGTACCGACGACGTAAAGGAGCGCACCTACGATTTGAAGTCCATGAAACAAGGGATGATGATCCAAGTTTCAATTCCAGCAGAGGCTGGGGTCAAAGACTTCAAGTACAACCAGATTGTAACCTTGGTTGATCCCGTGATCGACACCGTGGCGAACGCAAACTTCAACCGAGTTGAAACCTCGTGGTACATGAAAGCGAAGGATCTCGTGATTGCCACCGCACCGGTCAAGCCACAGGAGAAGCCAAACACCAATGACAAGAAATAGCTCACTGTCCCACTCCTCTCGCGCACCGCCCGCTGCGGCGGTTGCTTACCACTAACGAAAGGAGTTGATCACAGATGATGACTTCCACCCTGACCGTAGTTGGTCGTGAAGTGTTCATCGACGACTATAACGAAGAAATCGACAACGACTACCGCCTTGACCCAGACGAGATTCTGCAAGACATGGTGGAACTCATGGAAGAAAGCCCTGAATCCTACCAGCACCTGCATATCGCTAGCGAACAGACCAACGACGGCATGAATAAGCTGTTCTCGTTCACCTCATACGAGGGTGAAGATGGCTTGCGGCTCTCGTATCTGGGTGTCAGCGATGAATAGAAAGGACTGATGACATGGCACTAACACTTAGAATTGAAGGCTTCTTTGAAGATTATCCAGCTTTGGTTGATCCTGATTATCACGACCCCAGCCCGGACGCTTTGATCGACATGGTACTGATGGCCGCCGAACAGGCCAATCCCGATGAGCCGTTCTCCATCTGGGTAGACGGTGAGTGTACCCGCGATCACGAATCCAAAGAGTTCAGTTTCAACATCGACACCGAAGATCGACAACCCGCTATCAAATATTTAGGAGTGAAATAGATGAAAGACCCAGATTACGAGCTTTTACGCGACATCCGATTGGTCAACATGAAGCAGTATTACAAGGATTACTTCGGGCTACTAGCCTTACCCGAGCACGAGGAAACTCTCGGCAGTTTGCTTGAGCCTGTTATTGAAGGCGCCGCGGAAGCATTAGAACATGATTTTGACACTTACAACGTTGGAGTGGGCTTCAATATTGATATGTATGGCGTTCAAACGCCACCGCATTGTTTTAACTTTGAAATCTATGCTGACAATGCACACAACCTAACCGTCATTTATGCTGGTTGCCAAACCGAATTTCCTGACGACGCAGATGACGAATAAAAGGAGAGTACGATGCAACAATTAGAGATTATTGGTCTTTATGAATTTCTGAACCAATACTACGGCACTTCCACTCGTTACACTCCACAAGCAGACTATCTTATTACGGGCCTTTTCTGTCGCGCCAAGCGTGCACGACGTACAGGGCAGCCATTTATCAAACAAACTCGCGGCACAGAGTTCACAACTCACGGCAATGATGAAGTCTTCATATTTTCACTACATGAAGACCGGCATCGAGTAACGGTCAAATACGAACCGTGGGTTGCTCCAAGGCGTCCGTTACAAGGGATTCGCTTTGAAAATGTAGACGTCTTCTTGAATGCCTACAACTCTGTTATTCTCCAAAAAGCTTGCACTAAGCTTACAAAGGGCGGGCCATTGGGGTATCTGCTACATGAAATCGCCGAGTGTCAGCTATATCGTGAAGATGGATTCGTTCTCACAATGTCTGCCGAAGATGTCCGTCATCACCGAGATGACGCCCGCTTTTACTTTTCGCTTGAGCCGATAATCAACGGCGTAGCTTTTCAGTTTGTAAATGTTTATGTTTAAGAACATTTGGACCTATCGCGGTACGCGGGTCTATCCGCGTCAACGCAACCTGCTCTACAACACCGCTATGACGGCCGTGATTTTCCTGTGGGTAACTGGCGCAGCTATCGCCTATTGGCCGCTGCTAAAACAAATCAACTGGAAATTCTTTAGTTGGCCGGACGTGGTGGCGCTGCCTTGGTCGTGGTTGCCGCTGATTATCAACAGTTTATGCACAGCACTACTCTTTAGTGCTGGCCTGTGGGTTTACCGAACTTGGTTTGCGGATTCCTACAAGCAGATGGAACACCGCCAGAAGCTTGCCCGCATGATCATCGAGAATAAGTGGTACCAGACTGACCAGTCCAACAGTGAGAGTTTCTTCAAGGACTTAGGCTCAACGCGCACCAAAGAGAGGATCTCGCACTTCCCCAAAATCTACTACCGGCTCAAGGACGGACTGATCCACGTCTCTGTTGAAATCGTCATGTCTTCTTATCAAGACCAGCTCCTGCACTTGGAAAAGAAGCTAGAGGCTGGTCTTTACTGTGAGCTGGTCGATAAGATTCTACACGATTCCTATGTCGAGTACACGTTGCTTTACGACACCATCGGCAAGCGTATTACCATCGCTGACGTGACCTGTGAACACGGCTCTATGCAGCTAATGGAAACTGTCGCTTGGCGCTATGATGCGCTACCGCACATGTTGATCGCTGGTGGGACTGGCGGTGGGAAGACCTACTTCATTTTGACGTTGATCGAAGCGTTGCTGAAAGACGGTGCCCAGCTCACAATTCTTGACCCGAAAAACGCTGACCTCGCCGATCTGGCCGACGTGATGCCAGGGGTCTACTCGAAGAAGGAGGCTATGCTTGGTGCGCTTGAAACTTTCTATCAGGACATGATGGCGCGAAACGACAAGATGAAACAAATGGACGGTTACAAGACCGGCGAGAACTACGCCTATCTTGGACTACCCGCCCATTTTCTGATTTTTGATGAATACGTGGCCTTCATGGATATGCTTGGCCGCGATGCCATGCAGGTGATGTCCAAACTCAAGCAGATCGTTATGCTAGGGCGTCAAGCTGGCTTCTTTCTCGTGTTGGCTTGCCAACGGCCTGACGCTAAGTATCTCGGTGACGGGATTCGCGACCAGTTCATGTTCCGGGTTGCTCTTGGGCGCATGAGTGAGCTCGGCTATTCCATGATGTTCGGCGAAACCAATAAAGACTTTTTCCAGAAACCAATCAAGGGACGGGGCTATGTGGACACCGGCGGTAGCGTCATCTCTGAATTTTACACGCCGCTAGTACCGCGCGGCTATGACTTCCTTACCGAAATCGGCGCCGCAGCCAATACCGTTCCCGCAACCACAACAGAAAAGGAGGTGCCGCATGAGCACTGATGTCAAAATCGAAAACCGTACGCAATTCCTCAACGACTTTCACGAGAACGTGCCCTTCCAGTCTGACGAAGACGCAGATGACCAGCTGCAATGGATGGCAATGCATGCTCACGAGTACCCAGATTCACGAATCTGGATGGGTGCTCCCGGCGGACTGACCGCCGATCGTTTTCCGAAGCGCTTTTGGTTCAACGTCACCACTGGCGACGACGGTGGCTTAACCATGACTTACACCAACGTCGCAGATGAAGGTGATGAAGAATGACCACACCAAAATTCCAAAACAAAATGCAATTTGCGGAGGACTACGCCGCCCAGATCAAAAATGCCACCTTTGATGACGCTGAAGACGCCTTGATGGAGCTTTGCGACTACATCGAGCCGTGGGAAGACGGCAATCACTGGCTCGAACTGGTCGGCGACCGCACCATCTCAGGTAAGCCCGTCTACTTCTGGTTCACGGCTACCATGATGCAAACTGGCATGCAGCTCACTTACCATAGCTGGGCCCACCATTACTAATCAGATTCACGCCGTCATCAAGACAAACCCGTTGAAAGGAGCAAGACTATGACTACCCAATCTGTTCAGCAAGGCTGCACCCTGCCGCCACGCGCGGCGTGCAACGCGAAAGCCGCAAGCGTGAGTGGCAGCGGTCGGCGCCAGCCGACCGCTTACCCCCAGTACTCTAACAGGGGGGTATTAAATACAAAGTCTGTGCCTGAACACGGGGTGGAAAGATTGATATGACGGCGTTTGAATAGCAAAAAGCAAAATGATGGATGGCACCCCCAATCCATCATTTTTTGAAAGGAGCGTTGCCATGTACTCATGGCATGAAAAGATTAAAACCAAACGCAAGCAGCTCAAGCTAACTCAAGCTCAAGTCGCCCGGCGCTTAGGTGTCACGCGGATGCATTACGTCCAAGTGGAGAACGGCAAGACAAACCCAAGCCCCGCGCTTCAAGCCGAAATCGACCGGTTGCTCAAGAACTGGAACGATGAACCGGAACTGACGCTGATGTTTGACTACATGCGCGTGCGGTTCCCGACAACTGACGCCAAGGCCGTAATCACCAAAATTCTCGGTCTGACCCCAGAACACCTGATATTTGAGGAACACGGCTTCTACGGTTATTCGGCCATGTATATCTTCTCCAACATTCAAGTCATGGTCGCGCCGATTGGCTCCAACCTCGGCACGCTGGTCGAAATGAAGGGCCAAGGTTGCCGCGAGTTTGAAGGCATTCTGTTAAGCCACGGCGAAACTTGGTATGACTACTTCCTCTGCGTCGATGAAGCAGGCGGCATCTTCAAACGAGTTGATATTGCAATCAACGACATGATTGGCCTGCTGAATATCCCCGAACTGGTCGATAAGTGTCTGAACAACGAGTGCATCTCCGTCATGCGGTCATTTCAAGGGTTGCAATCAGGCAAGCTCGTGGATCTCGACGAGGCTGGCCGGGGCAACACGCTATACGTCGGCACGATGAAAAGCGATGTGTATTTCTGCATCTACGAAAAGGCCGCCGAACAAGCTGCCAAGCGCGGCATCGCCATTGCCGACACATCGATCATCAACCGTTTTGAGATTCGATTAAAGAACGAACGGGCAGTCAAGGCGATTGAGAACATGCTGATTACCCGTGACGCCGAAAAAGTCGCGTTCGGTATCATCACGCGCTACATGCGGTTCGTTGATGAAGTCCCGGACAAAAGCCGCTTGAAGTGGCCGCTCAACGACCGCTGGGCATACTTCCTCGGTAAAGGTCGTCAACCGATACGCCTGACCACCGCACCCCAGCCCTTTGACCTGAACAAGACCAAGGCATGGCTCCAAAAACAAGTCATGCCCACGCTCAAGGTCATCAAGGAAATCGACAACTACTTCGGCACTACTGACTTACAGCTCATGATCAAGGACGCCGAGCTGAACGACAAGCACCTCAAGCTGATTGAGCAACAGACGATCGGTAGCGAGGAACTAGGGGGTGACATGTTTGATCAATGACGTGCTTGCTTCTCACCCGCTGCGAGGCAAGACATTCAAAGACTGCGTGCTGAACGTTTACGTCTACGAGGCCGCGCTAGTCGGCGTGGTCGAACACACGCAGTACCGGCGCATCTGCGATATGAACAGTTTCGGCTTCACAGCTCAAGACTACATCGCTTGGCGACACCAGCAACAAGAACACCCGGCGGCTCTGATAGGCCGCGATGGTCGCGCCCTCAATTACAGTGAACTGCGCCGACTGCTTTACCAAACTGCCGAAGAATCTGGGTGGCCGGTTTTCAGGTCACCGGTAGAAGCATCGTTTCTTGATTAGTCATAGGTCGCCGCTGACCACGACAAAATAGCGGCATTCATGAAAGGAGCATTGGTCACAAAACTTAAAAACAAAAGGATGATTATTATGAATTTCGGACAAAACTTGTTTAACTGGTTCACTTCCAATGCCCAGAGCTTGGTGCTGATGGCGATTGCCATTATCGGGGTCTACCTTGGCTTCAAGCGTGAGTTCTCCAAGCTGATCGGCTTCTTGGTCATCGCGATCATCGCAGTGGGGCTGGTGTTCAATACCGCTGGGGTCAAAGACGTACTGCTGAATCTGTTCAACCGCGTCATGGGGGCTTAATATGGCCGCTAAATTTCGCGTTTGGATTGCCAATCTTGGTAAGTACAACGAAGGCGAATCTGTCGGCGCATGGTTTGAACCGCCGATCAACTGGGACGACATGGCCGAACAAATCAGCCTGAACGAACAGTACGAAGAATACGCGATCCACGATTACGATGCACCATTCCCAATTTCCGAATACGACAGCATCGACCATATCAATGCGCTGGGTGACGCCTTGGACCAACTCAACAATTCCGAACTGGGCGATGTTGTAGAGGAACTGCTGGATGCACGCTTTGATGACGTGATCGAGTTGGCCGAGCATATCGATGATTTCGTACACTATGATGCTGATTCGATGGAAGATCTCGCTATCATGTTGGTACAAAACGGCGACTTCTGCGGCGAAGTACCTGAACAGATTCAGTCGTACATCGACTACGAAAAGCTGGCTAACGACCTCGAAGCCGATGGTATCTATGTCACCACTCACGACGGCATTTACGAATATCTGAACTAGTCACTGGGGCTGGCGCTACAAAAGGCGTCAGTCCTTTTATCTTACTACGAAAGGAGATCACATGAAGAAAGTCAGATCCTACACCAGTATTTGGTCAGTGGAAAAGGTGCTGTATGCCATCAATGACCTGCAACTGCCGTTTCCAATTACGTTTACGCAAATGACGTGGTTCATCGTCAGTTTGTTTGCGGTCATGCTGCTGGGCGACTTGCCGCCACTGTCATTCATTGACGGCGCGTTTCTCAAATATGTCGGCATTCCTGCCGGGCTAACGTGGTTCATGAGCCAGAAGACCTTCGACAACAAGAAGCCGATGGGATTCTTGCGGTCGGTGATCAACTACGCCATCACCCCGAAGCTCACCTATGCTGGTAAGCCTGTGAAGTCGCAGAAAGAGAAACAATCCGCTGCTGTGACCTACGTCTGGAGGTGCCACAATGAAATTTCCAATTAAGTATATCGAAGACAACCTCGTCTGGAACACTGACGGCGAGTGCTTTGCCTATTTTGAATTGATTCCGTACAACTACTCGTTTCTAAGCCCTGAACAGAAACAACAAGTCCATGAGAACTTTCGGCAGTTGATCTCCCAAAATCGCGACGGCAAACTTCATTTATTGCAGCTCGCCACCGAAGCCAGTGTTCGGGACACTCTCGACCGCTCGAAGAAGTTGGTCAAGGGGTCGCTGAAAGACATCGCCTTTCAGCACATCGACGGCCAAGCCGAAGCATTGACCGAAAACGTCGGGGACAACCAAGTGGACTATCGCTTCTTCATCGGCTTTAAGCTGTTGCTGAACGACGCAGAGGTCACCGCCAAGTCTATCTTCAAGGATATGTCGTTAGGCATCCGGGACTTCTTCGCCGAGTTCAACACAACGTTCGCTGGTGACTTCTTCACCATGAACAACGCCGAAGTGGAACGCTACGCCAAGTCCGCAAAGTTTCTCGCCGAGAAAATCGGTCGGCGCTTCAAAGTGCGGCCGCTCGACAAAAACGACTTCGGCTACCTGCTCGAACACCTCTACGGCATGACTGGGCAAGATTACGATGATTACGAGTATCACTTGCCCCGCAAAAAGTCTAAGCGCGACACAATCATCAAGCGCTACGACTTAATCAAGCCAACCCGCTCACTGATTGAGCAGCACCAACGCTCGATCAAGATCACCCACGGGCTGGATAGCAGTTACGTGACGTACCTGACCCTTTCCGATATTGTCGGTGAATTGGAGTTTCCCGGCAGTGAAATCTTTTATTTCCAACAAAGCCAGTTCGATTTTCCAATCGACACCAGCTTGAACGTAGAGATTGTGACGAACAAAAAGGCTCTGACCAAGGTACGCAACAAGAAGAAGGAATTGAAAGACCTCGACGAACACGCTTATCAATCCGGCAACGAGACGACCCGTGGGGTTAGCGACGCTTTAGATTCGGTCGATGAACTTGAAAGCAACCTCGACCAGACTAAGGACGCCATGTACAAAGTCAGCTACGTCATTCGCGTGGCTGGGCGATCCGAAGACGAAATGAAGCGCCGCGCTGATCAGCTACTCGACTTCTACGACAGCCTCAATATCAAGCTCGTGCGACCGTTTGGCGATATGCTGGGGCTGCACAGTGAGTTTATCCCAGCTTCCAAGCGTTACATCAACGACTATATCCAGTATGTGACCAGCGACTTTATTGCCAGCCTCGGATTCGGTGCCACCCAGTCCTTGGGGGAAAAAGAAGGAATCTACATTGGCTATAACGTGGACACCGGGCGCAACGTGTACCTCCAACCGGATATTGCCGCGCAAGGTATCAAGGGGACTGTCACCAATGCCTTATCCGCAGCCTTTCTTGGCTCACTAGGCGGTGGGAAGTCCTTCTCCAACAACTTGCTTGTCTACTACGCTGTTCTTTACGGGGCGCAGGCATTGATTCTTGACCCGAAGTCAGAACGTACCGGCTGGGCGGAGAACCTCGACTTTATGGAAGATCAAATCAACATCGTCAACCTGACCAGTGAAGAACAAAACCGCGGGCTACTTGACCCTTATATCATCTTGTCCAACTTGAAAGATTCGGAATCGCTGGCCGTTGATACCCTGACTTTCCTCACGGGGATCTCAAGCCGTGATGCCGACCGCTTCCCGACGCTGCGCAAAGCGATTCGCGCGGTAACACAAGCGCCCGAACCGGGACTGTTGAAAGTCATTGATGAACTACGCCGCGAAGACACGCCAATCGCACGCAACATCGCCGATCATATCGAATCCTTTACGGACTACGACTTTGCGGCATTGCTGTTCTCTGATGGAACGGCGCGTCGGACAATCGCGCTTGACCGCAAGATCAACATCGTGCAAATCGCAGACTTAGTGCTGCCGGACGCCGACAAGACGCAGGAAGAATACATCACTGCGGAAATGCTGTCCGTCGCCATGCTCATGATTATCAGTACCTTTGCCATCGACTTCATTCACCAAGACCGCGCCCAGTTCAAGATCGTGGACTTGGACGAAGCCTGGGCATTTCTCAACGTGGCACAAGGCAAAGCCCTGTCGATGAAGCTGATTCGTGAAGGTCGCTCGATGAATGCCGGGGTTTACCTCGTCACTCAAAATGCGGACGACTTGCTCGATGAAAAGATGAAGAACAACATCGCCCAGAAATTCGCGTTCCGCAGCACCGACATCACGGAAATCAAGAACACCCTGAACTTCTTTGGCCTTGATGCCGAAGACGAAGGTAATCAGAACCGGCTCCGTTCACTAGACAACGGGGAGTGTTTGTTCCAAGACATCTGGGGACACGTCGGCGTGCTGCACTTCGACTATATCTTTGAGCACCTACACCACGCCTTCGACACTCGGCCACCGAAACCCGTGGAGGTGATTGCTGATGACGAAAGCTAACCGTCGGCGGCTACTGCTGTTCCTCGGTGTTGTCGCGGCATTCATGTTGGTGTTGGTACTTGCTGGCGGTCAGCCGGTACACGCAGCGGGACTGGTAGACGATCAGTCTGGCGGCTCTAACGAGTATTCCAAGTACCCGTTGTCGCACTACCAGCTCGACTACTTTGTAGATACGAGTTGGGACTGGTTGCCTTGGAATTGGGGAGACGGTATCGGCAAATCCGTGAGCTATGGGTTGTATGCCATCACCAACTTCTTGTGGACACTTTCTGTCTACCTCTCAAACGCTGCGGGCTATCTGATTCAGCAAGCCTACTCGCTGGACTTCATCAAAGATACGTCTGACGCGATTGGGAAGAACATGCAGCTCTTGGCCGGGGTGTCAAAAGATGGCTTCACCACTGACGGTTTTTATCCCGGATTGCTCCTGATGATTACGCTGGTCGTCGGTATCTACGTGGCCTACACCGGCATCATCAAGCGCGAAACCTCGAAAGCCATTTCGGCGATCGTCAACTTCGTGGTGATCTTCATCACGTCAGCCAGCTTTATCGCCTACGCACCAGATTACGTCAGCAAAATCAACGAGTTCAGTAGCGACATCAGCACCAGCGCACTCAACACTGGCTCCAAGATGATTATGGGGACTGATACAGCCACCGATAAATCAGGCGTCGACGCGATCCGTGACACCCTTTTTGAAATTCAGGTGAAGCAGCCGTGGACACTTTTGCAGTTTGGCGACAGCGATGCTAATACCGTTGGCAAAGACCGTGTGAACACGTTGATGAAGACCGACCCGTTTGGCGACAAAGGCAAAACCCGTACCGACGTGGTGAAGGCTGAAATTGAAGACAACGACAACGAGAACCTCTCACCGACTATGACCATCAATCGGCTGGGTACTTCCACATTCGTTGTCCTGTTCAACGTAGCAATCACCTTGTTTGTCTTCTTCCTGACCGCGATGATGCTGTTCAGCCAGATACTCTTTATCATCTACGCGACGTTCCTGCCGGTGTCATTCTTGCTTGCGATGCTGCCCTCATTTAACGGCCTGATGAAGCAAAACATCATGAAACTTTTCAACACGATCATGACGCGAGTTGGCGTGACGCTGGTGATCACGATGGCGTTCTCACTATCGGCAATGGTCTACGGATTATCGGCCACCTCACCGTTCTTCCTCGTGGCCTTCCTACAAGTCACTATCTTCGCAGGTATATGGATGAAGCTCGGCGACCTGATGGGCATGATGCAGCTCCACAGCTCTGACGCCCAGCAAGGCGCACAACGCTTCTCACGTCGTGGTAACCGAATGCTTCGGCAGTTCGTCGGTAGTGCAATGGGTGGCGCGATGGCAGGGCGCTTCTTGTCGCGGGGCTATGGTAAAGGTCGCGGAATACCGCAAACACCACAACTTCCCGCTGGCACGCAACGCGAACAAACCACGGATGCTACCAAGCCGAAACAACCGAATAAGCCACGCAGCCAACGTCTGGGTGAAAAGCTCGCTGATGTGTCTGATATCGGCAATAAGCTCAAAGCCAAGACCAAGCGTGGCCTTGATCAGGTGAAGGATGCACCGACCAACGTTTTGTACGGCTTGCATCGTGGTAAGCAACTGACTAAGGACGCCGCCGAAACTGCGAAGGATAGCTTCAAGGGACGGCGTGAGGCTAATCAGCAAGAACGTGACAAACAGCTTGAACAGCGGCGTAAGCAAATGCAAGAACGCAAGCTCGCAATCAAGCCTAAAGCTGATCCTGAAAAGCCAAAACCAACGGCTACCAAGCCGCCGGTTGAACCAACTCGTAAGCCAACAACTGCCACACCAACCAAGCCAAAGCCCGAACAAACTGATACCAGTGGGCAACCTAAGCTTGCTGCCACGAAGCCAACATCAGCTCGGCCTCCACGTCCAGTCACGAAGCCGCAAGCAGAACCCACAATCACACCGCACCAAGAACCCACTCCGCCAACGGATAAAACCAAGAAACCACTGACCCTCGTTTCCGAAAAGCCAGCCAACCCACGCAACCCAAAGCCACAGCGGATCAAAAAGGCTAAGGGGCATAAGAAGCGATGAAACTATGGCGCTGGTTAGCTCTTGCCGCACTCCCTATACTGTTGATCGGCGGTCTGTTTTTTGCGGTCATTGCCTCTGATGACGACGAAGACCAGCCTGCCTCTGCGATCACAGCCGACGCGATGAACTTATCCGCTGAAGTTTACAAGCATAAGCTGACGGTCGAAAAGTATTGTAAAGAGTTCGGCATTTCAGACCAAATGATGGTGATACTCGCCATCATGCAGGTCGAATCTGGCGGCAAGGGTGGCGACGTGATGCAAGCTAGTGAATCGCTGGGACTGCCGGTCAATACGCTAGATACCGAAGCATCCATCAAGCAAGGCGTGAAATATTTCGCTTCGCTGTTAAAAAGCATGAAAGCTGCGGGCGTGGATCTCAACACTGCAATTCAAAGCTACAACTATGGTGGCAGCTTTATTGACTACGTTGCTAAGCACGGCAAAAAGTACACGCTTGAGCTGGCAACATCTTTTGCTAAAGAAAAATCTGGTGGTAAGAAAGTCACCTACACCAACGCGGTTGCTAAGGATGGTTGGCGCTATGCCTATGGGAACATGTACTACGTGTCGGTCATCTCGCAATACCTTGTCACAGGTGGTGCGAAATTCGACGACAAAACGGTGCAAGCGATCATGGATGAGGCGCTCAAATATCAAGGCACTCGCTATGTCTTCGGTGGCTCAACGCCAACAACGGGCTTTGACTGTTCCGGGCTGACCAGTTGGTGCTACGGCAAAGCTGGGATCAAACTCCCCCGCACCGCACAAGCACAATACGACGCCACGGCACACCTGAATATCAAAGACGCCAAGCCCGGCGACCTCGTGTTCTTCCACTCAACCTACGATACCGCCGACTATGTGACCCACGTTGGAATCTATGTCGGCGGCATGAAAATGTACAATGCGGGCGACCCGCTTGGCTATGCCGACTTGAACTCAAGTTACTGGCAAGCCCACCTGATCGGCGCCGGGCGTGTGAAGAAGTAGGTGAAGATAATGGATCAAAACGGTATCGGTTATTTTGACTGGATGGATCTCATCACCAACACCTATGACGATGCACTACAAAAAGCGCACGTCGATCTCAAATTCGGTGACAACCGTGCATTACGCAATAAGGAACTAGACTTTGCGTCAGGCGAATGGGAACGCATCAAGTTCTTCAAACAACGCCTACCCAATACTGACGACCTGTGCCACGTTCTCGACCGCTTCGTTGACCGGATGCCGGAAATGAAGTACGGGCACCGGCGCGAGTATCGCCTCGCTGTCGCGCATGAAGTAGCCGTTGATCAATGGCTCAAAGGCAAAGTGTTCGCCCCAGAAGACCGCAAGTATATCCTCGACCGCGAACGCTACTTGGCCGAAGAATATTTCAACAACGACCGTGAACTCGGTCAGTATATCGAAACCGACTATGAAGGCTACAAGCGAATCTCGCTGCAACGCCTGTTCGTGCGTTTTCTCGATATTTACGATGACTTTTATCGCTGCTACGAAATTAGAAAGGACAAGGTGAACGAACCTTGAGTAAAGACAAAACCCAAAAGAACGGCTGGTTCAAAAAGAAGCCAGCCGCGCCAAAGCCACCTAAAATTAAGCACCGTGGCTTGCGCCGTCCGGTCACACTGCTTTGCTGGGCAGTCTTGATCGGTAGCACCAGCTTCGGCGTCTACAAGAACATGACCGCCATCGACACCCACACGGTGCATGAAGTCCAAGTAATTAAGACCAAGGTGATCGACACGCATGCCTTGGCGACATTCACCACCGACTTCGCTAAGCTCTACTATTCGTGGCAACCCAGCCATGAAGCACTAGACCAGCGGCAGAAAGCTTTGCAGCCGTACCTCGTGGAGCAACTGCAATCCCTGAATGCAGACACTGTGCGTAGCGACATTCCCACCACGGCCAAGGTTAGTGAAGTTAAGGTCTGGGACGTGAGCAAGACAGCCAAAGACACATTCTGCGTGCTATTCACGGTGACGCAAGATCTCACCAAGGGCAAAGCCAAGAAGTCCGTGACCAGCACCTACACCATCAACGTCATGCAAAATGGCAACGGCGATATGGTGGTCACCAAGAACCCCACGATTGCGGCTGAACCGGCGACAGCACGAATCAAACTGCCAGATACGCAGTCGGACAACTCGGTAGCCAGCAGCACCGCAGACGACGTAACTAAGTTCCTCAAAACTTTCTTCGCTTTGTACCCGAAAAGTGATCGCAACGAACTCAAATATTACGTCAAGGACGGGACGCACCCAATCGAACGGAACCTCAAGTTCGTGAAACTCCTCGATCCTGTCTTCAAGCAGACTAAGAGTAGCCTGACCGTTACCTTGTCTGTGAAGTACCTCGACACTGACAACGATATGAGCCAAGTCTCGCAATACACTCTGATTCTTTCCAAGCAAAGCAACAACTGGATTATTACCAAAGGTATATAGACAAAAATAAGCTGAAAATTCAATCCCGATTGTTTGCGGATTGAATTTTCAGCTTTTTGCGTTGCGTCTAGGTGTTTGTTGTTTGTTATCAATCAATGCAAATATTAACAGAATTCACAACAGCGAGGCCCGAAGACTTTATCACCATAAATTCGGACCTTTTATTGATGAAACTTTTCATGACGATGGCTACGAGGTTGATCAAGGGTGGTTTGGATCAACGAATTCCATCAGCTCACCTCTCATAGACTGCTGCGCGATGTGACCCAGACGCTTCGTCGATAATTTTGATGTTCTAATCATCGATGTCGGTATGCATCATGTTTTGGCTTTGGTTAAAGTCGATCACTCTTGAAAGTATAAGATTCGATATCGGCCGTGCTTAACATTTATGGCAATCGCCAGCTGATAGGTTGGCCGATGCGGGGCGATATTGGTGGCGACGGTAATCCGGTTGGTGCCTGGGGTTAAGTCATGCGTGACTTTCCCGTTGATTGTCGGATCCAGAAATTGATTGGGCTGATTGTTCGGGCCTTCATACAGATACCAATGCGCCAGCGATAAGCGGCTGGCAGCGCGAGTGTGAAGCGTTAAAGTTGCCCGAAAGTGGCCGTGGGTGAGGCCTTGGTGGTGGAGGGTGAGGGTCTGTTGGTCGTTCAAGGCAATCGATTGGTGCAACGGCACGTTGCGGGTGTGGATAGCAAAGCCTTGATACAACACCGTGACTTGATGCTGATGCCAACACAATGCGGCGCTTACACCGATGATTGCGCAGATTATTACCAGCGAACGTTTAGTCGGCATGACACGCCTCCGTGCGGACGATTTGCCCGTCGCTGAAGTAGAAGATCTCATCACTGACGGCTTTGAGGAAGGCGGCATCGTGGCTAGACACCAAGACGGTCTTGCCGCGCGCTTGCAAGTCTTTGATCAAGGTGATCATGAACTGTTGTCCGTCCTCATCTAAGGCGTTGGTGGGTTCATCGAAGATCACTATCGGATGGTCACCGATGAGTGCAACGGCGACAAGCAGGCGTTGGCGCATGCCCAGTGAATAGTCTTTGACTTTACGCGGATCAGTGGGCGACAGACCAACCAGCGTCAGCAATTCATCGATGCTGGTCGCCTGATCATTGCCAGCAAGCAGTGCTAACAGCGCGAGATTTTCGCGACCATTTTTGTTGGGCAATACATTGTACTCAGACAATGCGAAACCGATGCCTGGAGCGAACAGTGTATCTTTGCGAATAATCGCGCCGTTGACTTGAACTTGACCACTGGAAGCCTTGGCAAATCCCAGAATCGTTTTGAAGGTCAGGGTCTTCCCAGAACCGTTAGGCCCGCTGAAACCGTAGATGCGGTGGGCGTAGATGGTCAAGTTGATGTCGTGTAAGACGACGCGGTGATGAAATTGCTTGGAAACATGACGTAATTCGATCAATGGATTGGACATAAGACACCTCATCGCGCATCAGTGCGCATGAAATCGAGTTGATACAACTGTGTCGTGGAGAAGAAAGCCGCCACGGCTACCAGCACGAGTGCCAGCAGGGTCTGTGGCCACGAAACTTGAGGATAGCGGCTGGCCATCAACGCCGATAAAAGTGGGAAGTGGTTGCAGGCGACGGTGATGATCAACAGGCCCAAACTGCCTAAGAGTGCGGCAATCGGACCGGCGAAAAGTTGGGCGAGGCTGTATGCCTCGGTGATGACAATAGTGAGCAACAAGACCGTAAGGCTAAAGCCGAGAGCCTGCCAGCCGGAAGCCAAGACGAACCAAACTCCCCAAAAAGCCAAGTCGCTTGCAGCCACGAGGACTTGGATGGTTGCCAAGTAGACACGCAAGGAGACGTGGCTAACCAAGGGGTACTCGACTTTGAAGAGGCGCGTGGCGGCATCACCGACCACCATAAGTGGTGACATGACCAGAAACAGCCAAGTCAACGGCATCGTGAAGGCCCCACACTGAATCACTCCGGAGAACAAATCAGTGAAGGATTGCCGTCGAGCCAAGAGGAAGACAACAGTGGTCGTCAAGAGCATGGTGCCTCGGATTTTGACCGCATCACTGTACAGCCTGACGTTGCGCCTAAATAGTGGCCACAAGCGCGCGATCATGATAACCACGCTTTCATCAAACGGGGTTGTAATTGATAAAGCAACAGCAGATAGCCGAGATAGAGACAACTATCTAAGACCAGATCGAATCCGTAATGTGGACTGGCCAAGGCAATGCCATGGGTCAAAAAAATTGAATTGCCGCACCACTGCCACAGGCTGTAATCGATTCCGACCATCACGGTAAACACAGCCGCGGCAATGAGTTTATTAAACATGATGGTGAGGTAGGCGAGGACGCTCCAAATCCACAACAGGCCGAGCAAATGGCGAATGAGCAACAACCCACCAAGCACTATATTAGATCCGTCAAAGACGAAAAATCGTGGGTTGGTGAGTAGTACGAGGGTGCTGGCAGCGACGAAGACGAGCATAAATCCAATCAAGGGTTCGAAGAGGCCTGCGAAAACGAAGCGATTCAAGCGGTGGGTGTTGGCTAACCGATATAACTCTTGGGCGGTCGGCTGCTGGAATAAGATCAAGACGAAAATCGTGAGCGCAGGCAAGAAGAAATACAGTTGATTGTGCGGACTCTGCAAGGCCATGAGCGCCATTTGAATGATGCCCGCGGCGGGTCGATCTGGTGCCCGCATTTGCACCACTGTCGCATAGACAATACTGCCGATCAACAAGACGAACAGGACCTGTAAGCCGTGGTAATTGCGTTGTCGGCGTAGCCGAACGAAATTATACATACACCCGCCGCCTTCCTGCAATCGACCCGAGCGCTGATAAACCGCCAATTGCTATCACAAAGCCTGTGATTGTTGCCGAAAAAGTAGGGATATAGGCGGGACTGCACCCGATGCAAAGCAACACAGGAGAAAAAGCAACATGTGGCATTGCGTTGGACAACACGTTGAGCATCATCGTTAAGGTGAACCCAAGGCCCAATGCGATGAAGCGATTGTCGACAAACAACGACACCACCGCACTGAGGAGGCCGAACATGCCTGCGACCGCACCGGCTAGCAAAATGTAGAAGCCTACCAAGGCCAAAGGGTTGGTGTAATACAGTGAGGCGAAGTAAGTCGTGTCCGGTAGCAGCGGCATGTTAGCATTGAGGATCGGATTCGGCGTGATATGAGGAAGGAAACACCACACCCCGATGAAGTCGATCAACAGCGGAACGACGATGGTCAACGCCCCACCAATGAAACTGACGCCTAAGTTGGTCAGTAGGTAATGCTTCAAGCACCGGTATTGCACGATATGGGCGATAAAGCCACTGCGTGCGTCTTCACCGATGATCTGAGCGACAGACAACGTGCTCAACAACGGTAAACTGAGAAACAATGCGATCGTCCAAGGATTGGTGTTGAAGCTGATCCATTGTGTGTAGGGCGTGAATAGGTATTGATTACCGTCCAGATGTGCGACCAGTCGTGGGAGGATCGTTGCCAAATGCGCCAACACTAAACTGACCCCGATTAACATGCCCCAAAAGTAATGTAATTGTTTGATTCTTGCATACCAATATTGATGCATATCAATGTACAAAAGCCTTTGCCAACGATATAGACCAGTTTTATGACCGGCACGGTATATACATATGGCACAGCCGTCTCCCTTCATAAGCTTAATTTAACAAATTTTTGCGAAAAGTCAAAACACATTTGTATTATATCATTGTTGGGAAGGTCGTTGACGATAGGCTTGATAATAATTTTCGGGCCGAAATAGGAGGACGATGTTAATGCTAACGGGGCAAAGATTTTCGAAGGGTTTGACGGCAATATTGCTTGCGCTTGGATTGATGGGATGGGTTGGAACGCAGACTGTCTTTGCAGAGGATGTTACACGTGTACACTTCGAATTCCGATGGAACAATCCAACTGATTGGAGTTGGAATCAAGTTAAGAATACGAAGAGTGGCTATGCTCTCAAGTCGAATACAGTAACAGTTCCATGGTATTCAGCGAATGCATGGGGACACTCCTATTTAGCCGGGGGCACTGGAAACACTGACGTTTCTGATGGTCACACGTATCAGGTACATGCGAATACAACGTATAACATGTACAACATGTTAGTCGAATGGTATGGTACTGGAAACAATGCATTCATTCATGCGTGGTCATATTCGAACGGGGCGGGATGGGGATACTGGCATGCCGATCACTAAACTGACTTGTCAGTGAGCACTTAGATAATTGATTGAATTGAGATTGAAAAGAACTGTCAAGGATCTGAATTGCAGTACGTCATTTGGCTTTGTGCTTACGTTGTTCCCTGTTCATACTCCAGAATCCTGCCATACTAAGTCGCTATAAAAATAGCCTTCGATATACTTTATGCACACGTTTACTACGTGCATACTAAGAGTATATTGAAGGCTATTTTATTTCAGGACGTGAATATTCATGCAATTTGCGAGTGAAAAAGAGAAAGGTACACGTCAACAGTAAGTGGGGAATGACCAATCGCGCCTAAAACTTGAAAACTCAAGTTTCGGTTTGTTCTCGTTATTCAGGCAGCATTCTGCATAACGCCTTTTCACATATACCAATTATAGTACAATGCTCCTACCGATAAAAAATTTCGAAAGGAACTAAAAAATAACGAATCGACGAGTATGCATAATACCGTCGATTTTTTTGTCTCCTTTTCACCCAATGTAGCTTCAACAAATAAAGCTGGGAATCGCTTTCATTTCGGCACTCAAAAGTTGTCTGTATATGTGTAATCAATTACAAATTTACAGGAGGGCAACCCATGAGTAGTGAACAAGAAGTGACGCGCATGTTTATCAATTATGTACGACAATCACTGAAGAACGAACGGATCAATCGTCACAAGGTCAAGAGCCATCGAATCAAAGAAACACTGCTGGAAGATTGGCTGATTGAAGAAATTGAAGACCCACAACCTCTTGAAGAGCCCAATCTAACTCCAAAAGAAGTCAGTAAGCTGGAAAATTTCATTGAAAACGAACGTCTTGCCATGTCGGTTGCAACGCTTTCTATGCCAGATAAGATTGTGCTGTATCAATATTACTATAATGAGCTGACAGATGCTGAAATAGGCGGGCGTTGCAACAGAACCAGCCAGGGAGTGAATTATCGTCGGCAACGAGCACTGAACCGACTTCGAACGGTATACAAAAATTTATAATGGATGCGGAGGAGTATTCAATGCATTATACAGAGATCGATACTCTTCCCCAGTTTACAATTCAAGTGCAACACCCTGACGACTAGACCAAAAAGGCCATGAAGACCTATTCTTGTTAGTGCTA
>NZ_RHOJ01000011.1 GCF_003946485.1 Lacticaseibacillus jixianensis | reverse complement strand
CCCCGGTTGAGTATCGGGAACAAGTCATCGTGGCTTAATTCAAATTCTAATTCGTCTAACTTTTCTATTGCACTTCATGTTGCGAGTGGCGCCCTTTTGTCATTATGTGATTAGTCGGCTACTTCATCGTTGCGGTGGGGATCAGGGCGACCGCCTTGCGGGCCGTGCCGCCACCCACCAAAATCAGGCCGCCCGCCAAAGCCGCGGTCTGGGCCGCCATGCCAGCGGGGGCCGCGGGGGCCATGGTGGCGGGGCCCAAACTGGCCGAGCTTGGCAAAGTAAGCGTCGGCCATCTCATCCTGATCGCCGGCTTCAAGGCTGGTGACCAGTTTGAGCAGCAGGCCGGTCAGCTGGGCCTGCTCATCAGGGGTTAAACCGGCAAACATCTTGTCGGCGAGCTGATCCTTCTCGTCGCGGGCGCCTTCGATGAAGCTGCGCCCGGCGGCCGTCAGCGTCAGGAGCTGAACGCGGCCGTCCTCATCTGAGGGCGTGCGCGCGATCAGGCCGCTTTCCACTAGCTTGGCGACCATGGCACTGGCCGAACTTGGCCGGATGTCGAGGGCCTCGACGATGTCGGAATTGGTCATCTGCCCCTTTTCGGCGAACAGGCGCAGCACGCGGAGCTGACCGCGCGGGGCCTCGCCCTCGTGGCGGCTGGTCCGCAGGGTCCACACGGCGCTTTGGACGAAGCCGCGCTGGTTAAGCAGGCGGCCGAAGAGGCGAAGTAGTTGTTGAGTATCTTGAGTCATTGCGATTACCTCCATGCCTTGTTTATTTAGCTAGTCATACAATTCGACTAACTAACGTGCGTAGTGTAGTCCCCTATTTTGTTTTTGTCAAACTATCCTAACTAAATAACCCTTAAAAAACTTTTTGGCTTTTTTCGCCCAACTTGATGACGGTCAAGTCGCGTTTTGGCGGCCGGGCTTAAGCTGTATTTGTCAATCAGGCAAGACCCGCACAACGGGTGCCTTCAAGGAGAGTGGATAAGATGAAATTTCAAATGTGGATCGAAAAGCACACCACGCAGCTCACCGCCGCTTCGGCGATCCTGATCGTGCTTGGGTACGCCAGTCGGTACTTACTTAACCTGCCGCTGGTCTACGCGATCAGCCTGGCGGTCGCATCGGTCGTCGCCGGGGTGCCGATCTTCCTGCACGCCTACCAGGCGCTGCGGGTGAAGGTCATCAGCATTGAGCTGCTGGTGACCATCGCGGTCATCGGGGCGTTCATCATCGGGGAGTATAACGAAAGTGCCATCGTCACCTTCCTCTTCCTGTTTGGGAACTTCCTGGAACAAAAGACGCTGGCCAAGACCCGCCAGTCGATCAAGAGCCTGACCGAAATGGCGCCGACCAGCGCGCAGCTAGTGCACGATGACGGCACGACCGAAGAAGTCGACGTCGACGACCTGGACGAAGGGGACGTCGTGCTGGTGAAAACTGGCGGATCGATCCCCGTCGATGGGCAGATCGTTGAGGGCCAAGGTTACGCCGACGAGGCCGCCGTCACCGGTGAGTCGCGGGCGGTCACCAAGAATACCGGCGATGCCGTCTTTTCCGGCACGCTGCTGAGCGATGGTTACGTGAAGATCAAGGCCACCAAGGTTGGCGACGACACCACGTTTGCCAAGATCATCGAGCTGGTTGAGGACGCGCAGGACACCAAGTCCCACGCCGAGAAGTTCATCGATCGCTTTGCCAAGTACTACACTCCCGCGGTGCTGGTCATCGCCCTGGTGGTCGGCCTGGTTTCCCGCGACTTCAAGCTGGCGATCACGGTGCTGGTGCTGGGGTGCCCTGGGGCCTTGGTCATCGGCGCGCCGGTTTCCAACGTGGCCGGGATCGGCAACGGCGCCAAGCGCGGCATCCTCGTCAAGGGTGGCTCCGCGATGGATACCTTCTCTAAAGTCGACACCTTCGTTTTTGATAAAACGGGCACGCTGACGACCGGCAAAACCGCGCTGGCCGACAGCAAAGTTTATAGCGCCGACGCCAGCCAGGCGCTGCAGCTGACCGCCGCCGTTGAAGCCCTGTCCGATCACCCACTGGGCCGCGCGCTGACGCAGGCCGCTGATGACGCGCATCTGGATTACAAGTCTCTGCCGATCGATAACAGCAGCACCATCAAAGGTCAGGGCATCACGGCCACCGTTGCTGGCCACACCGTCTGCGCCGGCAACCGCAAGCTGCTTGAGGCCCACGACGTTCGGCTCACGGCCGCGCAGCAGCAGACGCTCAGCCAGTTCCAGGCGACTGGCAGCTCGATCGTGATCGTTGCGGTCGACAAGCAGGTCGCCGCCATCTACGCCATTGCCGACACGATTCGTGAAGGCCTGAAGGATGAGCTGGCAGAGCTGCGCAAAGCCGGCGCCAAGCACCTGGTCATGCTGACCGGGGACAACGCGCAGACGGCCAATTACGTCGCCAACCAGCTGGGCATTGACGAAGTGCACGCCGATTTGTTGCCGCAGGATAAGGTCACTTACGTCAAGCGGTTCGAAGACGAGGGCCGCAAAGTCGCCTTTGTCGGGGACGGCATCAATGACAGTCCGTCCCTGGCCACTGCCGACATCGGCATTGCGATGGGCTCGGGCACCGACGTGGCGATCGAGACGTCTGACATCGTGCTGATGCAGTCCAGCTTTGCCGCCTTGGACCACGCCTATAAGCTGGCCAAGAAGACGGTGCTGAACACTCGCGAGAACATCTTCATTTCCATCGCCGTGGTGGCCTTCCTGCTGCTGGGCCTGGTCGCTGGCTTCATCTACATGGCCAGCGGAATGTTCGTTCACGAAGCGTCGATCCTGGTCGTGATCTTCAACGCGATGCGCCTGATCAACTACGGCAAAAACGCCGACCAAAAACCTTCAGAAAATGTCGCGAACTTGACCGCGGTCAATTCCGCCAAGTAGGAATCTTGGTACAGTGGACTTGTAAAAAGCGAAAGGGAGTCTTTCAAATGAGTAAAAAAATTACGATGCAACTGGATCAGCTGACCTGCCCGTCTTGCTTGACCAAGATCGAAGGGGCCGTCAAGCAGCAGCCCGGCGTTGCCAACGTGAAGGTCTTGTTCAACGCTGGCAAGGTCAAGGCAGATTTTGACGACAGCCAGATCTCTGCCGAACAGCTCTCGGACGTGGTCACCAAGCTGGGCTACGAAGTGAAAAAAGTGCGTGTGAAGGATAACGAGTAGGGGGAAAAACCATGACAACAATCGATGAACAGTACGCAGCAGAAGTTAAACAGGCAGATTTGGATCACCACAAGCCGACCGCCGGCGCAATGACCGGCCACATCGTCGCCAACCTGTTCGTGATGAACGTGAAGCTCCACCAGGTCGCCTGGTACGTGAAGGGTGAGCAAAGCCTGGCCGTCGCCGCCTTTTACCAGCAGCTGATCGCGCAAAACCGCCAGCAGATCGACGCCCTCGGCGAGCTGCTGCTGGATGAAAACCAGATCGTCCCGAGCACCACCGCTGAGTTCAGCCAGTACACCGGCCTTCAAGAAGACGGCCGCGTAAAGTATGAGACTGCCGCGAACATGGTGGCCCAAACCGCTAAGGACTTCACCACCGCGGACATGTACATCGATCGCGCCATCAAGCTGGCCGAGCGCGAGGAGCGCCCAGCCATGGCGGCTTATCTCACGAAGCTGCGCGGTGAGAACAACCAGGCCGTCCGCAAGCTCCAGAGCTTCCTGGGTAAAACCGCCTGGGAAGACCTCGTCGAAGTCGACGATGACGAGGACGACGAGGATTGATCAGCGCTAGGGCCGCCCGACTGCACGACCCGTGCCGCCTCTAAAAAACTGCCTCACGCCGATTGACTTGCGACGCGAAGCAGTTTTTTCTTGTATTATTTTCGCCAGGTGTTAAGCTGGTCCTCATGACAGTTGTAATTACACCTAAAAGAAGGGCATGATCATTTTGGATGACATCATTGCAATTGAACAAGTCGTGGCCGCAGAACGCCAGTACCGGGTACGAGGCGCCAATGACGCGCTGACCAGCGTCTACTGGCCGGACGCCACGGTGCACACCAGCTGGCAAAGCGGGCCGATCAGCTCGTTTATCGGCAAGGGGACGGCCGAAATGAAAAGCACGATCATCACCCGCGTCTCGACGCCGGTGGTGCACCAACTGAGTGCGACCCGCGCCTACGTCGAGATGCCGAACCTCTCCGATTACTGGGAGCAGCTGCACGGCGTTGAGGTCGTCCTTGAAGAGTTCATGCGCCTGATCTACCGCGTTGAAAAACGCAACGGCGAGTGGCGAATCGCCGACATGCTGTCGATCTACGAGGCCGACAAGCTGACCCCCGCGATCCCCGGGACGGACCTGAAGATCGATCCGGCCGATGTCAAAGACTTACGCTTGCCGTACCGCTGGATGGCGTACACGCGCACCCAGGCTGGCGGCCAGATCAGCCAGGACTTGCTGGGGGTCGACCAAAAGGACCAGGTTGCCAAGGTTTACGCGGACGCGGAAGCTTGGGCGAAACAAGGTTAACGAAAAGCACATCACTCTCATGATAATGAAGGTGAGTGTTTTTTGGTGAAATGGCTTAACCACGCTCTTTGAAACGCGAAAAAACGCGATTTCACGTTTGGTGGTTAGCTTCCTAATCAGGATAAAAGCCAATTTGTCGGTTCTCAACGGACAAAATAAAGCGCTTTATTACTCGGGGTGGTCAGTACTCAAATCATCGCCGTTTGACGCGAGGACCTGCTGGTACCAGGCAAAGGACTTCTCCCTCGCGCGGGCGAGGAGGGCTAAAAGCGGAATGAACCAATCCGGTAATGTCCACGTAGACGCAACCAAGTGGGCTTGCAGGGATGATGGGAAACGTCAGCTTTGGTAAAATGGCTTAACCACGGTTTCAATTGAACGAAAAAACGCGTTTTTGGGGCGGCTAGCCTACCATTTCTAGCCATTTGGAGTGCCGATGTCATGATAAAAATCAGTCCACCAGCCTACTTTCTGGGCTGGCTTAGCGACTTACCATATTCGCAATTGTGGTAATTGTTTTTCCGGAGCCGCGTACCTAGACTATAGGTGGTCGAAATCATTAGAAAGCGTAGCCGTTTAGGAAAGGAGTTATTTTATCGGCGCAAGGGACTTTTAACTATCATGGCTAATGATTGATGATGCGGAATGGTCTAATCGGAAGAGGTGCGATGATGGATAAGTTTAAAGTGATCGTTTGGGGGTTAGGCAATGTTGGCCGGGCCGCGATTCGCATGATTCAAAGCAAGGAAAGCCTGGAATTGGTCGCGGCAGTTGATTCTGATCCGGCAAAGATCGGGAAAGATGCTGGGGAAGTGTTTGGCTTTTCCAAGACCGGCGTGGTTGTCACCGATGACATCAACGCCGCGGTCAAGCTGGCCGCCGACGTCGTGCTGGCGTACATTCCGCTGCGGCGCGGTAAAGGCAATGTGTACGATCCCAGCATCGATGACATGATGATCCCGCTGGCCGCCGGTAAAAACGTGATCACCACGATCCCGCTGTATTACATGCAGATCCTGGATCCGCACAACTACGAGCGGCTTGACCAATGCGCGAAAGCCCACGGCGTCTCGTTTTTGCCCACCGGGCTGTTGCCAGGCGCTTATGCCTCGTACCTGCCGACCGTACTCGCCGGGCTCATGGGCCGCGTTGATCACCTCTTGGTGCAAAGTGGTGAGGATGATCAGGAGAACACCGCGGCGTGGGTCAAGGTCTTCAACTATGGCGGCGACCCGGCAACGTTCCCGTCTGCCATGCTGAAGGATATTATCACGCGGTATTACGTCGGTGCGGTGTATGAAATTGGCGACCGGCTGGGGCTCAAGTTTGACCGCGTTGAAAGCACGCATGAGCTGTTTACCGCCCCGACAGACCTTAAGTTTGTCGGCGGCGTCGCCAAGCAGGGGACGATCAGCGGCCACCGCTTTGAAATGAGCGGCATTATCAACGGGCAAAAGATCATTACCCTGCGGTACGTGCACAAGATCTGCGACGACAAGAACCCCAACCCAGACATCACCAACCTGATCCGGATCGACGGCTTGCCAAGCACGTTGGAAACGCGCATCGATGGCCTGATGCCACTGGATGAGTCCTTTGTGACCAGCACGGCGCCGTCAGTCAACGCGGTGCCACAGGTGGTCAGCGCCGCCCCTGGCGTGGTCTACGCGCTCGACTTGCCAACGATTGTGCCGGTTCAGTAATCGCTTGGCCATGAAAGGTGAGTAAGACAAATTACCCCTAGTCGCGTTCCACAAAGCAACGTCCAGACACGCAAACGCCCCAGCACCGCGATTCGAAGTACGAATCGTGATGCTGGGACGCTTGCGTTTTGGGCTAAAACCGCTTTGTGTCTCAGCCTCCTTTTGAGTGGCCGTTCAAGGCTTCAGGCGGGCTAGAAGACGGTGGTTGCCCCTGGCTTGATCGTGCTGTCAACGCCTTTATGGATCAGATCGGAGATGATGGTGGCAAGCGCTTCTTGCGTGATGTTGGTTTCTGAGCTCAGCCAGGCCCGATAGGTGTAGAAAATGCTGTTGATGATAAAGTTGGCAGTGATTTCCGCGCACATATCCTGCCCCCCGTTCAGCCGTTTAATGTCGTCCTTGATCGCGACCACGTAGCGCCGCCGGACGTTCTCGTAGAGCCAAGCGTAACTCGGATCACAAATCAGCTTCTTTTGGAGTTGGGGGTCAGATTCAATAATGGTCATGAACTCCTGCGTCAGGAAGTAGTCGGCCAAGGTCGCGTCTTCTTTCAGATGCTGCTTGGTCCCGGCCAGCATTTGGTTGAAAATTTGATCCTCCAGGGCCAGAAACAAGTCGGGCAGCGTTGGATAGTAGAGGTAAAACGTCTTGCGGTTGATTCCCAGCCGTGCTGTCAGGGCCTTCACCGTGATCTTGTGGTAGTCCATTTCGAGGATCATTTGCTTCAGTTCGTTGAAAATGCGTTGCTTGGTTGGTATCCGGTTCTGAGCGTTGGCCGGCCGGGACCGGCGCTTCGCCGCTGCGTGAGTATTTTTGGTTAGTGGGTTGTTGTTCATTACATTTGCCTATTCTCTTCCCGAGTGACCGTACTGGATAGAAATGGCTCAACCGCGGCCCTGGTTGACCGAAAAAACGCGGTTTAGTAATTGAGGTGGTCCGTGCTCAGATCATCACCGTTTGACGCGATGACCTGCTTGTACCAGTAGAAAGACTTCTTCTTGGAGCGGGCGAGGGTGCCGTGGCCTTGGTCGTCCATGTCGACGTAGATAAAGCCGTACCGCTTGCTCATTTCCCCGGTCGAGGCGGAGACCAAATCGATGCAGCCCCACGGGGTGTAGCCCATCACCGGCACGCCGTCGTCAAGCGCGCCTTGGATTGCCTCGACGTGCGACTTCAGGTAGTCGATGCGGTAGTCGTCGTTGATCTTGCCGTCCGGTGCCACGGTGTCCTTGGCGCCCAGGCCGTTTTCCACGATGAACAGGGGCACGCGGTAGCGGTCGTACAGCTGATCCAGGCCGATGCGCAGGCCAACGGGATCGATCTGCCAGCCCCATTCGCTTTCCTTCAAGAACGGATTCTTCACGCCGCCGAGCATGTTGCCGGCGGTTTTTTCGTCGTCCTTGCCGGTAACTTCGGTGACACTCGACATGTAGTAGGAAAACGATATGAAGTCAACGTGGTATTTTTTCAGCAGCGCGAGTTCTTCTGGCGTGCGATCGAGGTCGGCGCCGGTGAAGCCGTACTGCTGGTACAGCGATTCGCTGTACGCTGGGTACTCACCGCGCACCTGCACATCTGCGCAGTAGTAGTTGAAGCCCTGATTGAACTTCAGGGCCGCGAGCTGGTTGACCGGGTTGGCGTCGTACGCGTAGTTGGTGGCGTAAATGATCATGTTGCCGACCTGGATGGCCGGGTCCTTCTCGTGCGCCGCCTTCACCGCATAGGCTGAGGCGACAAACTGGTTGTGCCAGGCCTGAAAGACGTTCTTTTTATCGTTGGCGCCGGTTTTGGCGATCATGCCCTGGCCCATAAAGGGGAAGCCGGCCGCGGAGTTGATCTCGTTGAACGTCAGCCAGTACTTGACCTGGTCGCCGAAGCGGTCAATTACGGTTTCCGCGTAGTGCTTGAAGAAGCCGATCAGCTGCTTGTTCTTCCAGCCGCCGTAGTGTGCCGCCAAGTAAAGTGGCAGCTCGTAGTGGGACAGGGTGATCACTGGCTCAATGCCGTACTTCAGGCACTCATCGATGACGTTCTGGTAGAAGGCCAGGCCCTTTTCGTTTGGCTGAACCTCGTCGCCTTGGGGAAAAATGCGGCTCCAGCTGATGGAGAAGCGGTAGGCCTTAAAGCCCATCTCCGCAAACAGCGCGATGTCTTCCTTGTAGTGGTGGTAAAAGTCGATGCCTTCGTGGTTCGGGTAGGTGTACTGGGGGTCGATCTTCCAGTCGAAGTCAGGGCCCTGCACGATCTTCATGCGGTCCTTGCCGCCAGGGATGACGTCGTCGATCGACAGGCCGCGCCCGTCCACGTCGTACGCCCCTTCAAGCTGGTTAGCGGCAGTGGCGCCGCCCCAGAGGAAACTCTTAGGAAAACTCATAACTAAGTCCTTCTTTCCGTAGCGTGATGTGTGAAATCGCATCCACTGCCTATTATACATGAGTCGACTGCCGCCTCGTCAGTTTCACGTGGAACCATGCCTTGGCTGCCAGCCAGCAAAACGGCGGCCAGCCTGAGCACGTCGGGTGCTCGGCTGGTCGCCGTTTTTCAGTGAGTTACTTGATCGGCTTCCAGACCCAGTTCTGGACTTCTGGGATGTCCTCGCCGGTGTCGCGGATGTAGTCGTAGTGGTACTGCAGGGTGTCATCCATCTTCTGCACGAAGGCGGATCCTTTTTCGGCAATGCTTGGGACGTGTTCCACAACGTCCTTGGCCAGGTGGAAGCGATCCAGCTGGTTCAAGACGCGCATGTCAAACGGCGTGGTGATGGCGCCTTCCTCGCGGTAGCCGTGCGCGAACACGTTGTGGTTGTGACGATCAAAGAAGATGTCCTTGATCAGGTCCTCAAACCCGTGGAACTGGAAGAAGATCGGCTTGTCCTTGGTGAAGTAGCTGTCGAACTCCTCGTCGCTCAGGCCGCGCGGATCGTCCTTCTTGAGCTTCAGGAGGTCCACGACGTTGATGAAGCGGATCTTGAGGTCAGGGAACTGGTCGTGCAGCAGGTTGATGGCGGCAAGGCTTTCCATGTTCGGCTCGGTGCCGGCAGCGGCGAGCACGACGTCCGGTTCAACGCCATCGTCGGTTGAGGCCCAGTCGATGCGCTTCAAGCCGTTGGTGGCCAGGACCGTGGCTTCCTCAATGGAGTAGAACTGCGGCCGCGGCTGCTTGGAGGTGATCAGCAGGTTGATGGTGTTTTCACTTTCGAAGACCTTCGGCGAAATCGCCAGCAGGGAGTTGGCGTCGGCGGGCAGGTACTCGCGAATAAACTCGCCTTTCTTTTCGGCCAAGTGGGTCAGAATGCCTGGGTCTTGGTGGGTGTAGCCGTTGTGATCCTGCTGGAACGAGGTCGAAGTGGACACGACGTTCAGTGACGGATACGGGCGGTGCCACGGCTCGTCAGCGGCTTCACGCAGCCACTTGAAGTGCTGGGTGAGCATGGAGTCCACGACGCGCAGGAACGCCTCATACGAGGTGAACACGCCGTGGCGGCCGGTGAGGGTGTAGCCTTCAAGGAAGCCCTCGGCCTGGTGCTCGGAAAGCTGCGAATCGATGATGCGGCCGGACGCGTTCATGTCCTCGTCGGAGCCGTTGTCGGAGATGCGTTCTAACCACTGACGGTTGGTCGTGTCAAACAGGCCGTAAAGGCGGTTCGACATGGTTTCATCAGGGCCGAAGACGCGGAAGTTGTCTGGGTTCAGCTTGATGAGGTCGCGCAGGTAGTCGGACCAGATCAGCATGTCCTGGCGCACATTCTTACCGCGCTCGCTGTTATCGAGGGCGTAGTCGTGGTAGTCGGGCAGGACCAGCGGCTTAGTGTGGTAGCCCATGTTGGTGATCGGGTTGGCTGCCATGCGCTTGTTGCCGGTTGGGGCCATGGCCTTCAGTTCTGGCTTCAAGACGCCGTTGTCGTCGAAGAGTTCCTCAGGCTTGTAGGACTTCAGCCAGGCGGTCAAAGCGTCGGCGTGTTCCATGTGATCACGGGAAACGGGGATCGGGATCTGGTGGGCACGGAAGGAGCCTTCGATCTTGGCACCATCCCAGTTCTTCGGACCGGTCCAGCCCTTTGGGGTGCGCACGATCATCACTGGCCAGTGCGGCATGGTGGTGTCGCCGGTTTCGCGGGCGTGCTTCTGGATACGCTTGATTTCCTCAATGGCGGAATCAAACGCCTTCGCCATTTCTGGGTTCAGCTTCTCTGGGTCGTCGCCTTCGATGAAGTACGGCTTCCAGCCCATGCCGCCGTAGTACTCGGTGAGCTCCTCATCCGTCTTGCGGGACAGGATGGTCGGGTTCGAGATCTTAAACCCGTTCATGTTGATGATCGGCAGCACCGCGCCATCGGTGATCGGGTTGATGAAGGTGTTGGAGAACCAAGAAGCTGCCAGCGGGCCGGTTTCGCTTTCGCCATCGCCGATGACCGTGGCCGCGATCACGTCGGGGTTATCGAGGATCGCGCCAGTGGCGTGGCTCAAGGAGTACCCAAGCTCGCCGCCTTCGTGAATGGAGCCGGGGATCTGCGCGTTAGCGTGACTCGCTGCCCCACCGGGGAAGGAGAAGCGCTTGAAGAGGATCTTCATGCCCTTTTCGTCCTGAGTGATGTTCGGGTACGTCTCGGTGTAGGTGCCATCGAGGTAGGCGTTCGAGATCATGACCTGACCACCGTGACCGGGGCCTTCAATGTAGAACATGTTCAGGTCGTACTTGTTGATCAGGCGGTTGAGGTGCGCGTAAATGAAGTTCTGACTGGCAATGGTGCCCCAGTGGCCCAGCGGGTTGACTTTCACGTCGCTGGACTCCAGCGGCCGCTTCAAGAGCGGGTTGTCGCGCAGGTACAGTTGACCCACAGAGACGTAATTCACTGCCCGCCAGTACGCGGTCAGCTTGTCAAAGTATTCCTTGGAGGAGTAATCGACTTCAGACATTCAGATCCCTACTTTCTTGGTTTGTTAGCTTGAGTATACCATGATTTAAGGATTAATGCTTAAAATCGCTTAAGTTCACTTAAAACGGTGTGAGTCTCGGCATTTACCAGAGCAAAAGTTGGAGAAGTCAACTCAGAGTCAGGGTTCTTCTATATACTGTTAGGTGGAATGATCCGGAGTAATCTGAAAGAAAAGCGGGGTGCTGAGATGAAGCTGAGTGACTACTACGACCGGTTTAAGCAGATGGGCCATGAGAAAACGATTGCCCGCGGGGATGACTTGCTGCGCGAAGGGGATGTGGCCACGCAGCTGTACTTCGTCGAGCGCGGGGCAGTGCGGCTGTGGCACAACGACGACGGCCGCGACATCACGGTGCAGTTTTTCTTCGCGGGGCAGGTCGTGGCGTCGTTTGAAAGCTTTTATCTGAAGAAGCCCAGCCTGTTTTCGATCACGGCAATTGAGCCGACCACGGTGACGGTGGTGGATGGTGAGGCGCTGAGGCAGGCGCTGGCAAAAGAGCCCCAGCTGATGGCAGTATTCACCGATTATGTGTGCCACCGCTTCATCGATTACACGCAGTATTTTCTCAATCGCATTCAGGACTCGCCGGAAGCCCGCTACCAGACGCTGCTGGCCAGTGACCCGCAGTTGGTCAAGCGCGTACCGAAGTATGAGCTGGCCTCGTATCTGGGCATCACGCCGGTGTCACTGTCGCGGATTCGCGGCCGCGTCAAAAAATAATTTCAGAATTAACAATGGTTAATGCTGCGCCGCTCAAACCTCGTTATGCTTGCCTCATCAACATTTGGAGGCAAACAATATGACAAACACAGTAATCGTAACGAGTCACCCATATGACGGCAGCTTCTGCCACGCGCTGATGGCTGCGGCCAAAGCTGGCGCAGAAAAGGCGGGCAACACCGTCGACGTGATCGATCTGGAGGCAGACGGGTTTGACCCGGTCATGCACAGCAAGGACCTGATCGGTTTTCTGAAGCACAAGGCGCAGGATCCGCAGGCCATCGACTACATCGAACGCGTCAAGGCTGCCGATCACCTGATTCTGGTTTTCCCGATATGGTGGGAGCTGATGCCAGCAATGATGAAGGGCTTCATCGACAAGGTCGTCTTCCCTGGCGAGACGTTCAACTACACCAAGGGCGGCGTGGGCATGGCGTCGAACCTGCCGAATCTCAAGTCGACGACCATCATGACCACGATGAACACGCCCAAGAGCCTGTACCGCTGGGTATTTGGCAACGCGATCCAGCGCGCCTTGGTCCGCGGCACGTTCGTTAAAATGGGGCTCAAGCACGTGAAGTGGATGAGCTGCAATATGGTGAAAAAGAGTTCCGATGCTAAACGCCAAGGCTGGCTCAAGCAGGCCAGCGTCATCGGCGCCCGGCAGTAATTGAATATATTCGTTAAAGGTCCGTCAAAGCGCGCTGACGGGCTTTTTGCGTATTTTTATTGTGACGGTTGGTTGCCTCCGTATCGTTTTTCTGTCGATAAATTTGCCAAATCAACCAAGGAATTGCTGAAAGTGCCGTTGAAGTGACTGATTCTGCATGGCATGCCTGGTATGACGTCAGATATAGAGAGATTGTCTATACCAAGTCAATAGTCTATACTTGGTATAGAGGTGATAGTCTATGAACGATATGAAGCCTGAGGAACGCATTATTGGCCAGATGAATAACAGTTTATACTTCACGATTCCGGCGGATGTCGTGGCCCAGCTGAATCTGAAGAAGGGGGAGACACTGACAGTCAAATTACAGGATGGTGAAATTGTGGCCAGCCCAAAGAAGCAGACGACGAAGATTGAGGATGTTCAAGCCATCGATCAGATGATTGATAAGTACATGGCGGCCATGCAGTATTTGGAGGATAAGTAGTGAAATATCTTTCCGCAGCAAGCATCATTGCCATCAACGTCCGCATTCAGCAACGCTTCGGTACGACGCCAAGTATTCGGGATGCCGAAGCACTGGATTACATCGTCAAGTCTGCAAGCCAAGAAGTTTTCGGTCGAGTTTTGTACCCAGAGATTGAACAGTTAGCGACTTTTTACTTAATCAAAGTGACGAAAAAGCGTGTTTTCAACCATGCTAATAAAAGAACTGCGTTGCAGTCAGCTGCCATGTTTCTAGACCTGAATGGGTACGAGCTTAAAGTCGATCATCAGATCCGAGTCGCCAAGCAGGTGGTGCGCATCGCGCAAATCAATGGTGAGCCGGACAGCTTACGACGCGAGACGGAAATGCTGGTGCGCGAGTCGATAATCAAGCTTTAATCCAATCAGGTTTCGGCTTTCCCGCTTGACCCTGACGCGGCGTCAGCCCTTATCCTGATTTTTGGAGGTGACATCATGGCATACACGACTAGTGAGTTGGCTGCGCTCAGCGGGGTGACAGCGCGCACGCTGCGCTATTACGACCGCATTGGTCTGTTGACCCCGCCGCTGGCCGCAAATGGCTATCGGCAGTACGGCCAGGCGGAAGTCAACCGGCTGCAGCTGATCCTGACTTACCGCGCGCTGGGCTTTGCGCTGGCGGAGATTCAGGCACTGTTGACCCGGCCGCCAGCCGAGCAGGCCGCCATGCTCGCCAAGCAGCGCAAAAGGCTGCTGGCTGAGCGGCGGCAACTTGACCGTCAGTTGCAGGCGCTTGATGTCACCCTCGCCAATCGGAAGGGAGGGGTCGCGATGGCTGACCCAGAAAAATTTGAAGCATTGAAGCGGCAGCGTCTCCAGGAAAATGACGCGGCTTACGGGCAAGAAGTAGAGACGCGCTACGGCAAAACGGCCAAGGCGACCGCCGATGCGCGCTATGCCGGACTGACTGAGGCGCAGTATCAGGCGATGACCGGGGCCGAGGGGCAGCTCAAGGCGGCGCTGCTGCGGTATCTCGCCGCGCCAGTATTGCCCAGCGCGGCGGCGAAGCAGGCGTACACCGCGCATCGCACCTGGCTGCTGGCGACTACGCCGAACCTGACGGGACAGACGCACCGAGCGCTAGCCGCTATGTACACCGATGATCCGCGTTTCACTGCCTATTACACGAAGCTGACCGGCGATGCGCGCGCCGCCAGGGCATTGCGGCAGATCATCGAGCACTATACGCGCGAGCCGGAAGCTAACTGAGCCACTCGATAAGAGCAGTCCTTGAAGGATCACTTCGAGGATGTTTCACGGGAAACAAAAGGACGAGCAATTTTGTTCGTCCTTTTTGCTGCTTGATATTGCCTCAGCGGTGCTCGTCGATTAGGCTTGAGGCAGATTCGTGTCGGTACAAAGCCTTGCCGAAAGTGGGCCACTTGAAAATCACCTATCAGCAGATCACACAGGTCAGTGAAGCGGCGCTGCGCCTGCTAAACGAACCATTTGCCCGGCTTGGCCGCCTGGTCGTCACCCGCGATTGCGCTTCACGAAAGGAAGTCTGCATATGAAAGCAGTACAAATTACTAAGTATTCAAAGTCGCTGGCCGTTGAGGTCAATGACGTTGCCAAACCCACCCCGGCGCCGCACGAGGTGTTGATCCAGGTGCAGTACGCCGCGGTCAATTCCGTGGATTTGATGAATATTACCGGCAGCGTGAAGCTGATCCAAAATTACCCGATGCCGCTGACGTTGGGTAACGAGATTGCCGGTGAGGTGGTGGCCCGTGGCGCCGAAGCGACAGCCTTTAAGGTCGGCGACCAGGTCTATGCCCGGTTGCCGCTTGGCAAAATTGGCGGCTTTGCCGAGTATATCGCGGTCGCTGAGGACGCGCTTTGGTACGTGCCTAAAAACCTGTCGCTCAAGCAGGCCGTGGCGGTGCCGTTGACGGGTCTGACGGCGTACCAGGGGCTGACCGAGGAACTAGCCGCTCAGCCGGGTCGAACCCTGTTCATCCCAGGTGGCTCTGGCAGCTTTGGCCAGATGGCGGTGCCCATCGCTAAGCAGATGGGGCTAAAAGTGATCGTTTCGGGCAACGCCGAAGCCAAGGCTCGGATCACGCAGCTGGGCGCAGACCAGTACCTCGATTACCGTAAGGAGAACTATTGGGAGGTGCTGGCGCCGGTCGATTACATTATCGATACGCGCGGCGCTCAGGGAATTGAGCGCGAAGTATCCGTTCTGAAACAGGGTGGCCGCATCCTGAGTCTGGTGGCTGGGCCGAATCGTTATTTTGCCACCTCGCGGCATTTACCGTTCTGGAAAACTTTTCTGTTTGGTATTGCGGGCCGGCGGTGGGACAAGCTCGCTCGCAGCCGTGATGGCCTGTATCGCTTTCTGTTCGTGCGCAGCGATGGGCAGCAGCTGAAGCAGATCACGAAAATCGTCGAGGAGAACAATATCGTCCCCGCCATCGATGACCATGTCTTCACGCTTAATCAGATTAACGCGGCGCTGCAGCTGGTGGATCATGGGAAAACTAAGGGCAAAGTGGTCATCGAATTGTAGGCAAGACAATAGCCGGCGGGGGATAACCTTTTTTCTGGTGCGGATTGATGAAGAATTATGATAAGCTTTGAGCACATACGTGAAAGGAGATCCCGATGAAAAACTTGCAGGCTGGCGGCTTCCTCTTCGTGGGCGGCGCCATCATCATGACGGTCACTCAGTTTGGCAAAGTCGTTCCCATCATCGGTGGGGTGTGCGCGCTGCTTGGTGCAGGCATGCTGATTTATTATTTGTTTAGCAACGAAGGCAAGTATTAAAAGTACAAGTTTGATGAGAAAATACTAAGTTTCACTCAGGCGGTCCTTTGGGGTCGCCTGTTTTCTTGAGAGGACTGGGTAGACTGAGCGGCTGGTTGTCATCAACAAAGGTGCGCCGTGGCTTGCTATCGGGTTGCTGTTTTTTAGCTCGCTGGTACCTTGTGCGACGCGGATCGTCTCGGCCCACTTCATGAGCGTGGGGGCGCAAGTTTTCTAAGGCGTCATCATCATCGGGGTGACACTCGCCAACCTGGTGCTGTACCGCTCGGTGCTGGGAGATGCGCCGCGCAATCGCCTGCTGTTTTGGGACGTGTTGGTGAAGCGCGGGGTCTTGCTGTTGAGCTTCGTTTTTCCGCCGACCATGTTGCTCGTGACGCTGGGAGCTGGGGTTTTCTGGGTGGTGATGGGGGTTGATCAAATACTAACTGACTCGTGCCCAAAGGCGCCTGGCGAAAAACTCGTCAGGCGCCTTGTTTTTGGGTCAGTTTTGCTTTTGATAGGCCAGTAAACTGAGCGGCATGAAGATTGAAATAATGAGGAGTCCGCAAAGCAGGGCGACCGTCGCATGCAAGTCCCACGTTCCAGTTTGCAAAATTGACCGGATCGCCGTGACGGTGTAGCTAACCGGATTTAGATTCACAATCGTCTGAATGAACCTTGGCAAGGTCTTAGTGGGCACAAAGGCATTGGACAAGAAGGTCAACACTAAAATGATCATCATGGATAGACTGCCAATCATTTCCGCGTTTTTGGCTACGAGCCCGACCAAGGCAAAAATCCAGGAAGTGGCCCAGCCGATGAATAACGCCAAGCCCAGCGCCGCCGCGACCATTGGCAGGCCTACGACAGGGCGCCAGCCCATGAGAAAGGCCGTGACCAAGGCCATTGATCCTGCCAGCAGCAGTCGGAAGATATCCCCAATCAATTGCCCGGCTAGCGGCACAATTGGCGCGATCGGTAAGGTCTTGAAGCGATCGAAAACGCCATTATTAATATCCTCACGGAGCTGCTGCCCCGATCCTGATGCGGCATTGAGAATACTTTGAAGCAGGATGCCAGGCACCAGGATCGGCAGGTAAGACTGCACGCTCCCGGCAATGGCGCCGCCGAACAAGAATCCAAATAGCAAGGTAAAAATAACCGGTTCCATAATGACATCGCCAAAGTTGTCCGGGTTGTGCAGGGTCTTCAAGAGATTACGATGAGTCATGGTTACCATATTTTTTAAGTTATGAGTGTTGCTTGTCTCGATATTCATTTGTGGGGCCTCCTTAGTTTTTGCCGACCGTCATTTGCAAAAAGACATCGTCGAGCGATGGCGGTTCGATAGCAAACTGGCTGAGGGCGATGCCAGCTTCGTCAAATTGCTGAAGCAGCGCTGCGGTTTGCCCCACCTCACCTTCATCCAGTGACACCGTCAAGGTTCGTTCGCTGACCTGAACAGGATTCATTTCAGTCTTTTGCAGAATGACCTGAGCCGCTTTTAACGATTGCGCTGCCGTGACCTGAAGGCGCAACCGCTTGCCGCCAACGCGCCTAGTCAGTTCGTCTGGCGTGCCGATGGCCTTCATCTGGCCGTGATCGATCAGCGCGATACGATCAGCGAATTGCGCGGCCTCTTCCAGGTACTGGGTGGTGAGCAACACCGTTGAGCCGGTCGCAACGAGCGATTGAATGACCTGCCACATTTGGGCCCGCGTGCGCGGATCTAGGCCGGTCGTGGGCTCGTCTAAAAATAAAATCGTTGGCTTACCTACCAGGCTCACGGCAAGGTCCAGACGGCGCCGCATGCCCCCAGAAAAAGTTTCAAGTGTTTGATCTGCCGAAGCAACGAGGTCAAACGCCTTTAACAGTTCGGTTGCTCGGCTGCGGGCGGCAGGTATCCCCAGCCCTGACAAACGCGCGAAGATCATGAGGTTTTCCCGCGCAGTCAGATCTTGATCGATGGCTGCTGTTTGACCCGTGACACTGAACTGTTGGCGTGCGTTGCGGCCCTGTGTTTGCGTATCAAAGCCATTGATCAGGATCTGGCCGGTATCTGGGTGCAGTAGGGTAGTCATCATCCTGATCAAGGTGGTTTTGCCAGCACCATTGGGGCCCAGTAAGCCAAAGATCTCCCCCTTCTCGACGCTAAAAGAAACATCTTGGACCGCGGCATTCTTGCCAAAGTGTTTTGAAATATTGCTAACTTGAATCACATCATCGTTATTCATATAAGCCTCCTGCAATTTTTAATCAGGCCACCTGACTAAAATACAATAAGGCCCCCTGATTAATATGTCAAGTGCCCTGATTAAATCTGCTGTATACTGGAGAAAACGACTGATGAGGACTGATGAATGATAGCAAATGAAGTTAAGGCTGAGCTGGCCGCTGGCAAACTGGCAGAATATGAACAGCTGAGCAAAATCTACGACGACATCGTCAAGCAAGCACGGCCGCGCATGACCGTTGAGGGTCAGGGCAAGATTCTGTTGGCGTTAGCGGATGAGGATCACCAATCGCAGCATCATTTAGCGTCGCGCTTGGCGATGTCGCCGCAATCGACCAGCGAGTTTGTCGCTAAGTTAGCGAAACGCCATCTGGTTACCTTGGCTAAGTCGACTAAGGATCGCCGGGTCAATCTGGTCAGCCTGACCCCCCAGGGGCGGGAAGAAATTGCATCTGCCGCCCAGGAAGTGCCGCCATTTTTGCAGGTGCTCACTGAAGCTGAGCAAGATGAGTTGTATGTGTTGTTGACGAAGATCACCAATGCGATGTACGCCGATATTGACGCGGCCAACCCCACCTTGGGGGTCAAGTTTCATAAATTATTTGCCGGCCATTACCTCAACCGGTTTAAAAAGTAGTCGGATGGAGAATCAGTTATCTTAGTTGGCATTTGGCGAGTCACGCTGCGCGAAAAAAGGTGAGCAGCGGCAACGCGTTCTGAGACCCACAATTATCGCCAATGCGCATAGAAGTTGTGCACTAGCCGGCATCACTAATCTGGTTGTGGCAATATGTGGTCTTGCCCGCCAAGATATACACACGCGGATACATCCGTATCGGCGATTCTTGGACAGAACGTGGGCGAGGCCGATTATGTTGCCTCAGGTTCGCTGCTGCGGAGAACAAGGGAGGGCGCGTCATGAGCAAAGTTCACATTCCAGTTGCCTATTATCAGGCCCCTGATAAGCGGCTGCAGGCGACCCAGGACAAGCTGTTCGCCGCCTTGAAGCAGTCCTTCGAGGCCGGCGAGGCGTTTGCCAACATCAGCGTGAGTGCGCTGTGTCAAACGGCCAAAATCGCCCGCCAGACCTATTACCAGCGCTACGACAGCATCGGCGAGATCATCGAAGTGACCGTCTCCCGGGTCATCAATTCGGCCCTGCAAAAAGCCGACCAAACCCTGGATCCCAGCGAGGAAGGGGCGCCTTTGACGGTCGCTTTGCTGCTCGCGCATCGCGACTTGATCGCGATGGTGCGCTGGGCTAACGCCGGCGATCTCATGGTGGCGTATCTCAGCCGCGAGATCCGGCGCGTCAGCAGCATCGAAGGGACCAACATCCCGATGAAGGGGGTCATGATCGACCTGCTGGCGCGCATGTATCTGGGCTTTGCCGATGTGGTCAGTGACCACCCTGAGCTGAGCCGCGAGCAACTAATCACGATTTTTCAGAAGATGCTGCCGGTGCCGGCTAAGATTTTCCGCGGCCTATAACCCCCATTTTTAGTGGGCGCCGCCTCCTAGAATGTGGTTATTCAATCAGGAGGCAACCAAGATGAAATTAATCACACTAGAAGAACACTGGGAATCACAGCGCGTCAATGAGGCCGCTAAGCCGTACATGCCGAAGCCGGCCAATCCGCACAAAAATCCGGCCGATCACAGCATTGAAGCGTTTGTTGCGAAGACGAAGCGCGACAACACCGAGCTCATCAGCGCCGGCGAGCGGCGCCTGACCTTCATGGATCAAAATGAGATCCAGATGCAGATCATGGGCTACGGCGATGACACGCCGCAGAATCTGGATCCGAAGGTCGCCATTGACCTGTGCAAAATGGCCAATGACGATTTAGCGCAGGCCATCAGTGCGCATCCCGACCGCCTTGGCGGCTGGGCGACGCTGCCGGTTGGCGATCCCGAAGCGGCCGCCGCGGAACTCGAACGCGCCGTCAAGCAACTCGGCCTGCAAGGTGCAATGATCCACGGTTACTACGATGGGCACATGTTCGACGACCCGATGTATGAGCCGATTTTCGCCAAGGCTGAAGAACTCGATGTGCCGCTGTACTTCCATCCGGCCGTGATCCCTGAAGAAATCAGTGAGCATTACTATCAGGGCCAAGGCTGGTCGGAGCTGACCGCATTCACCTTTACCGGCGCCGGTTGGGGCTGGCATGAAGACCTCGGGGTGCAGATGATCCGCCTGATCCTCGCCGGCGTGTTTGATCGGCACCCACGCCTCAAAATCATCACTGGCCACTGGGGCGAAATGGTGCCGAACTTCCTTGAGCGGATGGACCAGACGCTGGGCCTGACCGTTCACCTTGACCGCAGCATCAGCCAAACCTACAGCGACAACTTTTACATCACGCCAAGCGGCAGGTTCTTCCCGGCGCAGCTGACGCTGGCCATGACTGAGGTCGGCGCCGATCACCTGTTGTACTCGCTGGATTACCCCTACAATCACCCGGCTGACGCGCAGAAGTTTCTGACCGCATCCGACTTGACACAAGCCGATCAGGAAAAAATCGCCAATCAAAATGCGGCCACGTTGCTGCACTTGAACTAAGGAGGCCGCTTATGAAAAATCTCTATACGGTGACTCAAGTGACCGATGGGGTATACAACATCAGCGAAAACATCACCGATCGCCCCATCAAGTTCTCCCAGCAGCTCGTGGTGGGCACAAAGCGCGCCGCAATGGTTGATGCCGGGTTCGGCATTGACCGCGACCTGCTGGCGGAAATACGCAACATCACGCCACTCCCCGTCATCTGCCTGTTGACGCACGGCGACCCCGACCATACCGGTGGAGCGGAGTTGTTCGACCAGGTCTACATGAATCCCGCCGACGACGCGGTGATGAAGGCCGCGTTTGATCCGCGCTTTCGCCTGCACGCGATCGACGTCGCCAGTGGCCACAACGCTGAGCTGGTTGCCCACATGCAGGCCGAAGAACCGCAGGATGCCAGCTTCAGCTATCAGCCGCTGCATGATGGCGACCGCTTCGACCTTGGCGGCACCACATTGACCGCATTGACTCTGCCAGGCCACTCTGCCGGCAGCATGGTGTTCGTCGACGCTGATCGCCACTTGGGCTTCACCGGTGACAGCCTGGCCACCCTGACCATGAGTGAGCTTTACGATGCGCGCTGTACCTCGCTCACTGTGTGGGCTCAGGGTTTAGCTAAGCTTCAACACTTGGTCGGGGATGACGCGCAGCTGTACAGTGGTCACCGCGTTGACGCGTTTCCGCCGCACGTGCTCAGTACCTTGATCCAAGGGGTCACCGACATCAAGGCTGGCGGCCAAACCGACACGCCGATCACGCAGATGCCGACCGGGCCAGTCACCGACAGCGACACCATGCATCCGCGCACCCACCAAATTGCTGGCATGCCTTTTGTCATTATGTATAACGCACTCAACATTTAGGAGGTTTTTATGATGACTGATAAAAAATTCTATGATGCCCCGCTGGACCAAACCGATAAGCAGGCGCTCGCTGACCGGGCCGCGATCCGCGAACTGCTGGAGTACGAGCGCTACACCCGCGACAACGGGCTGTACGCCCAAGAGGCGGCCTGCTACAGTGATGACGCCCAGATCCACGTCTCCTGGTATGACGGCCCGGCGAAGGGTTACTTTGAAAAGCTGGCGCAGGCCAACGGCGGCGGGTCGAAGCACAAAATCAACTACACCACCGTCTGGGTCAACGGCGGCAAGGCCATCGGTGAAATGACGGTGATGATGTTGTCGCCGCGCATCAAGCTGGACGGCCAGGCCGTTGATCTGCACTCCTACGCGCGCATTTTCACCCGGTTGGAGAAGCAAAACGGGGTCTGGAAGATCCTGTCCGGCGATTGTATTTACGAGCGCGACGAGTTGGTCCCGGTCGCCCCTGGCCAGCCTATTCAGATCGATACGCAGGAGCTGGCTTTGTACCGCGAAAGCTACCAGGGCTTGTGCTACGTCCTGGCCCGCACCGGCCTCAAGAGCAGTGCGGATCTGCCGGGTGACGACAAGCCTGAGACAGTCGAGAAAGTTTACACCGACGCCAGCAACTGGTTCTTCGCGTAGGTTGCAAGAGATAAAGGGGCACTGCGGCGCGAGAACCTTGCTCGCGGGATCACCAGCGGCGCCATCACGTGCCATTAAGCGGTGACCCAATTCAGTTGACAGCAAAGCTCTCCCCATGTTTGCAGGAATGCGCAAACGTGAGGAGAGTTTTTAATTTTAATTCGAAAGATGGGTGGAGGATGGGGCTACACCGCCGCTTCCATCAGCCAGTCGTGCTGGGGGTCGCTGCCCACGACAAAGGCGTGCTCGCCGACTTTGTGGAAGCCGCGGGCGGCGTAGAAGGCCTTAGCGGGTTCGTTGTGTTCCCAGACGCCGAGCGCGATGGTGTCTTTGTGCAGGTCCTTTGCCATTTTCAAGGCGTGGGCGTAGAGCTTGCTGCCCAGGCCCTGGTGCTTGTACGCCGGTAAAATGTAGATGCGCTCCAGCTCTAGCGCGTTTTTCGCCTGCACATCGGCAGTCACGGCGGCATCGACGTTAAGCTTGAGGTACCCGGCCGGCGTGCCAGCGACTGTGATGAACCAGAAGGTCGTGCCCGGCGTGCGCAGCTCTTGGGTGAGCTGCTTTGGCGAGTACGCCGCGTCTAGAAAGGCCGCCATGTCCGCCGGCGCCGTGTTCGCGTTGAACGTATCGGCGAAAGTGGTGCGGGCCAGCTGCACCAGTGTGGGGATTTGAGCTTCGGTGACAGGGATGATTTGGGTTTCGGTCATGGACATACTCCTTCGTTACTCTCCTGGTGACAGTGGCGGAACGGGCGTGATCACCAGTTTGTGATTGTAGTTAATCATACCTCTTAGTGAGTCCTGGTGTGCGACGAATTGTCAAATCAAGTGCAACTTTTTACCTAGATAGACTTCAGCTGGTGTCTTCCAGCCTAAGACCTTGCGTGGTCGGTTATTCAGTTGTTCAACGAACGTGGTGATGTCCTGATCACTTAGTAAATCTAAGTCGGTTCCTTTAGGGAAATACTCACGAATTAGACCGTTGGTATTCTCGTTGGTGCCGCGCTGTTGCGGGGCATGAGGGTCTGGGAAGAACACTTTAATTGCCAGTTCCTGACTGAGTGCTTGATAGTGTGCAAACTCGCTTCCTCGGTCGGGCGTAACGGTTCTCACCCGGCCTCGTGGCTGTTCACTTAGCAGGGCCACCATTGCGTTCTCGACCTGACTGGCATTGGCTGTTGATACTCGCACTGAAAGCAGATACCGTGATCTACGGTCGACTAAGGTGACTAGAGCTGAGTGTCCAGTCTTGCCGCGGACCGTGTCGCCCTCCCAATGACCAAACCAGCTCCGATTCTCCGCTGATAATGGGCGGTTATGGATCCAAGGCGCATCGTTGAACCGGCCACGTCTTTCATTGATGGTGCCTTTCACCTTACGCGTCTTACCGCGATGACACAGCTGTCGGGCAATACCACGAGCACCATGGCTTCTAAGCGGAACGCCAAGGTTGTTGCGGTAGATGCCGCGATAAATCGTTGGGTAACTGATCTGAATCGGAGTGCTTTCGTGGCGTAGACGTCCGGCAATCTGTTCAGGCGACCAGTGCAGCTCAACGATGTAGCGGACCACGCACTCGCACACTTGATCATCTGCGAGGATCCGTGGTCGGCGAGAGTGCTCACGAACCTTCTCGTAACGCGTCTGAGCTTCCGCTACAGAGTAATTCTCCCAGCCGCCATTGCGAGCGACCTCACGGCTGATGGTGCTTCGTGAGCGCCCCAGAGATTTCGCAATGGCTTCTTGAGTCAGGCCATTATTGAGGCCAAGCAGTATCGTTTCGCGTTCCTTTAAGGTAAGATGATTGTACGGGCTCATAGTCGAGTTCTCCTTGTTGTGGTGTTGTGGTGATTCCATTTTACAAGGACTCAGGCTATGAGTCTTTCTATTTGGCTAATTTGTTGCACTTGCAGTGTAAATCCGTCGCCTAATAAAGCAGGCTTCGACTATTCAAGCGCTCGCGGGCTAGAGCGACTAACAGGACCGAAATTTAAAAAAGCAATAGAAAGCGCTTGCAAGCGCACTAATTCATCTGGTAAACTTAATTTATGGAAGAGATAAGACACTTCCAATATGAGATAGTCCCACCAAGACGTGACTCCTAACGTCTTACCTCCTCCTTAGGATAGATACGCCAAGCAGCGGGCAGACGCTGCTTTTTTAATGCCATGAACTAGGCCTGACGCGTTCCACGTGAAACATGGGCGGGTCAGGCCACGCGCTGCCGCTTCGTTTCAAAAAGGCCACGCCTACTTTCTGCAGATCAAGCCGAAAGTAGGCGTGGTCAATTATTGTGATTGCAGGTCAGGCTTCTAGGGCCGGCATGACCTTGGCCAGGATTTGGTCCGTGGCCTGATCCACATCGAGCTGCAGTTCCGGCTTCAGGATGACGGGCAATAGGTACGTCAGCATCAGCCCGAATATCGGCCGAAATGATTCGAGCGTGAGGGGGTGCTGGGGCTGGCTGAATTTTACCAGCATGGGCAGGACGGCCGGGACAAAGCGTTGCTTAGCCATTGCCAAGGCACTGGCGAACAAGTCGGCGTTGACCAGGACTTCTTGCAGGAACACGCGGATGATCAACCGGTTGTCGAGAACGAAGCGCATGCGGTCGCTGATAAGAAACCGCAGCGCGGCTCCCAGCGAGGCGAAGTGTTGATTGACCGTTTCGGCGACGAATTCATCCGCGACGGCGGGCAGCACGCTGGCTTTCAGCGGCTCAAGCAAGGCGTCGAGGATCTCGCGCTTATTGTTAAAATGCTTGTACACGGTGCCTTCCGACACGCCGGCCAGCTGCGCGATGTCGGCGGTGGTGGTGCGGTCGTACCCCTGCTCGGCAAAAAGCGTCAGGCAGGCCTTCAGCACGTCCTGCTGCTTTTTTGACAGGGCTGACTGTGCCAGGCTGTTGGCCAAAAGGGTTTCAACTGAATTGACTTGCATAGAGGCCTCCTTATTGCTGCGATCAGTTTATCACACCTTGCGATAACGCCGCATGCCGCGAACGTTCAGGCCGGTCAGGACCAGCAGGAAGAGCAGAAGCACGCCGATGTCGACACCCAGGCTGGTGAGCTTGGTGCCGTCCATGATGATTTGCGTCATCGCGTTGCCGGCGTAGGTCAGCGGCAGCACATAGGAGATGTCTTTGACCCAGCTCGCCAGCGAATCCAGTGACACGATGCCGGAGAAGAAGATTTGGGGGATCACGATGATGGGGATGAACTGCATCATCTGAAATTCTGACTGCGCTAAAGTCGACAGCAGAATGCCAAACGCGAGGGCGACCAGTGCTAGCAGGAAGTTGATCACCATCACTGCCCCCAGCGACCCGGTGATCTCAACGCCCATAAAGCCAACGGTGGTCAGCACGATGATGACGGTTTGAATCAGTGCCAGGATGCCATAGCTGATCATGTAGCCGAGCACGATCTCGCCGCGCCGCACCGGGGTGGCCAGCAGGCGGTCCAGCGTGCCGGTCGTGCGCTCCTTGAGCAGTGCCATGCCGGAGATCAGGAACACGAAGAAGAAGACGAAAAAGCCCATCAGGATCGGCACGATTTTGTCAAAAAAGTCGGTGTTCTTGTCGCCATAGTTGTAGCGGCTCTTGATCTTGGCGCGCGGCTGCGCCTTGGCTTTGGGCTGCTTCATGGCCGCGGCCGCCTGCGGGGAAAGCCTGGCAATGGTGGCGGCCATTTGGCTGACGGTCCTGCTCAGCTTGACGGTCGTCTGCTTCAGCGTCTTCATGCCGTTTTGGGTCAGCGCCGCGTTGAAGCCGGCCTTGACCAGGCTGGTCTTGGTGGCATCGGTGTTGGCGTAGGTGATGGTGTAGTGGCTGGCGCTGGTTTCGTGAATCACGGCGTCGACCTTTTGATCCCGCAGCGCTTGTTGCGCGCTGGCGTTGCTGGCCTTTTTGGATACTGCGACGTGCTTGATGTCGTTTAGCGTGGTGCGGACGTTGTTGTTCAAGTCGACGGTGGCGACTTTGACACTGGTCGAGGCGCTTTGAGTAAAAATCAGCTTCATCAAAAACATGATCAACACTGGCGCCACAAACATCAGCGCCAGGGTGCGTTTGTCGCGAATGAGCTCAGTCACCACGCGGCGGGCGATATAAAGTGCGCGCATATCAAGCCACTCCTTCCGCTTTCAAGAAGACTTCTTCGATCGTCTTGACCTGGTACAGCGCCTCGAGCTTGGCCGGCGCGTCGTAGGCCATGACCTTGCCGTCGAGCAGCAGGGCGACCTCATCGGTGAGTTCGGCCTCGTCCATCACGTGCGTCGTGATCAGTACGCCGCGGCCGGCGTCGCGCAGTTGATGCAGCTCGTGCCAGATCTTGCGCCGCAGCGCCGGGTCAATGCCGACGGTCGGCTCGTCCAGCACCAGCAGCTCGGGGTCACCGAGCAGGGCAATCGCCAGGGATAACCGGCGCCGCATGCCGCCGGAATAACCGCTGACCCGTTTGGCGAGGGCGGGTGTGAGGTCCACGACATCGGCGACGTGGGCGATATCTGCCGCCAGCGCGTCCTTTTTGACGCCCTTCATCCGGCCGAAAAAGCGCAGGTTCTCCGCGCCGGTGAGGGCGTCGTACAGCGAATCGTCCTGGGCCATGTAACCGATACGGCCAAGGAGGGGGCGGTTGGGCATGTGGGTAGCGAGCACCAGCGCGTCGCCGCCGTCTGCGACTTCCATACCCAGCGCGATTTTGATCGCCGTGGACTTGCCGGCGCCACTGGGCCCAATGAGGCCGAGGATCTGGCCCGCGTCAACGTGCAGCGAGACGTCCGCCAGCACGGTTTGTTGACCGAACTTCTTTTGCAGGTGCTTCAAATCGATTAGTCTTGTTGTCATTCGTATCGTCTCCTTGGTGAGTGCTGACTCACTTAACATCGGTCACTATACCCGGCTAAAAAGTGAGTGTCAACTCACTTTGCGAAAAGCTTTCTGAAACTAAATCAACCAAAAAAGTTGACACTGTGTCACCGACGCGTATACTGATCAACATCGACAAGCGGTGACACGGCGTCACCATAGCGGAAAGCGAGGACTAACCCTTGGTATTACCCACTTTTGAACATTTAGATGAAGACAAGCAGGCGCGCATCCGCCAGGCGCTGCTGAATGAATTTTCCCATTACCCGCTGGCAGACGCCCAGGTGGCGCGGATCGTGAAGGATGCCGGCATCGCCCGCGGCGCGTTTTACAAGTACTTCACCGACCTGACCGATGCGTATCAGTACCTGTTCGGCATCGCGATGGGGGTGATCCACCGGGGGATGCCCAAGCGGCCGACTACCGGCAACGTGGACGAGTACATCGCAGCGCTGCGCCAGTTTGTTGAAACTACCAGCCAGTGCGAGTACCACGAACTGATCCAGCAGCATTTTCGCTACAACGAAGGCTACTTGGGTGAGACGCCCACGCAACTCAGCCCTGGTGGCGCGGCCAAGCAGTGGGCGTTCACGGTGCTGTACCACCAAACCGTGAAGGACATTATTCTGGCGCCGGCAACCGCCGAGGCGCGAATCGCGCAGCTGCGCGCCGCCTTGACCTAGGCTGGCTGTCCCCCTAAATGCGCGAACCCGCCGCACCTTGTAATCGGGCGTCGGCTTGGCAACGCCCGAGCATCTAGCTACGCTCCCACCCTCGTCGGCAAAATACGCCGACAATGGTGGAAGCTAGGCTAGCTGTCGGGCTAAGTGCGCCAAGCCTCTGCACCTTCATAATCGGGCTTTGGGTTCGCAACGGGGGAGCATCCAGCTACGGTCAAGCCCTCGCCGGCAAAAAACGCCGGCAATGCCTTGACCTAGGCTGGCTGTCCCCCTAAATGCGCGAACCCGCCGCACCTTAAATTAAAGGAGATTAACTCATGTTTTTAGCCCTAAAAGAAATCAAAAAGGAAAAACTCCGCTCGGGGTTGATCGTCTTCATGATCACCCTGATCGGTTACCTGATCCTCATTCTCACCAGCCTGGCGCTCGGCCTGGCCCAGCAGAATACGGATGCTATTTACAGTTGGGACGCCGCCCGCATTACGCTGAACGCGGATGCGAACACCGATATGCGTCAGTCGTTTTTGAGCAGCAAGCAGATCGGCCCGCTGTCCAAGAACGAGGCCGTGATCGGCGAAACCAGCGTGGTCGCCAAGGCGAAGGGCCAAAAGCAGCAGTCCGCCGTGTTTCTCGGGCTGAAGGCGAGCCAGTACATCGCCAAGGACCTGAAGCTGACGGCCGGACGCAACGTGAAGAAGGCCACCGAAGTCGTGGTCGATACCGCGTTTAAGACCGCCGGTTACAAGCTGGGTGACAAGCTGACCCTCAATGATGATAAGCAAAAATATACGATCGTGGGCTTCACCGCGAAGGCCAAGTTGAACATTGCCCCGATCGTCTACGGCCGGCTGGCAACGTGGCGGCGCCTGCGCGGGATCGTAGCCGGGCCAGTGGCATCGGCCATCATTTCCAAGGACGCCAAGTACCAAAACACCCGTAGCGGCGTGAAGACCTACAAGACGCAGCAGGTCATCGAGAAGCTGCCAGGTTACTCGGCCCAAAACGCGACCTTCGTTTTGATGATCGGGTTCCTGATGGTCATTTCGCTGATCATCATCGCGGTGTTCCTGTACATTCTGACGATGCAAAAGCTGCCGAACTACGCCGTGCTGCGCGCGCAGGGGATCCCCAGCCGCGTTCTGGTGGGCGCCACGGTGGCGCAGTCGCTGCTGTTGGTACTCAGTGGCATGATCATCGCGGCGGGGCTTACGGCGCTGACCGCGCTGGCGATGCCGGCGGCGGTGCCGATGGCATTCGACATCCCGATTCTGGCGGCCGTCGGGGCGGGGCTGCTCGTGATGGCGCTGCTCGGGAGTCTGATCCCAATCAAGTCGGTGCTGAGCGTTGATCCGGTTTCGGTCATTGGAGGTTAATCATGAGTTCATTTACAATCAAGCACGTGGATCAGATTTTTGGCAGTGGCACGGCGCAGGTTCAGGCGCTGCACGACGTGAATTTTGAGGCGGACGCGGGCACGCTCAGCCTGATCATGGGCCCGTCCGGATCGGGTAAAAGCACCTTTTTGACCATCGCCGGCGGCCTGCTGACCCCGACGGCCGGCACGGTGACGCTCAACGGCATCAGCTATACCGAACGGTCGAAAAAAGAACGCGACGCCCTGCGCCTGGACGCGATCGGCTTTGTTTTACAGGCGTACCACTTGCTGCCGTACCTCACCGTGGCCGACCAGTTCCGGCTGGTCGACAAGGTCAAACCCAGCGGCAACCTGTCGCCGGAAGCACTTGAAGACGTCCTGCAAACGCTGGGGATCCAGGCGCTGACCAACAAGTATCCGGGCGAGTTGTCCGGCGGCCAGCAGCAGCGTGTGGCAATCGCGCGGGCGCTTTATCCAGACCCCGCTATCATTCTGGCAGACGAGCCCACAGCGGCCCTGGACAGCGCACGGGTGGCAGTCGTGGGGGCGCTGTTTAAGACGCTGGCGACCAAGCACAACAAGGCCGTCGTCATCGTCACCCATGATCTGCGCCTGCGCGAGTTTGCCGACCGCACGTACCAGATGGAAGACGGCCGCCTAAGCGAGGCGAGCTAAGCCATTTTTTGGGCCAGGCCGAGCAGAATTCTCGCAATTGTCCCCCTAAATGCGGTATCCTAGACGTGGATGAAGCGCTTTCATTCGGAGAGGGAGCGAGCCAAATGGAGTTTAAGGTAAAGCTGATGGTCAGCAAGAATCCAGTCTTGTTTTGGTGGGATGATGGCCTGAAGACCGACACCCCGGCGGCACTCGAATACCTGCGCGAGGTCGCCCCGATCACGACCGTGCGATTCCCCACGCCTGTCGGCAGGCGCGGGTTTGACCTAAGCGATTGCGAGGAGACGTTCAATGGCCTGTTATCAATGGGAGCCAACGTGTTGATCGCCCCGCGGCCAAAGGAACTGCAGTAGCACAAGACCCGGCCTTCCCGAAAATGGGGGGCCGGGCTTTTTGTCAGGGTGCGGAGACTTGGCGGTCTTAGCCCGACGCCTAGCCTAGCTCAGGGGATTGCCGCTGGGCTTTGGCGGCGAGGCCGTGAGCGTAGCTAGGCGCTCGGGCGCTGCCAAGTCGCAGCCCAACTAGTCAGGGTGCGGAGACTTGGCGGTCTTAGCCCGACGCTTAGCCTAGCCATCGGCATTGCCGCTGAACTTTAGCGGCGATGCAGGTGGCGTTGATCAGCCTGTGTGAGCAAAGCGAACTTCAGGCTGACATGCGTAGCTGCTAGGCGCTCGGGCGTTGGCGACTCGCAGCCCAACTAGTCAGGGTGCGAAGACTTGGCGGTCTTAGCCCGACGCTTAGCCTAGCCATCGGCATTGCCGCTGAACTTTAGCGGCGATGCAGGTGGCGTTGATCAGCCTGTGTGAGCAAAGCGAACTTCAGGCTGACATGCGTAGCTGCTAGGCGCTCGGGCGTTGGCGACTCGCAGCCCAACTAGTCAGGGTGCGAAGACTTGGCGGTCTTAGCCCGACGCTTAGCCTAGCCATCGGCATTGCCGCTGAACTTTAGCGGCGATGCAGGTGGCGTAGCAGAGCGCTCGGGCGTTGCCAAGTCGCAGCCCAACTAGGCCGCGCAAGCTAACAGCGGCGTTAATTTCGGTCCTACTGTCAAAAATACGCACAATAGCCTTTAAAAATACTTCAGAAAGCGATATACACACGAACGAATGTTCAATATTGGGATAAAATATATTGTGATAAGCGCTTTTGCGTGCTATGTTTAGCTCATCACAACTAGAAAAGGGGCTAGGGAAAATGGCAATCAAGTCTAATCGCGCCGAACAAATCGCTGCCCATAACAAGTACTACCGGGCGACCGGTCTGACGACGATCAAGGCGTTTTTTGGTAACTACGTGAACTTCAAGGGGCGGTCCACGCGGAGCGAGTACTGGTGGATCATGCTGTTTGAGACGATTTTGTCGATCCTTGCGATGATTGCCTTTATCGCGGCACTGGTCGGGACCATTGCCGGCAGCGCCAAGGTGCCGGATCCCGCGAAGCTGTTTGCTCACCTCGGGGTCGGGATGCTGATTTTTCTGCTGGTGGTCTTCGTGTGCTGCCTGGCCGTCCTTCTGCCGGGCCTCGGCCTGACGGTGCGGCGTTACCGTGATGGCGGGATCCCCTGGTGGATTTTCCCGATCCAACTGATCGTCTACACCGCGGCGGAGTTGTTGAAAAGAGGCTCAACTGCCCAAAGCCTGCTCGAGTGGGTGGTGCTGCTGTCCATGATCATCCTGGCTGTGTTGCCGTCCAAGCCGCTGCCGGTCTCACCCGATGACCTTCAGGCGGACGACGGGCTCGATTCGCGCATTGACCCGAGCGTGTTTGCGGCCAAAGACGACGATCAGAAGTAACTGGCCTGAGTCTGTTGGGTGAAAGTCAAGCGCAGCTAACCGTCAGCCCTTTGATCGACGTTGCCGAACGCTGGTGCGACGGAACGTATTAAAAAAGCGGCCAAATTTTGGCCGCTTTTTTACGTCTTGTTCAGACCTGCGTGGATCTTCTCGATGTTCCATTTCATCATGGTGTAGTAAGTGTCACCGGGCTGGCCGGCCTTGGCCAGCGAGTCGGTGAACAGTTTGGAATGGATCGGCAGGCCGGTGTCTTGCGCGATCTTATTCATCGACTTGGGCGACACCGAGGTTTCGACAAACAGGCTGCGGACGTCACGCTGTTCAATTTTGGTCAGCACCGCGCGCATCTGCTCCGGCGTGCCCTGGGCCTCGGAGTTCAGCTCCCAAATGTAGGCGGGCGTGAGGCCATAGGCGGCGCCGAAGTACTTGAACGCGCCTTCCGAGGTGATCAGGATCCGCCTGCGTTTGGGCAGGTCCTGAAACTGCGTCTGCGCGGTTTGATGCAGGCGGGCCAGGCGCTTGGTGTAGGCCGCCGCGTTTTGCTGGTAGAATTGCGCGTTTTTCGGGTCCTTTTCCCGCAGGACGCGGGCGATGGTGCGGACATACTGAATCCCGTTGGCCAGGTCGAGCCAAGCGTGCGGATCCTCTTCTTTAGGATTGGCCGTTAAGTGGCGCGGCTGGACGCCGGCGCTGGCGGCGAAGACGTCCTGGCCGAAGCGCTTGCCTGCGGTTGTGACCAGCTTGGTGAACCAGCCGCTGCCGCCTGTTTCGAGGTGAAGGCCGTTGTGAAAAAGCACGTCTGCCTCCACCGCCGCCGCCACGTCGGTCGGCCGCGGCTCGTATTCATGGGGGTCGGTGCCGCGGGCGACGATCGAGTAGACTTGCACGCGGCCTTGGCCGACCTGGTTCACCATGTCCTCCAGGATCGAGTTCGTGGTCACCACCTGCAGCTTGCCGCTTTGCGCATCGGCTTGCGGGCGGTCAGCGCGGCCGTTCAAGAACGTGGCGACGCCGGCGATCATGGCGAGGACCCCAAGCAGCGTGAGTAAGAAGCGCCTCATTTAAAGCACCTCCTGGTCGGCCAGCCCTGGGCCCGCCTTTTGCGGCCGGGGCCGGGTGACGCGCATTTTTAACCGCACGAAGCCCTGCTTGGGGGCCAGCACGAAGGACAGCAGGAACAAGAGCGCAGCCACCAGCACGATCGCCGGCCCGGACGCCCAGTTGAAGGTGTAGCTGAGGTACAGGCCAACGGTGGCAGAGACCGCGCCGATCGCGGCGGACAGCCCCAGCATTACCGGCAGCCGGTTCGTCCAGAGAAACGCGGTGGCGGCCGGCGTGATCAGCATGGCGACCACCAAGATGATGCCGACGGTTTGCAGTGCGGAGACAGTGACCAGGGTCAGCACCAGCATCAGGCTGTAGTGGATGACTTGGACCTTCAGCCCGTAAGTCTGCGCGAACACCGGGTCAAACGAGGTGATCTGCAGCTCTTTGTAGAATGTCACCACAAACAGCAGCACCAGCCCGAGCACGATGGCGGTCGTCATGATGTCGCCGTCCGCCACGGCGAGGATGTTCCCGAACAGAATGTGATTCAGGTTCACCGCACTGCCCGCCGCGGCGATCAGGATGAAGCCCAGCGCGTAAAAGGCGGAGAACACGATCCCGATCGAGGTGTCGGTTTTGAGCTTGCTGTGGGTTGAGACAAAGCCGATCAGTAGTGCGGCGAGGATGCCGAACACTGACGCGCCAATCAGCAGGTTGATGCCGAGCATGTAGGCGATGGCGACCCCTGGCAGGACCGCGTGGGAAATCGCGTCACCCATCAGCGACATCCCGCGGAGGATGATGAACGCCCCGATGATGCCGGACATAATGCCGACCATGATGGCGGCCAGCAGCGCGCTTTGGAGGAAGCCGTAGCGGCCCAGCGCCGTGATGAATTCGGTAATGGTCGTCATTGCGCCACCTCCTGACGGTCGAACAGGACAGCCGACAGGTCCGGGGAAAAGGCGCGCGTGATGTTGGCTGCGGTGTACACCTGGGCCACTGGCCCGTAGTCGATGATGCCGTGGTTCATCACGACCAGGTCATCGAAGTACTGGAAGACCTTGTTCAAGTCGTGGTGCACGATGATGATGGTTTTGCCGGCGCGCTGCCACTGCTTCAGAATCGCCATGATGGTAGTTTCGCTTTGCAGGTCGATGCCGACGAACGGCTCGTCAAGGATGATGAGGTCAGCGTCCTGCACGATCGCGCGGGCGACGAACACCCGCTGGAGCTGGCCGCCGGACAGGTTGCCGATTTGGCGCTGGGCAAACGCACCCAGCTGAACTTGTTCAAGGGCGGCCTTGGCTCGGGCTTTTTCCTCGCGCCCGGGATGGTTGAACAGGCCGAGGCGTGCGTAGGTGCCGGTCAGCACAACGTCGAAGGCGCTGATGGGAAACGTCAGGTCAAGGTCCTTGCGCTGCTCGACGTACGCGATGCGGCGCTTAAAGTCACTGAGCGGGCGATCGTTGAACGTGGCCGTGCCGTGTTGTTTTTTGATCAGGCCGAGCGCGGCCTTGATCAGCGTTGATTTTCCTGCACCATTGGGACCGATGATGCCAGTGATTTTGCCCGCGTCGAAGGTGACGGTCGCATCAGTGAACACTGGTGTGGCATCGTAAGCAACGGTGAGGTCCGTGACTTGAAGCATGGAACCCCTCCTTGTTTTAGGCGTGGCTAAACTTTTCTCACCTTCAGCATATCAGGTGGGGTGAATTTGCGCAACCAAAAGACGCCGGGCCAGCCCAAGATTAAGGGCTGGCCCGGCGCGTCTGGTGCAACGTTACATTACATTTTAACTGGGCGGTGCGCAATTTCGTGCGACACATGCGCCAGCGTGGCATCGACGACGGTCAGCACGTGCGGATCGTCGAGCACGTAGAAGACGTGCCGGCCGACGCGGCGCCGGGAGACCAGCTGGTAGCGATACAGCATTGCCAGCTGGTGTGAGACCTGCGGCTGATTGATGCCGAGACCGTCGACGATCGTGGTGACGTCGGCCTCGTTATTTTCCAAAAAATACAGGATACGGATGCGGGATTCGTTGCTGAGGACCTTGAAGATGCGCACGGTCTCCGCAAGCCGCTGCTCGTTCATTACGGTCATCTCCTAAATGAGAGATAACAAGTGGGAGACTAAACCGCTGTCCCAAAAGACCCACAGACCGATTGCCGCGTAGCAAAGCCGCATCAGGGTTTCGCCGTGTGCTTTCATGACGGTGGTGACTGCCGGCAGCCGCCCAATTTGATTGATCAACAAGACGACGGCAACGGCAAGCATGGCGATGAACCCGAGCGTCCCGCCAAAGTGGGCAACGGATTCACCGGCCAGCACGGGCAGGAAGAGCGACAGGTTGCAACCGGCACAGACGGCCAGGTAGGTCAGAAACACCGAAAGAACGGCTGAGTGGTGGCGCTGGTCCCGATTCGAGTCGTGGTCCGAACGCAGCGCCATGTAAAGCGGCAATGCGCCCAGCACCCCGAGGAGCCATTCCGGCAAGAACCAGGCCAGCGTTTTGCCCACCGCAAAGCTCAGGGTCATCAGCACGCTCACCCCCAGCACGTAGCCGAGGATCACCGCGTTGCGTGAGTATTGCTTTAATAGGAACAACAGCATGAAAAAGAAATCGAGGTTCACGCTGAGAAAGGTCAGTGTGAGGAGCCAGTAGTTCAATTGAGCCATCTCCAGCTTGTTATATGTCTACGGTTGCATATGTTATCTAAAAACAAAGCCCGTCATTTCCCGGGCAATATTTAGGTGCGTCAATTCAGGCGCGCATGGCTACTCGCGCACGACCAGCACGGAGCACGGGGCGTACTTTGCCATGTAGGCGGCCTGTGAACCAAAGTGCCGCGCGAGCCCCCGCTTGGCCGCGGCCCCGATCACGAGCAGATCCGGTTGGTACTTGGGGATCAGGGTTTTGACGATGGTCTCCCCGGCGTCGCCTTCACCAATTACGGCCCGGACGTCGTTAATGCCAGCTTTTTCGGCGAGCTGGACGTATTCGGAGAGGTGCTGCTCGAGGTCCTGGCGCTCGCCATGCACGTAGTCCTTTGACAGGGCTTCGTAAACGTTCATTTCATCGCTCTCCATGATCGTGGTGATCACCAGGCTGGCGCCGTCGACGCGGGCGCGGTGGATCGCGTACTGAAAGGCAGCAAGGGCGTCTTGGGAGTCATCGACGCCGACTAGAATTTTGTGAAAATCATCTTGTGCCATTAGCGCTTTTCCTCCTTATTCCGCTTGTCTTCGGCCGTTTCAGCAGCCCGTTCCTGCTTGACCATTTCAGCGGTGGACTGACCGGACGCGATCAACTCGTCGCGGGCCATCCCAGAGGCGATCAGCTCCTGGTTGCCTTTGTACATATCATACAGGCACCATGCCAGTAGCAGCATGATCAGGACGATGGCGACGTAAGCGCCAATGTGCGCTTCGTTTTCCATACTTGGGCTGACGAAACCCGCGAAGGCGTCAGGCAGGTTCAGCATGTTCAGGAAGGTCAGGCCGATGACGGAGACCCAGCCGCACACCTTGACCCAGGTGGAGTTTTTGAACCGCTTGCCCATCTCGGCCTTGGAGTCGGTCATGAGCAGCAGTGGCAGCATGGAGAATGGCAACGCGAAGGCTAAGAAGACCTGAGAATTATTCATTAGATCGTTCAGAGCTTCGTGCTCCGCCACTGGCGGCAGGTTTCGCGTCATCCAGACGCAGACCAGCACTGGGATCACGGAGATCAGCCGGGTGACCAGGCGACGAGCCCACAGCGGCATGCGCATGTGGATGTAGCCTTCCATGATGACCTGGCCGGTTAACGTGCCGGTGATGGTCGAGTTTTGACCAGAGGCGAGCAGGGCGACCGCAAACAGGACGGACAGCGCCCCGGACTTGGCGACGGCGATCAAAATGCCGTTGGACAGCACGGATGTATCAGACAGCGCCTGGTACAGGCCGAAGAAGGAAGGATCCTTCACCGCGCCGCTCTTGAAGACCGCGACCCCCATGATCAGCAGCAAGGAGTTGACCACAAAGGCGACAGACAGCTGGATGTTGGAATCCCACTGGCTGAAGCGGACGGACTGAGCGACTTGCGCTTCATCGTCATGGTCGATTTTCCGGGTCTGGGAAATCGCGGAGTGCAGGTACAGGTTGTGGGGCATGACCGTCGCCCCAATGATGCCCAGCGCCCCGGACAGCGGCGTCATGCCGTTGACGGTTGGGTGGGCAGCAATGGTGCCAGCTGATGGCACCAGGCCCTTGAGGACGCCAAGCCAATCAGGGTTACTCAGCGCGACCTGATAGGCGAAGACGAACAGAATGACCATGATCAGTGCGACCACGATGGCTTCGATTTTCCGAAAACCAATGCGGGTCAGGAGCAATAATAGCAGAACATCAAATACGGTAATAAACACATCGATGACCAGCGGAATGCCGAAGAGCAGGTACAGCGCGATCGCCGCCCCGATGACTTCTGCGATATCGGTCGCCATGATGGCCAGCTCGGTCATGATCCAGAGGACGATGCCGAGTGATTTGCTGGTGCGGGCCCGAATCGCCTGGGCCAAGTCCATTTGCGTCACAATGCCAAGTTTAGCAGCCATGTTTTGCAGCAACATCGCAATTAAACTTGAAATTAAGATGATGGACATCAGGAGGTAGCCGAAGTTTTGCCCGCCGGTGATACTGGTTGACCAGTTACCTGGATCCATGTAACCGACGGCGACCAAAGCCCCGGGACCTGAATAAGCCAGTAATGTACGCCAGAAGCCTTTGCCTTTGGGTACTTCGACGGTGCCGTTGATCTCCTGAAGCGAGGGCCCATTGGCGTATTCAATGAGCTTGCGCTTTTTGGGTTGAACGTCTTCTTTCATTTTTCCCCAATCCTTTCTGAAAACACAATCAGTATACCCCTGGACTTTTCGGTGTAAAGGCTTTTGTTAGCCTAACCTAACAAAAGCGTTGTCAGGACGTATGCAGATATGCGTTATATTCCCATAACGCCGGGGTTAAAAGGCGTTCGGAAATATTTGCGGGACCTAATAAAAAAATATTACCAGGAAAAACAGGCGGCCAAGCAAAATAAAGGACACACACCAAGAAATGAAAAAAGGTCACTTAAGGCCAATATATGGGCATTTAAGCCATAAATGAAAAGCTGGCGACGATGAGGCAATTCACTTTGCCCCTAATTAATTTAGGCAGTCCAAACAAAATGGGGAGACATCCTTTACAATGCGAGCAAGCAGCCCTAGACTACATTTGAAAGCAATTAGAATAGTTATCAACGCGGGGTGGAAAGATGAAGCTAGCAGAGAAAGTCAACGTCATGCGGGCCAGCGTGATGGGCGCCAACGACGGGATCTTGTCGGTGGCAGGGATCGTGATCGGGGTGGCCGGCGCCACGGCCAACAATTACGCCATCCTGATTTCCGGCCTGTCGGGGATGCTGGCGGGCACGGTGTCCATGGCGATGGGCGAGTACGTCTCGGTGAACGCCGAACGTGACGGACAAAAGCGGGCCATCACCGAAGAAAGCCGCGCACTTGATGACGACTTTCAAGGCGAGTTCGCGTTCATCCAGCAGAAGTACATGCACACAGGCATTTCGGCTGACTTAGCGCGGCAGGCGACGCACGAAATGCTGAGCCGTGATCCGCTGAACATTGCGGTGCGGGAGCGCTACGGTTTTGATTCCGGCGAGACGACCAGTGCCGTTGCGGCCGCGCTGGCCTCGATGATCTCGTTTCCCACCGGGTCGATCCTGCCGCTGGTAGCGATCACCGTGTTTCCCCCGGCCATCAAGGTCCTGGCAACTGCCATTGCGGTGGTGATCTCTTTGACCATCACCGGCTACATTGCCGCCGCTTTGGGTAAAGCAAACCGCTGGAAGGCGGCGCTGCGCAACGTGGTGGCCGGTGTTTTGACCATGGCGGTGACCTACCTGATCGGCTCACTCTTCGCACATTAAGGAAGCGACCTGCATGATGAAAGCGCTGAATAAACCAAAGACAAAAGAAAAACAGACCATGGCCGAGCGGGCGAACACCCTGCGGGCCGGGGTCCTGGGTGCTAATGACGGGATCCTGACGGTGGTCGGGGTGCTGTTTTCGGTGGCCGCGGCGACCACCAACCAGTTCACCATTTTCATCGCGGGACTGTCGGACCTGCTCGCGTGTGCCTTCTCGATGGCATCGGGGGAGTACGCCTCGGTCTCTTCGCAAAAGGACACCGAAAAGGCGGTCGTGGCCGAGGAGTCAGCACTGCTGCAGAGCGACCCGGCAGGCGAGCGGCAGGCCGTTGTCGACTATTACGTGGCGCGCGGCGTCACGACGGCCACGGCCGGCGAGATTGCCGATCAGCTGCTGGCGGAGGACGCACTGGGCACGGTCATCCGCGTCAAGTACTCCCTGAAGAAGGATCACTACATGAACCCGTGGTACGCCGCCCTTGCGTCACTGGTGTCGGCGGCGTCCGGCGGGATTTTTCCCCTGTTCGCCATGACGGTCGCCCCGGTGGCGTGGCAGTGGCCGGCCACCATCCTGGCGGTCATCTTGTCCGTCTCCCTGACCGGTTATCTGTCCGCCAAACTCGGGGAAGGCATCGTCAAAAACGCCATGATCCGCAACGTCATTGTCGGCATCGTGACGATGATCATTCACTATGGCATTGGTCAGCTCATGTAGACTGTCTCATTTCCCGGGTGATGCGGGCCAAGGCCCCGGGAGAATGTTTGTTGACCCGAAATTTGGCACAAGGACCCTGAAGAAGGGAGCGAGACTGATGGCAGATGCAAGTGCGACGCCCATCATTGATGCGGCGACCCAAATGCAGCTGCGTGACCAGGCCGAGTGTGAGCGCATGATCAATGCGTTCATCACTGAGAACCTGCTCACGCTGAGCAACTTGTCCCATTTGGCGTAGCTGGGCCGAAATGGTTACACGGTGACAAAAACAGGCTGGGACATAATTGCCCTAGTCGCGTTCCACAAAGCAACGCCCAGACACGCAAACGCCCCTGCACCGCGATTCGAAATGCATGAATCGTGATGCAGGGACGCTTGCGTTTTGGGCTAAAACCGCTTTGTGTCTCAGCCTGTTGCGTTTAGTCAGCAGTTTGCGGCGGCGTAAGCGATCATGTCGGCGTTTTGCTGATTGAGCAGCGGCGGCAGGGCGGCCAGCGGCCAGTACTTGACCTCGGTGGTCTCGTTGACGTCGGCCTCGGCGAAACTGCCACCGGTGGCCTTGACTAAATAGAGCATGGCGATGGTCTGGCAGACGTCGCCGTTGGGATAGACGGTCTCGCCCTGATCGAAGCACTTCAGCTCCCGGACGATCGCGACGTCCAGACCACTGTCTTCCTTATACTCGCGGACGAGGGTTTTGGCGTAGGTCTCGCCGTACTCCATGTAGCCACCAGGCAGACTCCACGTGCCGTTATCGGTGCGGTGGTTGAGCAGGATTTCGCGCTTGTCGTTCAGCAGGATCCCGGCCGCACAGTTGAGGATGAGCGGCATGTGGCCAACTTTGGCGCGGATGGCTTTGATGTATCCATAGGTTTCTGGCATGAAGCGCCTCCTTTGTTCTTTCTAGCATACACGGATTCGGGGACACCGGCACGCGAAAAAATCGCGCACCAGGGGACGCGGCGTCAAGCCGTGGGCTGAGGTGAACGCGCTTTCAGTAATTGATTCGGCAGTTTGTGGTTGATTTTCAGTGGAAAGCGCCAGTGAGTGGGCCGACCGGTCAGGAAAATTGCATGAATCGAGCCATTTTGCTTTCAATTGGGAATGAAAATCGGCATAATAGCTAGTGACAAGACACCATATTTTTCTTATTGGAGGAACAGACATGACTAAACGCATGAGCCGCGTGCTCGCGTTAGCATTAGGCGCACTATTAACAGTAGGGCTGGTCGGCTGCGGTAAGAGCAGCAGTCAGTCCAAGACGGCACCGGTTAAGATCACTTACTGGCACCGCATGACTGGGGCCTGGAACAAGGCCCAGCAGAAGACGATCGATGACTTTAACAAGAGTCAGAGCAAGTACAAGGTCGTGGCGACAAGCCAGGGGAGCTACGACGCGCTGCAACAGAAGCTGATGGCCGCGGCGAAGAGCAAGACCCTGCCAGTGATCGCGCAGGCGCCGACCACCAACATCGGCGATTACGTCAAAAATGACTTCCTGATCCCGTGGGATGCGCAGATGTTGCACGGCCAAAACAAGCTGTCCGCCGCGCAGCTCAGCGACATTTACCCGAGCTTCCTAAAGGCCGGCGAGTACCAGGGCAAGTATTACGGCCTGCCGTACTCGGAATCCACGCAGGTGCTTTTTTACAACGAGACGCTGATGAAGAAGTACCACCTCAGCATGCCGAAGACCTGGGATGATATTGAAAAAATGGGCCCGGCACTGAAAAAGGACAAGCTGGCGGTACTGGCCATGGACCAGTCCTACGACGTTCAGCTCGAAGGGATGGCGATGCAGGCCGGCCACAAGCTGATCACCGCTGATGGCAAGGCCAACCTCAACGCGCCGACTACCCTCGCTGCGGTCGACAAGATCCTCAGCCTGCGCAAGGCGGGCTACGTGAAGACCGCGGGCACCGACTACTACTTCACCGTGGCGTTCGGCCAGCAAAAGGCCGTGTTCGGCATTGGCAGCTCCAGCTCCATCGGCTCTGTTCAAGCGCCAAAGGGCATGAAGTGGGGGACTGCGACCGTGCCGAGCTTCGCCAACGATTCCGTGGCCGAGCCGCTGAACGGGAACGACAACGTCCTGTTTAAGGGCGCAACCAAGGCGCAGCAGCAGGGCGCTTGGGCGTTCCAGAAGTTCCTGCTGAAAAAGCAGAACGCTGCTTACTGGGCCAAGAAGTCTGGCTACGTGCCGGTCACCAAGAGCGCGACCAACTCTGCGACCTACCAGAACTACCTGAAGGCCAACCCGACGTTCAAGGCCGCCGTTGATGCCTCCGACACCGCGTTTGCCTCGACCGTCTTTGCCGGCTACGGCGACTACCGCAACGACCTGATGGACACGGTCGACAGTACCATCACCAAGGGCACTGCCGGCAAGACTGCGTTTGACGCCTTGCAGAAGAAGACCGAGGCCATTTTGAAAGAGAACCAGAACTAGCTTCATCGCAAATCGATCGAGGCTGCGACACAAAGCGGTCTTAGCCCCAAACGCAGGCGTCCCTGCATCACGATTCGTGTATTTCGAATCGCAGTGCAGGGGCGTTTGCGTGTCTGGGCGTTGCTGGGACGCGGCTAGGGCAATTACGTCTCGGCCTGGATTTTTTGCCTTGAGGGGGGAGGGTTACGCGTTTTCCCTTCAGCGCGGTAAAATGAACAGTGAAAGAAGATGTTGATATGAAGATCACAGTACTGGGCGTCGGCGGTATGGGCAGCCGGTTCGGCATCATGTTGCATAAGGCGGGGAACGACGTCACGCTGGTCGACGGCTGGCAGGCCAACGTCGACGCGATTCGCAAGGACGGCATCCAGGCGGAGTTCAACGGCAAGCAGGTCGCGGAAAAAATGCCGGTGTACACGCCGGCTGAAATCGACAAAAGTGGCATTAAGGCGGACCTGATCGTCGTCTTCCTGAAATCCAATCAGCTGGAAGGCATGTTTGAGCAGGTTCGGGCGCTGATTCACCCGGATACCTACGTGCTGTGCCTGCTGAATGGTATCGGCCACGAGGACGTGCTGGAAAAGTTCGTCGCCAAGGACCACCTGATCCTCGGTATCACCATGTGGACCGCCGGCATGACCGGTCCTGGTCACGTGGTGCTGGTTGGTGATGGCGAAGTCGAGCTGCAGAACTTTGAGCCAGCTGGCAAGGACTTTGCGCTTCAGGTCGTCGATGTCTTCAAGGCCGCGGGCTTGAACCCGAAGTACAGTGACAACGTGAAGTACTCAATTTGGCGTAAGGCCTGCGTCAACGGCACCCTGAACGTCCTGTGTGCGCTGCTGGATTGCAACATCGGCGAGTTCGGCAAGACCCGCGAGGCACCTGACCTGTTGCACACCATCATTGGTGAGTTCGCGGCAGTCGCCAAACACGAAGGCGTCGACTTGGATCAAGCCGAGGTTTACGATCACGTCGCAGCAACCTTCACCGCCGACATCGCGGACCACTACCCGTCCATGCACCAAGACCTCGTGCAGCACCACCGGGTGACCGAAGTCGACTTCATCGACGGGGCCGTTGCACGCAAGGGCGAGAAGTACGGCATCGCCACGCCTTACTGCACGCTGCTGACCCAGCTGGTCCACGCTAAGGAGCAGTTGGTCGGGGCAAAGTAGCACTTACTATAGTATTAAGACAAGAGCGCCGGCCGATCACCGGCGTTTTTGTTTCACGTGGAACGGCCGACTTTTTTTCTTGATTCTCCGGCCGGGATTGGTACACTGGTTCTAATTAGTTTTTAATGGTCTGGGGGCGAAGGCGGTGACAGGTGACTTATCTTTTCGGGCGGGGTTGAAGGACGTCTTGCCCACGGTGTTCGGCTACATCGGAGTCGGCCTGGCGTTCGGCGTGGTGGCGCACACGGCCGGCATTGCATGGTGGCTGGTGGCGCTGATGTCGCTGATCGTGTACGGCGGGTCGGTGCAGTTCGTGCTGGCGACGATGCTGGCGGCGGCCAGTCCCATCAGTGCGATGCTGGTATCCGCCATTTTGATCAATTCGCGCATGAGCCTGATGAGCATGACGGTCGCACCGTACATTAAAGAGGAGTCGCTGCTGCAGAACATCATGATCGGGACGCTGCTGACCGACGAGACCTTTGCGCTATCGATGAACAAGGTGAACTACACCGACCACAAGCTGAAGCCGGCGTGGTTTCATGCGGCCAACGTGGGGGCGTATTTGGTGTGGATGCTGGCGACGGTGGCGGGGGCGCTGCTTGGCGGGCTGATCGCCAACTCAAACGCGTTCGGCCTGGATTTTGCCGCGGTGGCGATGTTCATTGGGCTTTTGTACCTGCAGATGATCGGCGACCGCAGCAAGCCCCTGGGGCGCCAGGCGCAGGTGGTGGTGATCGTCATCGCCATGATGTACGTCCTGATGCGCTTTTTCCCGGGGGCGACGGCGATGCTGATCGCGACTATTCTTGGCTGTCTGATCGGAATGGGGGTGGAACGCACGCATGGCTAATTCTTATGTGCTGATGACGATCCTGGCGTGCGGCTTTGCCCTGTGGCTGCTCAAGGTCGTGCCGCTGATCCTGGCTAAGGCCTTCCGCTTCCCGCGGCCGCTGGTGCAGTTCCTGTCGTTTGTGCCGATCGCGATTTTTGCCGCGATCATTGCTGAGAACCTGTTCGTCTACCACCCGGGCGCCTGGCCGGGGATCAACTGGGAGAACCTGCTGGCCGCGGTGCCGGCCGTGATCACCGCCGTCGTGTCCAAGAGTCTGCTGGCGGTCGTCATCGTCGGCGTGGTCGCGATGGCGCTGATCCGGCTGCTTGGCTGGGGCTGAGGCGGATGAAAAAGCCTGCGCCCACTGCTTGGCTGGGGCTGGCCTGATTTGAAAAGACTGAACCCGCGCCTTGGCGGGCTCAGTCTTTTTGGCATCCGGTGCGGGTTCGTTTTGTATTTCGGCCGCCGTTCGGCTACAGTTAACCTGAACGATTCCATTGGAGGTAATCACAATGATCACAATGGCTTATATTGGCAACGGTAAGGCGACCAACCGCTACCACCTCCCGTTTTCGCGGCAGGTGAAGGACATCACGGTGAAGACGATTTACGCCCGCCACGACGACTCGCCGTGGGCCAAGCTGCCGGACGTGCACTACACGACCGACATCAATGACATTTGGAATGATCCGGCGATCCAGCTGGTCGCGATCACCACGCCGCCGCAGGCCCATTTTGAACTGGCCAAGGCCGCGCTGGACCACGGCAAGAACGTGCTGCTGGAAAAACCATTCACGGCGACGGCGCACGAGGCCCACGAGCTGTTCGAGTACGCGAAGGCCAAGGGACTTTTGCTAGAGGGCTACCAGAACCGGCGCTTTGACTCGGATTTTCTCACGGTACAGCAGGTGATCGCCTCCGGCAAGCTGGGCAAGGTCTACGAAGTGGAAGACAACTTCGATTACTACCGCGCGCAGACCCCGACGCAAAGCACTGAGTACTCGCGCTTTGGCAGCTTCCTGTACGGGCATGCCGTGCACACGATGGACCAGGTGCTCTCCTACTGGGGCACGCCGACGACCGTTGACTACGATGTCCGCCAGCTGCTGGGGCCCGGCCACATGAACGACTACTTTGACATCGCGATGCACTACCCGGACAGCCTGAAGGTGTCGGTCAAGTCGAGCTTCTTCCGCCTCAACTACCGGCCGTCGTTTGTGGTGTACGGCACCCGCGGCCGCTTTTTGAAGCAGGAGACCGACCAGCAAGAAGCCATGATGAAGCGGTTCTACATGCCCGGGCCAGATCATCCGGACTTCGGCGTCGACACGCCGGACCAGTACGGCACGCTGTCTTACCTCGACGATGCGGGCCAGTACCACGAGGAGAAGGTCGTCTCTGCAGTGGGCGGCTACCAGAAGTTCTACGAGGCGCTGGTCGAGACGCTGGAACACGGCGCACCGCAGCTGGTCACCCCCAAGCAGACCATCACGCTGATGGCGCTGCTGGAGCAGGGCGCCGAGCAGCTGGAAGCTAATCTATGAGATGCGAAGTCCTGCCGCGGCAGGACTTTTTTTAAGGTGCGCAGAGTTCGCGCATTTAGCGGGATGGGCAGCCTAGCCAAAGGCATTGCCGCAGGGGTTTGGCGGCGAGGCCTTTGGCGTAGCAGCCCGCTCCTGCGTTGCGAACTCGGAGCCTGATTAGTTTAAGGTGCGCAGGGTCGACGCACTTAGCCCGACATTCAGCCTAGCCAAAGGCATTGCCGGCGAGGTCTCATACGTAGCTGATCGCGCGGACCCTGCCAAGTCGGCACCAAAAAAGCCAGCCGCATGGGCAGCCTAGCCAAAGGCATTACCGACCCTTGAAGCAGCTGTCTTGCACTGCCGGTGCCGCCGCCCGGCCCAGCCGCCGCCAGACCGCGGCCGCCAGCGTCTGGGTGGGGTCCGCAAACGCCGCCTGCGCCTGCTCAATGCTGCGCTGGTAGGCCGCAGGAAATTCGCCTTGGCGCGCAAAGTCAGCCAATTGGGCAAACAAGGCGAGCCCCGCCGCCTGGCAGCACGACGCCTGGCACGGATCTTCCAGTGCCACTTGGTCGTGGCGGGCCTGCGCTGCCGCCAGCCTGGCGGTGAGTTCGGCTGGTTCCAGATTGGGCTGGCCGGCGAAAAACACCGCCAGGCTCTGCACGATCCGCAGCTGGTCTGCGGTGACGCCAAGGGGGATGAGTGGGTTGAGGTCAAAGGCCCGCAGTTCAACGTGCGAGACCCCGGTTTCAAGCAGGTGGCACGGCGCTTTGCCGGCGCTGCTTTTCAGGCGCACGGCCTCGTAGTACTGGCCGGCCTTCATGAGCCGGCCGTCATCGATCGCGTCGTCGATTTGCGCGACGTAGCGTGGCACGGAGGCGTAATCCCCCTGGATGCTGCGGGGAAAGCCGAACGTGCTGCTGCGCAGGCTGCGTACCGGAGCGGCCTGCCGGGTCCCTTGGAGGTACCCGGCAAACGGGCGCGGCGTCGCGCCGTACAGGTAGGTGAAGACCCAGCGGTGCAGCATGAAGTACTGCGCCAAGTGGACGTATAACGCATCGGCGTCGTTAAACTGCCCGGCCTGGACCAGCTGCTTTAAGGCGGCCGCACTGAAGCTGAGATTGATGTGAACGCCGGTGTTCAGCAGGCGGCGCATGTCGTAAACGTGGCTGAGCCGCTCGCGGTAAAGCCGACTGCTGGCCGGCAGCTCGGCGATGTGGCGGCTGCCCAGTTTAATTTTCAGCGGCGGCGGACAGCTGTACGGCCACAGGTGCTCCGCCGGCAGCAACTGCGCGGCGACTGCTTCGACGGTGGCGCTGCCGAACGTGATGACCTTGGTCACGTCGGCTTCGGCCGGCAGGGTGAACTCGAGCTGCGCCTCGAAGTACTCGCGCTCAACAAACGGCCGCACCGGCTCGCTCAGCTGAGCGGGAAACGGGTGCGCGCTCAGCTGGTTGTGCGCATCGACCCGCACCTTCTCGACCTCGATGCCGATGGCGGTCTGCGTGGCCGCGATCTGGCCGAAGGGGATCCGTTTCGTCTGATCGATCATCCTGACACCTCACTCGGTTGGCTCAACGGGGCTGTATCAATTTGAATATATGCCATCGCAGTGCGTTTATTCAAACGATACGGGTCGGGCGGCCCAGCACGCCGGTGGGCCACGTCCGGGTGCTCCAGGATCGGTGATGCAAAGCAAAGCGGCCGACCGCGGCCATGCGGCTTAAGTCCTGTTGCGTGCGCGCATGGGTTCGGATAAAATACAATTAATACTAGATGGCATTTTGCCAAATTTTTAACGAAAAAGGATGATGATACATGGATAGTCCCGATGGTCAGAGGTCGATGACCCATTCTGAGGTGGCGGCATTGCAGCAGGAATTAAAGGTGCCTGATTTAGAGGCTGGCTTGACCAGTCAAGAGGCAGCGAAGCGGTTGGCGGAAAATGGGCCAAACGCGCTGGAATCGCACACCACCCCGAAATGGGTCATCTTCATTCGCCAGTTCAACAGCCTGATCATTTATATTTTGATTGGCGCCGCCGTACTGACAACTGTGATGGGGCACATGACCGATACGATCATTATCGGTCTGGTTATCATCATTAATGCGATTATTGGGTATTCGCAGGAGAACAACGCCTCCAATGCCCTGGAGAAGATCAAGCAGATGCTGTCGCACGAGGCGACGGTGTACCGCGACGGGGACCGCGTCGACGTCGATGCGGCCGACCTGGTCGTGGGCGACGTCGTCTTCCTTGAGGCGGGCGACAACGTGCCGGCCGACCTGCGCCTGTTTGACATCGATAACCTGTCGATGCAGGAGGCTGCGCTGACCGGTGAATCCAACTCGGTCGAGAAGACCGTGGACGCGCTGCCGGCCAACACGCCGCTGGCCGAGCAATCGAACATGGCCTTTGCCTCCACCGCCGTGGCCACGGGCTCCGGGATGGGGCTGGTCGTGGCGACCGGGAAGCACACCGAGCTGGGGAAGATCTCCCAGGCGGTGGCCGACGTGCGCAAGGGCAAGACGCCGATGATGACGGAGCTCGATAACCTGGGCAAGGGGATCTCGTACGCGATCCTGGCCGCCGCGGTCATCCTGTTTGGCCTCGGCATGTGGTCCGGCCACTACACGGTCGGCACGCTGGCCTTGGCGGTCGTGACCATGATCGTCGGCTCCATGCCGGAAGGGCTGCCGGCGACGACTTCGGTGGTCCTGGCGATGGGCATGCAGCAGCTGGTCCGAAAAGAGAACACGATCGTCAAGACGCTGCCCGCCGTGGAAACGCTGGGGTCCGTCGACGTTATTGCGACCGACAAAACCGGGACGCTGACAAAAAACGAAATGACCATCACCAACGTCATCACGCCGCACCACGACTACGCGGTTTCCGGCACCGGGTACCGCCCGACTGGTGAGTTCAGCCTGCGCGGCAAGCCCGTTTCGGCCAAGGACCGGGCGGACCTGCGCGACCTGCTGATCGCCGGCTACGAGGCCAACGACACCACTCTGGCGGAAATCGATGGCAAGTACGAGATCAACGGCGAACCGACGGACGGGGCCTTTTTAACGGCGTACCACAAGGGCTTTGCCGAGGAGCCGGACTACGAAGAACTGGACATGCTGCCGTTTGACTCCGATTACCGCTACATGGCCAAACTCATGCGCCTGCCGGACGGGCAGCACCGGCTGTTCGTGAAGGGCTCACCGGATAAGGTGCTGCCGATGGCGGAGTCTGCGGACCCCGCGTTTGACACGCAGCACTACCTTGAGCTGACGCGCTCGTACTCGCGGCAGGGGATGCGCGTCATCGCTGTCGCTGCCGAAGACCTGCCGGACAGCGTCGATGAGATCACCGAAGGCCTGTGCGAGCACGGCGTGACCTTCCTCGGGCTGGCCGTCATCATCGACCCGCCGCGCGAAGAGGTCATTGCCTCGATCAAACAGATGCGCATGGCGGGTGTGAAGGTGCGCATGATCACCGGCGACCATCCGGACACCGCGCTGGCCATTGCCAAAAAACTCGGCCTGGCCGACAGCCCAACGGTGGTCACTGGTACCGAGCTGGCGGAGATGGATGATGCGGCCCGCACGCAGGCGATGATCAGCACCGATGTGTTCGCCCGCACGACGCCGGCCGACAAACTGGCAATCGTGACGGCGCTGCAGGAGGCCGGCAACGTCACCGCCATGGTCGGCGACGGGGTCAACGACGCTCCGGCGCTGAAGAAGGCCGACATCGGCGTGGCGATGGGCGAGTCTGGGACTGACGTGGCCAAGGACGCCGCTGACATGATCCTGACCGACGACAAGTTCACGACGATGGAAAAAGCCATCGCCCAGGGTCGCCGGATCTACGACAACATCAAAAAAAGCATTCTGTTCCTGCTGCCGACGTCCTTTGCCGAGGGGCTGATCATTGCGATCACCATCCTGACGCAGGACAACATGCCCCTGAACGCCAGCCAGATGCTGTGGATCAACATGGTCTCGGCCATCACGATCCAGTTTGCCTTCATCTGGGAGCCAGCGGAACCGGGCATCATGGCCCGCCCACCACGCTCAAATACCGCCTCGATGATGAATTGGCACGACGTTTTCCAGATGGCCTACGTCTCCTTGATGATCTCCGGGGTTGGCCTGTACGCGCACGACTGGCTGCTGGATGGCGGCTACGTCTCCGCGACGGTGGCGTCGACGATGATGGTCAACATCATCATCCTCGGCAAGATCTTCTACTTGTTCAACATCCGGACTCACGCCTTGGCGCTGTCCAGGCAGTTCTTCTCTAACCCCATGGCGTTTACCGTCATTGCGGCGATGGTGGTACTGCAGCTGGCCTTCACCTACGTACCGTTCATGCAGGACGTCTTTCGCACCGCGGGGATGTCCTGGCTGGAGTGGGGCGTGGCCATCGGCGCCGGCGTGATCACCCTGGTGGTGACGGAAGCCGACAAGCTCATTCGCCTCGCGTACCGCAAGTGGGCGCACCGGACCCACTCGGCGGAAGTGACCGAAGGCAAGCTGAACTAACACACCGAATTAGTTTTGAAGGACGCCCCTCTGTGAAGAAAAGGGGGGCGTCCTTTTTGGTCCCGTAGACGGATCTGCGCGCGCCGGAATGCGGAAAGTGTGAGTTATTTTTTGGCTGCAAACTGGTACAGTTGGCCGTTGAAAAGAGTTCACGTTCAAAGCAGACCAATTTGCCGTTCGATACCGCTAGTTCAGGACTGAATTATTTCAAAGGGGAAGCGAAGATTGTCAGACCAGCTTTCGCACTGAATAAATTGCCAATGAAAATAACACAGTGAAAATTGTTTTCACAAAAATTGGTATTGAAATATTATTTCTGGCAGCTACACTGAGGGTGTAAAGAAAGCGCATACATTTGAGGGGTGATGACGATGGGGCCGTAAGTCGCAACCGGGTTGGGGCAGTTTTTCACAATACTTTGAAAGGACGGCTATTATCATGCAACGAATTACTGGCTTTATCGAAAAACGAATCGCGCCGCCGCTGATTAAATTCTCCAATTTGAAGTACGTCCAAGTGATCCAGCGCAATGGTTTGGGGATCATGAGTCTGCTGGTAATTGGCTCTTTGTTCACGCTGGTGGCGTCGTTCCCAATTCCGGCGTGGCTGACATTTTTGGGTGATTTCCGGTGGACCATTGCGGCTGCGGCCGGGGTGGGGACAAGCTTTATCGCCCTGTACACAGTCTGCACCACGTCGTATGCATTGGTGGAGTGGTACAACAAGAATCGCGGCGAGAAGACAGACATCATGCCGCCAATGATTTTGGCGATTGCCTCTTACCTGCTGCTCAACCCGATTCAGACAGTATCGACTGTCGTTAAGGGTTCGAAGACACCGGGCGTGTTCACTGGGGTTTCCACTGTTTACATGGGCGCGATGGGTGTTTTTGCCGGGATCATCGTCGGGATCGTTACCGTCGAGATTTACCGGTTCTTTGTTAACCGTCACCTGACCATCAAGCTTCCATCGAATGTGCCGCCGATGGTATCCAGCGCGTTTGTTGCGTTGATTCCAAGCTTTGTGGTCGTTGTCTTCTGGTGGCTGATCGGCTCCGTTTTGAAAATCAACATTCCGGATGCAATTGCCAATATCTTCAAGCCACTGATCTCCGTGTCTGATACGCCGTGGGCGATGATGATCGCCACGCTGCTCAACCGGGGGCTCTGGTCAGTTGGGATCCACGGTGGGAATATCGTTGGCGGGGTGCTGGGCACCTTCTGGACCCAGATGGTTGCTGCCAACCAGGCTGCCTTTGCCAAGGGAATCAGCCTGCCGTACACCTTCACGAGCATCTTCCAAGATGTTTACATCATGACAGGAATGGTGCCGCTGTCCGTTGCACTGCTGCTGACGAAGTCCAAGCGTTATCGGGGGATGGGGGCCTTGGGCATTGTGCCTGCCGCCTTCAACATTGGTGAGCCGCTGATTTTCGGGCTGCCGATCATGCTGAACCCGCTGATGATGATCCCGTTTGTGTTGAGCTCAGTGGTCATGGATATCGCCGCCACGCTGCTGGTGATGCTGAAATGGTTGCCGGTGCCAGCACTGTCAGTGCCTTGGATCACACCAGCACCGATCAAAGCATACTTAGCGACCGGTGGGAATATCTGGGCTGTGGTCTTCGTCTTAGTCGGCTGGGTCGTCACTTTCCTGATCTACTATCCATTCGTTGCCTCGATGGACAAGGCTGAGCGCACTGGCGCCCTGAAGGTCGATAGTATCGAAGGCGAAGACGACGCAGGGGCACAGGCGTAGCACAATGATCAGGGAGGCCAATCATGCTAGGAATTTCAGTCTACTTTAAAACGTTTGATCCGGATTACGTGCATCAGGCGGCGAAAAATGGCATCCAGTTCATTTTCACCTCGCTGCACATTCCTGAAGAGGACTTTACTGACATCACCGGTCGCATCAAGTCCTTGCTGGCGCTATGCAATCAAGAAGGGGTCATGCTAGTTCCCGACGTCTCGCCGGTCACCTTTGAAAAGCTGGGGCTTGAATCGGGCGACTTTGCCGCGCTCCATCAGATGGGGTTTCAAGCGCTGCGATTAGACTGGGGCTTCAATGATTTTGCCTTGCTGAGCCGACTGCAACCCGATTTCACGTTGTTTCTTAACGCCAGCGTCCTGAGTAAGGACTATCTTGATGAGGCCAAGGCCCACGGGGTCGACTTTGCTCAAGTCCATGCCGCACATAATTTCTACCCTAAGCTTGAAACGGGTTTAGCCAAGGCCCGCTTCGCCGCAATCAACCAGAACTACGCGGACACACCGATAAAAGTGCTGGCCTTTGTGCCTGGCGACCGGCTTAAGCGATTCCCGTTCTACCAAGGGCTGCCGACGCTGGAGGCCCAGCGCGGCCAGAATCCATACGTGAGCGCGGTCGAACTCATGCACGAGTTCGGCGTGACTGATATCGCGATCGGCGACAGCGAGGCCCAGCTGCCGACGTTGGCTAACATCCATCAGTATCAGGTCGACAAGACGATGACGCTGCCCATCCTCCCCGAAGGCGCCGGCAAAGCGCTGATTGGGCAGACGCTGACGGTCCGCAAAGATCTTCCGGAGCGGATGGTTCGCCTTGGGGTGCCGCGGAAGCCGGACATTCCCATCGGTAAGACGGGTGAACGCCCACTGGGGACGATCAGCCAGGACAACCTCCTCGGCGGTCGTTACAGCGGTGAGATCCAGATCAGTAAAGCCGATCTGCCGTTCACCCGTGACGCCAATATTATTGGGTATGTCCACCCCGAGTATGTAGGGCTGCTGAAATTCATCGACGGCGACACGAAATTACGTTTTGTCGAGGGGTGAGCAACATGTCGCAAACACTGGAGCAACGGGCCGGTGAATTGTTCATCGTCGGTTTTCATGGCACTGTCCCGAGTGCTGAGATCAAGGAAATGATCCGCCGCTATCATGTCAGCGGGGTCATCCTCTTTGCGCGCAACATCGAAGATGCTGCGCAGTTGGCCCGCTTGACCGATGCTTTACAGGCTGAGGCCAAAGCTGCCGGTTACACCGCACCGCTACTGATTGCGCTGGATCAGGAAAACGGGGTCATTCGGCGCATTGAAAAGGGGGTCAGTTTGCTGCCCGGAGCGATGGCACTTGCCGCCACTGGGGACCCCACCAATGCGGCTAAGGCGTATGCTGCTAGCGCTGCCGGGTTGTCAGCGCTGGGGGTCAACTGGAGTCTAGCGCCGGATGCGGATGTCAATACCAATCCTGATAACCCGGTGATTGGGGTGCGTTCGTTCGGCGATCAGGCGCCGGTGGTGGCCCAATATGTCACCCAGGCGGTTCATGGGCTGCAGGGCAACGGGATGGCGGCTTGCCTGAAACATTTCCCGGGACATGGCAACACAGCAGTAGACTCCCACCAGGCGCTGCCTGAGTTGTTGCAGTCTATGAATGATTTGGAAGAGACCGAGCTGATCCCGTTTAAGGCAGGGATCGCCGCGGGGGCGGCTGCGGTCATGATCGCACATATTCAGTTTCCGGCCGTTGACCCGACATTGCCAGCGAGCTTATCGCCGGCAGTGATCACGACCCTGCTGCGAGACCGCCTCCGCTTTGACGGGGTGATCGTCACTGACGACCTGGAGATGAAGGCCATTGCTGATCACTACGGCACTCCAGCGGCGTGTGTACGCGCTTTGCAAAGTGGTGCCGACCTGGCGATGGTGTCGCACGTCTATGCCACACAGAAGGCAGCCATTGCCCAGGTGATGGCGGCAATGACTGCTGGCACTTTGACGAAAGCACAAACCGCCAAGGCCGCGCGCCGGCTAAGAAAACTGCGGCAGCGGGTGGGCCGCTGGCAGACTCATTTTGACGCTGCGGCGTTTGCCTCGCGGGTGGCGGTGGACGCCAAACTGGCGACGACGTTATATCAGCGCAGCGTCACCTTGGTCCAGCCCGCTGCGCACCCGTTGACTACCGCCCCGGTGGTGATCACCTTCGCCAATCAGCAGCAGTCCTTGGTCGTGGATCACGCCGTACCGATCAACGCCTTGGTTCAAAGCGTTCGGCGAGTGTTTCCGGCGGCCGGAGCCGTGACTTTGGATCTGGCTGATCCCGCCGCGCTCACGCAGCTGGACTCAATTCCTGCTGGTCGCCCAGTCGTGATTGGGACGAGTAACGTGAAGGCGACCGCTGATATCCAGGCGCAAGCGGTGCGGACGTTGGAAGCGCAGGGTCACGCAGTGCATGTGATTGCACTGCGTAATCCGTATGACCGGCGCTGGTTGCCAGTAGTCGCCAGTTATACAGCAGCGTATGAGGCCACGCCAGCGGCGCTCGATCAGGCCGTTTTGGCACTGGCAGGTAAGGGTAAGCCAAGCGGACGGTTGCCGGTGGTGCTGCCATGACAGACGAAATTTTGACTCTACTTCAGACAGGGCAGCACCAGCAGTTGTTTTCGCAGGCGGTCCTCGCAATCCAACAAACCGGCCGCCTCACCGTTAGGACGGTGGGCGACGTGCAACTAGGCATGGCGACGCGGTTTGACTTGGCCTCCCTGACCAAAATTACTGGCACTTTGATGGGGATACTGCACCTGCTTTCAACCGGGCAACTGCATCTAGAGACTAAGCTGACGACCCTGTTTCCGGCCCTTACCGATCCGGCCTGGGCACCGGTGACGATCAAGCACCTTTTGACCCACACCAGCGGGCTGCAGTCATCGTTCAAATTTTATCGGCTCAACGAGCGGCTCACTGTGTTCGACAGCCTCGCGCGGGTGCTGCCAGGGACTCAAGGGACTGTTTGCTATTCGGATTTGAACTTCATGTGGCTGGGGTTGGTCATCCAGGCGGCCAGCGGTGAAGCGCTGGCGCCCTTTCTCCGCTGCGAGGTGTTCGCGCCGTTGCAAATGACCAATACTAGCTTCTCCGCTGAGGGAGCCGTGCCGACGCGGGCAGCTGGCAAACCGGATGACGGGAATGCCAGCTTCTTTGAAGCGCCAGTCGGCCACGCCGGCCTGTTCAGCTCGGCAACCGATCTGATTCGGTTCGCTGAATACTGGCTGGCACCGACGGCCGCGCTTGTCTCGCCGGTGTGGCTTCATGCCAGTGTTCAAGTGCAGACACCTCTTGGACAACCGCCGCGGGGCTTCGGCTGGGTGCTGCCCGGTAATCCCGAAAGCTTCTTCAACGATTTTGGCCCGACCGCATTCGGCCACACCGGATACACTGGGACCAGCTTGCTGATTGTTCCAGCACAGCAGCTGGCGGTGGTGCTGCTGACTGATCGGACGCGCTTTGGCACAGACCAGCGGTTTCCTGATTTCAGGCGAGCGTTTCACCACCAGTTGGCGCAATTGCTTTGAGGATTAGGGGGGTGGCATGATGAAGATCATCCAGCAAATCGCCAGCTTGGGGGCGCAGCTGACCCCGGCCGAACACCGCGTCGCGAGCTACATTGTGGATTATCCCGAGCTGGTTTTAAAGCAAAATGTTGCTCAGCTTGCGCAGGCGGCCGGCTCAAGCCCGGCGTCCGTCGTGCGGTTTTTCCAGCGGGCGAAGGTAGGCAACCTTGCCCAGTTCAAGATCACGCTGTCGTCTGAGCTGGCTAAGCAAAGTGGCCCGCGCAGTCGGGATATCGATCCGTACGATGATTACGAGCTGGTCAAGGAGAAGTTACTGGATAACTCCATTCAGTCCTTGTACCAAACTGGTGACACCCTAGCCAAGGAGAATGTGCTGGACGTGGTCGAACAGATCCACAGCGCCAAGCGGATCTACCTGCTAGGGATCGGAGCCTCTTACCTTGTGGCTGAGAATATTGATCAAAAGTGGATGCGCGCCGGCGTGACCATGCAGATGTACCAAGAGCTCAACGTCTTTTTGCCGCTGATCGAAACGGCCGGGCCGGGCGACCTGTTCTGGTTTATCTCCAATTCCGGGCAGACACCTGAGGTGGTGTGGGCCGCTGCGGCGGTCAAAAAGCGCGGGCTGAGAAGCCTTTCCTTGACTAAGGTGGGCGATAATCCGCTGGCGCGCCTAACGCGCTGGCAGTTGCACACGGCGAGTCCGCTGGAGACCGAGGTGCGCAGTGCCGCGACCAATTCCCTGCTGTCACAGTTTCTTGTGATCGATATCGTGTACTACTTTTATCTGAGCCAGTACTACGACGAGATTGCCGACAACATCAGCCGCACTCACGCGATTATTGCCGATTATCACCACAACTTTGCCGCCTCTGAGAAGTTAGAAAGGAGTGATCGGCATGGCATTGATCACCCTTAATCGCACCAGTGCGGTCATGATGAGCCAGACGCTGATTAAGGTGGCATTGCCGGATGATATTGGGCCGGGAGAAAAATTGCCGACAGTGTGGTTGTTGCACGGATTGGGCGACGACGGTACGGTTTGGCAACGCAAAGTACCCGTCGAGCAGTACGCAGTCGACCATCACTGGGCAATTGTGATGCCGGGGTTTGACCGCAGCTTTTACATGAACATGGCGTACGGCAGTCCTTACGGTGATTATCTGGAAAAAGAGCTCTTGCCGGCCATGCGGAACTTGCTGCCGCTGGCCGCGGCGCCCGCGGTGAATTGGTTGGTCGGCAACTCAATGGGCGGCTATGGCGCTCTGCGCCTGGCATTTCTGCACCCGCGCTGGTTCAGCGCTGTCGCCGTCATGTCGGCGGTGGCTGATTTGAATAGCGTTTTACCGATCATGCCGGACCATGAAGCGGTTTTTGGACCGGACGACCAGGAACTGCCTACCGCCCAGCTGGCTGCGCTCGTTGCGAACGCCGAGCGACCAGCAGTCCACCGCCTGCGGTTCTACCAGACGGTGGGGGCAGACGACGGGTTTCGACCAGCCAACGACGCTTTGATGAAGTTACTAACGACCAAGTACGGTCTGCACATCGATTACCATGTTGACCCTGGCACGCACAGCTGGCGGTACTGGCGCGAGCATCTGCCAACCGTCCTGGACTGGCTGGCGGCAGGGCGAGGATAAACGTAGAAAAAGGTGAGATCATGGAACGGACAACCGAGGCACGTAATTCACACACGATGCATATTGATACCATGAGTACGGCTTCGATTCTGGCGACCATTAACCAGCAAGACCAGGCGGTGCCGCTTGCCATTGGCCAGCCCGCGGTCTTGTCGGCAATCGGCGCGTTCGTCGACGTAGTGGTCACGCGCTTCAAACGCGGGGGACGGCTATTTTACATCGGGGCGGGCACCAGCGGGCGGCTGGGCATTCTGGACGCGGCTGAGTGTGTGCCCACCTTCGGCATTGATCCTGAAATGGTGCAGGGGCTGATTGCTGGGGGACCGGGGGCGATGATCACCGCGGTCGAAGGAGCTGAAGACAGCCAGACCGGAGGGGCGGCCGATCTTCAAGCGCACCACCTGACCGCTGATGATGTAGTGCTTGGTATTGCCGCTAGCGGCACTACGCCTTATGTCATTGGTGGCCTGGATTATGCGCGTTCGGTTGGAGCGGCGACCGGTGCCTTCAGCTGCAACCAAGAGGCATTGATCAGTCAGCACGCTGATATTACCATCGAGGTGGTGGTCGGTCCGGAAGTGGTTACTGGTTCGACGAGGATGAAGGCGGGCACCGCACAGAAATTGGTCCTGAACATGATTTCCACAGCGGCGATGATCAAGCTGGGCAAGGTCTACGGCAACTTGATGGTCGATGTGAAGCCGACCAACCTCAAGCTAGTTGACCGGGCACAACGGATTATCCAAGCGGCCACGGGGGTCGATCGCGAAACGGCCGCGCACTATTTTGAGACGGCAGACCGGCGGCCCAAGGTGGCAATTGTCATGATTTTAGGCAAGGTTGCTAAAGCTCAGGCTGAGGCGGCTTTAGCCAGCCACGAGGGGTTTATTGCTGACGCGGTTGCCGCCCTCACCAAGTGACTTGAGGGTTTACCGCCAGGCTACTGTTTCATGTGAAACGTTCAGTCCGTCTGCGTTAATCGCGCAGGCGGATTTTTCGGTTGGTAAGGAGCGGCGACACAGTTTGCCAGTGGGACGACGGGAGCAAGAGAAGGGAAACAGCTGACTAACCAAAAATATAAAACGCTTGCAATTCTGTTTGAAATGTAGGATAACGTTTGTTAGGGGGACTGACAATCTAAACCGAGCAGTCGGGGAAGGTTGTTTTGTCCGATAAGGGGAAAGCGATGGCTTACCAACCGGTTTGAGATCGGGGGGACGCTCCTGATTCGCCTCAATTCCAAAATTTCGGTTGCCTCCTTTAGACTTTATTCTTGTGAGAGAAGGGAATACATATGGTTGAAATTGATCTAGATCATCTGTACAAGCGCTACGAGGACGGCGAAGACTACGCCGTTAAAGACTTTGACCTGCACATCAAGGAGCGCGAGTTCATTGTTTTCGTTGGCCCGTCTGGGTGCGGGAAGTCCACGACGCTGCGCATGATCGCCGGCCTTGAGGACATCACAGAAGGCGAGCTGGTCATCGGCGGCAAGGTCATGAACGACGTGGCCCCGAAGGATCGCGACATCGCGATGGTGTTCCAGAACTACGCCCTTTACCCTCACATGACTGTGGCGGACAACATGGCGTTCGGCCTGAAGCTGCGCCACTACAGCAAGGAGGACATTAAAAAGCGGGTCGACAACGCCGCCGACATTCTGGGCCTGCAGGAATTCCTGCAGCGCAAGCCAGCAGACCTGTCCGGTGGTCAGCGCCAGCGGGTCGCGCTGGGCCGCGCCATTGTGCGGGATGCCCCAATCTTCCTGATGGACGAGCCGCTGTCTAACCTGGACGCCAAGCTGCGGGTTTCCATGCGCGCGCAAATTGCCAAGCTGCACCGCCGCCTGAACACAACGACGATTTACGTCACCCATGACCAGACCGAAGCAATGACGCTGGCCGATCGGGTGGTCGTCATGTCGGTTGGCCAGATCCAGCAGATCGGCACGCCGGAGGAAGTTTACCAAAACCCGCGGAACATGTTCGTGGCGGGCTTCATGGGAAGCCCGGCGATGAACTTCTTCCACGTCACTTATAAGGACGGCGTGGTTTCCGACGGCAAGAAGATCACCATGAAGGTGCCGGAAGGCCGGGCCAAGATCCTGGACGAGCAGGGTTACAACGGCAAGGAGATCATCTTTGGGGTGCGCCCTGAGGACATCCACTCCGAGCAGGCCTTCCTGGATACCTGGCCAGACGCGGTCGTTGGCGCAGAAGTCGTTGTGTCCGAACTGCTGGGCGCCACCGAGCAGCTGTACCTGAAGACAGACGACGAGGAGTACGTCGCCAACGTCAACGCGCGCGACTTCCACAACCCTGGTGACAACGTTAAGGTCGGCTTTGACATCAACAAGGCACACTTCTTTGACAAAGATACCCAAATGACGATCGTCGACAAGCCGATTCCAATCGAAGCGATGGCCTAAACTTTCCGCCTCTAACGGGTGAGGGCGATTGCGACTAACGAATGCTTTCTCCTCGGGGGAAGCATTTTTTTGACACAATGACAGTAAAGCGAGTATTTTTAGCAGAAAGTGAATAAGCACTATCTGTGCTGACTGGAGAGAGTATAATCTAGTTAGTTTGTAAGGAGAACAAAAGAGGGGTAAGCGATGGCAGCAAATAAAAACGCCGTACGGGTGACTAATGAGCGCCACGTGCTGGAGCAGGTCTTCAACTACGGGCCAATCTCGCGCAGCCAGGTCTCCAAGAACCTCGACCTGAATAAGGTGACGGTTTCGGAGATCGTGGCGGACTTGCTCAGCCGGGATTATTTGATCGAATTGGGGCAGGGCGACAGCACGAAAAACGGGGGCCGGAAGCCGACGATGCTTCAATTCAACGCGGATCTCGGCTATGTGATCGTCTATGACTTGGGCTTTGATTTTGTTGATCGCATGGTCAATAAAATCGATGGCACCATCGTCGCCGTTGACCGTTATCCAGTGGGCGAGATGACAGTTGAAGAGCGGATCAATCTGATGATCGAGATGGCTGACTTGTCAAACATGGAGGACCAGCTGCCGCTGTTGGGCGTGGCCGTGTCCGTGCATGGGATCGTCAACGAGAACCGTGTCATCTACACGCCAACGCTCGATTTCAAGGGCTTGGACGTGGCGAAGATGCTTTGGCAGAAGCTTAATGTCCCTGTCGTCTTGGAGAACGAGGCGAACCTGTCCGTGATTTACGAGCGGGATTTTGACACGAAGGAATGGGTCAGCAACATCGTTTGTGTCAGCATCCACAAAGGGATCGGGGCCGGCATCATCCTGCACAATCAGCTTTATCGCGGCAACCGCGGGGAGGCCGGCGAAATTGGGCACACCATTCTCACCAACGGCAACTTTGCCGACGGTGAGACCCCGGCGACCGCAACGATTGAGCAGATGTATTCGGAGGACGCCATTATCGAACGGCTGCGCAAGGACACTGGGGACGCGCAACTGGGCCGTCAGGACGTGGTGAAACGCTACCGCGCAGGCGATCCGGTGATCCACCAGTACCTCGATGAGTTCTGCCGCGCCATTGCGAACGTGATCTACAACGTCGGGGTGACGATGGCCCCGCAACTGGTTGCGCTGAACTCCGGGTTAGTGGCGGCGATCCCCGAGCTGTTCTCGAAGATTCAGGCGGACATGCCGCGACTCACGGAGAACGATCCCCCAGTCATCCTGGTGAAGGACGTGCGCAACGCAACGCTGTTGGGCGGGGCGTCGATCATCATTCATCAGCTGCTGAACGTGGAGTCAGGGGCACTGAGCTTTAACTAAAAAAATCATGCGCGGCGGTCAAAAAAGTTGGCCGCCGCGTATTGTTTTTTAAAAATGAAAGCGTTACACTGACGTTGAAGTAAGTAAGCAAAACAAACAAACTTACAGAGGCAAATCTCTAGGAGGCTTTTTCAATGTCAAAGACGTATTTTCCGAATGTGAACAAGATTCCGTACGTGGGGACAAAGGACCTGCAATCTGGGTTGGGGTTCCACTACTACAACGCCGATGAGGTGGTTGGCGGCAAGAAGATGCGCGACTGGTTGCGCTTCTCAGTCGCATACTGGCACACCTTCGGCCAGAAGCTCGATGATATCTTCGGCGATGGTACCGCAATCCGCCCCTGGGACGGATTGACCGGCATGGATCTGGCCAAGGCCCGCGTTGACGCGGCGTTTGAATTCTACGACAAGCTCGGCGTTGACTTCTTCTGCTTCCACGATCGTGACATCGCCCCTGAAGGCGACACGCTGCGCGAAACCAACAAGAACATCGAAGAGATCACCGACATGTTCGTTGACTACCAGAAGACGTCCCACATGAAGGTGCTTTGGAACACGGCAAACATGTTCACCAACCCGCGGTTCGTTGCCGGGGCGGCGTCCAGTCCGTTCGCTGACGTCTTTGCCTTTGCTGCCGCTCAGGTCAAGGAAGGCCTGGATACTGCGAAGAAGGTCGGGTCTGCGAACTACGTGTTCTGGGGCGGCCGGGAAGGCTACGAATCCCTGCTGAACACGGACATGAAGCGCGAACAGGATCACCTCGGCGAGTTCTTCCACATGGCTGCCGATTACGCCAAGTCCATTGGCTACACCGGCCAGCTGCTGCTGGAGCCGAAGCCGAAGGAACCGATGATGCACCAGTACGACTTTGATGCCGCCACCACCATCGCGTTCATGAAGGAATACGGCCTGGATGGCACCTACAAGCTGAACCTGGAAGGCAACCACGCCAACCTGGCCGGCCACACTTACCAGCACGAGATCCGCGTGGCCCGCTCCGCAGGGCTGCTGGGTTCTTTGGACGCCAACCAAGGCGACAAGCTGATCGGCTGGGATCTGGATCAGTTCCCAACCAACCTGTACGAGTCCACGATGGCGATGTACGAAGTCGTTGAAAACGGCGGCCTGAACAAGGGTGGCCTGAACTTTGACGCTAAGCCGCGGCGCTCCTCCTTCACCCCAGAAGACATGTTCTACGCCCACATTGTCGGCATGGACACGTTCGCCGCCGGCTTGAAGGTGGCGCTGCGTCTGAAGCAGGACAAGGTGTTTGAGAACTTCATCACCGATCGCTACAGCAGTTATGACTCCGGCATTGGCGCTTCGATCGAAGCCGGCAAGGAAGACTTCAAGTCCTTGAACGACTACATCATCGACAAGCCGCAAAGCGAGCTGCGCGCCGCAACCAAGTCCGGCCGCTGGGAAGAACTTGAAGACACGCTGAACCACTACATCATCGACACCCTGAAGTAGGATGCACCGGCGTTAGTAGATTAAATAAAAACGGCGCTCACACTGCGCTGAGGCTAGGTAAGCTGCTGGCCCGCAGTGCGGGCGCCGTTTGTGGTGGAGGGAAAAATCATGAAATACGTTATTGGCGTTGATTTAGGGACCAGCGCGGTTAAGGTACTGCTGGTCGACCAGGCCGGCACCGTCGTGGCCCAGGCGAGTGAACCGTACCCGCTGGCGCAGCCGCACCCCGGCTACAGCGAACAAAACCCGGATGACTGGGTGCGCGGCGTCACCAAGGCGCTCCAGACCCTGCTTAAGACCGGCGGGGCGGCGCCGGCGGACATTGAAGGGCTGAGCTACTCGGGGCAGATGCACGGGCTGGTGCTGCTGGATGCTGCCGGCAAGCCGCTGCGCCCGGCGATCTTGTGGAACGACACCCGCACGACCAAGCAGTCGCAGGAAATCACGGCCAAAATGGGCGCCCGCTTCTTGGCGATCACCCGCAACCGGCCGCTGGAGGGCTTCACGCTGCCGAAGCTCCTGTGGGTCAAGGAAAACGAGCCCGCCATTTTTGCCCAAGCCAAAAGCTTCGTGCTGCCGAAAGATTACGTGCGCTACCGCATGACCGGAAAACTTGAGATGGAGCTGTCCGATGCGGCCGGCACGGTGCTGCTGGACGTGGGCAAGAAGCAGTGGAGCCAGGAGGTCTGCGCGGCCTTCGACATTCCGATGAGTCTGTGCCCGCCGTTGGTCGAGGCCACTCAGCGGGTCGGCACGATCACCCCTGAATTCGCCCAGGCGTCGGGCTTGGCGACCACGACAGCCGTCTTTGGCGGCGGCGCGGACAACGCGTGCGGCGCGATCGGGGCCGGCATTCTCAAGCCGGACCAGGCGATGTGCAGCATCGGCACCTCGGGGGTCGTCTTGACCTACGAGCCGGATGCGGCCGTGGATTACCACGGCCAGCTGCACCTGTTCAACCACGCGGTGCCCAACGCGTACTACTCGATGGGCGTGACGCTGGCGGCCGGGTTCAGCCTGAGCTGGTTCAAGCAGACCTTTGCGCCAGACGTGGACTTCACCGCCTTTGTGAACAGCGCGGCGGCGGCCGGTGTCGGCGCGCACGGCCTGCTTTTCACCCCGTACATCGTCGGCGAACGCACCCCGTACGCCGACGCCAAAGTGCGCGGCAGTTTTGTCGGGGTGGATGCGCGGCAGACGCGCGGCGATTTTGTCCGGGCGGTGCTGGAAGGGATCACGTTCTCCTTCAAGGACATCCTGGACATTTACCGGCAAAACGGGAAGGCCTTCAGCCAGCTGGTATCCATCGGCGGCGGCGCCAAGAGCCCGCTGTGGCTGCAGATCCAGGCTGATATTTTCAACACGCCGATTGTGCGGCTGCAAAGCGAGCAGGGTCCGGGCCTCGGGGCCGCCATGCTGACGGCCGTGGGGCTGGGCTGGTTCAAGGACCTTGCGGCGTGCGCCGAGCAGTTCGTGCACGGCAAGCAGGTCTATCAGCCGGATCCGGTCGCGGCGGCGCAGTACGCTAAGCTGCACGCGTTGTATCAACAGGTCTACCCGGCCACCGCGCCGATCACGGCGGGGCTGCTGGCGAGTCAAGACTAGCGGGGGCCGACTGCGGCCTCAGAAGAGGAAGATCATGACCTATCACAATCCAATTATTCCGGGGTTTCACCCGGATCCAAGCGCGATCCGCGTCAAGGACACGTATTACCTAGTAACCAGCTCGTTCAACTATTTTCCGGGGGTGCCGCTGTTTGAAAGCCGCGACCTGCTGAACTGGCACCAGATCGGCCACGTGCTGACCCGGGCCAGTCAGTTGCCGCTGGCGGGATCAAACACCCACGGCGGGATTTACGCACCGACTCTGCGCTACCACGCCGGCCGCTTCTACATGGTGACGACCAACGTGGATCACGGCGGGAACTTTTACGTGTGGACCGACGACATTCACGGCGAATGGAGCGAGCCGATCCCGGTCGAGCAAGGCGGAATCGATCCGTCGCTGTACTTTGAGGGCGACACCGCCTATTTCATGAGCAACGGCGACGATGACGCCGGCAAGCACGGCATTACCCAGTGCGAGATCGACATTGCGACCGGCAAGAAGCTGACGCCATCGCGGGTGATCTGGACCGGCGCGGGTGGTCGCTACCTGGAAGGTCCGCACCTGTACCGCAAGGATGGCTGGTACTACCTGATTGCCAGCGAGGGCGGCACGGAGTACGGGCACATGCTGGTTTACGCGCGCGGCAAGACCCCGTACGGTCCGTTCGAAAATTTCCCGGGTAATCCCGTGCTAACCAACCGCAACCTGGGCGGCTACCAGATCCAGGGCACCGGCCATGCCGACCTGGTCGACGACGGCCACGGCAACTGGTTCCTGGTGCACCTGGCGTTTCGGCAGCTTGACCGCTGGACGCAGCACCACACCCTGGGCCGGGAAGTCTACCTGACCCCGGCCAAGTTCGACGAGGCCGGCTGGTTCACGGCGGGCGAGGATGGGACCACGCGCCTGGCGATGAGCGCCAAGAGCCTGGCCGACGTCAAGCAGGCGCCGGCGCACGACCTGACCTTCGCCAATACGCAGATGGGCCGCGAGTGGGTCACCCTGCGCGATCCGCAGCAGGAGCACTACGCTTTTGACGGCACCACGCTCGGGCTGCGGCCGAACGGCTTTGCCCTTGAGGAGCCGGCGGAGTCCCCGACGGCCCTCATGATCCGCCAGGCGCACTTGAACGTGACGGTCAGCGTGCGCGTTGAGACCGTCAAGAATTTGGTCGGGCTGACCGCGTACATGGAAAATGACCAGCACTACGACATCGTGGTGTGGCAGGCGGACGAGGCCTTGCACGTGGCGCGCCGGCTGCGCGTCGGCCCGGCCCTGGCGCTGGACCATGAGCTCACGCTGCCGCTTCAGCCGGTGACCCTGATCATGGAAGCGGACCCGGACGCCTATCATTTGGTGGTCGAAAGCGGCGGCCAGCGGCATGACTTGGGGTCTGCCCAGGCGCGGTTCTTGTCCTCGGAAGTCGCGGTGAACTTCACCGGCGTCATGTTCGGTTTGTTTGCCGAGGACAACTGGCACACGCCGCAGTGGAACACGTTGACGGATTTTCAGTATCACATCACGGAGGCTAATCATGAGTGAAGCACGCAAACGCGCCCAGGCAATGGTCAAGCAGCTGACGGTCGGCGAAAAGATTGGGCTGCTATCGACCAGCCAGCAGCCGGTACCGCGGCTGGGACTGAAGGAGTTTCACATTGGCGGCGAGGCGGCGCACGGCATCGTGGACCGGCAGACTCACCACACCACCAGTTTTCCCATCCCGCTGACGCTCGCGCAGACCTGGGAACCGCAGTTGGCCAAAGAAATCGGCACTGCCGTTGCCACCGAGGCCCGAGCGCTGTACAACACCACCGGCCAGCAGGGCTGGCTGATGCCGTGGGCGCCGACCATTGACCTGGAGCGCGATCCGCGCTGGGGCCGCAACGAGGAGGGTTACGGCGAAGACCCGCTGCTCACCGGTCAGGTCGCCGGCGGGTACATTGACGGCCTGCAGGGTGACCCCGCGCACCTGCGCGTCGCCGCGGCGCCCAAGCACTTTTTTGCCAATAACACGGAGGCCAAGCGCGGCAGTGAATCGAATTCGGTCATGCCGCGGATGAAGCACGAGTACTACCTGAAAGTCTTCAAGTTCGCCTACCGCGATCACGCCGCCCAGTCGATGATGACTGGGTATAACGGCGTGAACGGCATCCCGATGATGCAGTCGCCGGAGCTGAGCAAGACCGTGAAGGGCCACTGGGGGATGGACGGGACCATCGTGACGGACGGCGCCGCGTTGACGCTGAACGTCGAGGACTACCAGTACTACCACGACTACCCGCACGCCATCGCCGACGCCCTGAAGAAGGGCATCGACTGCTTCGTCGACGACCTGGCGAAGGTGACGATGGGCGTTAAGCAGGCCCTGGCGCGGCAGCTCATCGACGAAGCCGACATTGACCGCGCGGTCGAAAATACGCTGACGGTTCGCGCCCGCCTTGGACAACTGGATGGGGACACCAGCGAGGCAGAACTGGGCCAGGCGGCCATTGGGACGGCGCAGCACGATGCGCTGGTTCAGCGTGAATACGCGGCGGGCACAGTGCTGCTGAAAAACGAGCACCACACCCTGCCGCTGACTGCGACGGATCGCGTGCTCCTCACCGGCCCGGCCGCGGACCGGTTCGTGCGTGATTGGTATGCGGCACTGCCGATGAACCGCGAGACGCTGCGCCAGGGGCTGGCCAAGGCCCTGGGCGAGCGGCTGACCTACGTGAATTCCAACGACCGGGCCACCCTGACGCTGGCGCCGAACGCCCGCAATGCCGCGGATAAGACGGTTGCCGACCGGCAGTATGAGGTTGAGCGCTGGCAAAATGACCTAGTCTTCCTGCGCGACGTTGATACTGGCCGCTACCTGCGGCTGGATGAGGACGGCCACCTTGGCCTGCACGGCAAGGAGGTCTACGACTGGGTCGTGCGCGAAGCCTTCGTCCTGGAAGCGGATGGCCAGCTGTACGCCGTCGACCACAACTTCCGCGCCAGCGACCAAAATGCGATGGAGGCAGGCGGCCGCGGCGCTTTGATCGGGCACGTCACCCTGGTCGAAACCGGCATCGCGCGCGTCTTGGCGAAAGCGCAGGACTGCACCAAGATCCTCATTGCGGCGGGCAACCACCCGCTGATTGCCGCGCGGGAAACCGAGGATCGCCAGGACCTGACGCTGCCGGCCGCCCAGCAGGCGCTGTTTGACGCCGTGGCGAAGCTGAACAAACCCGTCATCGGGCTGCTTTTGACCGGCTACCCGTACCTGGTCGACGACCTGAAGGCGACGAGCCTGCTGGAAGTCGGATACGCCGGCCAGTCGCTGGGCAGGGCGCTGGCCAAGGTGCTGACCGGGGTGGTGGCCCCGACCGGCAAGCTCGCTCAGACGTGGTACAACGCCAAGTGGCCGCTGCCGAGCATGCGCGATTACGACATCGAAAAGACGCACCGCACCTACCAGTACGTACCGGCCGCGCAGGTCGCTTACCCGTTTGGCTACGGCCTGACTTACGGGCGCCTCAAGCTCGAAAACGCCACGACCACGCGCCAGGGGGATCAGCTGACGATCCAGGTGACGCTGAGCAATCCCGGCCGCACGCCTGTCACCGACACGGTGCAGGTCTACCTGCGGGCGTGCCGGCTGGCGGATCACCCGGATCGCCAGCAGCTGATCACGTTTGCCAAGACCACCGTGGCCCCGGGCGCGCAAGCCAGCGTGACCCTGCAGGCTGCGTTAGCCGATTTTGGCTGGTACGACGCAAAAAGGCAGACCAGCAGTCTGCCTCAGGGCACGTACACACTTGGAATCGGGTTTTCCAGTGGTCAGTTCGACCAAGTCCTGCCGCTGGCGGGCGTGGCTGGCACGGCGCCGACCCCGTTTGACCTGGCGCAGGGCCTGCCGGCGCGGGCGTTTGACGACTACCAAGGGGCCACGCTTGATACGGTGGCCGGCCAGTACGAGGCGGTCCGGTTGAGTAAGAACGGGCAGCTAACATACTGCCACATTGCGACCAAAGCGCGGCATATCCAGCTTTCGCTGCTTGCCGAGCAGGCCGGCAGCCTGACGCTGCAGGTCAACAACGAGCAGCCGTTGACAGTTCCGTTCGCCGCGAGTCCGGATGAGCAGCAGGTGAGCGTGGCGGTGGCGCCGTTCACAGACGGCACGATTCAGCTCACCGCAACGGTCCCAGTCGTTTTGCTAGACTTGATTGCGGACTAAGGACGAGGAAATTCGTCTTAGCGAAAATTTAGTTCGTAAATTAAGTTTACAAATAGACGACGCAGTTTTATACTAATCGTGTTGAAACGCTTCCAACCTTTTGTCGTTAGACTTTATCAGAGTATTTCGTGAAGAGCTTCTTCTCCACAAACGCCTTGATGTAAAGCCAGAAGGCGAAGCCGAATATAACAAACATCGCACGACCAATTCGCGTGAGGCCAAAGAGGGCTAAGGCACCAGCGTCGATGGCGATCAGGAGCAGCACTTTGCCGAAGCTTGGCAGCACCATCAAGGCCGCATTCTTCATCGTTTGCCGGTAGGAATTCTTGAAGGTGCCGACCAGCGGGAAGAGCACCTCGACAATCATGAGCAAAACGACGGTGGCAATGATCATTACGATCATGATGGGGGTGGCGAACCACAGCGGGGAGCTGCGCCAGAAGCTGATGTTGAAGATGAACACCGCCGCCAGGGCCAGGACGGTCAGCCAAGTTTGGGTGCCAAGCACCAAGCTCGCCTTGAAGTTTCGCCAGTAGGTTCTGGTCAGCGCTGTCGCTTCGTTATCGATGTACAGCATCATCGTTCGCTGCATGGCAGCGAGGCCAGCGCCGATCGTGACCAGCGGAATGCAGGTCAGGATGAACACCAGGTTGACGAGGACGAAGCTGGCGAAGGTGCCCATGGCGCGGAAAAACGAGCTATCTGGATTGAATTTCATTTGGATTGCCACCTGTTCTTAGTTTTGACGCGATAGTCATCATGTTAGACTACGCGAATCTGCGAATGCAAGTTTGTTTTTGATGAAGAGAGGGATCACCAATGGACAATGTGACTGTGAATCCGGACGTGGCAGCGGAACAAAAGCGCCGGCATCAACAGCATGAGAAAGCGAAGGCGAAGCAGGGCCGCAAGATGTGGCTGCTGATCGCACCATTCCTGGTGCTGGTCGTGGCGTTTAGTTACTACCCGCTGTTTGGCTGGATTTACGCGTTTTTCGACTACGAGCCGCCAATTCCACTGCACCAGAGTGAATTCGTCGGGCTACAGTGGTTCAAGATGATGATTCAGAACTCCACGCAGGTGCACCAGCTGGTTCAAGTGCTGGCCAACACCTTCGCCATGAGCCTGCTGAACATCGCCACGTCCTTCCTGCCGGTATTATTCGCGATTGGGCTTAATGAAATTCGCAATAAGCACTTCCGCAACACGATCCAGACCCTGACCACACTGCCTAACTTCATTTCCTGGGTGCTGGTTTACTCGATCGCGTTTGCGATGTTCTCCTCCAGTGGGATGGTCAACGAGCTGCTGCAGAACCTGCACTGGATCGCCGAGCCAATCAAGTTTCTGGATTCGGATGCCCACACTTGGCTGAAAATGCTGCTGTGGAGCACCTGGAAAGGCCTGGGCTGGGGCTCGATCATCTACCTCGCCTCGATCACCGGGATCGACCCGGAGCTGTACGAAGCCGGGCGCGTGGATGGCGCCAGCAAGTTGCAGCTGATCCGCTACATCACGATCCCCGAGCTGCTGCCGACGTACTTCGTCATGCTGATGCTGTCGGTTTCCAACTTCCTGAACAACGGGATGGATCAGTACTTCGTCTTCCAAAACGCGTTCAACCAGACCCACATTCAGGTCCTAGACCTGTACGTTTACAACGTCGGGATGGGGAACAATAGCCTGTCGTACGCGACGGCGATCTCTATGCTCAAGAGTCTGGTGTCCGTGGTACTGCTTTGGATCGTCAACGTCGTGTCGAAGAAGACGCGTGGTTCCTCGATTATTTAAGGCTAGGAGGTGAGAATCAATGACTGAGATTGAAAGACATGAAACGACCCCGGGTGAGCAGGTCTTCCGCGTGTTCAACATTTTGTTCTTCGTGGTGTTCACCCTGATCTGTGTTTACCCGTTCTACTACCTGATCATCAACAGTGTTTCCGCCAACAACCTGTCGGCGGAGGGCCTGATCAACTGGCTGCCCAAGCACATTCACTTTGAGAACTACGTGCAGGTGCTGGGGCTGTCAGGCATCGGCACCGCGGCGTTGGTTTCCCTCGGCCGGACCGTCATTGGGACGGGCCTGACCGTGATTGCCTCGGCCTTCCTGGGGTATATGTTTACCCGCGAGGACCTGTGGCACCGGCAGTTCTGGTACCGCTTCGTCATCATCACCATGTACTTTAACGCCGGGATGATCCCGATGTTCATTACGATGAAAAACTTAGGCTTAACCAATACGTTCTGGGTGTACGTGCTCCCTGCGATCGTCGCCCCGTTCAACATCATTTTGGTCAAGACCTATATTGAAAGCTTACCGAAGTCGCTGGAAGAAGCGGCTGCTCTCGATGGTGCGACGACCCTGCAGACCTTTATCCACATCATTCTGCCGAGTTGCACACCGATCCTTGCCACCGTGGCGATTTTCTCCGCGGTTGGGCAATGGAACTCATTTCAGGATACACTGCTCTACATTACAGACGACAAGCTTTATTCTCTGCAATACTTACTTTATCAATACATCAACCAAGCGAGCTCGCTGGCCAACATGGTCAGAAACGGCGGCGGGGTGAGCGCAGTGGCTAGTGTGGCCCAGTCGCAAACGCCAACGTCGATTCGCATGACGGTTTCCGTGGTCGTGGTACTACCGATTTTGTTCATCTACCCAATGTTCCAACGTTACTTCACCAAAGGCATCATGCTTGGCGCTGTTAAGGGTTAATGTGTATCAAATACGGAGGTTAAGGGATGAATACGATGAATTTTCGCAGTAAAGTTTCAGGCGGATTGAAGAAAGCCGCATTAGTGACGACCGTTGCCGCAGCCGCATTGGCGCTGGCAGCTTGTGGCAGTTCCAATTCTTCCTCGAACAAGGCGGAAAAAGACGATGGCAAGCTCATGACCGTCACCGTCTACGATGACATGGCGAACTACCAGGGCGTCGCAAAGGGCTGGTTTGCCCACTACGTCCAAAAGAAGTTCAACATCAAGCTGAAGATGGTCGCGCCTAACGTATCAGGCGGCGGGAACACGCTGTTTGACACCCGCACTGCGGCGGGCAACCTGGGTGATTTGATCATCACCGGGACCAACCACGTGAACAAGCTGACCAAGGCCGGTCTTTTGACCAACATGACGCCGTATATGAGCGGCATGAAGTACATCAAGAAGTACAGCGCGGCGACCGATCAGATCACCAAGCTGGCCGGCAAGAAGGGAATCTGGGGCATCACCAACTCGGTTTCCTCAGAGTCGCCAACGAAGTCCTCTGAAGGGCTGGAGCCCATCACGGCCCCATACATCCGTTGGGACCTTTACAAGAAGGTCGGCTACCCGAAGCTGAACAGCACGGATGACCTGCTGAATGCTTTGAAGGACATGCAGACGGAAGCCCGCAAGGAAACGGGTAAGAACGACGTCTACGCGATTTCCCTGTTCAAGGACTGGGATTCCACGATGATGCAAAACGCCGGCCAGAACCTGGCGTTCTATGGCTGGGAAGTTAACCAGCCATTCGCCCTCAGCAAGGGCAACGGCAGCGCTTACGAGAGCCTGATCGACTCCAAGAGTCAGTACGTTAAGGGGCTGCGCTTCCTGAACAAGGCTAAGCAGCTCGGTTTGGTCGATCCAGAAAGCACCACGCAGAACTGGGATACCATGTACTCCAAGTACCAAGCAGGGAAAGTCCTGTTCGCATACTGGGGCTACCTGGGTCAAGGCGCCTTCAACACGACCTCGAACATGGCTGCCGGCAAGGGCTTCGAGCTCGCACCGCTGAAGAACATGAAGGTCTTCTCGATGGGCAACCAGCCAACCGGGAACACGACGTTCATCGGAGTTGGCTCTAAGGCGAAGAACAAAGCGCGCCTGGTTAAGTTCATCAACTGGCTGTACAGCCCAGAAGGCGTTCAGATCCAGCAGGCCCAGACCACTGGTTACTCTGCTGGTCCTAAGGGCTTGACCTGGAAGATGAAGGGCGGCCAGCCGGTTCTGACCGAATTTGGTAAGAAGGCTCAGCTGGAAGGCGGCTCCGTTCAGGTGCCTGCTAAGTGGGGCACCGGGACTTGGAAAGACGGGATCTCTACGTTGAACTACGTCGCTGTGATGCAGTACGACAAGGACCCGACGACCGGCTACAGCTACGGCTACGTCACCTGGCCATCCGTTTTGAAGCTCAACCAGACCAAGCTCTCTAAGGACTGGTCCGCACACATGGACAATGCCACATCGTCCATGGACTACCTGAAGAAGAACAAGGAACTGCTGGTTGGCGCCGGGGTTTCCTACACGGCACCGGAAGACTCTTCCACCGTTTCTACCACTCGTGGCTCAATCGGCACCCAGATCGTCAACTCCTCCTGGAAGATGGTCATGGCCAAGAACGACGCCGAATTCAACAGCCTGCTGAGCAACATGCAGAAGACGGCGAAGGGCCTGGGTTACGACAGTGTCTACAAGGTCGATCTAAAGAACGCGAAGGCCAAGAACGCGCTGCGTGAAAAGACCATTAAGCAGTACAAGGAAGACAAGTAACCGCCAGGCGGATTGAAAGACTGGTTATCGTCGGGTGACTCGTTGCCACTGTTCCTTTGAAGGAGACAGCCGGCTAACTGACGGTACTTCAGAAATCTGAATCCAAGAAGTAGTTGCATTCGTGGCAGTTGGGTAAGATGACTAAGGATGGTGCGGGGTGACAAACGTCGCCCCGCATTTTTTAAGGCTGCGAAGCGGGGCGGGTTTAGCCCGACGGCCAGCCTAGCTCAGCGCATTACCGGCGAATTTTGCCGGTGAGGCGTTGAGTGTAGCAGGCCGCTCGGGTGTTGCCCCGCTGAGCGCAACTAGGCTGCGGAGTCGGACGGTTTTAGCGGGATGAGTAGCCTAGGCCAAGGCGTTGCCGGTGTACTGTGCCGGCGAGGGCTTGGCCGTAGCTAGTCACTCCCGCGGTGATCAGCCTGTGTGAGCAGCGCGAACTACAGGGTGACATGCGTTAGCTGTCCGATGGAGCGCAACTAGGAGGCTACGGAGTCGAACGCACTTAGGGTGATAGCCAGCTTAGCCTGGGCCAGTGCCGCCGTACTGTGCAGGCGAGGGCTCAGGCGTAGCAGGCCGCCCGGGCGTTGCGCAGCCGTCCACTTCGCCTTTGCACAAGCCAATATTGGAAGGACAGAAACTCATGTTAATCGAGAAAAATAGCATCATTGTTTTCGCTGGTGATTCCGTCACGGATGCGGACCGCAACTACGACCGCGAGCCCGGGGGCTGGGATTCATGGGGCCACGGCTATGTGACGTTGATCAACGACGCGATGACCGCCCTGGCGCCGCAGCTTAAGGCCGAGATCATCAACTCGGGGGTCAACGGCGATGATATTAAACTGCTGGCCGCGCGCTACGATCACGATGTGCTGCGCTTCAAGCCGGACGTCGTGACTGTGATGGTCGGGATCAACGACGTGTGGCGCCATTTTGACCGGCAGTTCCAGCACTGGAACCAGCCGAAGGTCGAACCGGCCGAGTACCGGCAGATCTACCAGGACCTGATCGATACGACTAAGCCGCACGTGAAGGAGATGATCATCATGAGCCCGTTCATGTGGGAGCTCAACCACGACGACCCGATGCGCCGCGCCTTGATGGCCTACCAGGATATTGGCAAGGAGCTGGCGGCGCAAAACGGCCTGCTTTACATCGACGCGCAGGCGGCTGTGGACCAGTTCCTGCACCAGGCGGCGTACTTCGTGGCCACGCCGGATCGGGTGCACCCGTCCGAGCAGGGGGCGATGGTGATCGCCAAGAAGTGGCTGGACGCCGTGGGCTTTGATTGGAGCGCGCAATGATGGCCAAAACAGTTGAAGAGATCCGCGCGGTCAACGCGCAAGGCAAGTACCAGCCGAATTGGGAATCACTGAGCCGCATGCCGGTCCCAGCATGGTTTAAGCAGGCCAAGTTTGGCATTTTCACCCACTGGGGCCTGTACACGGTGCCGGAGTACTCAAACGAGTGGTACTCGCGGAACATGTACATCAAGGGGATGCCGGCGTATGAGCACCATATCAAGACGTACGGCCCCCAGAAGGACTTCGGCTACAAGGATTTCATCCCCCTGTTCACCGCCAAAAAGTTCGATCCGCAGGCGTGGGTCGCGCTGTTCAAGCGGGCCGGGGCGAAGTACTATTTTCCCGTTGCTGAACACCACGACGGCTTTCAGATGTACAAATCTGACCTGTCGCACTGGAACGCCGCGGAGATGGGGCCCAAGCGCGACCTGCTCGGCGAGCTACGGCAAGCGGCGCTGGGCGTGGGCCTGCACTTTTGCACGTCGAACCACCGCGCCGAGCACTGGTGGTTCATGGGCCATGGCAAGCAGTTTGATTCCGACGTCAAGGAACCGCTGCAAAAAGGCGACTTCTACTGGCCGGCCATGCCTGAGCCGGACAACCAGGACTTGTACTCGACGCCGTATCCGACCAAAGAATACCTGGAGGACTGGCTGCAGCGGGTCTGCGAGCTGATCGATAACTACCGTCCGGAGATGCTTTATTTTGACTGGTGGATCCAGCACGAGGCCTTCAAGCCCTACGTCAAGGAAATGACCGCGTACTACTACAACCGCGCGGCCGAATGGGGCACGCCGGTCGGCATCTGCTACAAGTACGACGCTTTGGCCTGGGGCGACGGCATCCCCGACGTGGAGCGCGGTGGGTTCGAGCAGCAAAAGCCGTTCTACTGGCAAACCGACACCGCCATCGCCAACAATTCCTGGTGCTACACCGACAGCCTCGATTACAAGGGCACCAACGAGCTGCTCATCAGCCTGCTGGACGCTGTGTCCAAGAACGGCAACTTGCTGCTGAACGTGGGCCCACGGGCGGACGGCTCGATCGCGCCCAAAGACCGCCAGATCCTTGAGGAGATCGGGGACTGGCTGGCAGTCAACGGTGAGGGGATATACGGCAGTACCTGCTGGAAGCTGTTCGGCGAGGGCCCGACCAACATCAAGGAGGGCATGTTCCAGGACCTTTCCGGGATGCACTACGGCCCGAAGGATATTCGCTACACGGCTAACAATGGCAGCGTGTACGCTTACCTGCTGAGCCCGGCCGGCGCAAGCGAGGCGACGTTGACCGCCTTTCGCGAGTTCGACGAGCACGATCAGCCGGCCTTTCACGCGCCAATCAAGCGGGTGGAGCAGCTCGGCGTGGGGCCGGTCTCCTGGTACATTGACAAGGCGGGGCTGAAAGTCGAACTGCAGCCGAATGCAGATAATCGGCCCATTGGGTTAAAAATTATGGTGGAGTGATCAGCATGCAATATTTTGAAAAAACGCTCAAAACGGCTTATTCCGATACGGCCAAGCTGTACGGGTACGTCCTTGATAACTCGAAAGAAATGGAAATTAACCGGCGGCGCAAGACCATCGTCCTGTGCCCGGGCGGCGGCTACGTGATGACCTCGGACCGCGAGGCGGAGCCGATCGCGATGCGCTTTTTGGCGATGGAATGCAACGTGTTCATTCTCCGCTACAGCGTTGCCCCGGCCCGCTACCCGGTGGCGCTGGTCGAGCTGGCGACCACGATGAAGCTGGTGCGCGAGAACGCTGAGGCGTGGCACGTGGACCCGGACCGGATCATCGTGGCGGGCTTTTCCGCCGGCGGGCACTTGGCGGCCGAGCTGGCGACCCAGTGGGACCGCGACTTGGCCATTGACTTCGGTTTTCGCCCGCAGGACATCCAGCCCAACGGTCTGTTTCTCGGCTACGCGGTGATCACCTCCGGTAAGTTCGCCCACCAAGGCTCCATCGAGGCGCTGCTCGGTGATGATTACGGCAAGCCGGCCATGATGGCCAAGGTCTCGCTGGAAAAGCAGGTCACGGCCTCGGTGCCGAAGAGCTTCATCTGGTGCACGGCCACCGACGACACGGTGCCGATGGAAAACAGTATGCTGTTTGCCAGCGCGCTGCATGCAGCCGGGGTTTCGGTCGAGCTGCACGTCTTTCCGCAGGGCGGCCACGGCCTGTCTTTGGCAATCAAGGAAACGGCCATTCCGGAGGGCTACGGCGTGCAGCCGCAGGTCGACGCGTGGCCGGACCTCTTCAAGGCGTGGCTCGCGAACAACTTTTAAAAGGCGGTCTTATCAATGAATTATCTATGTTATGACGTGGGCGGCACCTTCGTGAAGTACGCGGTAGTGCAGGAAGACGGCACGTTCGTCAGCAAGAGCAAGTTCCCGACGCGCGCGGACAACGCCGAGCAGTTCTTCGGCGATCTGGCCAAAGTTGCGGCCAGCGCGCCGGCCGACATTGCCGGCATTGGGGTCAGCTTCCCCGGGTTCGTCGATCCGCACACCGGGGTGGCCAAGCGCGCCGGCGCCCTGGGCCACCTGGACGGCGTGAACCTGATCGCGGCATTTCAGGCGCAGCTCAAGCGGCCGCTGCCGATTGCAATCGAAAACGACGCCAAGTGCGCCGCCTTGGCCGAGATGCTCAACGGCAACGCTACAGACGTCAAGAACTTCGCGGTGATCACCTTGGGCACCGGTGTGGGGTGCGGGATCGTACTTGACGGCCGGGTGCTGCACGGCGGGCATTTCCGGGCCGGCGAGTTCGGTATGTCGATCACCGACTACGGCCAGCGCGGGTACGCGACGCTGCACGACCTGGCGGCCACGAGCTCCCTGGTCAAGGCGTACGCGCAGGCCAAGGGGCTGCCGGTGGCGGAAGCGTCCGGGGAGGCTATCATGGCCAACCTGGCGGATCCGACCACTGAAACCGTGGTGCGGCAGTGGGCGGCGCACGTTGCCATTGCGATCTTCAACCTGGTGGCAACGCTGGATCCCGAGCGCGTGCTCATCGGCGGCGGCATTTCCAAGAACCCGAAAATCCTGCCGTACATCAAAGACGCGCTGGCCGACATTCCGTTTTGGACCGACTACCAGACGGACGTCGCCTTGTGCAAACACGACAACGACGCCGGGCTGCTCGGGGCCCTGGCCATCGCTAAGCAGTAGGAGGAAGAAATGTACTATAAACAGTTAGATGATTTTCCCAAAAACTTCCTGTGGGGCGCGGCGAGTGCGGCCTACCAGATCGAAGGCGGCTTTGACGCCGATGGCAAGGGCCCCTCGATCTGGGACGTCTATGCCCACCAGCCGGGCAACACCTTCAAGGGCACGACCGGCGACGTGGCAATCGACCACTATCACCACATGGCAGAAGACGTCGCGCTGATGGCCAAGATGGGGCTCAAGGCCTACCGCTTCTCGGTGGCCTGGAGTCGCGTGATTCCCGACGGCGACGGCGCGGTGAACGAAGCGGGGCTGGATTTTTACCGCCGGCTGATCAAGGCGCTGAAGCAGAACGACATTGAGCCCGTGCTGACCCTGTACCACTGGGATCTGCCGCAGGCGTTGCAGGACAAGTACAACGGCTGGGAGTCGCGCCAAGTGATCCCCGCGTTTGAGAAGTACTGCCGGACGCTGTTTGAGGCCTTCAAGGACGACGTGAAGTACTGGGTCACCTTCAACGAGCAGAACGTCTTCACCGGCATGGGCTACCGCTGGGGCAATCACCCGCCGAAGGTTCAGGACACTAAGCGCATGTTTGCGGCCAACCACATCATCAACCTGGCCAACGCGACGGCCATCAACTTGTTCCACCAGCTGGTGCCAGACGGCATGATCGGCCCGAGCTTCGGCTACGGGCCGGTGTACCCGCTGACCGGGGCGCCGGAAGACGTGCTGGCGGCGGTCAACGCCGACGACTTCAACAACAACTGGTGGCTGGACGTCTATTGCCGCGGCGAGTACCCGTACTTCGAGCGCAAGGCACTGACCCGCGCCGAGTTGATGCCAGAGGTCACGGCGGCCGATGACGCGCTGCTGAAAAGCGCCAAGCCCGATTTTCTCGGGATCAACTACTACCACGGTGGCACCGTGCAGCAAAACCGGCTGGAAAAGCCGGTCAAGGCGGGGGACGCGAAGGAATTCTCCGCGACCGACCCGTACCTGATGCAGCCGAAAGCTGAGCAGGCCCAGTCGCCGGAAGTGCCGATGTTCAATGCGGTTTCTAACCCCTACCTGGCCAAGACGGCCTGGGGCTGGGAGATCGACCCGGTCGGCTTCCGCGTTGGCCTGCGCCAAGTCTACGAGAAGTACCGCCTGCCGCTGTTCGTCACCGAAAATGGGCTGGGCGCGCTTGACGAGCTCAAGGACGGAGAGATCGACGACTCGTACCGCATCGACTACCTGCAAGACCACCTGAAGACGATGAAAGAGGCCATCACCGATGGCGTTGACATGATCGGCTACTGCGCCTGGAGCTTCACCGACCTGCTGTCGTGGCTCAACGGCTACAAGAAGCGGTACGGCTTTGTCTACGTGGACCGCGACGACGATGGCCCCAAGGACCTGAAGCGCATCCCGAAGAAGAGCTTCTACTGGTACCGGGACATCATTAAGCAAAACGGGGCGCAGATCAAAGCATAAGTGGGTGCTAACGCTGGTCCGGCGCACCTTAACTGGGCTCCGGGTCGACAACGCCCGAGCGCTCAGCTACGCCATCGACCTCGCCGCCAAAAAGCGGCGACAATGCCGATGGCTAGGCTGATCGTCGGGCTAAGAGCGTCGACCCTGCGCACCTTACCATGAGGAGGTTTCAAGATGTCATTAAAAGAATTACCCTTCCTGTTCGGCGGCGATTACAATCCCGAGCAGTGGCCTGAGGATACTTGGGAAGCAGACATGAAAAAACTGCAGGCCGCGCACGTTAACTCGCTGACCCTGAACGTGTTTTCCTGGTCCGTGATCCAGGCCGATGAAGAGACGTACGACTTTTCCCTGCTGGACAAGGTGATCAAGCTGGCCGCGCGGTACGACATGCAGATCGTGCTGGCCACCTCGACCGGCGCGCTGCCGGCCTGGATGGTGAACAAATATCCGGACGTCACGCGCACGGACATCAACGGCCGCCATGCGGGCTTTGGCATGCGTCACAACGCCTGCCCGAACTCACCGCATTTTCGGCAGCTGGCTTCTAAGCTGGTCGCGCAGCTCGCGGCGCGCTACGCCGGCAACCCGGCGGTGGTGTGCTGGCACGTCTCAAACGAGTACGGCGGCCTGTGCTATTGCGACAACTGCGCAAGCGCGTTTCGCGACTGGCTCAAGGCCCACTACAATAACGACCTGGCCGCGGTGAACGCGGCTTGGAAGAGCAACTACTGGAGCCACACCTTCCACGCCTGGGACGAGATCGTGCCGCCGACGCATTTGACGGACATGATCGATGCCGGCACCGACAAGCCTGTTTTGGGCGGGGCGGCGCTGGACTACCGGCGCTTCCAGTCCGATTCGCTGCTGGCCAATTTCAAAGTGGAAAAGGCCATTATCCGCAAGGTCGATCAGACGACGCCGATCACGACCAACTTGATGGCCGCGCAAAAGGACCTCGACTACTTCCAGTGGGCCAAGGAGATGGACCTCACCGCCTGGGACAACTACCCGAGCTTTGACACGCCGAGCTCCGAAACCGCGATGGATCACGATTTGATCTACGGGCTCAAGCAGGCGCCGTTCATGCTGATGGAACAGACCCCCAGCCAGGCCAACTGGCAGCCCTACCTGGCGCTGAAGGCGCCAGGCGAGCTGCGGATGCAGTCCTACCAGGCCGTGGCGCACGGCGCCCGGACGGTGCAGTTTTTCCAGATGAAGCAGTCGCGAAACGGGGTGGAGAAGTTCCACAGTGCCGTTATCTCGCACACGGATGCCACCGGAGAGCACGAGACCCGCGTCTACAAGGAAGTGCAGGCGCTGGGCAAAGAGCTTGCCGGCTTGCCGGCCGATCTGCGCACCAGCCGCCGGGCCGCGCGCGTGGGCGTCTTGTTCGACTACCCGAGCTGGTGGGGGGTCGAGTATTCGACCGGCCCAAGCAAGCAGATGGCCTACATGCAGCAGGTCCACACTTATTACCAGATGGCCTACGACGCCGGCCTTGAAGTGGCCATGGTCGGCAAGGACAGCGACTGGTCAGGGCTCGATATTCTGATCGCGCCGGTGATGTATATTGCCGATCAGGCGACCACCGATAAGATCCACGCCTTCACCAGAAACGGCGGGACCTTCCTGACCACCTATATGTCCGGGATCGTCGACGAACACGACAACGTCTGGCTGGGCGGCTACCCAGGCACCTTGCGCGACGTGCTCGGCCTGTGGAACGAGGAGTGGGACGCCCGGCCGCCGAAGACCACCGTGGCCGTCAAGCTCGCGACCGGCCAAACCGTTGCCGGCACGTTCCTGTGCGAGATCATTCACCCGACCGCGGCCAAGGTCCTGGCGACCTACGCGGACGACCAGCTGTTTTACACCGGCGCGCCGGCGGTGACCGAGAACGCCTTTGGCAAAGGTCACGCGTTTTACGTTGGCACGCAGCTGGATAAGGCCGGGCTTTCGGCCGTGATGGCCGCGCTGCTGGCTGCGGCCGGGCTGAAGCCGGCAACGCCGCAGCCGGAAGGGGTGGAGATCACCCGCCGCTACAGCGAGACCCACCAGTACACCTTCCTGCTCAACACGACCAACCGGCCGCTGACGGTGGCGAATCCCGCCCTAGGCGGCGAGGACCTGCTGACGCACACGACGCCTGAAAAAGAAGTGGCGCTGCCTGCGTTCGGGGTGGCCATTTTACAAAGCACCCGCGCCTAAAGGCTGCGCGGCTGCAGACACAGCGAGTCGCAAAAAGTGGCTGAGACATAAATCGAAGCTGCAAAAAAAGACCGACCGTTCTACCAGAATATTTCTGGATAGTTCGGTCGGTTTTTCGATTTTGGTGAGCTCTTTTTCGGCTTTTGTAGCTATTTTGATTTTCAGGGTACGACAAATAGACCCCCACTTCAGCAGGCCCTTTAACAGATCTGGGTGGACGTCTATCAGAATTGCCAGCTTTTGAAGATTTCCTGCCATCAAAGTTAATCCGAGCTCCTGGCGAACGGGCTCAAGTCCACGCACTGAAGAACGAGTGAAGGTCAGATTGTGCTTCATATTCCCAAAGACTGGTTCCACTTCAATCTTACGGGTTGCGTA
>NZ_RHOJ01000010.1 GCF_003946485.1 Lacticaseibacillus jixianensis | reverse complement strand
TGAAGCTTGTTGGTGCCAGCGATGATATCGAAAATTGAAAGTTGGAGTTGACACGGGTCACTTCATAACAGGCTACCTGTCCCGCTAAGTGCGCGAACCCGGCGCACCTTGGATAATCGGGTTCCGGGGTCGCAACGGCAGAGCGCATTGCTACGCCTGGCACTTCACTCGCTTTGCGAGCAAAGCACCAGGCTAGGCAATGCGTCTGCCTAAGTGCGCGAACCCGTCGCACCTTACAAAAAAAGCGGTTGCCCGCTTAGTTTAGGTCGGCTAAATCGTTGGCCTTGCTGAAATCGATGTAGATAGCCTTGGGGTTGTCCTTGGCGATCAGGATGTAGCCGTGACCCAGAAAATCCTTTTCACCGCTGTAGGTCAACGGAAACTCCTGGGCCGGTGCCAGGTTGCCCTGGATCAGCATTGCGTACAGCTCGGAAGCTGTCGAATCGTCGGAAAAGGCGAAGGCGACCGGTGCGGTCACCAGCTGATCGGCCTTTTTCATCAACTTCAGGACGTCAAACAACTGATCCGTGACTTCCTTGGGAAATACTGCCGCGACTTCAGGACTGACGTGGCGGCGTTTGGTTGTTTCGTACATGTCGCACCTCCAATACTTTGCGTATCATACCATACCCGGCGTGGCGGCAAAACCGGCAAACTCACCGTACGTGCCGGCCAACGCGCGGCTGACCTGCTGCCACAGGGGCCACAGAGCCCGGTACACCGCCGCATCTTGGCCGGGCTGGTACCGGTCAGTCATCGTCAGCATCCCCGAAACGGCGTCCAGACTAGGAATCCAGCCCAGGCGCTTCATGCCCATGACCGCTGCCCCCAACGCCGAACTTTGCACGCTCTGCGGCACGACCACTGGACAATCAAACACGTCCGCCAGCATCTGCCGCCAGGCCTCACTTTTAGCGAAACCACCCGCGGCATGCAGGGTCGGCCGCGTACCGACCATTGGCTGCATCAGCGCCCCCACCGCCTTGAGGTTGAACAAAATACCCTCCATGACGGCGCGCAGCATGTCCGCTTTGGTGTGCTGCCGCGTGAGCCCGACGAAGCTGCCGCGGGCGGCGGCGTCCCAAAGCGGTGCCCGCTCGCCGCCCAGATACGGCAGAAACACCAGCCCGTGCGCGCCTGCCGGGGCCGTTTGGGCCAACTGAATGGCTTCGGCCACCGTCGCCGTGTTCCCCAGCAACGTTTTCGTTGCCCACTGCAGCACGATCCCGCCGTTGTTCACTGGCCCGCCGACGACCCACCGGTCAGGCGCGAGGTAGTAGGTGAAGAGCTTCCCACCGGGCGCGCTTTGGGGCGTTTTGATCACGGTCCGCACCGCGCCAGATGTGCCGATGGTCAGCGCCAAGGCCCCGGGCGCCAGGGCGGCCACCCCGATGTTCGCCAGGGTCCCGTCCGAGGCGCCAATGATGCCTGGCGTGGCGGGTGGTACCCCCATCGCTTTGGCCGCTGCAGGTGTAAGGGCTGGCAGCAGGGTATCCGTATCGACCAAAGGCGGCAGCTGGCTTGCTGTCACCCCCGCCAACTGCAGTGCTGCGGGGTCCCAATCCAGCGTGTGCAAATTAAAGAGCCCGGTGGCGTTGGCCAGCGAGTAATCGGCAAGCCACTGCCCGTAAAACACGGCCATGAGCCAGCTTTTGAGCCCCCCGACGTAGCTTGCACGCCGCATCAGTGCCGGTTGTGCTTCCTGCAGGTACATCAGCTTGGCCAGCGGCGTCATCGGATGCAGCGGCACCCCGGTGCGGGCGACCAGTTGCGCACTGTCAGGGCGCTGTTTTAAGGCCGCGGCCTGCTTTGCCGCCCGAATGTCGGCCCAAGTCATCACCCGCGTCAGCGGCCGGAAATCTTGATCCAGCAGCAGCAGCGAGTGCATCGCCGCAGAGAAACTGAGCGCGGCGATCGCGCCCGCCGGCAGTGCGGCGGCGACTGCCGCCACCGCGGCTTGAACCGCCGCAAGCACTGCCTGCGGGTCAAGTTCTGCCATGCCCGGCACCGCTTGAATCAGCGGATACGCCCGACTGGCCTGGGCCACCGCACGGCCGGCTGCGTCAAATGCCACCGCCTTCGTCGCAGTCGTCCCGATATCTACCCCAATTACGACCTGCATCTCAATGCCTCCTGCGTTTTTGCGGTGCCATGGCCCGCCCGTCTAGACTCGCCAGGACCTGCATATCGTGAAAGCTGAGTTCGAAGTCAAACACGTCGCCCCACTCAGCAAGCTGCGCCGGCGTCTGTGCAGGCAGCCACACCAAGCGCTCACCCTGCAGCAACCACCGCACGACGATCTGCGCCGGCGTTTTCTGGTACCGCTCCGCCATGCGCCGCAGCGGCCGCAGCAGCGCCAGGTCGCCTTGGCCAAACGGTAAGTCCGTAGCCACCAACTGGTGCGCGGCCTGGGCGCGGGCAACCGCGGCCGGGTACTGCCGCGTCACCCCTAATGGCATAACCAGCACCGCCTGCCCTGCGGCCGCTTGGTCCTCGGCGTCACTGCCCCAGGCCTTAGCCCGGCCCGCCGCCACTGCCTGGGCCAGCGCCGTCAGGTCACCGTCTGCGGCAGCGGTTGCCACCAGCAGATCCGCCTGGGCCAAGGCCGCCAGCGCTGGGGCAACCGGTGAGACCAGCCGCACCGTGATGAACACCGGCGTGGCCGCTGCCGCCACCGCCGCCTGGACAGTCGCCAAATGGGCCGGGGCGCAGACTAGGTGACGATACCCCTGTGCCAGGGCCGCCGCTGCCAAAGGCGCGGGCGCCTCATCCACAATAACGCCCAGCGCGGGGATCGCCAACGCGGCGTTCAGTGCCTTTGTGTCGCTCAGTTTGGTTAAATGACTCACGATTAGTCTTCCTTCTTTCAGTCTCAACCCAGCGTACCACACGTCGCGGCGGCCGCAACTTTTCTGCTGGCTAGCGGCGATCGAGTTGGGCTCCGGTCTGGCAACGGCTGAGTGCCCTGCTACGCCCGGCGCTTCACCTGCGTTGCAGGCAAAGCACCGGCCTATGCTGGGCATCAGCCTAAGTTCGCCAGCCCTGCGCACCCTACAAGTTGGGCTCCGGTCTGGCAACGGCTAAGTGCCCTGCTACGCCCGGCGCTTCACCTGCGTTGCAGGCAAAGCACCGGCCTATGCTGGGCATCAGCCTAAGTTCGCCAGCCCTGCGCACCCTACAAGTTGGGCTCCGGTCTGGCAACGGCTAAGTGCCCTGCTACGCCCGGCGCTTCACCTGCGTTGCAGGCAAAGCACCGGCCTATGCTGGGCATCAGCCTAAGTTCGCCAGCCCTGCGCACCCTACAAAAAAGCGGCCCTTGCCGAGGCAAAGGACCGCTGCAAAACTATTTGCCTGCCAACTCGGCAGCCACTTCCTTGACAACGACCATGTCAGTCGGCCACGGGGTATTAACGCCCCGGACCTTCTGGTAAGGATCGGCGCCCTTCGCGGCGACGATCACCACGTCGTCTGGTCCGCTGTTGGAAATGGCGGCGGTGATCGCCTCTCGCCGGTCAAGCACGGTGTGGACGGCCACCTTGGTGTGGTCGATCCCCGCGTCGATCTCGGCCGCGATCTTGGCCGGATCCTCGAACCCCGGATCATCGGTCGTCAGGTAGGCAGTCGTCGCGTACTCGCTCAGCACCTTGGCAAAGCCCGGTCGCCGCGACACGCCCTTATCGCCAGGCGAGCCGACGACCACGTGCATGCGCGGATCGTGATACTCGACCTCCAGGAAATGCAGCAGCGCCTTCATGCCGCCGTAATTGTGTGCGTAATCCACGTACACCACCCCGTGGCCCGGCACGGTCAAGTGCTCCATCCGCCCCGGGATCGTGACGTTTTCGATCCCCGGCATCGCCTTGGCCCCGTCAACGCCGGCCAGGCCGGCGCCGATGATGGCCGCCGTCGCGTTGCTTTCGTTGAAGTCCCCGATCAGCTTCAGGTTATATTGACCAGAGACATTAAGCGCCGCCGCCTTGTCGGTCACCGGCACCAGCTGGAACTGACTGCGCGTCGTGCTCAGGGTCTTACTGTCGAAGCGAAAATCGATCGGCACGTCCCCGGCCGGCTTGAAGGCCGCACTGGCAAACAGGTAGATCGAATCCGGGTAGGTCGTCGTCATGGCCGCAGCGTAGACCTCGTTGAAGTGCTCGGTCTCGGCGTTGATGACCACCTTGCGAGAGTTCACCAAGAGCTGCAGCTTGTTGTGCAGGTAGTTGGCGAAGTTCGGGTGCTCATTGGGCCCAATGTGATCCGGCGTGATGTTAAGGAAAAAGCCGACATCATAAGTCAGTCCGAACACCCGGTTGCGCAGGTAGGCCTGGCTGGAGACTTCCATCACGAGGTGAGTCATGCCGTTATCGACCGCCGTCCGCATGTTGCGGAACAAATCGACGGATTCCGGCGTGGTGAGGTCGGACTTGAAGCGCTGGTCCGGGTTCGGCCCGACGATCGTATCGATCGTGGAGAACAGGGCCACGTGCTTCGGGTGCGCCTGCTCCAAGATCGCGCGCGCAAAGTACGCCGAGGTCGTCTTCCCCTTGGTCCCGGTGAAGGCGATCACGAACAGGTCGTCCTGGGGAAAATCGTAGAAGGCCGCCGCCAGGATCGCCATCGCCTTGGTGATGTTGACCACGATCAGCGCGTTCATCCCGTTGCCTTCGACGTAAGGCTTCTCGGCCACGTAGGTCGTGGCGCCGTTATCCTTGGCCATGGACAGGTAAATTGGGCGGAAGTGCCCGCCTTTGCAGAAAAACAGTGTCGGCCCAGACACCTTCCGTGAATCATAGGCGATCCCCGACATATCCGTGTCCAGGTCGCTTTGAACCGCACTGCTTTTAAGCAGGTGGTGCTCCTTCAAGAGCAATATGCATGCGTGTAATGAAAGTGCCATGTTCAGACTCCTCTGCGTGTGATCTCTGGCAATTATAGCATAGGCCTACTTCAGCTTAACAACAGTCACTTTGTAGGCGCCACTGGGAGCAGTCACCGTCACCGTTTCGCCTTCCTTGCGCCCGTTTAGCGCACGACCCAGCGGGGAGTTAATGGCCAGGTTCTCCGGTTTCATCCCCGCCTCGTGCGGGCCGACTACCCGAAAGGTGGCCGTTTCCTCGTCGTCGTCAAAGCGCACCGTCACGCGTTTACCCAAGTCAACGAGGGGCTTGGGGTCTGTCGACACGACTTGGCCGTAGCGAATGACTTTATCCAAGTACCGCAGCCGCCCCTCAAGGTGGTGCAGTTCGTACTTAGCCGTACTGTACTCGGTGTTTTCGGACAGATCGCCCAAAGCGCGCGCCGCGGCCAGCGCCTTGATTTTACCCGGCCGCTCTGCCTCTAGCAGGACTTTCTCCGCCTTGAGCGTCTTCATCCCGTCTGCCGTGATTTGATGATATTGAACCATGTTAATGCCTCCCAACTTGACGTTGATTGGCGTCACTAACTAATTTTAGAATAAATTACTGAAAAATTCGCCGATTCCCCGAAACAGGAGGACAAAGAAGTTCGCCTTGTCGACCTTTTTGGCGGTGATCAGCTGCGTTTGGTTGCCCGCTTTGTCGTTCAGGTAAGCCAGCTTCTCGCCTTTGACGTCGACGGTCAGCACCCCGGCCGGCGCGCCCTTCTTCACCGGTGCCGCCACTTTGCTGGCAAACCCCTTGGCTGGCACGTAGGTGTAAACCACGTCTTTGTTGGTGGCGCTGGTCGGCACCAGCACCTCCGTCGTGGTCTTCGCCTTGAGGGCCACTGTGGTCTGCTTGCCCTTGTCGACGGTCAGGGTCTTGTGGCCGCTAACCGCCTGGCCCCGCTTGATAACGCTGGCTTTCTTCCAATCAGCAAACACCGCCCGCATCAGCTTGGCGGTTTCGTCAAAGCGGCGCGTCTGGGCAGTGCCGCCGGCGTTCAGGACCACTGTGACGAGGCGGTAACCGTTCTTCTTGGCCGTGCCGGTAAAGCAGTTGCCGGCCAAGTTGGTCGTGCCCGTCTTCAGCCCGTCCACTGGCAGATCTTTCTGCGCGGCCACCAGGCCCGGCAGCATCCAGTCGTAGTTGTCCATCTTGGTCTGATCGCTGGTGCCCTTGCGGAACATCATCGTTTTGACCTTCGTGGTCTCCAGGATCTCCGGGTAATCGTTCAAAAGGTGCTGGGCGACCACCGCCATATCCTTGGCCGACATCTCATTTTCCGCGTGGGGGTCCGTGCCGGCGACGCGGTCGGTTTTCAGCTCCGTGTTATTCAGGCCGGTCACGTTGACGATCTTCGCGTCATTGATCCCCCAGCCCTTCAGCAGCGTCTGCATTTTGCCGACAAACTGTTCCTGCGAGCCGGCGACCGCATTGGCCAGCAGCATCATCGCGTCGTTGGCCGAGTATATGACACTGGCCTGGTAAAGCTCTTTGATGCTGTACTTGTTTTCTGGCTCCAGCGGAACGCCGGACAAACTGGTGTCTTTGGCCAACGTGTAAATGGCGTTATCAGGGGCGATCGTGTCGGTCCACTTCAGCTTATCCTGGTGGATCGCCTGCAGGACCAAGTAAAGCGAGATCATCTTGGTCATCGAGGCGATCGGCAGGGGCTGATCGGCGTTCTTCTGGTACAGGATCTGGCCGGACTGCGCATCCACCGCCACTGCGGCCTTCGCGTTCACGTCAACCGTCGTGGCTGCGGATACCCCGACCGGGGCGACCGCCGCCCACACGGAAAGACTAGCGACTAGAACGACTAAGCCGCGCCAAAATTTTTTCATCATCAAACTCCTTATTCGTTTTTGATTTTACGATCGGGCTTTAAGGTCTGCCCAAGCGTGCGTGGTAAGTGCATGACGAAACTGGTCATCGCCGGCGTCGAGTCGGCGTAGATGTAGCCGCCGTGCAGCGTCACGATGCTCTGCGCGATCGCCAGTCCCAGGCCGGTGCCGCCAGTCTCCTGATTACGGGAACCTTCGACGCGGTAGAAGCGGTCGAACAGCTGGCTGAGCGAATCGTTAGGGATCTGCTCGCCATCGTTTTGCACCTTGATCACGACCTCCGACCCCACGGCTTCAGCATTCAGAAAAATGTGCCGCGCGCCCTTCCCGTACTTCAGGGCGTTGGCGATCAGGTTGTTGAAGACGCGGCCGAGTTTTTCGGTGTCCGCCTCCATGATCAGCGGATTCGGCCGGCCGGTCACCACGAACCGCAGGTGGCGCTTTTCCCCTTCCAGCTCAAAACTGGCGGCCAGCTGTTCCAGCATCGCGAGCATGTCGAACTTGACGGCGTTCAGCGGCGTCGTGGTCTGGCGAACCTTGGTGTATTCGAACAGGTCCTCGACCAGCACCTTCATCTGCTTGGCCTTCAGGTAAGCCGTGTGGGTGTATTTGACCAGTTCCTCATCGCTGCGGTACTGCTTGTCCTCAATCAGGCCAAGGTAGCCAATAATTGACGTCAGCGGCGTGCGAATATCGTGCGACACGTTGGTGATCAGCTCGTCCTTGCTGCTTTCGATCCGCCGTTCTTCCTGCATGGAGTTGACGGTGGAATCGACCAGGGCGTTGATCGAGTTGATCACTTTCTGCAGGTCAGTGTTGACCTTGAACTGGATCCGGTGGTCCAAGTGCCCGTCCGCGATGTAGTGCAGCTCGCGGATCACGTGCCGCATCTGGACCTGCCGGTAGCGGCGAATTAGCCGCCAGTAAACCACGATCACATCCACCACCGCCATGACGACGATGAACACGCTGCGCCAGGACCACAAGTGCTGGCGGTCCTGACCGAACGTCAGGACGTTCTTCACGCTCCAGATTGAATCCTGCAGCGGCTGGCTGATTCCCACCAGCTCCTTGAGCAGGACAAACAGCGCAAAGTTCAGCATCAGCAGTAGGACTACGGTCACGACGCCTTCAAGCCAAAGCTCGGATTTCTCCTTGCCCGTCAGGCGGACTTTTTCTCCCATGACTAACCCTCGACTTTGTAGCCGACACCCCAGACGGTTTCGATCACCTTTTCGCCGCCAGTGGCTTCTTCGATCTTATCGCGCAGGTGTGAGACGTGAACCATGACGGTCTTCGCCGACACGATCGACTCCTGCTGCCAGACCCGCTCGAAAATCTCATCGGCCGAAAATACCCGGTTAGGATGGCTGGCCAGCAGGTACAGGATGCCGAACTCAAGGGCGGTCAGCTGGATCTGCTTGCCCGTGAGCGTGGTAACCTCGTGGCTATCTTTCATGATGGTCAGCGGGCCCACCTCCAGCTTGTCGGGTTCAGGGTTGGTCACGTTATTCGTGGAGCGGCGCAGCAAGCTTTTGACGCGCGCCATCACTTCAAGCGGGTTGAACGGCTTGGTGACGTAATCGTCGGCCCCGGTGATCAGCCCCTGGATCTTATCCATATCGCCAGTCTTGGCGGACACGATGATGATTGGGATCTGCGAGTCCTTGCGCACCTGTTTGACCACCTCAATGCCGGACATGTTCGGCATCATGATGTCGAGGATCATCAGCGCAATGTCCGGATTGGTGGCCAGCTTGGTCATCGCTTCCTTGCCGCTGTATGCCTCGATGGGCTCGTAATGCTCGTTTTTCACGTAGATACTGAGGAGTTCGACAATCTCTTTGTCATCATCCACGATCAGAATTTTCATATGTGTTCTCCTTTTGAAAGGCTGCGAAGGCGAGCGTTCTTAGCCCGACAGCTAGCCTAGCTGAGGGCATTGGCGCTGGTTTTTAGCGCCGAGGCCCTCAGCGTAGCTAGATGCTCGGGAGTTGCTCGCCTGAGCGCGACTAGGCTGCGAAGGCGAGCGTTCTTAGCGGGATGGGTAGCCTAGCCTGACGCATTGCCGGCGTTTTCTGCCGGCGAGGGCTTGGCCGTAGCTAGACGCTCGGGCGTTGCCCCGCTGAGCGCAACTAGGCTGCGAACGCGAGTTTACTTGCCCCGACCCTTTTACTGAAAAATGCCTTCAGTCCGCCTTCATTGTACCAAAAGCCCACCCGCCTTGCGCAGCCATTGCCAAGGGGCTGAAAATTCTTAAAGAAGTTCCTCCATGCAGGCCGCGGCACGCAGCCCACAAAAAAGGACCCGGAACACTAATGTCCCGGGCCCTTAGCTTAGTCACGCTTATTCAACGGAGTAGTTTGGCGCTTCCTTGGTGATCTGAACGTCGTGCGGGTGGCTTTCCCGCAGACCGGCGCCGGAGATCTGGATGAACTGCGCGTTATCCTGCAGGTCGGTGATCGTTTTTGCCCCAACGTAGCCCATGCCTGAACGCAAGCCGCCATCCATCTGGTAGATCACATCGGCAAGACTGCCCTTGTACGCGACACGTCCTTCGATGCCTTCCGGAACGAGCTTCTTGGCCTCGTTGACGCCGCTTTGGAAGTAGCGGTCCTTACTGCCGTGGGCCTGTTCCATCGCTCCGAGCGACCCCATGCCGCGATAGGTCTTGAAGCGGCGGCCCTGATAGATCTCCATATCGCCAGGGGCCTCATCAGTCCCGGCCAGCATGGAGCCCAGCATTACGGCTGTGCCGCCGGCGGCAAGGGCCTTCACGATGTCGCCGGAGTACTTAATGCCCCCGTCGGCGATGATGGCCTTGCCGCGCTTGCGGGCCTCGGTGGCCGCGTCGTAAACCGCCGTGAGCTGAGGCACGCCGACCCCAGCCACGATCCGGGTGGTGCAGATGGAGCCAGGGCCGATCCCGACCTTGACGACATCGACGCCGGCGTCATAGAGCGCCGCGGCCCCTTCGGCAGTGGCGACGTTACCGGCGATCAACGTTGCGCTTGGGAAGTGCGCCCGAATCTCCTTGATCTTCCTTAAAACACCAGCAGAGTGGCCGTGGGCCGTGTCGATCACGATCGCGTCGACGCCGGCGTCAAGCAGCGCCTGGGCGCGCTCGAAGGTGTCGGAGGTCACACCGACCGCAGCGGCCACGAGCAGCCGGCCGTGGTCATCCTTGGCCGCATCAGGGAATTCAACGACCTTTTCGATGTCCTTGATGGTGATCAGGCCGGACAGCCGCCCGTCCTCGTCAACCAGCGGCAGCTTCTCGATCTTGTGGGCCTGCAGGATCTCCTCGGCCTCTTCCAGCGACGTGCCGGTGGGGGCGGTGACGAGCCCCTCTTTGGTCATCACGGAGCCAATGGCCACGCTGTGATCGGTGACGTAGCGCAGGTCCCGGTTGGTGATAATGCCCGTCAACTTACGGGAGTCCTTGGAGTCAACGATCGGCACGCCGGAGATGCGGTACTTCTTCATCAGGGCATTGGCCGCCGAAACCGGGTCGTTGGCGGTGAGGAAGAACGGATTAATGATCACACCGTTCTCCGACCGCTTCACCGTCAGGACCTCGTCGGCCTGCTGCGCAATACTCATGTTCTTGTGGATGACCCCAAGGCCGCCTTGGCGAGCCATCGCGATCGCCATCGCCGAGGTGGTCACGGTATCCATGCCGGCGGAGAGAATAGGAATGTTCAACTTCAAGTTAGGCGCGAGCTGCACTTTCAAATCAACATCTTGCGGTAAAACGTGACTTTCTGCAGGTATCAACAATACATCGTCAAACGTGAATCCCTTACGCGCGAACTTCGTGTCCCAATTACTCAAGTGAGATCCCTCTTTCGTTTTTTGTTGCTGACTAGCATAGCACTGGCTAGGTCAAAGCGTCAACGGATTACGCAAAAACCGCGATGAGCCCTGACCCACCGCGGTTTTTAAATGAAAAACGTCTCATTTTCCGCCAGCAACGCCGAATGTTCATCCGGCTTGCCGTGAGTTTGAAACTAACCGTTCGTCATTTACTATATTTATCCCCTGCTCAAAAGCAAAAAGTTCGGCCTAGGCGCCGCCCAGGACCCCCCGCAGGTGGTAACGCCGCTTCAGCAAGTAATGCGCCCCGTAAGTGACAACGGCCAGGATCAAGTAGGCCGGCCACTGCATCGGCGCCGTGATTGGGGACTTGATCATGCCAATGGCCCCTGCTGCCCATGACCCAACCAGGATCACCATGACCATGACGACCATGACCTGCCAAGTTTTGCGCCGTTCGTCTTTCTTTTGCGTGCTCCAGTCGTTGTAGTAAGCAAACGCAAACCCAGCGATCAGGGCCATGATCAACAGCGACGGCAGCCCGTTACCGGTTGTCTTCAGGGACTTATTGCGATTGAAGAAGGCCGTAATCCCATAGACTAAGCCGAACATGCTCGTGAAGAACAGGCCGAGGTCCAGGCCGTTGAGCCAAAACGGTACCTTCTTGCGCTTCTTAGGCTGGTGGATCAGGCTGTTGGCCTTCTCGGTGACCGGCCCGTAAAGCTGAGTGGCCGGCTTGCCTTGGTGCTGTGCGGACAGGATCTCCGGCAGCAGATCCGCCAGCAGCGTCTTTTGCCGCTGCTCAGACCACTGGTGGTCGGTCAGGATCCGCCGCAGCTTGAACACGTACTCGTCGTTCTTCTTTGACAGCTTGCCTAACAAGGCGTCAACGTCAACGACTTCTTCGACTGCTTCGGCCTCTTTAACTGGTTTTTCCGTCACAATTGTTCCCCCTAAACGTTGAACCGGAACTCGATGATGTCCCCGTCCTGCACTTCGTATTCCTTGCCTTCAGAGCGGTAACGCCCCGCCTCTTTGACGGCTTGGACAGAGCCGTACTGATCGAGATCGGCAAAACTCATCGTCTCGGCGCGAATGAAGCCGCGCTCGAAGTCGGAGTGAATGATCCCGGCCACTTGCGGCGCCTTCATCCCCTTCTTGAACGTCCAGGCGCGCGTCTCCGGCCCGCCAGCGGTGAAGAAGGTCGCCAGCCCCAGCAAATGGTAACTGGCCTTGATCAGCTTGTCTAGGCCTGACTCAGAGACGCCTTCCGCTTCCAGGAAGTCGGCCTTGTCGGCGTCATCCAGCTCGGCGATCTCTTCTTCGGTGCGTGCAGACACGGCAATGACCTCGGCGTTTTCCTTGGCGGCCTCTTCCTTGATCTGCTGGACGTACGGGCTGGCGTCTGGGTCCGCCATGTCGGCTTCGGCGATGTTGGCCACGTAAAGCACCGGTTTGTCGGTCAACAGGAACAGCCCCCGAACGATTTTCTGTTCGTCCTCAGTGAAGGTCAAAGACCGTACCGGCTTACCAGCTTCCAGCACCGGCTTGATCTTCTCCAGCACGGCAAATTCGGCCTTGCCTTCCTTATCGCCGCTCTTGGCGACCTTCTGGACCTTGGTGTAGCGCTTGTCGACCGAATCCAAGTCCGCGATCGCCAGTTCCAAGTTGATGGTCTCCATGTCGTCTAAGGGATCGACCTTGCCGGTAACACTGGTGATCTCATCGTCATCAAACGCCCGCACCACATGCACGATCGCGTCGACCTGACGGATGTTCTCCAGGAACTTATTGCCCAGGCCCTCACCTTTCGAGGCGCCCTTGACGATCCCGGCAATGTCCGTGAATTCAAAAGTGGTGTGGATGATCTTCTTGGCCGGGATCAGCTCATCGATCCGCGCCAGACGACTGTCCGGCACCTCAACCATCCCCACGTTGGGGTCAATGGTGGCAAACGGGTAATTCGCCATTTCGGCGCCCGCCTTGGTGATCGCGTTGAACAATGTGGACTTGCCGACGTTGGGCAAGCCAACAATACCTGCTGTTAATGCCATACTGCTACTCACTTTCCTTTTCGCTGTTTGCTTTGACGAGGATCTTTTTCATCTTGTGATCAAAATCATGGCGGCTCATCATCACGATGTGGCCGCAGCCGGTGCATTTGATCTTAATGTCCATGCCGACGCGAATGATCTCCCAATCGTTCGTGCCGCAAGCATGGGGTTTTTTCATTAGGACCCGGTCGTGTAATTCATACATGGTGATGCCCCCTAATCAAGATCCACATGAAACAGGTCCAGCAGGCGGTTCAGGTCGTCTTGGGTTTCAAAATCGATCTCGATCTTGCCCTTGCCCTGCTTGCCCTGGGCGATGCTGACCTTCGTGCCGAACCGGTCTTGAAGCTGGTGCTCGCTTTCCTTCAAAAACGGGGATTTCGGGGTCGCGGTGCGGGCGGGCTTCGCGCCTTCATTCAGCTGATTGATCAGCCGCTCCAGCTGCCGCACGGTCAAGTTATCTTGGACCGTCTTTTTAGCCAGCGGGACCAGTCGCTTCTTGTCCTTCAGCGACAGCAGCGTGCGCGCCTGCCCCATCGACAGCTTCTGCTCGTTCAGCAGTTTCTTGACCGCGTCTGGCAGCGTCAGCAGGCGCAGGTAGTTGGCGATGTACGGCCGGCTTTTGCCCAGCCGCTTTGAGACTTCCGCCTGCGTGAGGTTCAGCTTCTTGATCAGGGTATCGTACGCCTGGGCCTCGTCAAGCGGGGTCAGGTCTTCGCGCTGCAGGTTCTCCAGCACGGCGATCTCCATCATTTCCGGATCATCGAAGCTGCGGATAATAGCAGGGATGGTCTTCTTGCCGGCCAGCTTGGAGGCCCGGAACCGCCGCTCCCCGGTGATGATCTCGTAACCCGCCACGCTCTTGCGCACGATGATCGGCTGAAAAACCCCGGTGGTCCGGATGGAATCCGCCAGCTCGGCCAGCGCCTCGGGATCGAAGGTCTTGCGCGGCTGGTACGGATTGGGCCGAATATCCTTCAGCGGTAGTTCATCCACGTTGTTGAGGGTCAGATCGGGACTTTCAAAGTCCTTAAAAATTGCATCGATGCCTCGCCCGAGGCCCTTACTGTTCTTATTCGCCATGAGCCGCTAGCACCTCCTTGGTCAATGCCTCGTACACTTCTGAGCCCTTGCTCTTCGGGTCGTAATCGATGATCGGCAGCCCGTAGCTCGGCGCTTCGGCCAGCCGCGTAATGCGCGGAATGACCACATCGTACACCTTATCGCCGAAGTACTTGCGGACCTCTTCGATGACCTGCGCGCCCAGGTTCGTCCGGGCGTCGTACATCGTGAGCAGCACCCCTTCGATACTCAGGGTCGGGTTGAAGTGCTTTTGCACCAGGCGCACAGTGTTCAGCAGCTGGCTGAGCCCTTCCAGCGCGTAGTACTCGCTTTGCACTGGGATCAGGATCGAGTTGGCCGCAGTGAAGGCGTTGATCGACAGCTGGCCCAAGGACGGCGGGCAATCGATCAGCACGTAATCATACTGGTCAAGCACCGGCTGCAGGCCCAACTTCAGCCGCATTTCCCGCGCCATCTGGTTGGTCAGCTCGATCTCCGCGCCGGCCAGCTGAATGGTTGCCGGCACGATCGCCAGGCCTTGGTGCTTCGTCTTCATGATGGCCGACTGAATTGGCTCTTCGGAGACCAAAACGTCGTAAATATCCTTGGCGACGTCGGCCTTCGAAACGCCGACGCCAGAGGTCGCATTGCCCTGCGCATCCGCGTCCACGATGAGCACCCGCTTGCCGGCACTGGCGAGGCACGCACCCAAATTGATCGTCGTCGTCGTCTTGCCAACGCCGCCTTTTTGGTTCGCAATCGCAATCACATGTGCTGCCATGATGCCCTCCTACTTCTTTTCCTTCGGGATCTCGATGGTGAAGCGGTAAGCCGTTGGGGTTTCCTCTTCGACCACCTGGGGATTCAGCCCGGCGTCCTTGATCAGCTTCACCGACTGGTTCAACGTGTTGACGGCCATCCGCGCGTCCTTGGTGATCGGCGTGCGGCGGCGCCGCGGCTTTTTCGCTGCGGGCTGGGCAACCGCCGCCGGGGCCGGCGCGGCCGGCTTGACGCCCAGCGTCTCGTCAACCAGCTGAGCGGTTTCCTTGACGGTTAAGTGGTTGGCCAGGATCTCGTGCAGCAGCAGCTGCTGGTGGTAATCGTCAAGCTTGAGCAGCTCGCGGCCGTGGCGCTCGGACAACTCCTTGTTCATGATGGCCGCCTGCACGGAGTCAGACAGTTTGAGCAGCCGCAGCTTATTGGCGACAAACGACTGGCTCTTGCCCAGCTGCTTGGCCAGGTCCTGCTGGGTCATGGCGTTGAGCTTCATCAAATCGGTGTACGCCTCGGCCTCCTCGATCGGCGACAGGCCTTCTCGCTGCAGATTCTCGATCAGCGCCATGGCGGCGGACTCCTCGTCGCTCATCTTCTGAACTATGGCCGGCGCCTTTTCAAAATGCAGTGACTGCATCGCCCGAAACCGGCGTTCACCGGCAATGATCTCGTAGTGGTCCGGTTCAAACTCCCGCACCACGATCGGCTGCAGGAGCCCGTGTTCCGAGATCGTGTCTGCCAGTTCCTTGATTGATTCTTCGCTAAAGACCTTGCGCGGCTGGAACCGGTTGGGGACAATGGCGACCAGCGGCAATTCCTGAACGACCTTGCCGGTACTTTGTGGTTTCTTCTTCCCAAAAAAGAGTGCCAATGTCTAACCTCCTAACGGTTGCTTGCTGGGCGTTCCCGGTTTCCGCGGGAAGCGGCCCGGCGTTGCCTTAACTTTGTCGACGACGATCAGCGTCCGTGGATCTCCGGTTTCCGGCAGGGTGATGGTGTGTACTGCGCGGAGCTTGCCGCCCAGCTCGCCGAACGCGACCTTGGCGTGCTCGAGCTCCGCTTCACCCTTGCTGCCCTTGAGCGCCACGAACTGGCCGCCCAACCGCACCAGCGGCAGGCACAGCTCGGCCAGGACGTTCAGCGGGGCCACGGCCCGCGCCGTGACCACGTCGTACGCCGCCCGGTGGCCGCTGCGCTTGCCGCCGAATGTTTCCGCCCGGTCGTGGTAGAGGTGCACGCCGGCCAGCCCCAGCGCTTGACTGAGGCCCTCCAAAAAGGCGATGCGCTTATTCAGCGAGTCCACGATCGTCACATCCAGCTGCGGCGCGACGATTTTCACCGGCAAAGACGGAAACCCGGCGCCGGCCCCCACGTCGCACAGGCTCTTTTCGGCCGTTTTCAGCTCCGGCAGGGCCACCAGCAGGGTCAGGGAATCGTAAAAATGCTTGAGGTAGACCTCAGGTTTGGCGGTGATCGCGGTTAAATTCACGTGCGCGTTAGCCGAAACGAGGGCTTCGTAGTACTGTTCAAACTGCGTCAGCATCTCTTTTGTCGGCGTGATGCCAAGTGCTGAGACGGCCTTCGTGAATGCGGTTTGGTCCATTAGTCGGCTTCCTTTCACCCGGTCTATTGTGAAACTTTTAGCGGTTTCACGTCACCATCTAGTTTAACTTAATCGGCCGCACGTCACAACCTGATGACGAGGGAGAAGAAGGGGTCGCTGGCCCGCCTGGCCCCGCTTTTTGCCCAAGGCTGGCGGAGTTCACCTTTGCCTGCGTCTGTGCTAAAATTGTGCGCAAGACATGCAGAGAGGAAGCGCGCCATGAAAGAGCCGATCCGGATCGCGTACTTATATGAAGACTTGATGAACACTTACGGCGATAGCGGTGACGTCAAGATCCTGCGCTACTGGCTGAATCAGCAGGGCTACACGGTGCAGGTGGACAACGTCAGCTTAGGGGTCGCCTTTAACGCGGCCGACTACGACTTTGTCTTCTTTGGTGGCGGCCAGGACTACGAGCAGACTGTGGTCGCCAAGGACCTGCCCCGCTTCAAGGAGACGCTGACGCAGTACATCGAGGCCGGCAGACCAATGCTGGCGATCTGCGGCGGCTACCAGCTGCTGGGGGCTTACTACAAGACCGCTGACGGCACCACCATCAAGGGGCTCGGCATCCTGCCGCTGCACACCGTTTTCAAGGCAGACGCGCGCATGATCGGCGACACCGAATTCACCACCGAGTTTGGGACCGTCAAGGCGTTTGAGAACCACAGCGGCCGCACCTACTTCGATGACAAGCAGATGCTCCGCCCGCTGGGCAAAATGGTGCAGGGCTACGGCAATAACCCTGACGACGGCGTTGAGGGGATGCGCTACAAGAACACCTTTGGCAGCTACGCCCACGGGCCGATCCTGCGCAACGCCAACATCGCCAAGGCGATCGCCCAGTTGATCGTGACCAGCCATGAGCAGCGCGTCGGTCAGCCGACCGCCTGATGATAGACACCAAAAGACACCCCAGCGAATCAATTCGCCGGGGTGTCTTTTGCACTGCTTTGCGAGGCAGCAGTTAACCTTCTTCAATGACCGTGCCGGCATCCGGGCCGGCGTCGAGCTTGATGATGCGGTCGACCGAGATCACGACTGCGGCGATCGCGGCCGGCAGGTGCTTGCTTTTGGCGAAGGCCTGCGCGTCTTCAAAGATTTGGTCATCCTTGTGGATCGCGACGGTGCCTTCAAACCGGAAGCCCTTCAGCTTGCTGCGGTCAACGCTGGCCACCGCGGCCTTCCCGTTTTGCTGCAAGTTGTGCCACGCGTGGCGGCCGGTTTCTTCATTGTAAATTAGGTGCGTGTCATCGAAAACGCGCATCGTTCCCTTTGGCCCGACCTGCGGGTTGCCGTTTTCATCGGTCGTGGCCAAAAAGTTGAGTTGTGAACCGATCATATCTTTCATTTCTTGCGTCAAAGTTGCCATGAAATCAGATCCCTTCGCTTACTTTTAGTTACCGTATTAGTATAGCACAGCCCAAGTGCGCCGCGCACGATTAATTCTTCTTAGGCCACCACAAGCCGATAAGCGCAGCGATGGTCGCGCCAAGCAGAAGCCCAAGGAGTCCGACCAAGAAGGGGTTTGGCACTAGGGCCTTAAGCAGCTGCCACTCCCCGGCCGCCCCAGACGCCAGAACCAGCCCGCCGGCCAGCGTGAGCCAAAGTTTGGCCCGCATCACAGGTGCGCCAGGATCGTGTACTTGGTGGGCGGCTCCTTGCCAGCATTCGGGTCGGTGTTGCTGCCTTCGTAAAAAACGTCGAAGTGCCCCTTGCCATCCTTGGCCACGATCAGGCCCTTGGTCGAGGCGTGATCCACCTTGAAAATCTCGGCCGAGCGCCGCGCCGCCTGGAAATCGTAGTCGCTGGCAATGGCGTCCCCGGGGTTAAAGAATACTGTTTCTTCCATCTCTTCTCACTCCTTCGGCTTAGTCTGCACTTCCTTGACTTTCGCGATGATTGCGTCAACAAAAGCGGCGAACGCTGGCATGTCCGACTTCTCGGCGCCCTGCTCGATCTTGACCGGGGCGGCACCGATCACCGCACCGGCCTTTTCAAAGGCGGCGTCAAACAGGTCTGGCGCGGTGTTGTAATCCTTGCCGTACCACGGATCACCGGTGCCGGCAACGCCGACCACCACGGGCCTGCTCAAATCAACCTGCGGAATATCCTCGTAGAAATCATTCACCGGTGGCGGAACGATCCCACCGAGCCAGGTGTAGGTGGCGATGATCACGGCGTCGTAATTCGCCATCTCGGCCGCATCGGTCTGCTGCATCTGGCCGACCGTCACCGTGGCGCCGGCCCGCTCAAAGAACAGTTGCAGAATACGAGCCATGCCCTTGGCGTTACCAGTCACAGATTCGTACAGGATCAAAATTGTCATCGCGCTCACCTCTGCCTTCAGTATAACCCGTCAGCTGGGCGATGGAAAAGCTTTCAGACTGCAAAGCGGGCCGGCGCTACCGAGATCCAGGAGCATCAGGGCCGCCGCGCGGAACTGATTTGCGCCGGCCGTGGCTTCGCCCATTAAAAAGCCGCCGAGTCCCCTCGGCGGCTTGCCATGCTTAGTCGGCGTAATTGAAGTGAGTCAGCGGTGCGTGCTTCACATCTTCGATCGTCTTGGTGCCAGCAAGCTGCATCGTGATCTCCAGCTCGTGGTTGAGTTCCTCAAAGACGGATTGCACGCCCTGTGCACCACCCAAAGCCAGACCGTAGATCACTGGCCGGCCCATGGCCACAAGGTCAGCGCCGGCGGCCAGTGCCTTGAAGACGTGACTGCCGCGGCGCACGCCGGAGTCAAAGATGATCGGGACCTGGTGGTTAACGGCCTTGGCGATGGCCGGCAGCACGTCGATCGCGGCTGGCCCCCCGTTCAGCTGACGGCCGCCGTGATTTGAAACGTAGACCCCGGCGGCGCCGGCGCCAATGGCCCGCAGCGCGTCCTCCGGCGATTCGATGCCCTTCACGATCACCGGCAGGTGCGTGTAGTCCGCGATCCGGCGCACGTCTGCCTCAGAGATTTTCTGGGCGGCACTGGCGTAGATCTCGCCGATGCCCTTGCCCTTACCGTCGCCTTCCGAGAACTTCGTTAGGTTGGCCATCGGGATCGGGAATTGGAAATTATTGATAATGTCAGCTTCACGATAGCCATCGACCGTCGCGTCAACGGTGAGGATGATCGCCTTGGCGCCGGCCTTGACCGCTTCATCCAGCAGACTTTCATTGAAGGTCCAGTCCTTGCTCATGTAGAGCTGGAAGAACTGCGGTGCGCCATTGCCCGCGGCTGCCGTGTCGGCGATCGACGTTGAAGAGTACGTGCTTTGCGCCATTAGGCCGCCAACGGCCGCGACCCCGCGCGCGGTGTCTTTTTCTCCTTGGCTGTGGGCCAGGCCCTGCGCCGCGGTCGGCGCCATCATGATCGGCGTCTTCAGGTCAATGCCGAAGACCCGCGTTGCCGTCGAAGGCTGCTCGATGTTAGACAACGCCTTCGGGACGATCTGCAGGTGCCCAAACGCCGCCGTATTCTGGCGCAGGGTCCAGTTGTCTTCAGACCCACCGGCAATGTAACCAAAGCCGCCGGTCGGGATGATCTTCTTCGCCTCTGCTTCAAGACTTGGCAGGTTGACAATGTTCAGTTTCTGCTCACGGTCGCTTTGTTCATACCCATTGGTCAATGTCATGATGAATGCCTCCAAATAGATGATTTATTTACAAGCCCCATCTTATCACTTACGAATAATAAGTAAACAGAAAAGTACTGACTTTTTGCAAGTTAAAAGCCAGGCACTTGGCCTGGCTTCGATCATCTCTTATTCAGCGGCGGCGGTTTGATGCTCACGGCTGCCGGTCAAGATAAAGTGAATCGCATCCGGCAGCTGAGTCTCACTGAAGAAGCGAATGTCGGGGTCATCACCAAAGCGATCGACCTCGATGATCGGCTCAAACCCGGAATATGGCAGCAGCATCTTCTGCAGCCACGCGTTCCACACTTCTGTCGTCAGCCCCCGGTGGTTCGCCAGGTTGCGGCGAATGATCACGTTCTTGTTCTCAAAGCGGCGCACCCGCATCGGGGTGGCTTGCGCTTCAGCCAAGGTATTCAGATAAGCAAGGCGGTCCATGCGACCAGCTCCTTTCACCAAGACCATCGACAATAATTCCCTTACTTTTATTATACAAACATGCGTTCGTTTTTGCAAGTAAGTAAGTTCGCTGCGCATTTTATTTGAAATTCGGTATACTAGACGTAGAACATGAATCAAGGAGGTTCACACTAGTGAATGAAAAAGACCAACTGAGCGCCTTTTCCCGCGAGATCATCGAGTTCCAGCGTAAGAACGACCTCACGGACACGGAGATGGCACTAAATAGTCACGTATCGGTGGAGCACATCCACAACATCAAAGCAATGCGTGAGCAGCCAGAACCAAGCGTCGTGGCCAGCCTCCGCGACTACATGGAACACAAGCCAAAAGGAAAATAAAAAAACCAGGCTGCGAAGTCGAGCGCACTTAGCCCGACACCTAGCCTAGCCCTACGCATTGTCGGCGCTTTTTGCCGGCGATGCGTGGGGCGTAGCTAGGTGCTCGGGCGTTGCTCGACTGAGCGCAACTACAGGTTGCGAACCCGGAGCGCAACTACAGGCTGCGAAGTCGAGTGCACTTAGCCCGACACCTAGCCTAGCCCTACGCATTGTCGGCGTTTTTTGCCGGCGATGCGTGGGGCGTAGCTAGGTGCTCGGGCGTTGCTCGACTGAGCGCAACTACAGGCTGCGAAGGGTTCGCGCACTTAGGGGGACAGCCAGCCTAGCCAGAGGCATTGCCGCTGGTCTTTGGCGGCGAGGCCGCTGGCGTAGCTGGATGCTCCCCCGTTGCGAACCCGGAGCGCAACTACCAGGCTGCGAGGGCTTCGCGCACCTAGCCCGACCGCCCAAAAGCTGCCACGTCCTGTCCCAACGGCCCCCAGACGGCCCCGGCCCTTGGCAGCTTTTTTGGCGCTCGCCCACGGTCCTTTATTCCGCACGCACCATTTTGCTAATTCGCCAAACTAAAAGACGCTGGCCAATTGCTTTCACGCAATTGGCCAGCGTCTTTTCATTTACTCGACCTGTTTAGGCACGACCTTGAGGAACGTCTCGTTCGGGATCCGAATCAGATCAAACCGCTCTGCCAAATGGCCGACGTGCATGCCCAGACCGTTGAGGAACGTCTTGCGGTAGTGCGCCGTCATGGTTGCCACGTAGGCCTTCTCCGCCGCTGTATCCAGCTTGATCAGCTTGCTGTGGTGCCACGGGTACACGCTGGCCTTCACCGTGAGCGGATCGGTGCCGTCGGAAATATCCGCATCCCGACTGTTGGTCTGATTCTTGGCCCCTGCCGTCCAGTAGGTGAAGTAGCGCACGGGCTGCGTCCCGTTACCGGACTGCACGCTGACGTAATAGGAACGCGTCGCCCCGGTCTGGAGGATCAGCGGGTGGTAATCATACTTAACGGCCACCACTTTGCTGTCCGCGTAGTCGATTGGCCGCAGCCAGGCGGCCCAGACCAGGCTGTACACCGCCAGCACGAGAACGCCGCATTCGATCAGATCGATCAGCCACGTCAGCCCCGGCTTTTGCCCCCGAACCACCATCTTAAGGTGCCGCGCGCGAATGTGCCAAATGATGAAAATAAGGTAAAGGACCACCAGTAGCCAGGCGGCCACACCGATATAGTTCCACATAGTAACTCCTCCAGCAGGTTATTTCGTTGCGTCCGCTTGCTCGACCGCCTTTTGGCCAAGCAGGTTCAGATAGTTCCACGGCCGGTCGTAGTACGGATTGAACAACATATCAACGTAGGCCAACTCATCAATGGTATTGTGGTTTTGGATCATCACCGACAGCAGGTTAGCGGACTGGGCGACGTCGTACTGTGAAAACAGCTGCCCGCCGAGGATCCGACGGTTGCTGCGATCATAGACCAACCGCATCGAGAGGCGCGCCGTGCTTGGCATGAACTCCGGCCGGTAATGATCGACCAGGTCGACCGCCGCAGCGTCAAAGCCTGCCTTTTGCGCCCGCGCCAAGGTCAAGCCCGTGCAGGCCAAGGTTTTATCGTAAAGCCGCAGGGCCGAAGTCGCCTGCGTCCCCATGTAGCGGACCTTATTGCCAAACAGGTTGATCGCCGCCAGCTTGCCCTGCCGCACCGCATTGGTGGCCAGCGGGGCGTAAGCATCACGATGAGTCGGGTTAAAGTGGACCGCTACCGTGTCCCCCGCCGCGTAGATGTCCGGCGATGAGGTCTGCATGTAGTCGTTGACGTGGATCGACCCGTCCGCGTTCATGTTAACCTGACCATCAACCAGTTCCGTCATCGGCTGAAACCCGACGCAGACCACGGCCAAGTCGGCCTGCCACTCCTGCTTGTCCGTGGTGATGTAGACGTGGTCCTGGTCGCTGTCGAACTTGAGGGCCACCTCCTGCAGGTGCGCGTCAACGCCGTGCCTGCCAAGCTCTGCTTCGACCTCTTTGGCCAAGGGAACATCAACGTAATGGCTGAGCAGATGGTGCACGCCGTTGATGAAGAGGATCTCATGGCCGATCCGGCTGTACGCCTCGGCGATTTCCACGCCGATGTAGCCGCCGCCGATCACTGCGATGCGGCGCGCATTTTGCGCGGTGGCCTTGATCGCAAGCGCATCGTCGTAATTCTTGCACATCAACACGCGGGGGACACTGACACCTTGGATCGGCGGCACGACAGGATAACTGCCCGTCGAGACGATCAGCTTGTCGTAGGTCGCGGAGTACTTCTGACGATTGGTCATGTCCTGGATCGCAAGCGAATGGTGCTTTGCGTCCACACTGAGCACATCGTGGCGCAGGTGGACGTGAATATTCGGCCCCAGTGCCTCTAAGCTCTCCTTGCTCGCGTAAAACAGGGTCTGGGGATCCGTCACCGTTCCTTCTAGATACAGCGCAATGCCACAGGACAAAAATGAAATGTCGCCGCGCCGCTCATAGACATCGACGGTTGCTTCTGGGTGCTCAGTGGCGATCTGCACCACCGCCGCAGTTCCGGCGTGTGTGCACCCGACAACGGCAATCTTCATGGCGTCTTCCTCCCAAACTAAGGCTATTCCTTCTTATTATGACACGATTGATTCGAAAGCAAAAGCCGCCGCGCTACCAGGTTCAGGTGGCGGCGGATTACAATAAGGGTAGCTTAGTGGCACTGACCTCGGCAACTGGGAGATAACTTTATGAAAATTGCACTGATTGGCGCCGGCCCGCGCGGCCTACTGGTCCTGGAACGCCTCGTTGCGTGGCAGAACCAAACGCACACCCCCCTCGCCGTCACGCTGTACGACCCGTTCCCCATCGGCGGTCGGGTCTGGCGGCGCGATCAAGACCCGCACCTGATCATGAACACCGCCGCGCAGGACATCACCCTCTTTTTCGATCGCACCGTCGAAGCCCCCGGCCCGATTGCCCCTGGCCCCGACCTGGCGCAGTGGAGCCGGCGCCACGCCGCCGCGTTCATCCCCGAAGCAGGCGGACCGTTCGCGGCCACATACGCTGCGGCCGCCGCCCGCCTCGGGGCCAATGATTACCCGCCGCGTGGCCTTTACGGGTACTACATGGCCTGGTTTTTCGCGGAAATGCAGCGGCGCCGCGGCAAAGGCGCGACCATTGCATTTAAGCAGCAGCGCGTGCTCAGCGTTCACCCCGGCCCGCCGTACGCGGTCACCACGGCCGCCGCGGCGACCACTTTTGACGGCGTGGTGATGGCGCTGGGAACGCTGCCCAACTCGCTGACCCGCGAGCAAGCCAAGCTTCAGACCTTTGCGGACGCACACCAGCGCTTCTACCTGCCGCCGGGGTTCCCCGCCGAGGGCGACCTTGACGCCATTGGCCATCAAGACGTGGTGATCCTGCGCGGGTTAGGTCTGAGCTTCTTTGACTTTGTGAGTCGCCTGACGGAAGGGCGCGGCGGCCGCTTTACGCGTCAGACAGACGGGACGCTGGCCTACCACGAAAGCGGCCAAGAGCCGCACCTGGTGGCCGGATCGCGGCGCGGGCTGCCATACCACGCCAAGGCCCGCAACGAAAAGGCCCCCGGTGAGCAGTGGCCGGCGCGCTTTCTGACAACGCAAAGGCTGAAGAACTGGCAGGCGGCCGGGCCCATCCAGGGCCAGCAGTTCTGGCGGGAGCTGCAGCACGAGGCGGAATTTGTCTACTACACGCTGAAGCTTTCGGCTACATTGACCGCAGGCGACCTGGCGGCTTTTCAAAGCGACTTCCTGCAGCAGCCAAAGCAAGCCGTCGCCGCGCTAGGACTGCCGCCGGAAGAACTGCTGGACTGGGACACGCTGACCCAGCTGCCAGCCGGCGACCTGCAGCCGGCGCTGCAAGCCTACCTGGCCAAGGACGCCGCAGCCGCGCTGCAAGGCAGCAAGACTGGGCCGTTGACTGCCGCCCTGGAGGTGCTGCGCGACATGCGCGACGCCATTCGCCAGGTGGTCTCCCGCGGGCTGCTCAGCGACGATCAGTACCTCGACTTTTTCCTGCGCTGGTTCAATGGCTTAAACGATTTTCTCTCCATCGGCCCGCCGGCAGTGCGCATCGAGCAGCTGCTGGCCCTGAGTCAAGCCGGGATCATCACCTTTTTGCCCCCGCAAATGACGATCACCACTAAAGGCAGCCATTTCATCGCCGGCTCAGGGGCGGACAAAGCCTTTCAAGCCCCCGGCACGGCGCTGATCGAGGCGCGGGTCCCGGCGCCTAACGCTTCGGCCGCCGAGAGTCCTTTGCTTGCGCAGCTGCTGCACGACGGCATGGCCACCTTGTACGAGCTGCAGCTCGCCGGCGATCGCCGCTTCCAGTCCGGCGCCGTGCTGGTCGATCAAGCCACCGCCCAGCTGCTCGATGCCCACCGCCAGCCTCAGGGGCCACTGTTTTTCTGGGGCGTGCCAACGGAGGGGGTCAACTGGCTGACCACCGCCAGCCCGCGGCCCTACGTCAACGACATCAACCTGCGCCTCGCCAGCCGCATCGCCCGTCAGCTTTTGACCCAAGCCAATGCCCCGCGTTGATTATGGTAGAATAAAGCCAACATCAAAAGGGGGGTCCGCCTTGTTTCCGTATGCAAAGCTGCGCACGCTGAACGGCCTGGAGTCGTCGGTCTACACATACATCAACCAGCACCAGGTCGAAGTCGAGGCCATGACGATCCGTGAGTTGGCGGAAAAGGCCCACGTCAGCACCACCACGATCCTGCGCTTTGCAAACAAAATGGGCTACGAGGGGTACTCCGAGCTGCGGTACGCGCTCAAGCGCCACCGCTCCGCCCTGAGCGAAACCGTGCCCCTGTCGGATCAGGACCTCTCTGCGCCGCTGGCCGAGTTCTTCGAGACCGTGACGACGCCCGAGTTCAGCAAGCTGATCGACATCGCCGCTACCCGGCTGGAGCGGGCACCGCTGGTGCTGCTGTGCGGTATCGGCACCGGGGCCGCTTTGGCCGAGTACGGCGCGCGCTTCTGGTCCAACACCGGCACCTTCTCCTTGGCGCTGACCGATCCCGACTACCCCTTCCCCGATCAGACTGCCGTGCTTAAAGACACGGTCATGGTCGCCTTGTCCGTTTCTGGAGAATCACAGCCGGTGATCGACATGGCCACGCGCGCGCAGGAGGCCGGCGTCAACGTGATCGCCATTACTGACCACGCCGACTCCACCCTGTCGCACCTCGCCGACTTAGTCATCACTTACTACCTGCCCGAATTGACCCGCGGCGGCTTGAACCTGACCACCCAGGTGCCGATCATTTACCTGCTTGAACTGATCGCGCACCGCCTGGAGCAGCCCCACAAACGGGCCTCAAATTAAATAAAACATGTTACGTAATTCGTAACATGTTTTATTTTTGCCTTTTGTTTTTTTGCGGGTTCAAATCCTTGAAAAGGGTTCCAGCAACCGGTTACACTAAGAGCGTGGTTAATCACTCCGACTTTTCTTCGAACAAAAGCCGGATTGCTTTTCGCCAGGGACCCGCTTTGCTGACAGACGTGCCAGTAGATCCGCGAGCCGCCGTGCGGAACACATTTCGCCACAAGGGTAGCAGCTGGCGCGTCACTATCCATTGTTCACATTTGTCCATGCCAGTGTTGCTACTTGTGCGGGGGTACAAAAATATGGGAGGTATTTATCTATGCAAGCCATTATGAACTTGCTGGAGAAGTACGTCGTTCCTGTTGCCGCCAAGATTGGGTCTATTCCATGGCTGGTCGCACTGCGTGATTCATTCATCGCAACGCTGCCGATCACCATGGCCGGGTCGTTGGCGACCTTACTGAACGCCTTACTCTCCACCTATCCTGCTCAATGGGGCTGGACAGGCTTCGTGAATGCCGTGCAACCGATCATCATGATCGACAACACGGTGTCCGTTGGGTCATTGACCATCTTCGCGGTCTTCTTCTCTGCAATGTGGGGCTACCACCTTGCCGAAGCTTACCAAGTTGATGGGGTGGCCGGGACTCTGATCAGTCTTTCTGCCTTCTTCATGGGGATCAACAGCAGTGCCACACTTGCCCTCACCGGCAAGCTGAGCAAGTCTGCGGCTAAAGTGATCACCACTGCCGGCGGGACTTACACCAACGGCAGCCTCACTGTGCCAAACGCCTTTGGCACCGCGAACCTGGGCTCTTCAAGCCTGTTCACGGCCATGATCTTCGGCGCGATTGCAACCGTCGTTTACATCTGGCTGATGAAGAAAGACATCTCCATCAAGATGCCTGACACTGTGCCACCAGCCGTATCCAAGGCCTTCACGACCCTGATCCCAGGGATCGCGGCCCTGTATGTCATTGCCATCATTACCTACCTGTTCCAGACCTTAACGGGTCACGCCTTCGGTGACTGGCTGTCCGCCACGATCCAGGCGCCACTGCTTCACGCTGGCCAGGGTGCTGGGATGGTTATCTTGGTTGCTTTGCTGGTTCAGGTCTTCTGGTTCTTCGGGATTCACGGCCCTAACGTCATGGCGCCAATTCTGGAATCCATCTGGGGCACTTCCCAGATCGCGAACATCCAGGCCTTCGCTAACCATGATCCGCTTCCATACAAGTGGGTACGTGGTTCCTTCGATGCTTACGTTTGGTTCGGCGGTTCAGGTGGTACCATCGTGCTCCTGCTCGCCATCCTGATCTTCTCCAAGCGTGCGGACGAAAAAGCCGTCGCAAAACTTGCTTTTGCCCCTGGCCTCTTCAACATTAACGAACCAGTTATGTTCGGGCTGCCAATCGTTTTGAACGCGATCTACTTCATCCCGTTCATCGTGGCCCCAGTGCTCAACACTGCCATTGCGTACTTTGTAACAGCAGCCGGCTGGGTCGGCCCAGTTAAGATCGCGGTTCCTTGGATCACCCCACCAATCCTGAACGCCTTGATGGCGACCGGGTTTGACTGGCGGGCCGCGGTTCTTGCGATCGTCAACATGGTCATTGCCTTCTTCATCTGGGTGCCATTCGTTATGGCATCAAGTCGGGTACAGACTGACCCTGAAGACGACATCAACAACGCCGCTTAGTCTCAATGAGCCACTGGTTGTCTTTACGCAACCAGTGGCTTATTATTAACACTAGCAGCTGGCGGAAACGGTTACGCTCGCGTCGGCACTACTAATTCGATTATAAAAGGAGTCAGATAACATGATTTTCGTTAATTCCGCATTGTACCTTGATAAGATGGTTGCCGTTCTTGAGGCTTACGACGAAGACGGCGTCAGCTTCAAGCTGAACGACAAGAAGGGTATGCGTGCGACCTTCACCACCACCGCCACCGACTTGGACGCGGCAGCCAAAACTGCCAAAGCAGAGATCAAGAAGCAAAGCTGGGCTTCCGCGATCCTGTTCCAAGTTGGCGTTGCCTAACCGAAAATGAAGGGGCACTATAGCTCCGGTATGTTATCGTTGGCCATCGGGTTTTACGTCATCATGATCAGCCCGCAAGGCCCCGGCACCCAGAATCTGGATCCCGGCTTACTGACCCTTGGTGTTTCGTTAGTGGTGCTGGGGTTTGTCCTGATAACACACCGTCGTCGGCGCACCAAGTCTTCCAGCGATAGTAAATAGATTAGCGCGCCACTGCGGCCTCGCACAAAATGTGCGAGGCCGTTTTTTGTCCCCCTCGGCTCCGCAAAAATCGATCAAACTTTGTTATTGATTTATTTATATTGGCGTGCGAAGCTTCCCCTAGGAGGTGGGGAGAATGAAACTTTGGCAAACGATGCTAGCGGTGAGTGTGGGGCTCACCCTAGCCGCTTGCGGCAATCAGCAAGCGCAGCGCAGTCGCGATTCCAGTCACGCCAGCAGCAAGGTGGCCGCACCCATGGCCAGCAGCCGCAAGGTTAAGGCCGGCGTCACGCTGAAGTGGGACCAGCGGCGGGGCCAGCAACTGGCCGCGTTTATGAAGGACTTCGGCCCGACCAAAAAGCAGACGTTCGTCGCGGCTGACCGGGGCACCACTGCGACGTGGCAGGGTCTTCCGCTCAGCGCGGTTTATCAGACCAAGCAGCCAATCACCATTGACGGCAAGCAAACGCCTGTCACCTGGCTGCCCAAGCTGACCCGCGGGAGCTCCAAGCAGCCCAACGTGGTGGCGGTCTACGTTGATGACGCGGCGACCGTCCTGTTTCTGTTCACCCTGACGGGCCAAGGGGCGCCGCGCGTGTTGATCAGTCAAACCGCGCCGACGGACAAGATCATCAGCACGACCGAAACGACCAATGCAAACGTGAAACAGGGCTTCGCGGACATTGTGGCCGGCCGCCCCGTCACCCTGACGTCCAAGGCCCTCGCCGCCAGCCTGGCGAAAGCCCAGGCGGCAAGCGCGAAGGCGACCCGCAAGGCGGGGCATGCCGTCATCTTTGACCGGCCGTTTCAGCGCACCTGGTACAGCCAGAAGGGCCAGCTGACCATCACTGCCAATGCCATTCAGGCCCCTGAGTACGGCAACCAACCCGTTTACGACATTCGGGAACGCACCGCAAGTGACACCGCGGCCCTTAACGGTGACGCGACCAAGATGGACCCGGCTAAGGAAGACTGGGGTGCGGCCGACCGCTTCGTGCAGGATGGGAAGCACTGGGTCAGCGTCAGGGGCTGGTACCAAAGCGCCGGCGCCGGCGGCTTCTACGCCGTCACCAACCGCAGCCTGGGGGGGCAAACCGTGCCGGTGCTCGAGTCGGCTTATGGTGCCGGCATGTGGGTCGACACCAACTACTACCCCACGCAGGCGCTCGCAAATCAGTATGGTGCCACCATTTACCCGGATGAGAACCAGGCCAACTGACGGGGCTAAAGTCTATGCAAATGGCGCCGCAACGGCTGCGGCGCCATTTTTGAGGTTAAATTAGAAGCCTTGAATCAGCCCGCCGATCAGCGTCGCCAAGAGCGCAAACACGATCAGTCCGCCAAATAGGTAGGCCCAGAAGTGCCAGTTGCTCAGCCAATTGTCGCGGCGCCAACTGCGATCCATCTTGCCGGTGATCTCAATGTCCGCCATGGCGGGAATCGTCAGGAGGTTGCGCTTAAACAGCTTGAAGTTGTCTTCGGTGAGCGTCTCGCTGAAAATGTGGCGCTCCGGCGTCTCGAAGTCAACGTGGTACGAGCTGAAGTAGGCGCGCTGCCACGGCTTGGCCCCTGGGATCGTGGTGGTGTGCTGCTTGAGCATCAGGTGCTTCAGCTCGTGATACTCGTAGCTGTAATACGCCTTGGGATCATCCAGGAATTCGATGACAACGAAGAAAATCATCCGCCGGTCGGTGAAAATCATCAGGCGGTTGCCGCGCAGGCTGCTTTGGGCATTGATATAGTCCTTGGCCGTCTGCTGCTTGGGCGCGTACATCCCCATCATGCCGTCGGTCGCGATGCCGGCGTTCTCCTCGTTAGTCATCGGCAGCATGTTGATGATTTTCTCACCTGGCGCCAGCAGTTTAGCCACCTGGGCCATCACCTGGTGCATCGAGATGTAAAGGCTCGCCTCGCGCGCCTGGAACCGCTGCTGCAGAAACTGGTTGCCGTCAAAGCCGGAGACCTCCGTCGGGATCCCGTTCATACTGTTGACGACCTTGATAAACGGATTAAGAATGACTGCCATCCGACTCACCCCCTTGGCGCAGCTTCTTACGGCCGCGAGAAATGTGCTGATACACGGTGCTCGGCTTGATGTGCAAAGCCTTCGCGATTTCCGGCACCGTCTGCTGCTGGACAAAATAGCGTTCAAAGACCTGACGCTCCGGCGCAGACAAGGCGGCAAACAGCGCCTCCAGGTCGGCCTCCTCTGCCGGCGGCTGGTCGGCCAGGATCACGGTGTCGATGTCCAGCGCGGCAAGTGAGGCTTTGAGCCCGCGCTGGTAGTCGAGCGCCTGATGCTTGGCAATGGTGCCCAGCCACGCCTCGAACGTCCCTCTGGCCGGATCGAATTGGTCGATTTTGGCCCACACCTTGTAAAAAATCCGGTTCTCGACGTCGGCGGTATCGCTGCGCTCGGCCGCTGTGCGCAGCTGGTGCCACACCACCTGGCGAATGAACGCCCCGTACAGCGTGACCAGACTCATCAGCGCCGCCTCATCATGCGCCTTCAGCTGGGCGATCATCGCCTGCTCATCAATGCGCGTTGCCATTTCCTCACCCACTTTCCCTTACACCTTATACTACGCGTAGCCATGGCTAATTTTGACACCATTTACAGAAGTGTTCCCGCTGGCAAAAGGTCACCGCATTTCGCTACGCTTAAAGTACGAGGAGGCGACTTGCATGCGACCCTACATTGGTATCCCCACCGACCAGCTGGCCGGTGTCAGTCCGTACATCAATACCCAAAGCGCCAGCGTCGTCCCGGAAGCGATCAAGCAGGCGGTGATCGATGCCGGCGGGGTCCCCTTGATCCTGCCGTTTCCGGAGCACTTCGATCAAGTCGAGCCGCTGATCGAAGCCGATTTGGAAGTGGTCTGCGGCCTGCTGCTGCCGGGCGGTCCGGATCTTGACCCCACGCTTTACGGCCAGGAACCTGAGCTGAAACTCGGCAGTGTGATCCTGCCAGAGGACCGGTTCGAGCTGGCCTTAACGCGCCGGGCGATCCAGGCGGGGCTGCCGATCTTCTCCCTGTGCCGCGGGATGCAGCTGCTCAACGTGGCGTGCGGCGGTGACCTTTACCAAGACCTCGGGACGGACGACCCAACCGCCCGGCTGCGCCACGCCCAGGCCGCGCCGGGGCAGTATCCGACGCACCACGTCCGCATGGCCAAGGACTCGCGACTGGCGCAATTGATCGGGGAGACCGCCTACGTGAATTCCCGCCACCACCAGGCCGTCCATCACGTCGGCAGCACCCTGCGCGTCAGCGCCACGGCCCCTGACGGCGTGATCGAAGGCATCGAGTCGACGGCCAGCGATCAGCTGCTTGGCGTGCAGTGGCACCCAGAAAACCTCGCTGAAGGCGACCCTCGCCAAGGGGCCCTGTTCAAGGATCTCGTCATGCGCGCCACCAAGTTTTACCATACTCATCAAAGGAAGTGAGCCGATGCGCCCAGTGATTGCCCTCGTGGCCGACGTGATCGCCGATCCCAGCGTTCACACCACCCCCAATACTGTCGATATTTCGCCCACCATGTTCAAGGATACGATCCTTGAAGCCGGTGGCCTGCCGATCACGATTCCTTACCCGACCGATCCGCGGTTGATCCCAGAAACGATCCAGGCCTACCTGCCGCTGTTTGACGGACTCATCCTGCCCGGCGGTCCGGACGTGGACCCCACCCGGTACGGTGAAGAACCCCTGCCCGCGCTCCAGGCGACCAACCCGCCGCTGGACGCCTTTGAGCTGTCTTTGATCAAAGCGACCTACGCCGCGGGCAAGCCGATGTTCGGGCTGTGTCGCGGCAGCCACATGTTAAACGTCGCGTTCGGCGGCACGCTTTACCAGGACCTCGCCAGTCAAAACCCGGCGGCCCTGCGCCACCTGCAGGCCACGTCCGGCGAGTACCCGACGCACCACGTCTCCCTGATGCCCAAGTCGCGCCTGGCGCAGCTCATCGGCGACACGGCCTACGTTAACTCTCGCCACCACCAGGCCAGCCGCACGCTGGGCGCCGGCTTGCGGCTGGCTGCCAAGGCCTACGACGGCACGATCGAGGCGTTCAAAAGCGAGGACAACGACCTGGTGTTGGGCATTCAGTGGCACCCCGAGAACCTTTGGCAGGACGCGCCGGTGCAGCTGACCATCTATCGCGACTTCATCCAGCGGGCGGCGGCGCACCGCCAGCCAATGGGGCTCGCCGCGGCAAGCCCGGCCCGTTAACCGCGAAAAGCAGGATTGACAACCGCCAGTCCTGCTTTTTGGTTACCGCCGGTGGTGGCGCACAAAGGTCATGTAGTGCAAAATGCTGGCCAGCAGCACGAAGAAGATCACCACAAAGCTGAGGTAGCGCGGCCAAAAACCGCTGGTGCTCCATGGCAGCAGCTGCTGAATGCCCATCGTGGCCAGCGCCATGACCGCAATCATGCCCAACAGCAGAACGTAGCGTTTCACCGTTTCATCATCCTTTCGCTTCTTGGCAGCGAGCTTCGCCCCAACGGCCTTGGCCTGCGCCAGCTTCTTGGGGGGCACGGCCGTCATCCCCCAAGTTCCGGGCAGCACGAGCTCCGCGACCTTGTAGATGCCCGCCGCGCTCATCGCCTTATCGATCATCGTGAACGTCGCATCGGTTTGGTGCGTGAACGTGTTGTCTAAGGCGCTGGCAAAACAGCTCGAGACGCTGACGTAGTGCTTGTCCTTGTACTTACCAGGCAGCGTGTCACCGCCTTGCGTCATGCGCACCATCCGATGGCGGAAGCAGTCAAAAAACTGCTTGAACTGCCCGGCCACGGTGCCAAAGTACGTCGGGCTGCCCAGCACCCACACGTCGGCCGCGGCGAGCTTTGCTTCCAGCTCGTCCAGCCCCAGATTGGCTTGCCCCGGCCGATCGGGCTTCAGCACGTATTGATTCAGGTCGACAAATTCGGTGTCCGCGCCGGCCCCTGCCAGCACCGCCTTCAAATACGCGGCCGTCAGCCCATTCGGGTCCTGACCGCCGTACAGCCCCACTATTTTCACCTTTATCACCTCGCCTCCTCAATCGTACGAGACTCTTTAAAGAGTTGCAATTAGAACTTTTCCAATTTAAAAAAGCCTGGACGCCATCGTCCAGGCCTTTGCCGGCTAGTCCATTAGTCAATCCCCTGATTTGCGGTAGCGCCGCACCGCCATGACCCGCTGGCGCGTCAGCTCTTCGGGCAGGACGCGGACCTGCCCCCCTTGCGCCAGGGTCAGTGCCGCCAAGTCGTTGAGCAGGTTATTGTGCTCGGCCGCCGCGGTGCCCGTTTCGAGCTGGGCGCCTGTCAGCACGCCGCGGATCCGCGCACCCTGGCGCAGCACCAAGGTTTCAACGGCCCGCTGCTGCACGGCCTGGATGATCCCGCCCAGGTCCTCCACGTACCGTCCGCTGCCCCGGGCGTTGTCCAGCAGCGTCAGCGTCGCATCGGCTTGGCGCGCCGCGTACCCCTGCCGCAGTTCATCAAGCGCCAAATCGATGGCGTCCAGGCTCAGGCCGCCGGGATTTTGCTCGACTTGCATGGACCCGCTGAGGTGCGCGTTGCGACTGACCTCCCGGAAAACGGCAATGTTCTCCGGGAGCCCAAACAGGATCAACCTGCGCTTTGCCGGGTTCGAGTAGTGCTCGGTGATGTAAGTGTCGACGGCCTGGTAGTAGCGCCGGTGGTCGATCTCCTCCTCGCTGGCGCGGTCGGCGTGGCCGTGGTAAGAGGCCTGCCCCGGTCCCTGGCTAACCGTGTTCACCGCGCCGCCGCGGCGCTCGGTCCCCAGCGTCCCCAGCAGGGTGGTGGGCGCCGCTTCCGGCAGTTCCACCATCGTCAGCGTGTCACCGAAGTTCTGGGCCAAGCTGATCTTATCGCGCTGAAGCAGCAGCAAGTCAAAATCGAACTGGCGCTGGGCATCAAGCACCAGCGGCAGCAGCTGCGGCCGCGCCGTTGCCATTGCCGTGGGACTCACCGCATACTCAAGGCTCAGGGCGATGGCGGCGGGGCCGCTGCTGAGCAGGGCGGCGCCTTGGCCCGTCAGGTTGATGAGCGGCTGATCACCCGCCGCCTGCTTCAAGCTGGCCTCGTACGGGGCAAAATCCGTGTCAGGGTGCGTTTCGGCCATCACGTCCTTGGCGTGCGCGACCAGGTGCCGCAGGGTGAGGCGCGTCTGCTCCACCGTGCGGTCGGCTTCCAGCGGCAGGTACAAGGAGACAAAGGGTCCTTGGTCCGCGCTGCTGAGGAAATCTTGCAAAGAAAGCTGAGTGTCTGTTGCCATGAATGGTTCCCCCTTTTCCGGCCCGCTTGCGGGCTCCATGTTAACCATAGCAAGGTGCACGCCCGCCTGGCAAACAATTTGCCGCGCGCTCACTTAAGCGGCGCCCAGACCCAGTCGCGCACTTCCGGCAGATCTTCGCCGGTTTCGCGAATGTAATCGTAGTGCCGCTGCAAGGTGTCAGTCATCAGCTGGGCAAACGCCCCGCTGCGGGCCGCAAAGCCCGGCACGTGCTGGATCACGTCCTTGGCGAGGTGAAAGCGGTCAAGCTGGTTGATCACGCGCATGTCAAACGGCGTGGTGATCGCCCCTTCTTCACGGAAGCCGTGCACGAAGAGGTGGTGGTTGTGGCGGTCAAAGAAGATGGCCCGGATCAGATCTTCATAACCGTGGAACTGGAAGAAGACCGGCTTATCCGCGGTGAAGTAGCCGTCAAACTCCTCATCGCTCAGCCCGCGCGGATCGTCTTTCTTGAGCTTCAACAGGTCCAGCACGTTGATGAAGCGGATCTTTAAGTCGGGAAACTGCTCGTGCAGCAAATCGATGGCGGCCAGGCTCTCCAGGTTCGGCTCGGTGCCGGCAGCGGCCAGCACCACATCAGGGGCCACCCCGTCGTCCGTCGAGGCCCAGTCGATGCGCTTCAGGCCGGTTTGGGCCAGCACCGTTGCCTCCTCGATCGTGTAAAACTGCGGCCGCGGCTGCTTGGAGGTGACCAGCAGGTTCAGGGTGTTCTCACTGGCAAACACCGCCGGGGAGATCGCCAATAGCGAGTTGGCGTCGGCTGGTAGGTACTCGCGGATGAAGGCCCCCTTTTTCTCGGCAAGGTGGGTCAAGACGCCGGGGTCCATGTGGGTATAGCCGTTGTGGTCCTGCTGGAAGGACGTCGAGGTCGACACCACCGTCAGCCCCGGGTACGGGCGGTGCCACGGCTGCTCGGCCGCCTCCCGCAACCACTTGAAGTACTGCGTCAGCATCGAGTCCGCCACGCGCAAGAACGCCTCGTAGGACGTGAACACGCCGTGGCGCCCGGTGAGGGTGTAGCCCTCGAGAAACCCTTCGGCCTGGTGTTCGGACAGCTGGGAGTCGATGATCCGCCCGGCGGCCGCCATGTCCTCGTCGTAGCCGCTGGTGGTAATGGCCTCCTCCCACTGACGGCCGGTCGCGTCAAACAGTCCGAACAGGCGGTTGGACATCGTCTCGTCTGGCCCAAACACGCGGAAGTTGTGCAAATTCAGGCGGATCACGTCGCGCAGGTACTCGGACCAAATGATCATGTCCTGGCGCGTGTCCTGCCCCGGCGCCGTGATCTTCAGCGCGTACTGGCGGTAGTCCGGCAGCACCAGCGGCGTCTGATCCCCGGCGTTAGTGATGGGGTTGGCCGCCATGCGCTTGGGGCCGGTCGGCGTCAGCGCCTTTAGTTCCGGCAAAAGCGTGCCATGCGCGTCGAACAGGGTCTCCGGATGGTACGACTGCAGCCAGCTCGTTAGGGCATCGGCGTGTTCCATGTGGTCGCGGGAGACCGGGATGGGGATCTGGTGGGCGCGAAACGAGCCTTCGACCTTGTTGCCGTCCCACTCCTTCGGGCCGGTCCAGCCCTTCGGCGTGCGCAGGATCAGCACCGGCCAGTGCGGCATGCCGCTGTCGCCGCTGGTGCGGGCCTGCTGCTGGATGGCGCGAATTTTCTCGATCATCGTGTCCAGCGTCTTGGCCATCACCGGATTCAGCTGGGCTGCGTCGTCGCCTTCAACAAAGTACGGCTCCCAGCCCATCCCGGCGTAGTACTGGCGCAGGTCATCATCAGACTTGCGGGCCAGGATCGTCGGGTTCGAGATCTTGTACCCGTTCATGTCGACGATCGGCAAAACCGCGCCATCGGTGATCGGGTTGATGAAGGTGTTGGAGAACCAGGAGGCCGCAAGCGGGCCGGTTTCGCTTTCGCCGTCGCCAATGACCGTGGCTGCGATGACATCAGGGTTGTCGAGGATCGCCCCGGTGGCGTGGCTCAACGAATAACCGAGCTCGCCGCCTTCGTGAATGGAGCCGGGGATCTGCGCGTTGGCGTGACTCGCCGCCCCACCGGGGAAGGAGAAGCGCTTGAAGAGGATCTTCATGCCCTTTTCGTGCTGGGTGATGTGCGGGTACGTCTCGGTGTAGGTGCCATCGAGGTAGGCGTTCGAGATCATGACCTGACCACCGTGACCGGGGCCTTCAATGTAGAACATGTTCAGGTCGTACTTGTTGATCAGGCGGTTGAGGTGCGTGTAGATGAAATTCTGCCCGGCGATCGTGCCCCAGTGGCCCAGCGGATTGAACTTCACGTCGCTGGCCACCAGTTTGCGCCTAAGCAGCGGGTTATCCTTCAGATAGAGCTGGCCGACGGAAAGGTAGTTGGCCGCCTGCCAGTAGCGCGTCATGAGATCAAAATAGGTGGGTGAATCATAGTCGATCGTCGTCATCTTGCTCCCTGCTTTCCGTGTCTAAGGCTGCTGCTAATCACCCAGATTGTACGCCCGAAGATGGCCGGCGCCGAACAATTTGACTCGCCGCAGCCGGCTTAAAAAGCCGCTCCCCGCCGCGGCAAAGGTGCTAAACTGAGCATGAAGCAAGGTTTTTCATTAGGAGGCTTACAAATGAAATCACCATGGTTCGATGGGGTCATCATTGCGATCGCGGTCTTGGCACTGATTGCGCTGGTCACGATTGGGGCGATTTTGCCAGCCATCGCCATCATCGTCTTGATGGGGGTCGCCGTGGCCGTCGACCGGCAGGCACCGCACGGGCGGCTGCGGTTTTAAATTTAGTCTGAAAAAGAAAAATCAGGACTGCCCCCACCGTGGCCAGTCCTGATTTTTGTCATATTACGCTTGTGGCAGCCGGTCCTGCACGTCGCGGACGATCATCAGCTCCTCGTTGGTCGGGATGACCAGCGTCTGCACGGTCGCGTCCGGCGCAGACACATTGACTTCCTTGCCGCGCGCCTGATTCTTCTCCGCGTCGATGGTGGCGCCGAGAAACTGCAGGTGCGCCATAATGCGGGCGCGCATCTCCCCCGCATTTTCGCCGACACCCGCGGTGAACACCAGCACGTCAACGCCGTTCATCAAAGCGGCGTAACTGCCGACGTACTTGGCCACGCGGTTGGCGTAGATATCCAGCGCCAGCTTGGCCAACGGGTCGTCGTCCTCGATGGCCTCCAGGTCGCGCTGGTCGGCCGAGAGTTCGGAGATGCCCAGCAGGCCGGAGCGCTGATTGAGCATCGTGATGATGTCGTCAAAATTGGTGAGCTTCAGCTTGCGCATCAAGTACTGCAACAGCGACGGGTCGATGTCGCCGCTGCGCGTCCCCATGGTCACCCCCGCCACCGGGGTGAAGCCCATCGAGGTGTCAACGGACTGCCCGTTTTGCACCGCCGTCACACTGGACCCGGAGCCCAGGTGCATGACGACCATTTTCAGCTGCGCCAGCGGCTGGCCCAGGAATTCCGCGGCGCGCTGGGAGACGTAGCGCACACTGGTCCCGTGCGCCCCGTACTTGCGCGCGCCGTACTGCTCGTAGTACTGGTGCGGAATGCTGTAGAGAAAATTCTCCGCCGGCATCGTCTGGTGAAACGCGGTGTCAAACACCGCCACCTGCGTCGCCCACGGCATCATTTTGCAAAAAACGTCGATGTACTCGGCCTCGACCGGATTGTGCAGCGGCGCGTAGTCCTTCAAGGCGCGAATGTCCTGGAGCACCTGCGGGTCGATCACCACCGACTCGCTGAATTCCTCGCCGCCGGCCACGACCCGGTGCCCAACGCCGACGATCTCGTGCAGGTGCGTCACCAGCCCAAGGTCCTTGAGCTCGGTCATCACGTCGGCCACCGCCTCGTGGTAGTTGCGGATCGCGTGTCCGGAGCGATAAACCTGGTCGCCATACTTGATCTTGACGCTGGACTCAGCCTGGCCGAGGCGATCGATCAGCCCGTCGGCCAGCATTTGTTCCGCCGGCATCTCAAACAACTTCCACTTCAACGTCGAACTGCCTGCGTTGACTGCGAGTATTTTGACCATGTTCTCAGCTCCCATCTATTGTGTACGGTTACATTGTAGCCTATTTCTCCTTTTTCTGCTCAGGGTCGTGCTGGCGGTGCCACGTCTTGATCTGTTCCAGCCGGCGCTGCACCTTGGCCTCGCTGCCCTGCGCGGTGGGCCGGTAGTACTGTTTACCAACTAAATTATCCGGCATTGTCTGCATCGTGGTCAACTTATCCGGGTTATCGTGCGCGTACTGGTAATTTTTGCCGTAACCAAGGTCTTGCATCAGGTCCGTGACGCCGTTGCGAATTTGCAGCGGCACCGGCTCGGCCAGCGTCTCGGTCGCATCCTTTTTGGCGGCCTCGTAGGCGGTGTACAGGGCGTTGCTCTTCGGGGCCAGGCTCAGGTACACCACCGCGTGGGTGAGGTGAACCGAGCACTCCGGCATGCCGATGAACTGGCAGGCCTGAAACACGCTCGTGCAGATCTCCAGCGCCCGCGAGTCCGCCATCCCAATGTCCTCGGAGGCAAACCGCACCAGGCGCCGCGCGATGTACAGCGGGTCCTCGCCGGCCTCCAGCATGCGGGCCAGCCAGTAGACGGCCGCGTCAACGTCGGAGTTGCGCATCGACTTGTGCAGCGCGGAGATCAGGTTGTAGTGCTCCTCACCGTTTTTGTCGTAGAGCAGCGCCTTTTTGGTCAAGAGCTGCGCCACCGCGGCCTTGGTGACCGTGATGGGCGCGCCTGGCTGACCCTCCGCATTGGTGACCGCCATTTCCAGCGTGTTCAGCGCAATGCGCGCATCCCCGTTGGCAAAATCGGCGATCATGTCCAGCAGCTTCCCGGCGACCTTCACGTCCTGCAGGCCGTAGCCGCGTGGGTCCTTGAGTGCCCGCTGCAGCAGCGCCACCAGGTCCTTGGCCGTCAGCTGCTTGAGGACGAACACCCGGGTGCGCGACAGCAGCGCGGCGTTGACCTCAAACGACGGGTTCTCGGTGGTGGCCCCGATCAGCGTGATCGAGCCGCGCTCAACGTACGGCAAAAAGGCGTCCTGCTGCGCCTTGTTGAAGCGGTGAATTTCGTCGACGAAGACAATGGTTTTCTGCCCGAGCGCGCGGTTCTGCTCCGCCTCTTCCATCACCTGCTTGATCTCCTTGATCCCGGCCGTGACGGCGGAAAAGGTCACGAACTGCGACTTGGTCTGGCGAGCAATGATCTGCGCCAGGGTCGTCTTACCCACCCCGGGCGGACCCCAGAAAATCATCGAGGGGATCTCGTCGTTCTCAATCAGCTTGGCGAGGACCTTATCCTTGCCGATCAAATGCGTCTGCCCGACAAACTCGGCGAGCGTGGTCGGCCGCATGCGGCTGGCCAGCGGCTGCGTCTGGGCAGAATTCTGATCAAATAGAGACGGCATCAGGCCACCTTCTTTCAGCCTTATGATAACATTGAGGCGGGTATGCTACACTACAAGGTGCGAAGAGTCGACGTTCTTAGCCCGACGGCTAGCCTAGCCCAAGCCATTGCCGGCGTTCTTTGCCGGCGAGGGCTTGGGCGTAGCTAGACGCTCGGGCGTTGTCGACTCGCAGCCCGATTACAGCAAGGTGCGCAGAGTTCGCGCACTTAGCCCGACAGCTAGCCTAGCTCCAGGCATTGCCGCTGGTCTCTGGCGGCGAGGCCCTGTGCGTAGCTAGCCACTCCCGCGTTGCGAACTCGCAGCCCAGTTAAGGTGCGCAGAGTCGACGCTCTTAGCCCGATGGCTAGCCTAGCCCAAGCCATTGCCGGCGTTCTTTGCCGGCGAGGGCTTGGGCGTAGCTAGACACTCGGGCGTTGTCGACTCGGAGCCCGATTAGGTGCGCGGCCTTCGCGCCCTCAGCGAGACGGATCGCACTTTTTCCCCAACCTCGCCCCCTCAATTTTCCCTGCACGATTCCCAAAGGAGCATGACAACGATGGCTGAAGCCAACAATCAAAGTTTTCCCAGCGGCGAGTTCACCGCTTTTTCCACGGCGAAGATGACCTACTTCCTGCTCGTGCGGCCAGACCTGACCCGCGCCGACATCGAAGCCTTCTTCGGCGATGCCGACGCCCGTTACGTGGCGCTGACCCAGGTCCCCAGCGTTGAGCTGCACCTGCCCAAAACCGACGCGCAGGTCGCCGTTCCCGGCAACCTCATCGCCAAGTTCGCCAACGGCAAGTACAAGGTGATCACGCAGGCCTACTACCACCAGAACTTCAACGACCCGATCACCAACGCAACCGGTCAAGGCATTCATTAAGGAGCGCTCATGGCTAAGTTTGAAAAGTACCACCCACTGCTGTCCGTCCACTACCAACTGGACTGGCTGACGGCATCCAAGTTAAAAGACGTCGCCCGCCTGCGCGCCGATGAGACCCAGGCGGCCATTTCTGGGCGCGAGCGCGATCAATCCGTTGAGGAAACCGCCCACTACGTCAACCACGCCATGCGCCTGGTGATGGGCGACCGGGCCTTGCTGTACGGCATCGGCGACCGCCGCTCGAACGCTTTTCTCGGCAGCATCTGCCTCTGGCGCTTCGATCAGGCCATGACGTCCGCGCAGATGCGCTTCGAGCAGCTGCCGGAAGCGGCGCCGGAGGTCATGCAGGAAGTGGTGCCGCGCGTGGCCGGGTTCGCCTTCTTCGAGCTGGGCCTCCAGCAGCTCTACGCCATCCTGCCGGAGACGGCAACGGCGGCCGTCGACCTGCTGGCGAGCTTCGGGTTCGCCAGCAGCCCCGCCCACCACACTCGCACGATGCCAAACGGCGCCAAGGTGCCGCTGCTGCAGCTGACGTTGACCCGCGACCAGGTGGCAAATGACCCGGCGTTTCACTTTTAGGGACCCGTTAAATGCCGCCGCAGCCGAAACCCCATCACCTGAACGCAAATGCACCGGCCCTCGCTTAATTACGACGAAGGCCGGTGCATTTTTCAGTCATTAGTCTTTGTTATAAAACACGTCCTGCACGGCGCCAATGATGCCCAGCTTGGCGTGGGCGTAAGTCAGGCCGCCCTGGATGTACAGGGTGTACGGCGGGCGCAGCGGGCCGTCGGCGGAAAACTCGATGGTCGCCCCGTCAACGAATGACCCGTCAGCCATGATGACCTGATCTTCGTAGCCGGCCGTGGCTTCAGGAATCGGCGTCACGAAGGAATCGATCGGCGAGTTGTGCTGAATCGCCTTCGTGAAGCGGATCATGTCGTCTGGGTTGCCAAAGTTGACCGTCTGGATCAGGTCCGTGCGCGGCGCGTCCCAGGTCGGGCTCACCGTCAGGCCCATTTTGGCCAGCAACGCGGCTTCGAAAATGGCGCCCTTGATCGCATTCCCGGTGACGGACGGCGCCTGGAAGAAGCCCTGCAGCATTTCGTCCAGCACGCCAAACGTCGACCCTTCGGCACCGCCGAGACCCGGCACCGTGAAGCGGTAAGAGACCCGCTCGACGAGGTCCTTGCGGCCAACGATGTAGCCGCCGGTTTTGAGCATGCCGCCACCACCGTTTTTAAACAGCGAACCGGCCATGATGTCGGCCCCGACTTCCAGCGGCTCCTTCGTTTCCGAAAACTCACCGTACGCGTTGTCGACAAAAATCCACACGTCCGGCATCACGCTGCGCACCGCCTTGATCATTTCCGCGATTTTAGCGATCGTAAAGGAATCACGGGTTGCGTAACCGCACGAGCGCTGAATCGCCACGACCTTGGGGTGATCCTGGTTCAGCCGGGCCTTCACGGCGTCAAGGTCGACGTCCCCGCTGGCGGGCAGCGGCACGTAATCGGCCTTGATGCCGTATTCCTTGGGGCTGCCGATCGCGTTGCCGGCCATGCCGAGGACCTCTTGCAGCGTGTCGTAGGGCTCGCCGGTGATGTACAGGATTTCATCGCCCGGCCGCACCAGGCCCAGCAGGCCGACCCCGATCGCGTGCGTGCCAGACACAAACTGCGGGCGCACCAGTGCGTCCTCGCCGCCCAGCACTTGGGCGTAAATGGCTTCCAGCTTGTCGCGGCCTTCGTCGTTTTGACCGTAACCGGTCGAGCCGGCCAGGTCACTGGACGCCACGTGGTTATCCTGAAATGCTTTGAGGACCTTGGCTTGGTTCTCCATGATCTGCTCGTCAAGGACCGCCAGCCGCGGCGCGATCTCGCGGTCGACCGCCTCGACTTTCCCGATCAGTTCTGGATCATAATCATCTTTCCAACTCATTATTTTCTCCTATAGTGTGCAAAATTACCGGCCAGCACGCGCGACAGGCGGCGCGCCGCCGTTTTCAAATCGTCGCATCTTATCACCCTACCCAGTATACGAGAGGTTGGCGAAGCTTGCACGCGGAGTCTGAAAAGGAAGGCGGCCTAGGGCACCAGACAATCAGGACCGGCTACCCATCCCGCTAGTTGCGCGAACCTTACGCACCATCCAATCAGGCTCCAGGTTCGCAACGCGGGAGCAGCTAGCTACGTCCGGTCCTTCACTCGCTTTGCGAGCAAAGGACCAGACTAGGCTACCTGTCCCGCTAAGTGCGCGAACCTTACGCACTATCCAAAAACCGCCCACACTCAGTGGGCGGCAAGGTTTTGGGTTGAATCTTTTTTGGGTTGAGGCTTGGGTTGAATCGGTTTGGGTTGGGGTGATGCGGCGTGCGTACTTAGGGGGATACGCACGCGCCTGTTTCAGGAGGAGTTGATGAAGAAAGACTGAAGTGACATGTTCCTCACTTCTATGCTTCTCATACTAAAGACGAGAAGTGAAGAAATTGTGAAGACCTCGTGGCGCTTTTGCGTGTTTTGGGTCTCCCCCTCAGAGCAACGCCATGAACACAAAATCCAAGATGAATCCGGCCGAAACGACCCAAAGGACCGGATGGACGTCCTTGGCCCGCCCGGTGACCCACTTGATCAGGCAGTAGAAAATAAAGCCAGCCGCGATCCCGTACGAGATATTGTAAACCAGCGCCATCACGATCGACGCCATGAAGGCGGGAATGGCCTCCGCCAGATCGCTCCAGTTGATCTCCTTGAAGCTGCCCATCATCATGACCCCGACCAAGATGAGCGCAGGCGCGACGGCCTCGCTTGGCACCACGGCAATGATCGGTGACAGCAGCGAGCTCACGGCAAAGCACGCCGCCACCACCACGGCAGTTAGCCCGGTGCGCCCGCCGGCACTGATCCCCGCCGCGCTTTCAACAAACACGGTCACGTTGGACGCGCCGAACAAGGAGCCGACCCCGGTGGCGATGGCATCGGAGAACAGCGCCCGGTCCATCTTGGACGAAAAGCCCGTGCCCCGGTTCATTTTCTGCATGTCTTCGTCGGAGAAGATCCCGGTGCGCCGCCCGGTGCCGATGAACGTGCCCAGCGTGTCGAAAATATCCGAGAAGCTGAAGGCAAAAATCGTCATGACCGACAGCAAAATGTGATGGGCATCCGTGAACAGGCTGCCAAAGCCTTGCGCGGAAAACGCCGCCCCGAACGTGGTGCCCAGCTGACTGACGGCCTCGCCCAGCGAGTTGCCGGCGGCCAGGTGCAAGTTGGTGACGCCAAACGGAATGCCAAGGAGCGTCGTCACCACGATCCCGATCAGCACCGCACCGGGCACCTTTTTCACGACCAAAACGGCCATCAGCAGCAGCCCGATCAGCGCGACGATCGCCCCGGGCTGGGTGAAGTTGACTAGGGCCGGCGTGATACCGTTGCCGCCAGTGACCACGCTGGTGACCCCGTGGGCGAAACGTCCGGTCGCCGCCTTGCCGTTCACGGCCAACAGCCCTGAAGCGCTGCTGGTAAACTGCAGAAAGCCCGCATTTTTCAGGCCGATGTACGCGACGAACACCCCGATCCCGCCGCCGATCGCGTGCTGCATCACCGTGGGGATCGCGGTGATGATGAGCTTGCGGACCTTAGTCACGGTGATCAAGATGTTGATGACCCCGCAGAGAAAGACCAGCGCGAGCGCCTCCTGCCACGTAAAGCCCAGACCGGCGACCACGGTGTAGGTGAAGAACGCCTGCAGCCCCAGCCCCGGGGCCAAGGCGTACGGAACGTTCGCAAACAAGCCCATGATGAGCGTCCCGGTCACGCTGGCGATGATCGTCGCCAGAAACACCGCCTGGCTCGGCATGCCGGTCAACGTCAGGGTGGCCGGTGTCACGAAGAGGATGTAGGACATTGCAAAGAAGGTCGTCAGGCCGGCAACGACCTCCGTGCGGCGGGTGGTGTGGTTTTCTTTCAGCTGAAAAAATTGATCCATGATTCGCTCCCCAAAATATTTATTGTCTTTCACAATATGCGTTTTTTTCGTAAATTACAATCAATAATGGGGAATTTATCATGCAGGCAGGTTTAACGTTCGGGTTTTGCTCCAATCATTGGTCCTGCCAGCCGCACAGACTTGGGCTCCGACTTGGCAACGGCCGAGTGCTGAGCTACGGCCTAAGCTTCGCCTGCTTTGCAGGCAAAACCGCAGAATATGATCACCCTGTAGCCATTTATGGCGTACAGGGTGACATGCGTAGCGGCTAATCATCGGCCTAAGTACGCCAAGTCTGCGCACCGGACAAAAAAACGGCGCCCTGGCTGGTTGGCCAAGACGCCATTTGCGAAGTAAAGGGTTAAAGGACCGCAAGCACCACGAAGTTGAGGATGAAGCCCACGGTGACGATGGCCAGGATCGGATGGATCTCCTTAGCCTTGCCCTGGATCAGCTTGATCAGGCAGTAGAAGATGAAGCCGGCCGCGATGCCGTAGGAGATATTGTAGATCAGCCCCATGACGATCGACGCCATGAATGCCGGCACCGCCTCGGCCAAGTCGGACCAGTTGATCTCCTTGAAGCTGGAAACCATCATGACCCCAACCAGGATGAGGGCAGGCGCAACGGCTTGCGTCGGGACGACCGAGATCAGCGGGGCGAACACCGCCGAAAGCAGGAAGCAAAGTGCCGTGACCACCGAGGTCAGGCCGGTACGCCCACCGGCACCGATGCCGGCCGCGCTTTCCACGTAGGTCGTGGTGTTGGACGTCCCGACCAAAGCCCCGATCGAAGTGGCGATGGAATCGGCGAACAGCGCCTTGTCCATCTTCGAAGCAAAGCCGGAGCCGTGTTCCATTTCATAGATGTCTTTATCGGAGAAGATCCCGGAACGCCGGCCCGTGCCGATGAAGGTGCCCAGCGTGTCAAAGGTGTCCGAAAAGCTGAAGGCGAAGATCGTCATCAGCGTCAGCAGGATCTGCTTGCCGTTGGTGAACAGGCTCCCCATCCCCTTGCCGGAAAAGGCGGCGCCAAAGGTCGTGCCGAGCGCTGCGAAGGAGCTGCCCAGGCTGTTGGCCGAGGAGAACGACAGGTTCGTGACCCCCAGCGGAATGCCGATCAGCGTCGTGACCACAATGCCGATCAGGACCGCGCCTGGCACCTTTTTCACGACCAGGATGGTCATGAGGACCAGGCCGATCAGCGCCAGGCCGGCGCCTGAGCTGGTGAAGTTGACCAAGGCCGGCACAATGCCGCCGCCAGAGACCACGCCGGTGACCCCTTTGATGGTCTTCGTGGCGCTGTAGGCCGCGTTGTTGATCGAGAGGATGTTGGAAGAATCAGACGTGAACTGTAAGAAGCCGGCGTTCTTCAGCCCGATGTAGGCGATGAAGACCCCGATCCCACCGCCGATCGCGTGCTGCATCACTTCCGGGATCGCCATGATGATCATCTTGCGAACCTTCGTGACCGTGATGGTAATGTTGATCAGCCCGCAGATGAAGACAAGCGCGAGCGCCTGCTGCCAGCTGTAACCGAGCGCGAACACCACGGTGTAAGTGAAGAAGGCGTTGAGGCCCATCCCTGGGGCCAACGCGTACGGCACGTTGGCGAACAGACCCATGAACAGGGTCCCCACCGCGCTGGCGATGATCGTCGCCAGGAACACGGCCTGGTACGGCATGCCGGTTTGCGACAAGAGCTGCGGGTTAACGAAAAGGATGTACGACATTGCGAAGAATGTCGTTAAACCCGCCATAATTTCGGTTGATGCTTTAGTATTGTTCTGCTTTAGCTTAAAGAAGTTCTCCATTTTTCTCTCCTCGTTCGCTTTTATGGGTAAAGCATAACCCGCAATCGAGGAAATTTCAAGCGTAAAGCCAGACGTTTTTAGCAATAATCCCGTTAATTGTTCTTGTTTATATTGAAAAAGAAAAGTTTTGTCTCCAGTGGGACTAAATTATTCATTTTTTGCGCGTCGCAGCGAAAAAGCCGCGATCGCTCGCGGCTTTGCTTCACCTGATGTGGATCTCGTCTGGCGCTTCCCCCTTGGTCAGAAAGGCCAAGAGGTTGGCGAGCGAAAAGTCCACCATATTCTGCACTGCCGTCTCGGTATGGTACGCAATGTGCGGCGTCAAGAGCACGTTCGGCAGCTTGGCCAGCGCGTCCCAGGCCGGGTCCTCAAACTTACCCGTCTTGGCGTACCGAAGCAGTGCCGGCGACTCATACTCGTAGGTGTCGATGCCGGCCCCGCCCAGGTGCCCGGTTTGCAAATGCTGGAGCAGCGCCGCCGTATCCACCAGGTTGCCGCGGGCGGTGTTGATCAAAATTGCCCCTTGCTTCATTGAAGCCAGCGCCTGCGCATCGATCAGGTGCGTATTGGCCGGTACGCCCGGCACGTGCAGGTCCACCACGTCGGCTTCTTGAAGCAGGGCGGGCAAGCTGACGTACTCGGCCCGCGGCTCCGGGTGTCCGGGGTGGGGATCGTACGCGATCACGCGCGCCCCGAAGCCGGCAAACAGCCGGATCGCTGCTTGGCCAATGCGGCCCGCGCCAATGATCCCGACCGTGCTTTGGCCCAGCTCGCGGCCCAAGAAGCTCGCCGCTTTATCCCAGTCACCGGCCGCGAGTGGGGCCTGCGTTTCGCCCAACCGCCGCAGCAGATACAATGCCGTCGTCACGGCAAACTCCGCGATGGCGCTGGGCGAATAGGCCGGCACGTTGGCGATGCGAACGCCGAAGCGCTTGGCCGCCGCGAGGTCGATGTTGTCGACCCCGACGTTGCGAATGGTCAAAAACCGGATGCCGAAGCGGCCCAGCTGTTCAAACACTGCGGCCGCGTAAGGCGTCGTCTGCAGGCAGTTCACCCCGTCGAAGCCCGCGGCCCACGCCACCGTCGTTTCGTTTAACGGTTCGGAGTGGATCTCGAGGCGGTCGGCGTGGCTTTGCTGCCAGGCGGTAAAGTAGGCCAATTCGTCCGGTTTGGCACCATAAACAATGATCTTCACTGTAGGGTTGCTCCTTTGACTTGTTTTCCTCAGTATACAGGGCACGCCTTAGGTTTGGCTATCGCCGGCAGCGGCATCAAAGGTTAAAATTGGTTGAAAGCGGTTACTTTTCTGTTATTCTGTGATTCGCCTGTGCTACACTTAGGGTTCTAAAACTATCGGGAGGTTTCATACCTATGAAAATTGTCGTATTGGCCGGTGGCCGGAGCACCGAGCGCAACGTCTCGTTCTCCAGCGGCTACCGACTGACCAACGCGCTGCGTGACAAGGGTCACCAGGCGACGTTCATCGACCTGTTCCTCGGCTACGACCTGAAAGGCAAGCCGGCTTCATCGGTGTTTGAAGACGCCAACACATCCCAGGATCTGAACATCTCGGATGCGGTCTTGACCGATGAGGATATCAATGCGCTGCGTCCCGGCGAAGACACTGCGCTGTTTGGTCCCAACGTCCTTGACATCTGCAAGCAAGCAGACATCGTCTTTCTCGGCCTCCACGGCGGCGACGGTGAAAACGGCAAGGTCCAGGCCGTCCTTGACCTGAACAACATCAAGTACACCGGTAGCGGTTCGACCGCCTCCGGCATCACCATGAACAAGGTCTACTCCAAGGAGATCATGCTGTACCACAACATTAAGACCGCGGCGTTCGTCGAGATCACCCGCGACCAGGGCACCAAGGGGCACAAGCTACCGTTTGCCTACCCAGTCGTGCTCAAGCCAACGTCCGGCGGCTCCTCGGTCGGGACCCACATCGTGCACAACGATGAAGAGCTGGAAAGCGGGCTCGAAGACGTCTTCCGCTTTGATAACTCGGCCATCGTCGAAGACTTCATTGAAGGCCGCGAGTTCTCACTCGGCGTCGTCAACGGGCACGCCTACCCGGCCATTGAGATCAAGGTGCACGACGGCTGGTACGACTTCGAGCACAAATTCCAGCCGGGCCACACTGACTTCATCACCCCGCCTGACGACCTCGACCCGGCGGTGCACGCCGAAATGAAGCGCGTCGCCGTCCAGACCATGAACGTCTTGGGCATGCAGAACTACGGCCGCGTGGACTTTTTCGCCAACGACTTTGGCGTCTGGGTCATCGAGGCCAATAACCTGCCGGGCATGACCCCGCTCTCCCTCCTCCCGCAAGAGGCGGAGGCAGAGGGCGTCGCATACCCAGACCTGGTCGAAAGCATCGTCAAGGGCAAGCTCAAGATCTACGAGGACGGAATGAATAATTAAAGGCTGCGGAGCCGGGCGCTCTTAGCGGGATGGGTAGCCTAGCCCAGCGCATTGAAGCCGCACTTCGGCTTCGAGGCGCTGGGCGTAGCTAGCCACTCCCGCGTTGCCCGGCGAAGCGCAACTACAGGCTGCGGAGGTCGGCGCTCTTGGGGTGACAGCTAGCCTAGCTGAGGGCATTGGCGCTGGTCTTTAGCGCCGAGGCCCTCAGCGTAGCTAGATGCTCACCCGTTGCCGACCGGAGCGCAACTAAAGGCTGCGGAGCCGGGCACACTTGGCTCTCCAACATTTATTGTCAGAATTCACTGGCCATGATAGAATAGGCACACCGAGAATCTTGATCCATGAGAGCACGAATGCCACCCCCTTTGCAGCAAGGGAGTGGCATTTTTTCGCTATGACATTTGCGGCCGATGCGCGTGGGTTAGATGGCAGCTAGCAGCGGCATAATGAATAGGTCGAGAATCTTCTCCATGGGAACACCCCCTCTCGGAGGCTAGTTGCCTATGATCAATTACGCAGTCTGACTTAACTGCCGGATAAATGAATGAGAACCATTTGACACGCCCGCTAAAACTTGAGATACTACTTCCGGTGCCAAACCACGATCCGGGAACCCGGTCGGCGCGAGAGCGTTCAGAAGGCTGGCGCACCGGATCACAGAAGTCGCGATGAGAATCGCGGCTTTTTTTTACAAGGTGTGTAGGCTCGACAGTCTTAGGGGGACAGTTAGCCTAGCTGTCCGCTTTGCCTGCGCAGCAGGTGAAGCGGGCGGCGTAGCTAAATGCGCCCCCGTTGTCGAGCCGGAACCCGATTACAAGGTGTGTAGGCTCGACGGTCTTAGGGGGACAGTTAGCCTAGCTGTCCGCTTTGCCTGCGCAGCAGGTGAAGCGGGCGGCGTAGCTAAATGCGCCCCCGTTGTCGAGCCGGAACCCGATTACAAGGTGTGTAGGCTCGACGGTCTTAGGGGGACAGTTAGCCTAGCTGTCCGCTTTGCCTGCGCAGCAGGTGAAGCGGGCGGCGTAGCTAAATGCGCCCCCGTTGTCGAGCCGGAACCCGATTACAGCCTAATGACTTAGCGGCTGCGGCATGATCGCGTGAGTCGCAGCCACCCCCCACGGCAACAATAGTGCCCATTATTTGCATGAGGACCGCGCGACTTTATGAGAATTCCCGGGATATTTCCTCATACTCTCTTATAAGACTTTCATATTCGACGTATCACGCAGCCAATTAGTCTATAATTCTCCTCGGACTTTTGGATAAAGGAGAATTGTGATGAAGAAGAGTTTACGTTTAGTTTTGGCTGTGTTGACCGGGGTGCTGCTGATCGTCGGGCTGAGCGGCTGCAAGAGCAATGACTTGAGCCTTAGCCTCACCAAGAGCACCGTTACCAGCGATGACTCTGGTAATGCCACGGTCAAGGGGACCGTCAAGGGCGACGGCGTTTTGTACGTGGATGGCCAAAAGGCAGTGACGCAACCGGCCAAGAGCGGTAAGTTCAACGTTGACTTCATGGTCGGCGAGGCGTTCAAGAAGCACGTCGTCAACGTGAAGTACGAAAACAAGCAGGCCAAAAAGAGCGTGACCAAGAAGCTGACGGTCAACGCGAACGCCCGTGCCATCAAGCTCCACAAGCAGGAACAAAAGAAGACCGACGAGATCAACAGCACCTGGGACAAGCTTAAAGATAACAACTAGAGCAACTCACCAGACTGGTGCCCAAGCGGCCACGCCTTCCCCATTTGCCGGGAAGGCTTTTTCTATGCCTTGGCGGTTAGTTAAAAATGATGCTAGGATAAAAGATGCGTTGATCAGGCAAGTCCTTGGACGAGCGACCGGTATTGACGAATTTCGTCGCGGCCAAACCGCGCGTTCAGGAGGAAATCATGGATCACTTATTTGCCGAAGCGCCTGTGCCCAAAGCTTACATGCACCTTGCGTTACCAGTTGTATTAGGAATGGTCGCCAGCATGGTCTACAATCTGGCGGACACGTTTTTTGTTGCGCAAACGGGGAACGCGGACCTGGTGGCTGGTGTCACCCTGGGGGCCCCGCTGTTCTCGTTCATGCTTGCCGTCGGGGACATCTTCGGTCTGGGCGGCTCGGCGCTGCTGTCGCGCCTGCTGGGCAAGGGCCAGCGGGCCCAGGTGCGGGCCCTCTCGAGCTTCTGCCTCTACGCTGCGATCGCCTTGTCGTTGGTGATCACGGCACTGCTGCTGGGGTTCAAGCAGCCGATCCTCACGCTTCTCGGCGCCACGGCTGCCACCCGCGAATACGCCGGGGCGTTTTACACCATGCTGGCAGGCGGCGCCGTGTTCATCATCGTGTCGCTGGTGCCCGGCAACATCATTCGCACCGAAGGCCTGGCCAAACAGTCGATGATCGCGACCTTGGCCGGCACCGCGCTGACCATTGTGCTCGACCCAATTTTTCTGTTCGGGCTCCACTGGGGAGCAAGCGGCGTTGGCCTGGCCAATGTGCTCGGCTACGCGCTGAACACCGGGCTGCTCCTGTGGTTCACCCAGACCAAGGCGCAGTACCTCAGCATCGCACCGCACGTGGCAAAAGCCAGCAGGCAGGCGCTGGGCGCGATCCTCGCGATCGGGATCCCCGCCAGCCTCACCAACTTCATGCAGAGCCTGGGCACCATGCTGCTGAACCAGCGACTCGCGGTGCACGGGGCCAACGCCGTGGCAGCCATGGGCATCGCGCAAAAAGTCTACATGATCGTCATGCTGATCATGGTCGGCTTTGCCTTCGGCGCCCAGCCGCTGATCGGCTACAACTTCGGCGCCAAGGCGCACCAGCGGCTGGGCGCGATCCTGCGGTTTGATTTTAAAGTCGAGATCGGTTACGCCGTTGTGGCCGCCGCAGTCCTGATGGTACTGGCGCCGCAAATCGTGGCGCTGTTCATGAACCAACCGGCGATCGTGCGCATGGGTGGCCTCATGATGCGGGCCCTGCTCATCACCACCCCATTCATCGGGGCGATCCTCGTGTTCACCACTGTCTTCCAGTCGGTGGGCCAGCCGCTCGGCGCCCTGATCATGGCCATCGCGCGCCAGGGCGTGATCTTCGCCGTAGTCCTGTGGCTGCTGCCGCAGTGGCTGGGCTTTGACGGCATCGTCTGGGCCCAGGCCGTCAGCGACCTGCTCACCTGCGCCGTGGGGTACGGCCTGTACCGCCGCAGCCAGAAGGCCTGGTAACCAGCCGCCCCCAACCGGGAACTGGTTCACGGCAATCTTTGTCATTAAAATGATGCTTGTCCCTCAAAAAAGCGCTTTACATGCCCCCCCAATCACGCATAAACTGAGACAAACTTATCGTCATGTCTCAGGGGGACCTTACCATGATTCTCAACGTTCTCATCGTCATTTACGCGGCACTCACCCTGCTGGCCGCGATCAGCGACTGGCAGCACCTGCCCTGGCTTAACGGCCTCACCATGGCCGCCGCGCTCGTCCTGCTGCTGGGCCTGTGGCAAGCGTGGCTGGTGCCGGTCGGCGTGGCCTTGCTGGTGGCCGCGGCGATCGCGCAGGGTCGTCAACGCTTTGGCCACATTCACTGGTCGCACCTGGCAGTGCGGCTCGTTTTCAGCGCGGCGATCCTGATCCTGTGGGGAGTCGCCCACTTTGCCTAACAAAAAATGACCCCGGCTCACGAAGTGATGTGAACCGGGGTCATTTTACTGTCTGAACGCGCTTAGAACTTCTGCCAAATATCAGCAAGCACGTTGGTCTGCTCGCGGTCTGGGCCGACGGAGAAGGTCAACAGGTCCGCGTGCGTCAGCTCAACGATGCGCTGCACGTAATTCCGCGCGTTTACCGGCAGGTCTGCCAGCGTCTTGGCGCCGGTGATGTCCTCATCCCAGCCTGGCAGCTCCTCGTAGACCGGCTTGCAGGCCGCCAGCTCCTTCAAAGAGGCCGGGTAACGCGTGATGGTCTCGCCGTTCAGGTCGTAAGCGGTGCAGATTTTCACCGTCTTCAGGCCCGTCAGCACGTCGATCGAATTCAGCGCCAGGTCCGTGACGCCGGCAACGCGGCGGGCGTGGTTGACCACGACGGCGTCGAACCAGCCAATGCGGCGCGGCCGGCCGGTGACGGTGCCGTACTCGTGGCCCGCCTCGCGAATGAAGCTGCCGTCGTCATCAAACAGTTCGCTCGGGAACGGGCCGTCGCCGACGCGTGAGGTGTAGGCCTTGGCCACGCCAACCACGCGATCGATCTTAGACGCACCGACGCCGGAGCCGGTGGTGACGCCGCCGGCCGGATTCGAGGACGTGACGAACGGGTACGTGCCCTGGTCGACGTCAAGCATGGTGCCCTGCGCCCCTTCAAACAAGACGTTTTCGCCGTTGTCGATGGCGTCGTTCAGCACGACCGAGGTGTCGGTGACGTATTGCTTAATTTGCTGGCCGTAGCCGTAGTATTCCTCGAAAATGTCGTCAAACTTCATCGGCTCAGCGCCGTAGATCTTGGTGAACAGCAGGTTCTTCTCGTTCAGGTTAGCGCGCAGCTTTTCCGCGAAGGTCTCGCGATCGAGCAGGTCCGCAATGCGGATGCCCACGCGAGCGGCCTTGTCCATGTAAGCCGGGCCGATACCGCGATTAGTGGTGCCGATCTTGTCGGCGCCCTTGGCCGCTTCCTGCAGCTTATCCAGCGCGATGTGGTACGGCAGGATGACCTGCGCCCGGTCGGAGACGCGCAGATTCTCGCCTGCCACGCCTTGCGCGCGCAGCCGGGCCAGCTCTTCGACCAAACTCTTCGGGTTGACCACCACGCCGTTGCCGATCACCGACAACTGGTGTGGGTAAAGGATACCGCTGGGGATCAGCCGCAGCTTGTACACCTGACCGCCTTGGTGGATCGTGTGCCCGGCGTTGTCTCCGCCTTGATAGCGGGCGATGATCTTTGCCCCCTGGCTGAGAAAGTCGGTGATCTTCCCTTTACCCTCGTCGCCCCACTGCGTGCCAACAACTACAACTGTTCCCATGACTGCTCGCTCCTTATCTTCACTTGGTCAAAACCACTAAGTGCCACTCAGTATAATAACAACAACGGCGGCGGCTTTCAAGCGAAAAGCCGAATGCTATTTTTATATTTTAAAAATTCAAACAAAAAATCCGAACAATTTATGTCCGGATCAGTCATTATTTAAAAATAGCCGAATTACCGTTCGTAATGCAGGCGGGCTTCCTGCAGGTAGGCGTAGATGTGCCCGAACGCGATCTCCTGCACGTCGTCAAAGGTGACGGCGACCGGCTCGTCCTCGCTGGGCACCTTCATCTCAAAGCCCGCCGGCCCCGGCGCGGTCGGCACGCCCATGAGGTGCTCATCGTCCGTCTTGGTGCGCACCCGCACCACCCGCTCAAACGCGGCCGCCTCTTGGATCAAGCTGCGAAACAGGTCCGCCGAGCTGTCGAATTCGCGGTCCGCATTCAGCACCGGCTGTTTTTCCAAATGGTTGGCGGTCATCCAATCGCTGTACGCCTGCACGGTCTGCAGGTAGTCTGACGCCAGCGTCACGCTTTGCAGGCTGGTCAGCCGCACCGCCACATACCCCCCGAACTGGCCGGCCATGTCCTTGAGCCGCATGACGGCCACGGTGTCATTGACGGCCTTGACCGTCCCGACGTAGAACTGGTCGTCGCCGCCCTTGGGGATCGCCGCCAGCAGCGTGTTGTTGGCCTGCGCGGCCGTCAGGATGGGGCCGAGCTGGCCGTCATTTTGCACGATTTGCGTGGCCACGTGACGCAGGTCGTCGCGCTTTTGTACCAACGCACTTTCCAGGTGGAGCTCAAGGCCTTGGAACTCGATGACCAGCACGTCGGAGAAGTCGGCCTGCATGTAGCGCACGTCGGTGTAGTTGAACTTATTAAAAATCGACAGCGTCATGCGATCGGCTGCCACCGCCGTGACCTGGCCTTCCAGGTAGGCATCGTCGTCGGCCAAAATGACCAGAATGACCTCGCCGGACCGCTGGGCCTGCACCGCCAGCTGGTGGATCAGGCTGCTGCGCGAATCAAAATGAAGCTTCGGGGTCGGCTCGGCCATGGTGACAAAGTTCTCCTCGGCTGCCACGCGCATGCGAAACGACATATCCACCAGGTCATCGCCGGCAAACTCCACTTGGTCGATCGCAGAAAAGGCGATCAGTACGGCCCCGTCGGCGATGCCGGCGTCGTTGTAGGTCGCCAGGAGCACGCGCTGCTTGCCCAGCGACTTGACGTAACCGGTGTAGAAATCATCCGTGTCACGCTGATAAACGTTGATCAGCAGCTGCTCGTTAAGGGCAGTCATGAGACTCATTAAAATTGCATCCAAGACGAGACCTCCTTTCAAAAGGCTGCGAAGCGGGGCGCACTTAGCCCGACGGCTAGCCTAGCCCAAGGCATTGCCGGCGCTTTTTGCCGGCGAGGCCTTGGGCGTAGCTAGACGCTCGGGCGCTGCCCCGCGGAGCGCGACTAGGCTGCGAAGCGGGGCAAGGCTGCGGAGGGTCTGCGCACTTAGGGGGACAGCTAGCCTAGCCTGTCGCATTGGCACCGCACTTTGGCGCCGAGGCGGCAGGCGTAGCTAGATGCTCCCCCGTTGCAGACCCGGAGCGCGACTAGACTGCAGAGCGGGGCGGCTTCGTAGTCGCGCTCCGCACTGGCAACGCGGGAGTGGGTAGCTACGCCCAGCGCCTCGAAGCCAAAGAACGGCTTCAATGCACTGAGCTAGGCTACCCATCCCGCTAAGTGCGCCAGTGCTACGCAGCCTTATTCTTGCATCGGCGCCAGTGAGCTGAACTTGTTGTAAGACTTGACGAACAGCAGCTTCACCGTGCCGCGGGCGCCTGAGCGGTTCTTTTCGATGATGACTTCCACCGGGCCGACGTCCGGCTCGTCGCCGCCGCCCTGACCGCCGCCGTTGTCATCACTATCGTCGCTGTCTTCCCCGTCGCGGTAGTAGTCCTCCCGGTACAGGAACGCCACGATGTCCGCGTCCTGCTCGATCGAGCCGGATTCACGAATATCCGACAGCACCGGCCGCTTGTCCTGGCGCTGTTCGACGCCACGGGACAGCTGCGACAGCGCGATGACCGGGCAGTGCAACTCCTTGGCCAGTTTTTTCAGCTGCCGCGAGATCGCGGAGACTTCCTGCTGGCGGTTTTCGCCGGAACCTTCGATCAGCTGCAGGTAGTCGATGACGACCAGCCCCAGCGGGTTGTCGGTATGCTCTTTTTCCTTCTGGAGCTTCAGGCACTCGGAGCGGATCTGGGCCACGCGCATCCCCGGGGTGTCGTCGATGTAGATCGAGGCGTTGCTCAGGCTGCCCATCGCCACCACCAGGCTCTGCCACTCGTCCGGTGTCAGCTGGCCGGTGCGCAGGTGCTGCGAATTGATGTTACCCTCCGCACACAGCATGCGGTTGACCAGCGACTCTGCCCCCATTTCCAGGGAAAACATCGCGACGGTCTTCGGTGTCTTGGTGCCGACGTTCTGCGCCACGTTCAGCACGAACGCCGTCTTCCCGACCGCCGGGCGCGCTGCCAAAATGATCAGCTCGTCGTCGTGCAGCCCGGTCGTGATCTCATCCAGTGCCTTGAAGCCGGTCGGCAGGCCGGTGATGGTCTGATCGCCTTGCGACAGCTTGTCGACCTCGGCCATGCTGTCCAGCAGCACGTCCTTGATCTGGCGAAAACCGCCTTGCTGATTGCCGTCGTTGACCTTCATGATCGCGGTCTCGGCGTCTTCCATCAGGGCCGGTACGTCGCTGGGCTCCTCGTAGCTCTGCTGAATGATGGTCTCGGCGGCATCGATCAACCGGCGCAGCTGGGCCTTTTCCGCGACGATCTTCGCGTAATAGACCACGTTAGCCGCGGTCGGCACGGCATCGGCCAGTTCGGCCAAATACGGCAGCCCGCCCACGTCGTCCAGCTGGTTGTGGTCATCCAGGTAATTCTTGACCGTGACCGCATCGATGCCCTGCTCGTTGAGCGACAGATCCGACATCGCGGCGAACACCAGCTGATTGGCGCGCTTATAGAAGTCCTCGGGCACCAAGTACTCCTCGGCCGAAGCCAACGTGCTGGGTGAGAGGAAAATGCCGCCGAGGACGGCCGCTTCGGCTTCGATATTTTGCGGCGGCATGCGCCGGATCTGATTATCCATGCTCGCTGGCTCCTTTTCTTCTGACTTCAGTATCTTATACAGTTTAGTTTACGCTGAGGGGTTTAGCAACAAGACTGCGCGGCCAAAAAGCCGGGTAGGCCTCTGCACTTGCCGCTGTCTGATGGTTGTGGCCTCTGAGGATTAGACCGCGATTAAATGACACCTGCTATGATTCGCAGAACCGTGCAATCATGCTATTCTACATCAGCCCGCCGTGCGGTGGCTCACCTTTTAGACTCAAATCGGAGGTGATGCCTATGCTATTTTGGTTGTCCTCCAGAACGGAGAACGCGTGAATACATTCGAAGTCTTGACGCTGCTGTTTCAATTCGGTATGCTGATTGCTTTCGTTGTTTCCGACAAGAACCGTAAAAAATAGCCGCCCGGCGATAGCCGAACGACTGCGAGTAAAACCAAAGTCTTAAGGTGACCACCGGTACCAACGGCGGGCGCTCCAGGGGCGTCGTGTTCGAGCACGGCGCCTTTTGTGTTTTTATTATAGCATGGTCAGCAACACCGCCGCCACTACTTCAGCGGCGTGATGTGAACGCGGATCCGCGCGTCCACGCCTGGGTACAGGTGCACGGTGACGTTGCGGTAGCCGAGCGCCTTGATCGGCTCCGGCAGGTCCATCTTGCGCTTGTCGACCGTGATCTGGTACTGCTTCTCCAGGGCCTGCGCGATCTGCTTGCTCGGGATCGAGCCGAACAGGCGGGCGTCCTCGCCGGCCTTGCTTTGGATCTGCACGACCGTCTTATCGTCCTCCAGCTTGGCCTTGATGGCCTCGGCCTCAGCGCGGTGCTCGGCTTCCTTCTTCTCTTCGAGCTTCTGCTGACCGCGCAGGGCGCTCATTGCCTGCGGAGTGGCCAGCTTCGCCTTCCCGTTTTTGATCAAGAAGTTCTGCGCGTAGCCATCTGGGACTTCCTTGACCTCGCCCCGGTTGCCCTTGCCTCGTACGTCCTGCGTAAAAATTACCTTCATAAGATGGCCTCCTCTAGTTTTCTTCTGCCTCTGTCTTGATGGCGTCTTCCAGCAGCGCCTTCGCCTGGGCGATCGTCTTGCCGTCCAGCTGGGTGGCCGCATTGTTCAGGTGGCCGCCCCCGCCGAGCTTCTCCATGATGAGCTGGACGTTGACGTTGCCCAAGCTGCGAGCCGAGATGCCGACCTTGTTGCCCTCGCGCCGCGTGATCACGAAGCTGGCCTGAATGCCATTCAAAGACAGCAGGGTGTCGGCCGCCTGCGCCGCGATGACGGGATCGTACGCCTTGGTTTCTTCACCCGTACATAATGCCATAGTTGGCGCGATCATTTCAATCGTGTCAATGAGGTGGTTCTTCTGGATGTACGAGTCGACGTTCTCCTTCAAAAAGGCCTGCGTCATCTGCGGATCGGCGCCCATGCTGCGCAGGTAGGACGCCGCGTCGAACGTGCGGGTCCCGGTGCGCATGGAAAAGTTGTGCGTGTCGACCGTGATCCCCGCCAGCATCGCCGTCGCCTCAAGCTTGCCCAGGCTTGCCACGCCCTTGGGCTGGTACTCGAACATCTCGGTGATCAGCTCACACGTCGAGCTGGCGTACGGCTCAATGTAAACCAGCATCGGGTCTTCAGGAAACTCCTCGCCGCGGCGGTGGTGGTCAATGATCACCGTGCGCGTCGCCAGGCGGTCGAACAGCGCCGGGGCCGCCGTGATCGACCGCTTCGAGTGGTCGACCAGGATCAACAGCGAGCTGTCGGTCGCCTCGGTCAGCGCCGCTTCCGGCGTGACGATGGCGTTGCCGATGTCCGGGTCCTTGCCGACGGCGCCCATCAGGCGTTCGACGTCGGAGTGCAGGTGCTCGGGATTGATCACGACGTAGCAGTCCTTGCCGTTCATCTGCGCGATGCGGCGAATGCCCAAGCTGGCGCCAATGGCATCCATGTCGGGCCGGTCGTGGCCGACGACGAATATTTTATCCGTCTGCTTGAACAGCTCCTGCAGTGCCTGGGAGATCATGCGCGCCCGCACGCGGGTCCGCTTTTCCATCGGGTTGGTCTTCCCCCCGTAAAAGCGGGCCTGCCCATCCTTCTCACGAACGACGACCTGATCGCCGCCGCGGCCCAGCGCCAGATCCAGGTTGGACTGCGAGGTCACGGCCAGCTGCGCCAAGTCGGCATCCCCATACGCGATCCCCACGGACAGGGTCAGCGGATAGTTCTGCTTGGAAGTCTCGGTGCGGATCGTGTCCAAAATTTTAAACTTATCCGCCTCGACGGCTTCCAGTGAGCGCATGTAGGCGATCATCAGGAAGCGGTCGCTAGCGACGCGCTTGACGAACATGCCAAATTTATTGGCCCAATCACTCATCTGGTTGGTCACGTAGGAATTCAGGTTGGTGGTCGCCTGGTCGTCCATCGTCTGGGTGACCTCGTCGTAGTTGTCCAGGAAGACCTGGCCAATGGCGATGCGCTCGCCCTCCGCCTTGGCCTCGATCTGCGCGTACTTGGTAATATCCATCAGGTAAGCGACCCCGATGGCCTTTTGCACGGTCAGATCAAAGTCGTGGCCGCCCCAGTGGACCTCGGACAGCGCCGAATCATCCTGGTGCGCGGCGATGACTTTGGCCAGCTCCGGGTCGATGGCTTCCAGCGGCCGCCCCAGGATGTCCTCGTCCTGGAAGTACTGAAGCAGGTAAGGGTTGGCCCATTCGATGTTCATCTTCTGGTCGAAAATCAGGATTCCCACCGGCATCTTGATCAAGGCTTCCTGCTCGCCGCGTTTGATGCGGTAGGACAGGTCGGAAATGTACTTGGTCGTCGACTCGGTGATCCGCTCAAGCGCAAAGAAGGTGGCAACGACTAGGCCGAGCAGGAACACAAATAGAAGAAGCCCCAGCCAGGGCTTGATAAATAGGGCAATGATGACGTCAACGACGGCCAGTCCGGTCATCACCAGCGCCAGATACCGCAGCCGCGTATCCTCTAAGAACGACGGCAGCGTAATCTTCTCAAATAGTTTTTTCATAATCCTCGCTAACTCGCTTTCGCAATACTGCTAATCGCTCTGATATGCCCTTATAGTTTAACATATTATTAAGCCCAGGCTGCGAGGGTAAGCGCACTTAGGCGGATGGCTAGCCTAGGTCGCAGCTTTGCCTGCGCAGCAGGTGAAGCTGTGGCCGTAGCTAGACACGCCGCCGTTGCTTACCCGATCGCAACTACAGGCTGCGGAGGGTTCGCGCACTTAGCCCGACAGCTAGCCGCTACGCATGTCAGCCTGTACTCCATGAATGGCTACAGGCTGATCATAAGTCGCAGCTTTGCCTGCGCAGCAGGTGAAGCTGTGGCCGTAGCTAGATGCTCGGGCGTTGCGAACCCGGAGCGCAACTACCGGCTGCGGAGGGTTCGCGCACTGAGTCGGGGCGTTCAGCCCACCCCCGCCGACACAAAAAAGGCGGCCCACCGCGCCGCCCCGCTACTTAACTTCTCGGTACCCATCACCCTTAAGTGTATGCTTCACGTTATCCAGGCTGATGTGGTCAGTCTTGGTGATCAGCTCCTGGCCGTCCACCTTCGCCAGTTTGGCAAAATCCACGCGCCTCGCATCGACGGTGATCACCTCGTGAACCATTTTGCCGGCGCGGGTCACTGTCGCCTTGACCCCGCGCAGCCGCGCGTGCGCCTTGGCGTCGGCCTGCATCACGCGCCAGCCGCGGGCCAGCGTGCGGGCATCGCGTTTGCCCATCACCTTGGCCATGTCGATGTCCAGGGTCGTGACTTGCTTGGCGACCTGATCGTTATTGCCCTTAGTGTAAAAGGCCAGCGTGGTTTTCTCCCCGCCAGCCGTTTTGACGAACACGGTCTTGCGCGTCGCCTGGCTGCAGGCCGCCAGCCCAAAAATGAGCAGTAGGGTGCACAGCCACCCGGCCAGCACCCGACCGCTTTTGCTTTTCACCTTAGGCCTAACGACTCGTCTCTTCATAAAGGTAACCGGCTTTGCGCAGGGCGTCCTTGATGGCCGTCAGCTGGTCTGGCGTCTCGTAAGCGATGGTGTGCAAATGCACCCCATCGGTGAGCTCAGACAGCATCTTGCCCTGGTTCTTCTTCATCCGGCCGAGAAACAGGTTGATCTCGGCGTGGGTGCGGATCTGCAGCTCACCGCGCAGCTGGCCGTACAGCGGGTGGTCAACGATGACGTCAAGCAGGGCGCCGCCGTTGTCTACGATCCGGCTCATCTCATCGCCGGCCTGCGCTGGCTCATGCCGGCACACGATCACGGCCTGGTGGCGCGTCTCTTTCACGTACATGTAGCCCCGCGGCGTGGCGACAAGGTCCTCGCCGCGCGCCCGCATCAGCGCAATATCGCCCACCACGGTCTGCCGCGACACGCCAAACTGCTCGGCAAAACTCGTTGCAGTGATCGGCTTCTCCGCCGTACTCAGCTGCATCCCGATTTGGGCCTGACGTTCTGCACTATTCATGTCCTCAACTCCTCAGGTATATATCACAAAGAGAATCTTACCCCACTTTGAAAGCGGGTGACAGTCTTAACGGACACTTAACCGTTAAAAAGCCGGCCTCATGCTAATCTAGTAGTACAAACAGGGATGGGGGCGAGGATGATGTTAAAAAAACTGCTGCTGGGTGGGACCACGGTGATTGTCTTGGTCGCGATCGGCTTTGGCCTTTGGCTCTGGCCGGATTTTTCCGCGCGCCGCACCACCCTGAAGACGCTGAACGACCCGAACGTCGTGTTGACCCGCTACACTGATCCGCACACGGCCCGCGCCCTTGAGGCGGACTCCTACCGCGTCGTGCTTGACTCCGACAATCAGGGCGACGGCAAGACTGCCGCCTACGCCATGAAGCTCAACGGCGTCACCTACTGGGTCGAGCTCACCCGCCGCGGCAGTATTTTCCCCCGCGAGACCCTGAAGAAAATCTCGCCGTTCGATCCCCACGGCGGCAATTGACCAATTCTCCCCCGCCGCCTGGCCGCGCGCATGCTACACTAAAAGCGACCATGAGGAGGCGGAGTTTTATCACAGAAAGCAATGGACATCTGATCGCGCTGACGGGCACCATTAATTTGCGCGACATGGGCGGCTACCACACCAAGGACGGGCGCACCATCCGCCGCCACCGGCTGTATCGCTCCGGACTCATCACCTTCATGCCGCGCGCGGTGCAGGCGCACATGCTGGAAGTCGGGCTCAACCAGGACCTCGACTTGCGCCAGGCCGACAACTCGACCACCGCGCCGGACGTGAAACTGCCCGGGGTCGCCTACCACAACCTCTCGCTGTACCCGTTCGCGGACCATCCTCACTTCCAGGAGGAGTTTCGCGGCGCCACGACGGCCGAGAAGTTCAAGCTGGCCCGGCTCTCTTACCTGTACATGGCGACCGACCCGCGCACCGCGAAAATGCTGCGCCGCGTTATCCAACTGCTGGTGGCGGACGAAACCGGCGCGACCCTGTTTCACTGCTTTGCCGGCAAGGACCGCACCGGCGTAGTCGCGATGCTGATCGAAGGGCTGCTGGGCGTGCCGGAAAAAGTGGCCCATCAGGACTACATCGTCACCAACGACATCCTGATGGACCGCTTCAAAGGTAATCAGGCCGCCGCCGACCTGCCCATGGCCGACCGCATGGTGACGGGCATGAACTCGCAGCCCGCCGACGACAGCTACTTTGCCGCCGTGCAGACGGTGGTCAAGAAGTACGGCGGCTGGGGCCAGTACGCCATGCGGCACTTGGCGCTTTCGGTCAGTGAGATCGCGGACCTGCGGCGACTGTACCTGGAATAACTGAGGGCGTCATAATTGGGTATGATCCAAAAACGTCTGAGGATGCCTAGGCTGCAGTGATAAAAGTAAATAGAGCATTTGGCTAAACCCACTCAGTCAAGATAGCGGTCTGACTTCACTTATCCCTTTAACGATCAAAAGCATGAACGCCTGTAGCCGGAAGTAAACTTTCTGACTGCGGGCGTTTTTTGTGCTTACCAATATTCGCTAAAGGGTATCAATTAGTAGGCTTCTTCATATTGTTTTGGCGATATTTTTGTCGTTTTTTTGAACATACTGCAGAAATATGAAACGTTAGCGTAGCCCAGCATGTCGGAAATTTCCGAGACTGTATACCGATCGCTGCGCAGCAAACGCTTAGCTGCCGTTATCTTCGCATCAGTAATGTAGACGGTCAGCGTCGTTCCCACTTCCCGCCTGAAGAGCTGGCCTAGGTGACGTTCTGAGATGCCGGCATACTCTGCTACCATCTTCACCGTCAGCCGCGTGAATAGATGCTGATCAATAAAAGCGAGCGCCTGGTTCACATGAAGCGAGTACCGGTTGGCCCGCGAGTTTAATACACGGTCGCGAAACCCCCATTGCACCTGGTGGACCACGGCTTCGAAGCTAACATCGTCTGCCGCCTCAATCTCTGCGATGTACTGCAGGCACAGCTGATCGGCATCCTGCTCGGCCACTCCCAGTGTAATTGCTTCACGAGCATACAAGCCCATAAACATAATGATGCTGTCTTTTTTTTCGCGCAGTGTATCTGTCTTTACGCCGATTGGGCGGCCAACCGGCAAGGCGCTGATCTCGCCTTTTAGAAATGACTGCATGCCTGAGCGCTCGTCTGGCCACGCCATGAAACCCTGTGCCATATTTGTCCCTCCCATAATTTACAACCAAATAGTACAACAAATATCGTTAATCCGTTATCGCTTTATTTGTAAGCGCTTTATGCTTTGGCTGTATTTAAATAACTCAAAGGAGTGGCAACAATGAATAACTTCATGGACTGGCTTCAAACCAAGGTCATGCCACCGATGGCGAAGGTTGGCAATAATAAATACCTCGTCTCGATTCGTAATGGTCTTGTGCTCACACTACCCGCCATTATTAGCGGTTCTGTCTTCCTGATTCTGGGCAACATTCCCATTACCGCTTGGCTTAACTTCATTAAGCCCTACGAGAATATGATCAACGTTGCGGTCAATGGCTCGTTTGGCATCATCTCGCTTCTCGCCGTGATCGGCATTGCCTATGAACTTTCTAAGGCGCTTGACGTCGATGCCCTGTCCGGAGCTGGCCTAGCAACAATGGCCTTCGTCATTCTGTCATTTGATGACAAGCACGTTCTAAGCGTCGACAACTTCTCGTCGACGGGTCTGTTCACTGCCATTATTACTGCCTTCGTTACTGTCTTGATTTTCTCCTTCTTTATCAAACGCCACATCGTCATCAAACTGCCCGATGGCGTGCCCGCTGCGGTTTCGAATTCTTTTATCGCCCTGCTTCCTGGCTTTGTCATTCTCCTGCTGTTCTGGATCGTTCGCGAGCCTCTTGGCATTGACATCAACCAAGTCATCCAGAGCATTTTCCACCCGCTCTTGTTCGCGATGAATTCTCTGCCAGGTATCTTGGTTTACGAAGTGTTGGTCTCCGTTCTCTGGGTCTGCGGGATTCACGGCGATATGACGCTTGAAGGGATCGCTGATCCCATCTTCCTGCAGTTTGTTGCCGCGAACGGTACTGCGCTTGCCAACCACCAGCCACTGCCATACATCACAGCGGCTGGTTTCTCCAGCCTGTTCGTTAATGTTGGTGGTACTGGTGCAACGATCACGCTAGTTGCACTAATGATCTTCAGCCGGTCCAAGACTTACAAGGAACTCGGGCGCCTCGCATTCCCATCTGCTTTGTTCGAAATCAACGAACCCGTGATTTTCGGTTTTCCAATCGTGATGAACCCGCTCACGATGATTCCATTCATCGTTATTCCGATCATTCTGACCATCTCCACCTATATCCTGATGTCGATAGGTTGGGTCAGCGCACCATCAGCCGTTGTGCCTTGGACGATGCCGCCAATCATCGGCCCGCTAATGGCCACTGGTTGGGACTGGCGTGCTGCTGTTTGGTCAGCAATCGAGCTCGTCATTGCCGGTGCGGGCTACTACCCATTCTTCAAGGTTGCTGAAAAGCAAATGCTGGCAAAAGAAAAGGGCGACGCTGATGATGCTGCAGCAGAAGCAGCCAACCAGGGCTAGCTTCCTGACGCAACTGAACCTATGATGAAGTTACTAAATAGAAAGCGGGTCTTTTCTTGTCAAATTATCGGTTAACGGCTCAAGACCGAGACGCCTTCTACCAGCTGTACCTGTTCTGCTTCAACGGTACCGATTCACCGGAACGCCGCGCCTTCTTTGACTACCGGTACGATCACGGCTGGATCTACGGCCGCAAACGCGGTAAAAAGCTGGTCAGTGGCCTCTACAATCTACCCTTTACCATTAACTTTCACGGCGTCGATTATAGAATGAACGGCATCGGCGACGTCATGTCTGCCCCTGAGGCATCTGGGCTTGGTGGCGCCGGCTCACTTCTTCAAGCCTCACTTGAGGAAATGCTTGAAAAAGGTGTCACGCTTGCCTACTTATCACCTTTCTCTTACGCATACTACCGGCGCTATGGCTATGAACAGGTCTTTAATCACATGGTCTACCAGATCTCTAACGAGCAAATGCCTGCCTGCCATCCTAAATTCCGCACCGGTGAAGTCGAGCGGCTGACGTGGGCTGAAGCGCTGCCAACCATTCGCCCGCTCTACGAGGCGCAAGCCGACAATATGGCCGGCGGGATGAAGCGGCCAGCCTGGTGGTGGCACTATCTTCAACTGAAGCGTAACTGGGACGTTGCCGTCTATCGCTCAGCGAACGGTGTCCCCGAAGGCTACATCGCCTACGAGCGTGACGGCGGCACCATCCTCGTCAAAGAGGTAATTACCCAGACGGCGATGGCCTACCAGCACCTGCTGGAGTTTATCGCTTCTACCCGAAACACTTTTCACACCATTGCCTTTGATGATCCCGACTCGCGGTACCGAGGAGACTTGCTACCCGAGCCAGCTCAGCTGAAGGCAGAGTCCCATCCTTACATGATGGCGCGAATCGTCGACCTGGCGGACTTTTTGACCCGTTACCCTTATTCCATTGATGAGCTAACACCAGTTACTTTTGCCGTCACCGATGCAAACCTAGCAGCCAACCAAGGCACTTGGCGTCTCACCATCCACGCTGGCCAAGGGTCCGTAACTAAGCTTAGCGACACGGCGGACAAGGCCATAACGATTCAAGCTCTGACCAAAGCAGCATTCGGCGCCACACCTCTTTCACGCCTGATTATGACAGGCGAAGTCGAATTGCCTAACTCCACAGCAGCAGCTTTAGATCAAGGGTTTGTGCAAACCCCACCCATATTCCAGGATTATTTTTAAACTAGTCACTGCCGCTCGCAACTTGTGATTTTACTGAAAGGATTACCGACTATGAAAAGATTGATCAGCGCCAAAAGCTCCGAAATGCTAGCAATGAATGCTGCCGAGCTCAAAACCAGTATCCGCGCTAGCGAGGGCCGTGTTATTCTGAGCGAAAACGTCGTCACTCAGGCCGTAATGGATGACATCTCGACCTCAGAAGTAGCCGCCGCATTTGGCGCCGACTTGATTCTGCTCAATCTTTTCGACGTCTTCAATCCACTAATTGTCGGACTTTACGACAACGAGAACGATCTTGGCTCCGCCAAGGTGCACCGTGATGGTTCCATCATTCGTCACTTACAGCGCCTGGTCGGCCGCCCAATTGGGGTTAACCTTGAACCAGTTGACCCGTTAGCAAAAATGAACGAGACTCGCGCCGTTGTGCCGGAGGGCCGAACCGCCAGCATGAAATCTCTCCGTGAAGCAGAAAAACTTGGTTTCAACTTTATCTGCTTGACTGGCAATCCAGGCAGCGGCGTCACCAACGATCAAATCGCTGAGAACGTCAAACTCGCAAAGCAGCTCTTCTCCGGTCTGGTAATTGCCGGTAAGATGCATGGCTCAGGCGTTGATGAACCTGTAGCCTCGCCAGATGCTGTCGCCAAATTCCTCGAGGCTGGTGCGGATGTGATCCTAGTCCCAGCTGTTGGCACCGTCCCAGGGTGGAACGACGCCGACATGGAAGGCATCGTCAAACAGGCGCATATCGCGCACGCACTCGTCATGAGCACCATCGGAACTAGTCAAGAAGGGGCCGGCGCCCATTACATCGAAAACATCGCGGTGCGGAATAAGGTATGCGGTGTCGATATCCAGCACATGGGCGATGCCGCCTGGACGAACGAGTCGCCACTTGAGAACATCTTCGCGCTCAGTCGCGCCGTCCGTGGAATCAGCCACACCATTGAGCGGATGGCCCGTTCCATTAACCGTTAGTCCTAAACGCCAATAAAAGAACCTGCAGTCAGCGCATCACGCCGACTACAGGTTCTCTTTGTTTTCTAGGCTGACGATATTATTCAATCCACCTAACGCGATAACAGTCGGCTAATGGCCTGACTTTCCCCGTTCCGTTACTGCTTCTTAAACCCAGCCGCCTTCAGGGTGCTGACGGAGTCCTTCAAGCTGACGGTGTTGCGGGTGCTGGCGTCCAGCCCCTGCGCCTTCTTCAGCTTCTTCATGTCGACCTTCGTGTAGTCGATCAACACCTCCTGGGTAACGGTGTTGCCGTTGCGCGACACCTTGGTCGTCACACCCTTCAGATTCTTGTAGCTGTTGACGGACTTCTTCATTTCTTTGTAGGCCGCATCCATGATGGTCTTCTTCTTCGTCCCCAGCAGCTTGACCATGTCGTTTTCGTTGATCAGCTTCTGCTGCAGCACCTTATCCGAGTTGTGCTTGGTGTAGTAGATCATCGTGGCCTTGGCGCCAGCGACCTGCGTGTTGACCAGCGTGGTCTTCTGCTCAAACAACGTGCATCCGGCCAGGACAGTGAGGCTGAGAACGGCGACCGCTGCCACCAGTGCTTTGAGGATTCTTTTCATGAATGTGCTCCTTTAATGAACCAGATTGCGCCGCGAAATATCGCGACGAAGTATGCTTTATCATAATATTTTAATGGGAGTGACGCAACCGCGATTCGAAACGTCAGCTAGCGCGGTCAGTGAACCATACCGTTTCACGCCAAGCGAAAAGCCATGCCAACCCCTTGGTGGGAGCTAACATGACTTCATCTTTCAGATCAACTGGGTGCTTCCTTAATGTGCTTACTTCAACGCATCCCGCGCCATGGCAAAGTCGCCTAATGTCGCGGAGCCGTTATTCGGCACCAGTGGTGTGACAATGTAATGCTCAAGTGGTGGCACGGTGACATAACCATTCATCAGCTTGGCAAACGCAGGCCGCACCTTTTCGAGGAAGCCTTCACTGGCCACACTACCACCGAAGACGATCTTGTTGGGCCGCAGCGTCATGGTCGTCTGCAAGGCGGCCTGCGCGACGTAATATGCCATGATGTCCCAAATTGGATTACTTAACGACACTGTTTCACCTTTACGGCCCAGGCGCGCCTCAAAGGTCGGCCCGGAGACCAACCCTTCCAGGCAATCGCCGTGGCGCGGGCAGATACCGGCAAAATCAAGATCATCCGGATGCCTGCGCACATACACGTGCCCCATTTCAGGATTGCCAAGCCGGCCCAGGAACTTGCCGTCATTGACGATCCCGGCACCAACGCCGGTACCAATCGTATAGTAGACCAGCGTGCCGAGTGCCTCACCTTGGCGCTGAGCCGCGGTGTACTCGCCAAACGCTGACCCATTTACATCGGTTGTCCAGGCCATTGGAATGTTCAAGCTGCGCTTCATCAGGCCGAGAAAATCGGTGTGCTGCCAGCCCGGCTTCGGGGTAGTGGTGATATACCCGTAATCAGACGAGGCAGGGTTCAGGCCCAGCGGCCCAAACGAGGCAATACCCAGTGCATTGACTGGATGAGCCTGAAAATAATCCACACAGCGCTGCAAGGTTTCCTGCGGGGTCGTCGTTGGAATCACCGTCTGGTCCTTGGTGGTCAGCGACTCATCGCCAACCGCGCAGACAAACTTAGTCCCACCGGCTTCAATACTGCCAAAAGTGGTCATTTTCGCTTCATCCCTTCCGAATCAAGGTGACCATATCGTAGGCGCCAATCTGGAGCTTTGTCTGGTCTTCGCAGACCTCCTCCAGCGCATTGGCGGCAAGCCAGCCGGCCTTCAGCAGCTGCGTCACGTCTATGGCTTTAGCGCTTTGGTTAGCCAGGCGCAAGACCACGGCATGATCGACGGTGTAAGCCGGATACAGGGCGGAAATCGTTACTGAGGGATCAAACTGCAAGAACGTCTCCGTGGCCTTGATCGCCGGCAGACCTTCGTCAAACTCCAGCGGCCAAAGCTTATTGTCCAGCCGGTTGATAAACAGGTTCAAGGTTTGCAGCTGATAGCCAACGCTCGGCTCGAGCCAGCGCTCAGCCGTTTTGGCCAGCGCCAGTTCATCGACCTTGCCCGTCGCTGTCAAGCCGAACTCGAAGGTATTCTCACCCAGCTCTTCGGCCAGCGGCGTCGGCGTCATGACATGGCCGATACTGGTGGTGTCCCCAGAGGCGCGGCCTGGCCGCCACAACAAGTTCGGCTTGCCCAGCTGACCCGTGGTCGCCATCAGGGTGACGGCAACACTGCCATCCAGCAGCTCGTACTCCTTCATCCCCTTGGCCATCAAGAATAGGCCATGCCTTTGATTGTGCATCCCGACGATCTTGTCAAAGTCGTACAAATTGACCGGCTTTTCCACGAATTCTTTCTCCCAATCGGCAGCAATCGGCAGATTCTTCGTTTCGTGGAAGCCGCCTTGAATCTTCGCCAATGCAGCATCGGTCTTAAAGCCGGTCCGCAGCTGAAGCCGCAGCCGGTGATCGTAGGCTTGATTATCGACGACCAACTTGCCGTCAAGGACCGGACTGCCAGCCTTGAGGCTCAAACTTAGGGTGTAAGGCACGGCCATCAGTTCCGGCTTGGCCGCCGTGCGGTCCGCCAGCGTCTTCGGCAGCTGCCAGGTCCCCTTGAGGATCAGCTGGTCGGTTTCCCCGACTTGCTGGTGCGTGAGTTCACCCGTCAACGGTAAGGACTTCTCACTGTCACCGCGCAGTGGCGAATAATCATAGGTATCACCATCATTACCAGAATCAAGGATACTCAGCACGTTGGCATAGGTCTTGTCTGCTGCTTTTGCGCTAAATTGACCATTCTTGAAGGTCACCTGCCAGGTGTTATTCTTGATCGTCTCGCCACTTACAGACTTGAATTCCGGCAGGGCGCGAGCCGCCTTTTCATCGAAGGCGATGACCTGATAGCCCAAGCCATCAAACTGGCACCAGAGCCGAACGGTCAACTTGTAGTAGGCTGGCTCATCCTTGAACTCAAAGCCCTTGGTAGTCTGCTGCATAATGTGCTCGCGTTTTGCGACTTTCTCGCTGGCGATAATGGTCGCCTTGTACTTTGGCGCAAAGTGCAGCCGCTTGCTCGACGCCAGGATCAGTACATCTTTGTAGCCGGCAAATGGTCGCGGTGTCAGGTTAAAGACCAGCAACTGGTGCGGTGTCAGGTCAAGCCGCTGCGCGATCCGCTTCTTGGCATAATTTTCCAGCCCTTCTGCGATCTCGAAGCCTTCCTTGAATCGGTGCGCGACGTCTTCGGCCACATTGTCGGAAATGCTGCCCCCAAGAGTATCATGCGGCTGGCATTCCAGCAGTTTCTTCCACAGCCTCAGGGCCACGCCGGTCGACAGATCGATGCCGCAGCGCTGCGCGATCACGATCAGCGGCTCGACCCGCTTAAGGATCAGCTGTTCCAGCTGGAAGTTGTCACGCTTAAACTGCGAACGGACTGACCCGATCGTCCGGTGGACCCGCGAATACGTCGGTAAGCGCAACTCGCCCTGATAACTTGGCAGATCAGTGCGCTGCCGCAGCGTATTCATGAAGGCGGGATAGCTGCTGATGAAGACATGGTTGTGGCTGTACTGATTGACTTTGGCCAGCGTATCCTCAAGGTTGTGGACGATGTTCATCTGGTCGATCCCAGAAGGAACCAGCACCGGATCGTTATTGCCGTGCTCGGCTTCAAAGTCGATGCCTTGGTCCAGCCGGTTTTCGACGAAGCTCTTGAGGTCTTTCTTGGAGTCCACTGCGATTTGGCCAGTGTAATACCCAAACGGGAAGTTCGCCGCGTACACCCGGTTATTGCCCAGACCTTGCCACTTGAAGTAGACCGAATTCATCTGGCGTTTGAAGTTCGTGCCACGCCAGAAAATAAAGTCGTGGATCCCGACCTGGTTGAGCAGCATCGGCAGCTGTGCATTGAAGCCAAAGGTATCAGGCAGGTACCCAATCATCATCGGCTGGCCATACTGCCGCCGCGTATCCAAGATCCCGATGACCAGGTTACGAATGATTGACTCAGCATCCGGGATCATCGCATCCGTTTGGGTGTACCACGGGCCGATGAACAACTGACCACGGGCCACCAGCTTGCGGATGCGCGCCGGCGCTTCAGGATGCATCGCACAGTACTCGTCGACAATGGAAGCTTGACCATCGAGCGTGAAGTTGACCGCCGGGTGGGCCTCCAGTTCCTTCAGGACGTCGGAGAAGAGCTGATCGCTCAACACCTGAGCGTCCTCTGTCGTGAAGTACCACTCTCGGTCCCAATGCGTGTGATTTACAAAATGAGCTTCTGTCATATCTGTCTCCCTTTTCAACAATAAAGGCCGCAGTTAGGTGAACTCACCATCGTGCGGCCCTCCATGCAACTAACCGTTAGTTCTGGAAATCAAGCTTAATGTCGTCCTCTTCTGCGCTCGTGGTGTCATCCTCGCTCTTCGTATCGCGGAAATCGACCGCCAGTGGTGCCAAGATCCCGATGACCAAGGCACAAACCGCTAGACCAACCAGGTAGGCCCAGCCATTTTGCAAGGAAATGAACCCGTAGATCCCACCAACTGGTGGAATGTGAGCAGTTGCGCCCAGTGCAACCGCACTGGCCGAACCGGCAGCCCCGGCAATCATGTTGATTGGGGTCAGCTTCAACGGATTGACCAAGGTGAACGGAATCGCGCCTTCGGTGATCCCGACAAAGCCCATGAACCAGTCAGACCGACCGGTATCCAGGAACTCTGGGGAGAACCGGTTCTTGAACAGGGTCGTTGCAACGGCGTAGCCCAGCGGAATCCCAGCAATCGCAACGTTCGCGATCATCGCTGGCATGTAAATCTTTTCAGCCAGCAGGACATTACCAGCCATCCAAGCGGCCTTGTTGACCGGACCACCCAAGTCGGTCCCGATCATGGCACCCATGATCAGCGCCAAGGTGACGGTGGATACATTGCTGGTGCTCATGCCCTTGATCCAGGCCACCAGCGAAACATTGATCCAAGTGAGCGGACCCTTCAGCAGTACGCCCAGTACGATCGCCACGACCATGGTCGAAATCAATGGCACAATGACCAGCGGCATGATGGATTCGTACTTTTCACCAACGTGGATGTGGTTCTTGCACCAGCGTGCGGTGTAGCCGGCCAGGAAGCCAGCGACCAAGGCGCCCAGGAACCCCATGTTGGTGTTAGCGGCAAGTTGGCCGCCGATAAAACCAGCCGCCAAGCCTGCTTTATCACCGATCGCATAGGCAATGTAGCCGCCCAGGACCAGGCAGATCAGGCCGATCCCAATCCAACCAACATTTTCAATTTCGTTCATGTAGAACCAAAAACCGGACTTATATGGCGTGTAGTCGGTGATCCCGAAAATCAAACCAATGATTTTCGGAACGGCAACAACCAATGACCCGCCAATGACAACAGGTAGCATATACGAGATACCTGACATCAGGTACCCTTTCCACTCTGCCAATAGCTTTCTCATGGCATTAACCCCCTATTTTAATTCAATAATGACGTTCATAAACTTACTTAGCTGCCTCGCGCGCGGCAACGGCTTTGCTGACCTTGTCGATCACGGCCTTGGGCTTCTTGATGCAAGTATTGATATCGACCCGCACCGTTGGGATACCCTTAAAGCGGTCCATCTTTTCAATCTTCTGGTCAGAGCCAATGATTAAGAACTTAGCGCTTTGAGCTTCTTCTGGGGTAATCTCGTTCTTCAGCCCCATTGATCCTTGCTGTTCAACCTTTGCCTTCAAACCGAGTTCGTCTGCAGCCTTTTCCAATGCCTTCGCGGCCATTGGCGTGTGCGCCAAGCCAGCTGGGCATGATGTAATCGCAACGAAATCCATAAGAATCACTCCTTCATGACTAATTTTGTTTCTGACCCGTTAATACCGCGTAAACCTCGTCAGGGGTCTTGCTGGCAGCAAGCGCTTGCCGCTCCTTCTCCTCAATCAACGCGGCCGAGAAATCAGACAACGTTTGTAAGTGCTGCTCTGAGCTGCCCTCAGGAACAAGCATGGCAATAATCTGAGTCACTGCCTGATCGTCCATTGTCTCCCAACCTGGGATGCCGTGGGCAGACCGAACAAACAGCACTGCCGGTTGCTTGATTGCTTTGGTAATGGCGTGAGGGATCGCAATGCTATCCTGAAGACCGGTTGAGGCTTCGGCTTCCCGGTGATCAAGCGCGGCTTTCACCGCCGTCTCATCATCGGCAAACCCCAAGGCCACCGCCTTCTTCGCGATGAACGCGAAGGCTTCTTCACGATTCTTGAAGTCCTCGTTTAGAAAGATATAGTGTCGATCAAAAATATCAGTCATTTTGCATTGTCCCCTCTTTGCCTGGTGTTTTGTCTTGGATGCTATGGGTCACATCTTCAAGCGTTGTTGCATCGCCAAGTTGGCGCATGCGGCCAGGGTCTTGAATTAATTCATAAAAATAGCTGTATATATCGTCCATCTTGGCTTCGACACTCTTGTTCAGGGCGACGAAGAACACCACATGGACGCGCTCGCCGTCCCACGGGATCCCCGACTTGGATGTCAGAAGCCCGATTGCTGGTTTCACGACGTGTTTCATGTCACCGTGCGGGATCGCACAATTGCCGATCACCGTTGATGCTAAGGCCTCGCGGGCCAAGGCTGACTCAGCCATGTCGTGGTCGACATAGCCGGCCTGCTCGAGGACCGCAGTCAGGTCATTGATGGCCGCCTTCTTCGTGCCACACTTGACATTCACAATCGTGGTCGCCGGTGACAACATATTCAGGAAGGCGTGTTTCGCATATTTGCTTTTACGGATATTTTTCTCGAGCTTACCAAGCAACGTCATTTCCTGATCATTCAGGAATGGGCTCACTTGGATCACCCGTGAATCATTCATTTTCAGCGGGATCGTGGAAATGATAATGTCCGCATCGACCTGCGTGTGCATCAGTTCATTCACCGACAAGGTCGCGGTGACTTCCATCTCAGGAAACTTGTCTTTCACGCGCTGCCTGAGCAGCTCTGCAGTGCCATAACCGGTACTGCAAACGATCGCGATCCGGACATCTTGATCGGCGCCGTGGCGCCGTTCAAAAAAGGATTGAAAGTGTAAGGCTAGGTAAGCGATCTCATCTTCGGACAAGGTCAACTGCGTCTTCTTCTTCAATGCCACGGTCAAGTCCAGCGCTGCTTGAAAGGCCATGGGAAAGTTCTTCTTCACGTCTTCGCGATACGGATTGGTAATGGAGATGCCATGGCTCACCCGCACCAGCGCCGGCCGTAAGTGCAAGGCCAAGTTCCGCAGCAGGGTGTCATCATAACCGCCCAAGTGCAACCGTAGCCATGCCGTCAGATCCTGATCGACCAGGCCGCCCTGATTCAAGTTGATGTAGCCGTCTTCGATTGCGACCACATGCATGTTCAGGTAAACAGCTTCATCTTTCGGGATCGGCAGATCAAAGGCCTCACTCAGCATCTTGACCAGCCGCTTCGTGTTCGGCGACAAGGCCGTCCCAGCACCAGCGGCGACTGCGGCATGCGTCACATACTCGCCGTTTTTGATGCGCTGCAGGGCAATCGTGGTATGAATCAGCAAAGATTCGTACTCGTACTCGTTAACTTGTGTGCTCAAGGTGTTGATGAAGCGGCTAAGCACCGCCTGAGTTTTGTCCAAAATACTCTTATCCACGTACTGACTGAGCGAGGCTGGCACCTCAAATGTGCGCGTGATCGAACCGGTTTGATCCTGATGAACTTCCTGCCCCCAGTAGTGCTGAAGCAGTTTGCCCATCAGCGTCCGCACATCGGCCTCCGAGGCAGCGAACTGAACGCCCGCCGCCGTCGTTTGCAGCTTCAAACCGTATTCCGACTTGAGCTGGCGCAAATCTCGCTCCAAGGTACTCTTGCTGACGAAGAAGTGATCGGCTAAATCTGCCAGCAACATCGGCTGCTTAGCAGTGATCAACGTGCTAAGGAGCTGCAGCCGCCGCGTCTCATCATCGACTTTGCCGACGTTGCTCGGAAAAGCCGCCAGTAGTTTATCCGTATTCCCGGCAAGGTGAATCCCTTGCCCACGTTTGCGGATCAACTTGATGCCCAGGGGGGCCACTTCCGCGGCCGCTCGGTCTAAGTACTTCGCAACGGTTTTCCGTGAGATGCCTAGGTAATCCATCAAGTCCTGATAATGAACCTCGGGCTTAGATAGGAGATATTGAATGATTTTCTTTGTAAGAGTTCGCGGTGAATTATTTGGCGCCAAATTTATCACTCCTAACTTTTACAACCCCATCTTATTGGAACCGATTACATCCGTTAAGCTCAATAAAGTACATTAGGAGATAGTGTACTTACTGAAAGATGTCCTGGGTGGCTGTACTCATTGCATGGACTGCCTTGGTGCTGCAGCTTCTGCGCCGCTGCTACTCGAGGACATTTACGAATCACCCGCCAAAGCAAATGGTGCTCGATCACCCACAGTAATCAAATAGGCGCTTTAAACGGTGCGGGCTCGCACGTTTTAGGCGCCTGTTGTGGGTAATATGAAGGCTGAATGACTGAATGTAACGTTGCCACTATCGTTTGCTGATGTAAAACAGCAGGACGATCATTGCTAATGCGTAAATTGACGAATTCAAGATGTTCTTCTGGAACCACCAATAGCCCGCTGTGATCCCCAGAAAGATAATCAGAAACGCAAAGACGAGGTTGGCCGCGCTCGGGACCAGCACGGCAATCAGAACTAGTGCCAGCGCGGTCAGGCCACTGTATTTGTGGAAAAATGTTTCAACGGTTTTCATATTTCACCTAAAGCAGTTTAGATTAGCTAAGTCCCGGATTTATTACGAGGTACCATGGATTGGTCGATACTGCTTTCCAATTTAGTATAAGCTAATTTCAATTTAACGCCGAATACCGCTGGCAGATCGCGCTTCTGAAAGCGCTTCACATTTCTAAAAACTTGTGAAATAATGATCAGTGTTCCAAATGACAACTCAAGGGAGTGGGTAATTTGAAGATCAAAGCAGCTGTTGTAGAGAAGCAAAACGCGGATTTCGAGATCAAAGATGACGTCGAACTGGCCGAAATGGGCCCGGATGACATCCAAGTCCACATGGTTGCCAGCGGCATCTGTCACTCGGATGAAGCCCTGCGCATTGGCGACGCCGTGATCGACTACCCGATCGTCCTGGGCCACGAAGGCTCGGGGATCGTCGAGAAGGTCGGCCCGGAGGTCACCCAATTCAAGCCCGGCGATCACGTTGTTTTGAGTTTTTACGCGTGCGGGAACTGCAAGTCCTGCCTGAAGGGCATCCCGACGCAGTGTGAGAACTACGCGCACAACAACCTGTCCGGCGTGCGGCCGGACGGCTCCAGCCACTTCACCGAAAATGGCCACCACGTCGCTGACATGTTCGACCAGTCCTCATTCACGACCACCACTGTCGTCCGCGAGCGCAACGCCGTGAAGGTCGACAAGGACCTCGACCTGCGCACCCTCGGCCCGCTGGGCTGCGGCTACGTCACCGGCTCCGGTACTGTGCTGAACACGCTGAAGCCAAAGCCTGGCGACACGATTGCCGTCTTCGGCACCGGCGCCGTGGGCCTGGCTGCCATGATGGCCGGCCGCATTTCCGGCTGCGTCAAGGTCATCGGGATCGACATCGTGGATTCCCGCCTGCAGCTCGCCAAGGAGCTCGGCGCCACCGACGTCATCAACTCCAAGGACGTTGACGTGGTCAAGGCCGTGCAGGACCTGACCGATGGCCACGGCGTGGACTGGGCCGTTGACACGACCGGCGTCACCGCCGTCATGGAGAACTCCATCAAGGTCCTGGCGCAGGGCGGCACCACGGCGACCATCGCCGTGACCCCGCACCACATTGACGTCGACACCTGGAACGACCTGTGCGTGGACGACAAGAAGATCGTCGGCGTCAACATGGGCGACTCGATCCCGCAAATCGACATTCCGCGCCTGATCGCCTTCTACAAGATGGGCATGTTCGACTTCCCGAAGACCGAGAAGTTCTACAAGTTCGACCAGATCAACGAGGCCAACGCCGATTCCCGCTCCGGCAAGACCATCAAGCCGGTACTGGTCATTGACGAGGACTACAAGCCAGGCGAATAACGTCATGCTGACAAAAGAAGCCCCAGCGCTGCAAAATTCCTGCAGTGCCGGGACTTTTTTTATGTGGCAGCCGGCCTGCATTGGGCCTTTTGCCTAAGTGGCCTACCATCAGTGCGCCCGGGCCTTGGCAGCTTCACTGGCCGTCGGGCTAAAACCGTCGCCCCTTTGCACCTTGGCTTAATCGGGCGCCGGGGCGACAACGCGGGAGTGGCTAGCTAGGCTCTGCACCTTGAAGCCAAAAGCGGCTTCAAGGCGCCGTGCTACGCTACCCATCTCGCTAAAACCGTCGCCCCTTTGCACCTTGGCTCAATCGGGCACCGGGGCGACAACGCCCGAGCGGCTAGCTACGCCCCAAGCCTCGCCGCTAAAGTACAGCGGCAATGCTTGGATCTAGGCTAGCCGTCGGGCTAAAGTCGTCGCCCCTTTGCACCATAAAAGAGCCACCGGCCCGCCAACCAGTGACCCAAATCAAAACCGCTTTGAGGACCGAAGCGATTCTGAGCATCGCTCACGTACGAGGAAGAAACATCGCTGAGTGACAAACTATGCTCAACGATTAATGTCATTCTACGATGGGCCCTTTCCCCTGACAACTAAAACGACTCGGCAAGGCGCCGCTCAGCGGGTCGCCGGCGCAAACGCCCACAAGCCAACTCCGTGCGCAGGGATGAGTGCCTTGGCACCAGCGGCCGGCTGCCACACCGAACGGGCCGCTGCTGGCAGCTGCATGCTGGCAGCGAGCGCTGTGGCCTTGTCAGTGAGGTTGAACACCGCCAGGTACTGCTGGTCGGCGCTAATCCCCCGCCACACAACGGTAGTGTCATCTGCCGCCTCCTGCCAGGCGTCTTGAAGCGTCTGCCGCATGGTTAGCAACGCCGGATTCGTGAACAGCGCCTCTTCTTCGCCGCCGTAGGTCAGATCGCCGCCCAGAAACAGCGGAGCCCGCAGCAGCGACCACAGCGTCAGCATCGTCTGGCTTTCGGCCTTGGTGAAGCGAGACCGCGGCTGGGTCGGGTCCTTTTCCCGGGCGCGCTGGCGAATTGCCCCCAGTGGCAGCATGTCTGGGTCTGGCCAGTTGCCTTCCCGCACGAACGGCGCCCATTTGGCCACGACCGGGAACATCGCCTTGAGCTGGTCCCAGGTATCCCAGAAGTCGTCCGTCAGGCGCCACATGTTGGCATTTTGCTGCAGGAAGGCCCCCTTTTCAATATCAGCCGGGCCTGGTGAGAGGCTTAAGACCATGGGCCGGCCGGTCTGATCAATGGCGCGCCGAATGGCCTGGATCTCCGGCTGCAACATGCCGTACAGGCGCGAGTCGCAGATGTCGTCGACCTTGAGAAAATCCACGCCCCAGCTTGCATACAGCGCCATCAGCTGGTCGTAGTAGACCTGCGCGCCGGGCTGCGTCATGTCCAGCCCGTACATGTCGCTGTTCCACGGGCAGATGTTATTCGCAGCCACATCGCGGGCGGCATAACGGCCACCGGCAAAGGTGCGATTCTGGTGCACCGCCTGGCGCGGGATCCCGCGCATCAGGTGGATGCCGAACTTCAGACCCAGCTGGTGGACGTACGCAGCCAGCGGCGCAAAACCCGCGCCGTCAGCCGCCGACGGAAACCGGCTCGCGGCCGGGATCAGCCGACACTCGTCATCCATCGCTAGGTCGGTGAACTGATGATACGCCCAGGAATTCGCCTGTGGTTCGTACCACTGGATGTCCACCACAATGTATTCATAGCCGAAGGGTTTAAGGCGCCCAGCAACGTAATCCGCGTTGGCCCTGACCTCGGCTTCGGTCACCGAGGCGCCGAAGCAGTCCCAGCTATTCCAACCCATGGGCGCGTGCGGGGTCCACTGCCGAAAATTATCCATCGTTTTTTCTCTCCTCTCGCCTGCAAAGCTGACTCATGCGCCAGCGCTAGTACGTGAAGGTCTTAAATTTCAGAAGGCCTGGCAGCTGGCCGAGCTGGATGACGGTCTGCTCGTCGCCATTCAAAATACGGCCGCTTTGCCAGTGGCCTGCCACCATCTCGCCTTCTTCAAGCTTCAACAGGCCCACTGGCCGCGCGGTGGCGCTGCTGGGCTCGAGTACGATCCGAATATTGATCCCGAACACCAGAAATTCATTGGCCGCCAGCTCAAGGATGAACCCGGCGGAAGGGGCCTGCTCACCGGTCAAAGCGGCGAAGTGCACCACCACGTTGCAATTTCCCAGCCGGACCCTGACCCCTTCATCGGCCGGCTTAGTGGCAATAAAGGCGTGTAGCCGCGAAGAATCCTGATTGCCGGCCAAAAGCGGAATCAGCCCCTTCAGCAGCCGATAGGCCGTCGCCAGCGCCGGCCCGGCCTGCCCGCCTTGGTCAAACGCACGCGGGTCGATGGCCAGGGCCTTCAGCATCTGCGGATCCGCCTTGGCTGGCGTCGTAAAGAAATCCTCGGCCCCAAACGGTGAAAACAGCAGCAGGTCATAATGGCCAATCGCGTAAATCAGGTTGGAGACCGCCGGCAGTGCCCGCGCCGTTTCTGGGACCAGCAAGGCGTTTTGCTGGGAAAAGTAGGCGTCAGTAACTTCCGTAAAGTTCGGGACGTAGATGTCAGGTGCGATCAGATCAATTGACGGTGCCACCTTTTGCCAGGTCTTGACCATCTTCACGGTTGGCCCACCGGTCGGATACGTGCCCGGAAATGATGCGCCAGGAACGTCCAGCGGCTTTTGCTGCCAGGCGTTCACGTACAGCGGCAGTGGGTATTCCCGCTTACCGGCCGCAGCCACGGTTTCGACCGCCGACGCGAACAGGTACGCCATGTATTGCTCCTTGGCTGCTTCGCCAAAATAAGCGCGCCAGGACTGCTGCGTGTCTTCGGCCAGGCTGGCCGCCACGGGCTGCCCCAGGGCTTGGTCTTCATCGATCGCGTGGTCAAAATCCGCGTTCAGCAGGCCAGTCTCGTTTTCGACCTGCACCATGATCACCGTGTTTTCCGTCTCGTCGCGCTGCTTGATGTGCGCCATTAGGTGGCTAAACGCGGTGGCGTCCAAGCCAATCGCACGGTGGTCCGCTGGCGAAATGGCAAGCAGGTGCCGGCCGGTCTGGTCCTGTGAGTAAATGGTGGCCGGATCAGTCTTGAGCCACTCCGGCACATACGTGGACCCGGCGTTTTTCCACAGACCGAACCACAGCAAGACCAGTTTCACCTGATGTTCCCGCGCCGCAGTGATGAGATAGTCGACGGTGGCAAAGTCGAATTTGGTTTTTTCCGGTTCGATCATTTCCCAGTAGACCGGGGCAACCAGCGTATTGATATTCAGGGCCATCACTTGTGGCCAGACCTTCTCCTCCATGTAGCCGGGGTCGCTGGCGCTCGAGTTATGAATTTCCCCGGCTAAACCAATAAAAGGTTTGTCATTGACAATTAAAGCGGTGCCATTTTCACGTTTTTCCAAATGTGGTAACACGATGCTGCTCCTCCTTGATGCCCTTGATTGTTCATCGTCTGCCGCACGGCCGCGCCGAGTGGTTACCGTTGCCCGTAGTACGCATTTTTCCCGTGCTTGCGGTAGTAATGTTTGTCCAGCAGGTACTGCGGCACGTGGTTGTCCTTAGCGCTCAGCGTCATGGTCTGATAGTCGATCTGGCTGACCACCTCAAGCACCTTAGCATTATAAACCGCTTTCGCCGGGGTGGCGCCCCAAGTAAACGGCCCGTGCTGGCTGACCAGTACCGCTGGCACCGCATCGTGATCAAGGTGGCGGTCGGCAAAGGTTTTGACGATCACCTCACCGGTTTCTTCCTCGTAGGCCCGCTCGATCTGCTCCTTAGACAGCGGTTCAGACACTGGGACATCCCCGTAAAACGTGTCAGCGGCGGTGGTGTTCAGCGCCGGCACAGCCATGTTGGCACTGGCAAACGTGACCGCGTATGGCGAGTGGGTGTGCACAATGCCGCCGATGTCGGCAAACGCGTTGTACAAGACCACGTGCGTTGGCGTGTCGCTGGAGGGGCGCAGCTTGCCTTCGACGACTTCGCCCTTCAGGTTAACGACGACCATGTCGCTGGGGCGTAAGGTCTCGTACGGTACCCCGGAGGGCTTGATCACAAATAGCCCCGCCTCGCGGTCGATCCCGGAGACATTGCCCCAGGTGAACGTCACCAGGTCGAGCTTGGGCAGCTGCATATTGGCTTCGTAGACTTCTTCTTTGAGCTTTTCTAGCATGTCCGCCCTCCTACTCGATCACGACGGCCTGCACCCCAAACAGCGTCGCCAGGTCCTTGATCTGCGTGGTGCTGATGCTAAAGGACAGGACCGTGTGGTGACCGCCGCCGTTTTTGATCCAGGCGGTGGCGCCTTCCTTCAGCCCCACCGTGGGCGTCCAAAGCTGGCTGGCCACCGGCAAATGCGGCAGCGGCTGTTCGGCCTTGGCTGCGTTGACCGGGTAACCGATGAACTTGAAACCGTCGCGGAAGTCTGCCAACGTCACGTCAACGGCGTCGCCGGCAGAGCCGTTAAAGACCAGCCGGGCCGGGTCGGCCTTGCCCCCGATGTCCAGCGGGTGCACTTCGATCCGCGGCTTGTCGGAGGCGATCGAAGGATCAACTTCCAGCATGTGTGAGCCCAAAATGGCCTCGTGCCCTGGGCGCAGATCCAGCGTGTAATCCTCCATGAACGACGTCTGCTGGTTGTGCGCCATCACCTTCAGAATACGGCTGAGCGCAGCGGTCTTCCAATCCCCCTCAGCGCCAAAGCCGTAGCCCTCCGCCATCAGCAGTTGCGCCGCCAGCCCCGGCAGCTGCTCGAGGCCGTGCAGGTCCTCGAAGTTGGTCGTGAAGCAGTTGTAGCCGCGGTCATCCAGAAACTTTTTAATGCCGAGGTATTCGCGGAGCTGGTAGCGCACCGCGTGGTCGTACTTGGCCGCATCATTATCTCCGCGCACCACGGTGTACTTGGCGGTCAAGTCCGCGTAAGCCTGGTTGATGTCGGCTTCACTCACCGCATCGATCACTTCAACCACATCGTGCAGCGCGTAGTAGTCGACGGTCCAGCCAAACTTGATCTGGGCCTCCACTCGGTCGCCGTCTGTGACCGCCACGTTGCGCATGTTGTCGCCGAACCGCGCCACTTTGGTCTGAAAACTCTCGGCGTAGGCCACGGCCACGTCTTCCCAGTCCGCGATCTGCTGCTTGACCGCCGGGTCGTCCCAGTGGCCGTACACGACCTTGTTGCGGATGCCTAGGCGCGCGTTGATGTAGCCGTACTCCCGATCGCCGTGCGCGCTTTGATTGAGGTTCATGTAGTCAAAATCGATGGTCGCGTACGGAATGTCTTCGCGAAACTGCGTCGCCAGGTGCAGCAGGGGCTTTTGCAGCAGCTTGGTGCCGCGGATCCAGTTCTTCGCCGGGGAGAACGTGTGCATCCAAGTGATGACGCCGGCGACCTGATCGCGGTAGTTGACCTCCTTCATAAAGGCGGTAATGCCGTCAGCCGTCGTCAAAACGCCTTTGAACACGACCGGGTAAGGCAAGGTCCCACTTTCGTTCAGCTTCGCGGCGATGACCTTGCTGTCGGCCTCGACCTGCCTGAGGGCGTCCTCGCCGTACAGGGCCTGGCTGCCCACGGCAAACCAGAATTCATATTGTTGTGCTAATTTCATTGCTAAGTCCTCCATTCAGATTTTCTAATCAACGAGACTGCCGGCCTGCCGCGCCAACGGCAAGGCTTTTTGATAGCGGGCAAGAAAATGCTGATAAGCGGCGCGTCCGCTTGGCTCTGGTATCAGCGTGGTCGCCGTCGTCTCCTGAAACACCTCAGACTGCAGATATTCCGCGAGGTCGCCGCCGCCAGCCGCGGTAAACTGCGCAAGCACTGCCATCCCAAACGGCCCGCCGACACTGGCGTTGGTCATGACCGTGATCGGCAAGCCCAGCGCGTTGGCCAGCACTTGCTGGGCGATCTTCGGGGTCTTAAACAGCCCGCCTTGCGCAACCATCGTGGACGCCTTCAGCGTGACCAGCTCGTGCAGCTTTTCCATGCCGACCGCCAGCGGCGCAAAGGCCGCGTCCAGCTGCGTCGCCATGAAATTGGCCAGCGTCATCTGCGTGCTAGACGTGCGCACCTGAAGCGGCCGGCCCTGATCGACCTGGGTGATGTTCTCACCAGACACGTTGGCAAAAGCGAGCAAGCCCCCCAGGTCGGCATCCGCCTTGGGGACTGCAGCGAAAAGCCGCTGGTATAAGTCACCAGGGGTCTCACCGGTGACCGCCGCGATCGCCTCCCCCATCAACCCGATCCACGCGTTGAGGTCCGAGGAGCAATTATTGGCGTGCACCATCGCGACCGGCTGCCCAGTTGGCGTCGCGACAATATCGATTGCCGGATCCCAAGAGTCAGGCAGCTCAGGCAAAACGGTCATCGTGAACGCAGACGTGCCTACAGAGATGTTGCCCGAGTTGACCGCCACACTATTGGTGGCGACCATCCCGGTGCCGGCATCCCCTTCCGGCGGCGCCATCACCGCGCCCGGCGCCAGTGTGCCGCTGGGATCCAGCCGCGCGGCGCCAGCCTTGCTCAAGTGGCCCGCCGGCGTGCCCGCCAGCAGCGGCTGCGGCAGGATCTGGCGCAGCTGCAAGTGATGCGCCTGGACCGCCGGCAAGGTGTCAAAGGCCACGAGCTTCATCGCATCATACTCGTTCGTCCCCGGGTCGATGGGAAACATGCCCGAGGCATCGCCGACGCCGATCACCTTTTGCCCGGACAGCTGCCAATGCACGTAGCCGGCCAGCGTGGTCATAAAGGCGACCCGGTCGACATGCGCCTCGTCGTTCAAGATCGCCTGATAAAGGTGGGCGACGCTCCAGCGCTGCGGGATATTGAAGTTGAACAGCTGCGACAGCTGCCTTGCCGCCTCACCGGTCGTGTTATCGCGCCACGTACGAAACGGCGTCAGCAGCTGGTCGGCGGCATCGAAGGCCAAGTAGCCGTGCATCATGGCACTGATACCAATCGCGTCAAGGTGCGTCAGCTGACAGCCGGATTGCTGCTCGACCGCGGCCTTGAGTGCCGCGTAGGCCGCCTGAATACCAGCCCACACCTGGTCGAGCGAGTAGGTCCAGTGGCCGGCCTTGAATTCGTTGGCCCAGCCGGATGTCCCAGCTGCGACCGGCTGCAATTGCCGCGTCAGCAATTCCGCCTTGATCTGCGTTGACCCCAGCTCGATGCCCAGCGTCAACTGACCCGCTTCGACCGCGGCCTTGATTTCCGTATCCATTTGATCCCTCCTGCCCATAAAAAAAGAAGCTGCGGATTATTCGCAACTTCAAGGTAAGCGGTTTATTCGCCGGCGGCAAATTGATTCAATTGATTCGAATCAATTCAGCTCAGTGGCTGGGTGGAGTGGCGCAGCACCACTGCTGCCGGGTATTGAATGGATGCTGGCCGGTCATGGGCAATGGCCTTCAGCACCGCCTGCCCGGCCGCTTCACCCATCCGCCGCTTCGGATGAACCACCGTAGTGAGCGCCGGGCGCGAGTAACGGCTCATTTCGTAGTCGTCAAACCCAACCAGCGAAATATCACCCGGCACCTTCAGCCCCACTTCGCCAAGCCAAGTGATCACCCGGATCGCCAGCTGGTCATTGTAGCAGGCAATCGCCGTCGGTCGCCGTTCCCCGGTGGCCACCGCCAACACGCGGGCTTTGAGGTCGGCAAGCCGGTCGCCGGACTGGTAAAGCATGACGTTGCCAGTCGCCACCGCGGGCTGCCTCGCCTGGTAGGCCTGAACGAAACCCTGCATGCGGTCCACCCCTTGCTGATCATCAATTTGAAACAACCCCAGGATCTGCCGGTGACCCTGCCGCAGCAGCGCCTCGATCAATTGGCGCTCCCCGCCCGCGTCATCGACGGTCAGGGTGGGAAAGTCGGTCAGCCCCGTGTACCCGGCATTGATGAAAACGACCGGAATGCCGGCCAGCGCAATGCGCCGATAAAGCGCCAGATTCGGATTCGCCATCGCGCTGCGGGTCGGCTCGATGATCAGCCCCGCCACGCCGGTATCCATCATCCGGATCAGGCTGCGCCGCTCATTTTCGAATTCATTGTGGGTGTTGCTCAGCATCAAGCCGTAGCCGGCGGCACTCACGACACTGTCGATACCGGAGATGATCGGCGGAAAAATGTAATCCGCCAGGTGCGTGGTGATCACCCCGACGATTTTCTGGGCCGCCTGCTTGCGCTGCTTGTGGTGCGGGTCGGCGACGTAAAACCCACTACCCTGCACGGCGCGCACCAGGCCCTCGGCCACCAGGGCCTTAAGCGCCTGGCGCAGACCGTAGCGGGTGATCGCAAATTGCTGAAGCAGCATCCGCTCCGTTGGCAGCTTCTCCCCCACGGCGTAGCGTCCCGCCAAAATGGCCTCTTTTAATGCGAGTGTTACCGACTCCTGACTTTGCATGACCGTCCTCCTTATTGATTCTAGTAAACGCCCGTGCAGAAATTAATTCAAATAAATTATCTCGGCGAAACCCCAGTCTCCCGGGCAACCAGCTTGCGCCAAGCCGCCGCCGTGAGAAATTACCCCTTACCTCGCGGTTGAAAACCGTTACAATAGGGCTCGTTAGACCGCGGCGCCAGCCAGACTGACGCGCATCCGCATAAGGAGTGTTGATCATGCAAACAGCAAAGTCCCTTCCCACCATTAAAAAAGTCACCATCACTTCCGGCTTTTGGCAGCATTACCGCGACCTAGTGGCCAAGGAGGTCCTGCCCTACCAGTGGCAGGTCATGAATGACGAGGCTGACGGCGCCTTTGATGGCGAAACACCAAGCGCCGGTCCCAGCAAGAACAGCCACGTGATCGCCAACCTCAAGATCGCCGCTGGCCAGCAAACCGGTCACCACTACGGCTTCCCGTTCCAGGACTCAGACGCGTACAAGTGGCTTGAAGCCGCCGCCTACTCGCTGCAGGCGGCACCGAACGCCGCCCTCGAGCAGATCACGGATGGCCTAGTCGATTTGATTGCCGAGGCGCAAGCCGCTGACGGCTACCTGTCGACGTATTTCCAGATCGATGCACCGGCGCACAAGTTCAAGCGCCTGCGCGATTCGCACGAGCTCTACACCATGGGCCACTACATCGAGGCCGGCGTGGCGTACGCAGAGGCTACTGGCAGCCAAAAGGCCCTGACCATTGCGACGCGGATGGCCGACTGCATCGATGCCCACTTTGGGCCAGAGGCCGGCAAAATTCACGGCTACGACGGCCATCCGGAAATCGAGCTGGCCCTGGCGCGCCTGTATGAGGCCACTGGCGATCAGCGCTATTTGAAGCTTGCGCACTACTTCCTGAACCAGCGCGGTTTGGATCCGCTGTTTTTGGAAAAGCAGTTCTTGGCCGATGCTCCTGACCAAGACGCGGCAAAGGCACTGCGCGACTTTGACCCGGACTATTTTGTCGCCGGCGCCCCCCTCAAGGACCAGCAGGTGGCACGCGGGCACGCGGTGCGGGTGGTGTACCTGTGCACCGGGATGGCGCACGTTGCCCGGCTCACCGGCGACCAGGAGCTGCTGGCGGCCTGCGACCGGTTCTGGAACGACATCGTCCACCGGCAGATGTACATCACCGGCAACGTCGGCCAAACCAATAGCGGCGAGGCCTTCACCTACGACTACGACTTGCCGAATGCCACCGATTACGGCGAAACCTGTGCGGCCGTCGGCATGGCCTTTTTCGCGCGGCAGATGCTTGCGCTGCACGCCAAGGGCGAGTACGGCGACATTCTGGAAAAGGAGTTATTCAACGGCGCGCTCAGCGGCATGGCACTGGACGGTAAGCACTTCTTCTACGTGAACCCGCTGGAGGCCGACCCGCTTGCCAGCCAGCAGGATCCCGGCAAGGCGCACATTCTGACCCGGCGCGCGGATTGGTTTGGGTGCGCCTGCTGCCCCGCCAACCTTGCCCGGTTGATCGCCTCCGTGGACCGCTACCTCTACACGCGCAAAGGCGATGCCATTTTGGCCCACCAGTTCATCGCCAACACCGCCGAGTTCAGCGATGGCATCACCATCACCCAGACCAATCAGTTCCCTTGGTCAGGCGCGATCCACTACCACATCGCAAACCCGCACCAAGTAAAGTTCCGCTTCGGCATCCGCATCCCTGCCTGGTCTGCCAGCTACCAGCTGCAACTCAACGGGACCGCCACCCACCTGCCTCAGCAGGACGGCTTCATCTACGTTAATGCCGGGCAGCCGGCCATCGATCTGACCCTCACCTTGGACATGACACCGCAGCTCATGCAGGCCAATAACCGCGTCGCCGCCGATTACGGCAAACTCGCCGTTCAGCGGGAGCCGATCGTCTACGCGGCTGAGCAAGTCGACAATCAGGCGCCACTTGCCCTGTATCGCGTTGCCCCTCACGCCAAGATCGCCTACCACTTTGACGACGCCCTGCTCGGCGGCGTCGGCGTCTTGACCGTCACCGCCGCGCGCGAGCAGGTCGCAGCAGCTGATTCGCCGCTATACACCGCCGTGCACGCAGAAGCGCTGCACCCCGCAGCCTTAACCCTGATCCCATATTACGCGTGGGCCAACCGCGCAGAGGGCCAGATGCGCGTGTGGTTCCATCGCCGCTGACTGGCCAGAAGCTTGTTCCCCTGACGGTCCCTTGCGTTAACCAGGCGGGCTTTCCTGAAACTTCCAGGAAAGCCCGTCTGCCTGGCCTCAGTACTGCTCAAGTGCACGCAAAGGGCACCATCCCTTGCGAAATGGTGTCCCGCCCCCGGGTCTCCCCGGGGTTTTTGTCGTCCCGGTTTCCCGGGACCTACTACCGCCTTGTCGTCGCCGCCAAGGGTCGCTGTATTCAGTTAGGAATGGTAGCAGCATCCTTTCGCACGCCCTGGAAGGGCCCCATGCTTTCAACATGGTCTTCATCGCCAAACTGATCAGATGGCTCAATGCGCCTGGTCAATCCCACAGTGCGGATCGGATCGCCAGGAGGTTTCCGGGTCTTTCTGGCGAGGCTGTTCCTGCCTCACCCTCCCATCATCCGCGAACAGAATAACGCCATTCGCAATTACTGCCAACCACTTGGGCTGCAGTTTACGCAGTTTCCATGCTCGGCTTATCACAGCAGCGCGTTTGGCCAACGGGAGGCTGATGGGCCTTGACCCACTACCGACTCATTGGCAACACAGCAAAACGACCAATGTTTCACGGGAAACATTGGTCGCTAGCGCTGGTTACTTCACGCGCTTGAACACCGGGATCCGGGCCAACGGGGCGTCGGCGGTCACGGTCTGACCGCCCTCAAGGACGTCGCCAGTGTCCACGTTTTGCCACTGGCCGGCCGGCAGGTACACGTCACGCTGCCGCTGGCCCAGCTTGAGCACCGGGGCCACGAGGTAATCTGATCCGAACATGTACTGGTCGGACAGGGTCCAGGCCTTTTCGTCATCCGGGAACTCGTAGAACATCGTCCGCAGCAGCGGGGAGCCATTCTCCGAAGCCTCGCGGTACAGCTGCTCCAGGTACGGCTTGAGGGCCCAGCGGGTCTTCAGCTGTTCGTGCAGCACGTGGTAGACGTCCTCGCCGTAGCTCCACAGCTCGTTGCTTTGCCCGGTGTACAGGCTGCCGCCGCCGTGATTGGACAGTGGCTTGATGTCGTGGGGGCCGCGGTCGCCGTGCATGCGCAGGACGGGAGAGTAAACGGCGAATTCGAACCACCGCTGCAGCAGCTCCTTAAAGTCAGGATCCTGCCAGTCGTCGGTCATGAAGCCGCCCACGTCGGTCGTCCACCACGGAATGCCGGCCAGGCCCATGTTCAGCCCCGCCGCCAGCTGGTCGCGCAGGGAGGCGAAGGTGCTTTGCACATCCCCGCTCCACACCAGCGTGCCCAGCTTCTGGCTGCCGGCCCAGGCCGAGCGCACCAGGGCAAGCTGCTTTTTGGTCGGATCTTCCTTAGCGATGCCGTCGTGGAAGGCCTTGGCGTAAAGCTGCGGGTAAATGTTCGTGACGGCCACCGCCGGCCCGAGGTAGTAGCGGTAGTTGTCGTAATCATACACGGCGTAGTCCGGCTCTGCGTTATCCAGCCAGAACATGTCGATCCCGTAATCGTAATAGTTCTTCTTGCACTTCTCCCAGACGAACTGGCGCGCCGCCGGGTTGGTGGCGTCCAGCTCCAGGCAGTCGCCTTGGAAGTCGTAGGTCTGAATGCTGCCGCGCTCGGTGCGGATCAGGTAGCCCTTGTCGAGCATCTCCTGGAAGTTGATCGACTTGCGGTCGACAGACGGCCAGACGGACACAACGACCTTGGTCCCCATCGCGTGCAGCTCGTCGCACATCGCCTTAGGATCCGGCCAGAAGTCCTTGTCGAACTGCCAGTCGCCTTGGCGAGTCCAGTGGAAGAAGTCGATGACGATCACGTCCAGCGGAATGCCCAGCTGCTTGTAGTGGCGCGCCACGTCCAGCACCTCGTCTTGGGTGCGGTAGCGCAGCTTGCACTGCCACAGGCCCAGCAGGCTGGAATCCATCTCCGGCGCACGGCCGGTGACCGCCGTGTAGTTCGCGACGATCTGCTTTGGCGTGTCGCCCACGGTGAACCAGTAGTCCATTTCCTTGGTCGCTTCACTGTGCCACTCGGTTTTATTTTTGGCAAAAGTGGCCGTGCCCACGCCCGGGTTGTTCCAGAGCATGCCGTAGCCCAAAGAGGAGACGGCAAACGGAATGGAGACCTGCGAGTTGCGCTGCGCCAGCTCCAGCGTGCAGCCCTTGAGATCCAGATACGGCTGCTGGTACTGACCCATGCCGTAGAACTTCTCGCCGTCGTTGGCGTTAAAGCGCACGGTCAGGCCGTAATCGCCGCCGATGATCGGCTTCCAATCGCGGTTAATGACCTTCATGCAGGTGCTTTCGTCCGTGACGCTGCCGTCGTAGTTGCGGTAGTACTCGCGCAGCACTTCCTGATCATCCTTGAAAAAGCGCAGGACGCCGCTGGGGTTGATGCTGACCTTCAGCCGGCCGTTTTGAATCGTCGCGCTGCCCTTGGCCTCATCGATCGCGATCAATGCGCTTTGCGGGTCAAGCGGCTCGCTCAGCGCCCACTGGTTGCCGGTGAAAGCCGGGTACTCCGTGGCACGGACGCGCAGCGCATCCTTGCCCCACGCTTCAAGCCGCAGCGTCTCATTGCCTTTTTGGGCGATCAACGCGTTTTTTTCTGTGTGAAAATACATGGTGTTCCTCCTTAGTGGCACGCCGGCCACTATCACAATTTTTCCCGCTGGCTTTTATTCGTCATTGGGTATACTTTAAATATAGCGGTTTCATTGCGAAAAGCTTTAATCGTTTTGCGGAACACTAACACGATTTTGCTCAGGAGGCTGAAATGACGATCGATCCTGCCCTACGTGAACAAGAACCCCACGGCACCGCGCTGTTCCCCCTGCGCGTCCACGAGATCACCAGCGACGTTGGGGTCGTCAGCCGCGTGCCGCCGCACTGGCACCCCGAAATCGAGATCCTGGTCGTCACCGCCGGCGCGGCCCAGTTTCACCTCGACGGCCAAAGCACCGCCGTGGCGGCCGGGGATGTGGTCTTTATCGCCCCTGACCGCCTGCACGCCTTCACGGCCAAGCTGGGAACGCCCTTCGCCTTTTACGCCGTCGTCTTCGACCCGATTTTCATCACCAGCGCCGTGACCGATCGGCTGCAGGTGCAGTACCTCGACCCCATCTTCCAGGGCGAGCAGCAGTTCCCCCGGGTGATCTCAAGCCGCACCCCCTGGCAGCCCGCGTTCAAGGCGAAGCTGGCGGCGATCCGCCAGGCGACCGAGGCGGCCGCGCCAGGCTTTGAGCTGGTCGTGAAGGCCGAGCTGCTGCTGGCGTGGGCGACTTTGGTGCAGCACACGCGCCAGCCGCTGGCGCCGGTCGCGGACCGGGCCGGCCAGCTCAACTTGGTCAAAAACGTACTGACCTACATCCGCACCCACCTCGATCAGCCGCTCGGCGCCGCGCGGCTCGCCAAGCAGTTCGCGGTCAGTGAAAGCCACCTGTGCCGCCTGTTCAAGGCGGTGACCAAAACCACGCTGTCGGCGAGCATCACGGCGGCGCGCGTGTCAAAGGGCGCGCAGCTGCTGACCAGCACGGCCCTGCCCATCAGCGAGATCGCCATCGCGTGCGGCTTTTCCACCATCTCGTACTTCAACAAACGCTTCAAGGAGCGCCTCCACCAGACGCCCACCGCGTTTCGCCAGGCGGCGCGCCTGTAAACCTGAAAAGAGGCCGAGACATAATTCTCGCCCACAAGAAAAAGCCCTGAGAATCCGAATAATACGGAATCTCAGGGCTTCTTTTTGTGGGCACAGCGCCCATTCTCTGCTAACCTTAACTT
>NZ_RHOJ01000001.1 GCF_003946485.1 Lacticaseibacillus jixianensis | reverse complement strand
CACGCAAGGTCTTGGGCTGGAAGACACCAGCTGAAGTCTACCTAGGTAAAAAGTTGCACTTGATTTGACAATTCGTCACAATAAAAGATCCCCGCTAACTTAGCCCTCAATCGGCCCAAGTTTGGCGGGGATTTTGACGAGGAGCATAACATGTTCCCGCCAATCGTATCCTTTGTATCTCCCGAAAATGCCGTTAAATCGACGCTTCGGTTTCAACTTATATGTACTTTTATGTACTTTTTATTCCCACTCGAGCGTATCTTCAGCGGCGCCAACCCGCGTCACTACAGACTTTCTACGCCTCAGCTGCCGTTTTGGCGGGGAGTCTGGCGGGGCTTAGTTGGTCGTACTTCACCGCCTGATTCCCCACGAACCGCACCTGATTCTGACCCGCTGTCTTGATCGTGATATTACCCGCAATCTGTTCCGCGATCTCTGCATCTAGCCCGCCCCACAAGTGCGAGTAGTGCTTCAGCGTGATTTCAGGTGACGAGTGGCCTAAGCGCTTAGACAACACCAGCACCGAGACGTTGAACTCATTGATGAGATACGACGCGTGACTGTGGCGCAGCCCTTTGCCTTCGACTGGATGCACCTGCGCCAACTTGGCGTAGCGGTGGATAATCCTCGAGATCGTGGACTTGGTCATCGGCAAGCCATCGTAGGTCATGACGAAATCATCTACCCCACCCAGACCGAAACTATGCTGCACCTCGCGCCAGCGCCGTAGAATTGCCACGGTGTCATCATCAAGCGTCAAGATGCGCTTGCCGCTGTCTGTCTTCGTGTAGTCGTGGCGCTCCCAGTCATGCCGGTTCTTCATCACCAGCATGTGGTCAACGTGTAGCTGCTTCTTGGCGAGATCAACATCTCGCCACCACAGCGCCGTGCCTTCGTTGACGCGCACGCCAGTCAGGAAGTACAGCCACAACATCACGAAGTTCAGGTGACCGTAAATGTCATCAATGCAGATTTGCGCGATGACTTGTTCAAACTCAGCTTTCGTCCAGAACGGCACGCTGCTTTTGGCCTTAGGAATCGCCTTGACCCGCTTCGACACATTGCTGGACAGGTACTGCATCTGCACCGCATGGTCAAGGGACTTGCGGAAGCAGCCGAACACCAAACCAGCATAGCCTTGCGAGTAGCCCGCACCGCCGTCTTTTTCATCCGTGAGCAGCCACGTGCGGAAGTTCTGCACGTCGGTGATATCGATATCGCGCAACAGCTGGTCGCCAAAGCGGGCGATACAGATATCAAAGCTGCGATTACGGACAGCGAAGGTGCTTTCCTCCACGTCGGTTTTGTACGCTGGGATATACGCGTCTTTCATGAACTGGCGGTAGGTCATGCGAAAGTTCGTAAACCCATGCGCCTCATGATATTCACGCTTTACCCGCGTAAGTTCCTTGTTCGCCGCAAACGCAGTGTTGAATGGCATTCCTTGACTGTCCTTCCGCCCTTTCTTGCGGACGCGCTTGCCACTCATCTTATCGGTGCCCAACTCGGTTTCATAGTAGAAGTTACCTTTGGCGTCTATGAATACGCCTGGATATTTGGTTTTACTCATTCTCAACAGCTCCATTCATCGGTGACCCGAGAATGGACTCAACGACAGAACGCGGCACGCGCCCTAAGTTTCGGTTGAGATACAAGGGATAACCCTTTTGTACCATCCTTTGCTTCGCTTGTCTAATAATATTGCGCGCGGTGTGCTGCTTAAAACCTAATGCCATCAGATCTTGATAGCAGACAAAACTCTTATCCAATTACGTCACTTCCTTCTCATTGATTGAAGTGAGATAATCAAACCAGATAGGACCCAAATCTTATCTGTGAAGGGTGACTACTTGCTTTGGTCGGCATAGTCGCTCTTTTTTGATGTCTCACTCGGTTCTGAATCCGTCAAAACGCCGTTGCGGTGATGCTGATAGTGGTGAATCAAGTCCCAGTGGCGTTGCGTCAACTTGCCGCCGTCAATAATCGCCTTCAGCTCAGTAGTGCCATTGTACTGATCAATCAGCTGCAACATCTTCAGCGACGGCGCGACCTGCTTCTTGAGCCAACGGGTAATGTGCGCGTAACTCAATGGTTCAGGATTGTTAGAAAGTCGCAGCTTGTCGCGATAATTGCCGATGAAAGCATCCCAGCGCGGATCTGTCGCCCACTGACTCTTCGCTTTGTGACTCGGCGTCAAAAAACGCAGGTAGCGGTTGATGATGCCGAACACAACTTTCTCTGGATCATGCTCTGCCAACAAATTCTTAATTGCCGCAGCGGCGCGTTTGCGACGTAACCGGACTTCAAAGCGTGTCCGTATCGGCTGATCTTCAATCGCAATCTCAGGGTGCTTCTGGTGTTGCTCAAAAGCCTTGTCGTAAATACAGAAGTACACTTCACTTTGCGGCGACCCCAGATACAAGGTTCTGCCCGATACCTTCCACTGCTTGGTGCGATTATCTCGGAAACCATGAAAACGTGAGGTGAATTCATCACGGTCACACTTCTCAATCAAGGTTGGTACGTCAAGCAAGCCATTGCGATCATTGATGGCGAGGTCAACTCGGGTGAAATGACCGTCAAGCGCAATGCAGGTCTCCAAGAAGTCGTACCAAGTCCGGTTCTGTTGGCGCAAATACGATTCAACATAGCGGCAGCCTTGGCCTTTCAACTCAATCATCGTGCCGCTGTCTTCGCTTGGATCATAACCGTTCGCATTCACATCTTGATATGGCGACAGCAACACGTCGATTTCACCACATTTGAAAGTTGCCGCGTAACCATAGCGCGCACCTTCTTTGAGATTGAAGTGATTCAGGTTAATCTGGAACAGCTCTGTCACAAGTTCTTCATAGTCGTGCGACTTGAAGGTAACACCCAAATAATCAATACAGACGTCAATGTTGTTCTGACCGGTCAGTGACCGCAGCGCCAACGTCAACCGCAATCGCGCTTGCTTGTTAATCGGATTCTTCCCTGTCAGCAACTGGTTCAAATGCGACCGACTGTAATCAGCCGTCTTCGCTAATTGACCTTGAGTAATCTTATGCGTGCGCATCTCATCATGAAACTGGTTTAGCCAGTCGGTATTCGTCATTCCGCCGACTAAGTTCAAATCTTTCAGCATGTTAGCTCCTTTCGAAGCAGCCTGACAGCAAAGCCGCCTTTCTGCGTGCGCAGAGTGGCTTGCCACCGGCGCTTTCGTCCTACTTACGTGTATTTTGTCTCTAATATTTGCCCCCCTATTAGAGACCGGGGGCTTGTGGCGGCCGGCTAACGCCGACCGCTGCCGCTCGCGCTAGCGGCTTTCGCGCTGCACGCCGCGCACGGCGGCATACGTTGCAAGACCCTTCCGGAAGGTCTGTGAGAACTTTCGCTCTCACCATATACAGACGGTTTGTAGGACGCGATTTGAAACAGAAACGTTTTTTGTTACACATTCTTAACAATGATTAGTCGGTAACAACTCACAAATCAATAAAAGATCTCCCTTACAATCAAGGAAGATCTTTGAAGTTGATTCAATATAAAACTGATTAAATGTGTTTAACGTCATAGCCTACTCTACCCATACTGACGCTCTTTATATACCTCGTACGTAACCATTTGCAGCAATCGAACATAGCCTTGGATACTCTTGGCGGTGATTATTGAATTGTTCGTAATCGAGTTAAATTTTATTGATAGCGTTGACAGCGAATCTCGCACCTTTCGGATTACCCATCCGGTGTCAGATGCCCGTAACGATCTCAATGACAGGATTGAAATACGAATACTTTCGGCTCTAGTATCTTCTTCCTCCCGGCGAAAAAATTCTTCTGATGAAATTGAATAGCTATCACTCCAAATCGCAGGACTGCTGGAGAAATAACCAAATATTGGTGCTCTATTAATGCTATCAAGAATTGCTTGACTCCAGTCCTGGTCTAATTCACGGAAATTTTGAATTCGAAATAAACTATAAATCTGGCGGATTACGATTGGATTAGCATGCCGAAAAATAACTTCGATAAGATTATCTAGTCTCATGCCATTATTTCTCAGCTCTGATCCAGAGCTATCAGACTCGTCTATTTTTGTCACGTATTCCCAAAACTGTTTCAACAAATGCGATTGTGCGCGCCCCGCGACATTCTTTTCCAAAACCTGACGAGAATCTATCTTCCAAGGTGTTTGCTTTAACCAATGATCATCCAAAATTCCACGATTTCGTTTCAACAGAAGATTAAACAGTCGGGATGAAAGAAGCTCAAGTTTAAATTCAGATTTTGAATCAATGATTCTTGGTGTCTGCTTCCGAATGGCATGAAATAAAAAGGACACTCGTCTCTCATCTTCCTGTGCATGGATAAATTCGCTATCCAAGATGGCCATCCAGTAAAAATAGAGTGCCGCTTCTGATTCAGAATCAACACAACGAAAGAACTCTGTAAATGCAAAATTTACAAATTCCTGTTCATTACTTCTCGGCATGCAAAAAACAGTCTCAAGATAACGTGTTGTAATTTGGAGGATTTCCTCACGGTAAGATGGCATGTCAAAGTAGTTTTTCAAAAACACTTCGTAAAAGAGCGCCCCATCAGAAAAGCCTTTAACTTGTTTGTCAGCAGGCAAACTCATGGAAGCTAAGAATCTTTGCCACACTCTAATCCGTTCTCGCGAGTCAGTCTTGTTATCCGTCAGCATTTGTCGCCGAAGACGATACTTTATTCCATTCTGCGATGACTCTGTCCAGTCCATCAGCCATCTTATGGAAATCCATAGTAATCGCGTCATTGTTCCCAATCCGGACAAATAGCATATCAGTAGCAGCAACTTTAGATACGGCACAGACCAAAGTAAGGTTGGAACAGCCATTAGACACACGCTAATAAATACTTGGCGCAAGTTGATCACCTTATTTATCAGTACTGCGCGATCCCAACTATCCGATTGTACCGTCTCAAGTAGTAGAATCACTGTTGGCAATAATACAGCTACAAAAATTCCTGCTACCGTCCCCAGTGATGACGAATCAAAGATAACTCCCAATAGATTGTCTATTTCTCGAAGATCTTTCACACTTCAATCCTCCACTATTTTCATTTGCCCTCCAATCAATCCGCTATCATTATCTTTGACTCTTGATATACATCAAATATTGGCACCACCGAATAACTGTAGCTAACACTTACACCTTTGTCTTCATCTATTTCAAACAAAGAGATTTCCTCAGAGCCATGATTCTGATACTGTCCATCTAGTGATGGCCCATCCGTCTTTATTGCATCAAGCGTATACTCGATTCGTTCAACCTTTTGAATACCTCGCTTCATAGGGAGCATATTCCACTCGCTAAAGATAATATCATCACCATTCTTGTTCTTACCAGTCAGGGCGTTTCCCTGGGCCATGTTTGCCTTAACAATCGTCAAGGCACTTTTTACAGCCTTCTTATTCTCAGGCGCATTATACTTTCTCAGTTGCCGCAAGTATTCTTGGTAAAACACTCGATACATATGCGTAACCAAGAGCTCAGTATTATCCACCAACAATTCGATACCATACAGCGAAGTCAAAGCTATCAATGCATTCTGCTCAAACTCTTTTATATGGCTACTCATCTGGCTTGCCAGTTCCAGTTTCCGTGAGAGAATCTCGGTTAAGAACGCTCCTTCCCCTGCCGCAGGTTCAAGAAATGTGGCTGAGAGTGAATGCAAAGCTGGTTGTATTTCCGGCTGATTTAACATTTCATTTACAATACGATGTGGCGTGAAAACTTCTCCATGAGCTTTTACCCGCTGGCTAGACTTAATTAGTCGTTCGTGCACCATTAGTCCATCTCCTGAGCTCTTTTTTGAATAAAGTCTATTTCATTAGCTTCAAACTGATACTTGTTAAATAATTGTTCGTCGATACTTGACACAGAAACAGACCAATCGATATCGGAGTTATTTGAAAAATCTTGAATTGGGACTTTTGCCCACTTATCAGGATTATTATCCTGGGTGATCTTAAGAACTCCCAGTAAGATTCGAACAAATTTTGTCTTCACATACTTAAGTGCGTTCTTCGCCTCTTCTAAGCTATCAAATGCGCCGATACCAATGAAGGATCGAGTATAACCGACATTTGGGCCTCCAATTAGCGGGCTGCTTAGGGCTTCTCCCAAGAATCCACTCCCATTTGATTTAGGCAACATCACCTTAAATTTGTATAGATTTTCACTATCCTGATCAATGTATTTTCGATCTACGTACTTGTATAACCGTTTATTTGAGATTAAGCCTAAAATGCTCAGATCGGTATCCGTTTTTTTGGAATCATGAAAAATCGGAAGTTTTGAGAAGATATTACTTTCCAAGCGCCGATCTCTCCCGCCGCTACTAATTTCTTGCTTCGAATCAGGATACTCTTTGTACAACACATCCAAATTAAGCTTGTTTTGAGAGTATATAATCTGTCGAATATCGCCAGTGACATCAACGTTTCCACTAACTTTTTTAAGAATCGACTGCAACTCCGGATAAGCAGTGAACGTTTCAATTGCTCCAAAATCCTGAGATTCATCTCGAAGAGTAATCACCACTCCACCTTTGATATCAGTCCTCGGAAAAACAGCGCTACTGTCTTGCTCGTACAAAATCACTTTCAGATGCTTATCACTAAGCATCTTCTCATTCCAATCTTTAGGCGTGGCACCTGCACCAAACAAGAATCTGGCTGGTGTGATAAGAACTGTCTTCGGTGCAAGCTCATATGACATATCCATGAACAAGTGGTAAATCGGCTTGTCACTTGAGCTTGTCCCTCCAGCCTGCTCTTGATATGGAGGGTTCCCAATCACTACATCAAACTTCATATACTTGAACGCCTCCTTAATCTTCTTCACGCCAGCATCGATACTTTGCCGTGCTGTTTCAACAATTTCATCTACATACACAATGTGCGTTTGGTAGTGTTTATAACCGGTTAACGTGCGCTCAGCAATCGTCTTTGCCATTGGCGTTTTAGCTACCGCAAAGACATTCCGATCAAGAATATCGGCCCATAAATCTTCCAAGTCTTGCGCAGAGAACTTACCCGCGGTAACTTCATTCAGCTTCTGAAATTCCTGGTAATACAGTGAAGTCGCCACATACAGTGGGTACAGCCCAGTCTTTGAGTTTATTTCGAGAATATGAGCATCATTACTGAAGATCTGATTAGTGAGATCCGTTGTGCGCCATTCGGCAATCTGTTTGCCATCCTTAGTTGAGTTCTGATAGGCATCATCAAAGAAGGAGTAGCCACCAATCGTCTTACCGAGTTGCATATTAACCACTCGCCACGGCGTGAGCACAGTTTCCTTGTCTGGGTTCTTGAAGGTACTGAAAACATCGGCAATCTGCAAAGTTCGCTCAATCGGGTCCAGCTGATCTAGTTCCTTTACGCGATGGCGAATTATGCGTCCTGCTTCAATGAACACTTCGGGGTCATAGTACTTGGAAATCTGACGGAACTTGTCTTTGGTAATCCCTTGCGGCATGAATTCCGACCAAGATTGAGCATCAACCAAATCCACAAACTTATTGATGTCAACGTTCTGGTCGATATCAATATCCATCCCGTAAATCATCATCGGAATACGAATTGAGATACCACGCAGGACTGAAATCATCGATTTACGTTGTTTCTTGAGCGCATTCTTACGGTCAATATCCGCCTGTTCCTCTTCAGAACGCTCCTTCTTCGGCTTTTTTTCTGCCTGAATAGCCTTTTCGTACTGTTCATCATCTAAGCCCTGATGATTCACGTCAATCGTATCCGGCTTCTTTTCAGCCTTACTCTGGCCGACAATCGCCTTGATATCGTTGAACATTTCCAGGTCAGAATTGGTTAGCTTCAACAGCTCATCATTGTACAGAGAATCGTCATCAAAGCCGGACTGAACCGCTTTTTCAGCATAGACCTTCTTCAATTGCGTCAACAGCGTATCAACTTGATACGCCTGCATACCCTGACCTTCTTCACCGATAATTGGGAGGAAGTTCAGCAGCTCACCGAGTTTTGCCCGCTGATCAGAGGTTTGCAGTTTCCCGACACCGGTACTCATCTGCCGAGACGCTGCCATCACTTTCAAAGCACGGTCCGGTGCAAAGTCAAAAATATAGCAGTTCGTCTTACGACCGAACTCTTCATCTTCATAAGGTGTCTGCGCACGAAAGGCAGCCTGCAAGTACTGCATGGCACTATTGGTATTCGAAAGGAATAGTACCCCTGTCCACGGCTTAATCGTGACACCAGTGGTCATCTTGCGCACAGTCAACGTAATGGTGTGCGTACGGGCCGGGTGATCCGTAATGGCATCATTTACCCGCTTCAAATCCGAATCGGTAGCCGTAACCACGTTGTCGCTTGTATCCTTGTCAACGATATTCACGATTTTATAGAAACCAAACACTGGATGGTTTTCTAGCGCCGTCTTCATCGCCTTGGCCGACTTCACAGACGGCATCAGCCACAGGGTGTGGCGTAAATTATTCCGGAACTCCAAAGTTGAGAACGGATAGTTGGAACGTTCATCACGGCTTGAGATATTATCTAGAAATCTGTTCACCTTATCAGCATAGACAAACTTACCGGTCTCATCGTCAACCTTAAAGAACTCACGGAAGTTGAAGGACTTATCGTCATCAAGAAATTCCGGACTCTTGAACCGATTCTTGATTTCGAAAGTGTACATCGAAACAGACGGTAACCCGACATAAGGATTGCGCTCACCATTAGGATGCTCACTGTCCCAGGAATACTTGGCCTGCTGCTCCATTACATAGTCCCATGTATAGACTTCATCCGCATCATACTGATCGAGTAAGTTGAACGGTGTCCCGGATAGTTCCAGCACCCGCGTATACTTCGGCGTGACAACACCATCGATTACCTGTTGGGCAAGATCTGTCTGTGTTCCTTCATGGGCTTCGTCGATGATGACAAGGTCCCATTGAGTATCTTTCACTAGTTGGTTCTTGTCTGCAACCGTGCCGCCAAAAGCCTTGGAGCCACGAAGATCCTGGATACTTGCGAAGTAGACGTATTTCTCCGCTTCACGTTGTAGTGCCTCCAGAGATAAATCTTGGTCACGTTTAGAACCATACTTGTATCCTGATTCAGGCATGCCGATTTTTTCGAAGTCGTCAAACCAGCCCTCTGCTACCACAGGGCGGTGCGTCATAATCAGGACTTTGGCATAGTTCTCCTTTTTGATCAGTTTCAGTGCAGACAGGGTCTTGCCAAACCGCATCTTCGCGTTCCAAAGCATCTTATACTTGGTCTTGAAGGTATTCGCCGTTTTATCAACTGCATCCTGCTGTTCTGGACGTAGCTCAATCTTACCCGTTGCCTGAACCGGCCCATCAATTGACTCGCGACCATTCTTGACGGCGGCAATCGCCTGCTTCACTTGATCGGCACTAACCTGAAACCACTCTTTTGCCCCTTGCTTCTCAAACGCCGCGTCACGCTTAAAGCCCGACTTTAACAGGACCCGGTGAACATCATGATCATCAAACCAGGTATCCGATACTTTGCGGTGCGCTAGTTCGACCCAATCAAGATTGTATGGGACACCAGAAGTCTTCATGTATTGGCTAATCCGATGATGTGCCTCACTTCGAAGGTAATCACTGTTCGGCGACCAATCTTTCTCAAGATCCTGGCTGGCTGTGGTTTCGCCCACCTTCTCAAGGCCGGTATAACGTGGCCAGTTGCCATCCGAATTGTCCCCTGAAAGTGAGTAAATCATATGGCGCTCAGATGTTGTATACAGACTTCGTTGAGCCGGTTCAACAAATGGCTGGATCTCACCTTCATAGTCACAATATGTTTTGGCGAACCAGTACATTAACTGAATCACCTGTTGCAGTGCTGCAACACCGTCTTGCTTGTTATATTGTTCAAGTGTGTGTGACGCTTCATTACCCGGCTGCTTGATTGCGTACAGCAAATCTACCAACTGCTGATTCAACAGATGGTGATACTTCACTGTCTTGAGATTCTGCGCGAACGTCGCATCATTGTCCATGTAGTTCTGATCTAGGATAAATTTGACAACATTCTCTGCAATCTTGCGCGCAGAGGTCAGCTCGGACGCATAGTTTCCTATTGCGTATTCCTGTTCAAGGAAGTTCGCAGCTCGGAAGTAGCCCATACTATCCTCGTTGCCTTGCAAGAAATCAAAGTTGCTACTCATTAGTTACCCTCCACCAACATCGGTATCTGTCGTTGTCCAAATTGATTTCACTCATGATTTAAATACATCACTAACTCACAAGTTGCTTTCGCCGGTCACTTAATAGTTGTCCGCGTATGCTATTGAAAATCCCCGGTTCGATTTGCTGAGCAGAGGCAATCATTCCCAACATGCTTTGCCTCAACTTTTCTTTTTCATTGCTATCATCCATCTTTCGATAGCTAGTCATCGAATCAAGTATTGTCCTCCTCACTCGATTCGGCACTGATAGTGTGTTTTTCTTTGAAATTACGATACCTGTTAGAAGTTTAGGCTTTTCCAAAGGGTACTCTCGAACCTTCTTGGTTTTTACGCGAAATCCATATGCCCTTACAATCTGACACGCCCGACTTAACAGTGCATCTTCATTAAAAGAAGCCGCACAAGAAAACGCAATATCGTCGACATACACAGTAAATACCAATCCAAAGTCCGAGGCCAGTTGCTGCAATTCCTCCAGCATTTTTCGATTAGCGTAAAACGCAATAACCATACTTGTTGGAGATCCTTGAACGATTGCACCGTTCAACATACATAACTCTGTACATATGCTGGCAACATCACCAGGTTGCCTCAAAATAGTATGAAAAAATTGAAAAACTGGTTCCCTCTTACAATTATCAAAAAAGCCACTGATGTCCAATTTTATCATGTCACCGGCAAATTGATGGGGACGAACATTATCAATTACGCTCTTTCCCAGTTCTCCCGAAATAAGCCAACTTGGTCTCTCGACTTTTCTAAGATACTTATATAGAGTTTTTTGAATTCGTTTTAGCAGTGGTGAAGGGCCATGTACAGTCCGAGTTCCTCCACCTTTCTTCTCCAAGTCAAAGATACTGTACTGCTCATTCATATTTTTAGTGAGATCGCGAATTTCACGAGCATTAGTACCAAGAAGCTTGAAAAGTTTGCTTTTTGAACGGCAACAATACAATGCACATTGATTGAGATTATAACGTTTTCGTGACTCGCTCGGCTTCATCTATACTTCTCCATATTTTGCCAAGGTTTTTAACATCATCTGACGGACAAATATTTTACCTTTTCCTTCTTCGGAGAGCTTATCCTGCTCTTCTGTAAGAAGAACAATTGTCGACAACTTCATATTAAAAACTCGCGCATAAGACTCAAGAATCTGAAGAGAAGGCGTCTTCTTGCCATTCTCTATTTCTGACAAATAGCTTGCAGAGAGATCTAACTCCTTGCTCATATCCTTTGCGGAGTATCCAAAAACCGTCCGCAATTGCTTTAGAGTCTGACCATACATGATATTTCTCCTTTCATCGTGTAAAAAAATAGCAGGGACTGCTTCGCCTCCCCGCCGCTAAAACCAGCCAAGGCTGGCACCAATTTTATGGAAAAGGTTAATCACTCTTAAGATAACCTCCAGTGTGTGAATCAGAAACACTGCCCATTTTTTAGCCTCACGGCGGTTCGAAACACGCTTCTCCAAATGCAACTTATTTTTTTCTTTACGAGTCATCATTGACAACTCTCCTTTCCAGCCGCTTTAGCGACTCCCCTTAGAAAGGTCTGGTCTTTGGAGAAGCTGATCCCTGCAATTTCGGGCCTGAGCCCGCCCCTTGGGCTCAGGGCCGGGCGCCGCCGGCAGGCGACGTCCAGGCTCTGCGTCCGGACAAGGGATAGACTCCATCAATGAGTCCTCGAGCATAAGTTCTGCTCCATTTGCAGTAGGGAATACCAATAAGTTGATAAGCTCAGTATACGCCGTTTTGCCATATAGTCAAACTTATTTCAGCTGTCAGCGAATTTATTTTAACTCATATTTTTTTAACACCTGGGTAGTGTCGTAAAATCACAAAAATCCCCGCCAGTCCAGCCCTCATTCGGCCCAAACTTGGCGGGGATTTTGGCGGGGAACGTAACATATTCCCCACCAATCGTATCCATTGTATCTTCCGAAAATGCCGTTAAATCAACATTCCGGGTTCAATTTACATGTACCTTTTATTCCCACTCCACGGTTGCGGGCGGCTTGCTCGTGATGTCGTACACGACGCGGTTGACGTGGCCGACCTCGTTGACGATGCGCGCAGAAATTTTCTGCAGCACATCCCAATCGATGCGGGCGAAGTCGGCGGTCATGCCGTCGATGGACGTGATGGCGCGGATCGCGATGGTGTAGTCGTAGGTGCGGCCATCCCCCATCACGCCGACTGAACGGAAGCCTGGCAGGACGGTGAAGTACTGCCAGATTTTCTCCTGCAGCCCGGCCTTGGCGATCTCATCGCGCAGGACCCAGTCGGATTCGCGGACGATCTCCAGCTTATCCTTGGTGACCTCACCAAGGACCCGGATGCCCAGGCCGGGGCCAGGGAACGGCTGGCGCCAAACGAGGTCATGCGGCAAGCCCAGGCGTTCACCCAGTTCGCGGGCCTCGTCCTTGAACAGCTTGTTCAAGGGCTCGATCAGCTTAAACTGAAGGTCCTTCGGCAGGCCGCCGACGTTGTGGTGCGACTTGATGGTCTGCGCGGTATCGGTGCCGGACTCGACCACGTCGGTGTACAACGTACCCTGGGCCAGGTATTCGATCCCATGCAGCTTGCGGGCTTCATCATTGAAGACCTCGATGAAGTCGCGGCCGATGATCTTGCGCTTTTGCTCCGGATCGGTGACCCCTTTAAGGTCGCCCAAGAACCGGTCCGCCGCGTTGACCTTGATGATCTTGACGCCCAAGCGGCCGTTCAGGCTGACCATGACCTGGTCCGCTTCGTTCTTGCGCAGCAGGCCGTGGTCAACAAAGATGCAGGTCAGCTGGTCGCCGATCGCCTTGTTGAGCAGCGCTGCGACGACCGAGCTGTCCACGCCGCCGGACAGGCCGAGCAGGACTTGCTTATCGCCGACTTCGGCGCGGATGGCCTTGATCTGGTCATCGATGAAGTCACCCATGTTCCAGTTGGCCTGCGCGCCGCAGACGTCGAAGGCAAAATGGTGCAGGATCTCGTGGCCGTACCGGGTGTTTTGCACCTCGGCGTGGAACTGAATCCCGTAAAATTTGCGGGCATCGTCGTCCATCGCGGAGATCGGGCAGTTCTGGGACGTTGCCGTCACGCGGAAGCCGGCCGGCGCCTTTTGCACCAAGTCGCCGTGGCTCATCCATACGGTCTGCGTCGTCGGCAGGTCCTGGAACAACTTGGCCGCCTGGTCGGTGACGGTGATGTCCGTCTTGCCGTATTCGCGGTCGGCCGCCGGTTCCACGTCGCCGCCAAGTCGCTGGGCCATCAGCTGCATGCCGTAGCAGACGCCCAGGATCGGGATCCCCAGGTTAAAGATCTCGTCGTCCACGCCAAGCGCGCCATCATCGTACACCGAGTTTGGCCCGCCGGAAAAAATGATCCCTTTTGGCGCGATTTTGCGTACTTCTTCTGCCGTGATCGTATGCGGTTTGAGCTCGGAATAAACGCCGAATTCACGGATGCGCCGCGTGATCAACTGATTGTACTGACTGCCATAATCGAGGACGATAATCTTGTCGTAGTCCTGGCTCTGGTTTGCCAAGTGTGCCCACACTCCCTTGTGTTGAATTGTTACTACTATACGGAAAAAACTGGTGCCGGTCAATTCTCGATGAGAAAAGCCTCATCAGTTGAACTTGCGCAGCTCGACCTGATCGATCAGATGGTTCGCCGTTTTGTGCAAGATCACGTCGGCGCGGCTCTTGGTCGGCAGGATGTACTCGTTCAGGTTCTTCAAATTGACGTCTTGCCACACCTGCTTGGCCATGGCGAACGCGTCCGCGCGGTTGCCGATCGCGTACTGGTAATAGTAGTTGGTCGGGTCGGTGAACGCCGTGTCCAGCAGCATCCCGAACCGCTCCAGGTACCACTGCTCGATGTCCTTGGGATCGGCATCGACGTAAATGGAAAAGTCGAAGTAGTCGCTGATGTAAATCGGCTGCTGGCTCGGTAGCTGGAGCACATTGATACCTTCGACGATCAGGATGTCCGGATGGTCGATGACCTCCTGCTCGCCGGGCACGATGTCGTAGATCTGGTGGCTGTACTTCGGCGCCCGCACGACCCCGGTATTGTTTTTGACGTTGTTGAGAAAATGAATCAGCAGGTCCATGTCGTAGCTTTCCGGGAACCCCTTGCGCGCCAAAATGCCGCGCTTCTCCAGTTCGGCGTTCGCGTACAAAAAGCCGTCGGTGGTGATCATTTGGATGCGGCGGTCGGGATAGGCCCGCGACAGCAGCAGCTGCAGCAACCGGGCCGTGGTGCTTTTGCCCACCGCCACTGAGCCGCAGATCCCGATGATGAACGGGTGGCTGTGGTACGGCAGGCTCAAAAACTGGGCCAGCGTGCGCTCGTCGTCTTGGTAGTCCTTGTAGCGGATGTGGATCAGGTGGCGAAGCGGCGAGTAAATCGTCTTCACATCGTCCATGCTGATGACATCGTTCAGCGAGCGCAACTGCGCCAGCTCATCATCGGTGACCGAGGCAAAATTATGCGCGTGAAAGTTCGCCCATTCCGTGCGGCTGAACTTGTAGTAGTTCATTTCGGATTCCATAGCTGCTCCTTGATACTGATTTACTCTCTAGTGTAGCGCTTTCCCCCGCGCTTGCCAAAGCGTTTCGACAAACCAAAACCACCCGTAAGCGCCGGCCTGGCCGGTGGTTGCGGGTGGTTTGCGGGTGCTTTAAAGTGCGGCAGCGACCGGCATCTCGTCGGTTGGCCGCGTCAAGGCCACAAGCGGCTGAGCATGGGTCACCTGATCAGTGTCGATGCGGTTAACGGCGCCAAAGGCCGGGGTGTTCGTCACGACGACCATCACCGTCGGGTCATAGCCTGCCGCTTTGATGGCGGCAATGTCCGCCGTCCCAAGCACATCGCCCAGTTGGACGTGCTGGCCTTGGGTGACGGCAGTCGTGAAGTACTGGCCACCTAGCTTGACGGTATCGATCCCGAGGTGGATCAGCACCTCTGCCCCGTTGTCCGCTTTGATCCCGTACGCGTGCATCGTTGGGTAAGCAACCGTGATGGTGCCGGCGACTGGCGCATAAATCGTGTCGTCAGTCGGCACGATGGCGGCGCCCTTGCCCATCATCTGCGTCGCGAAAACCTGATCGTTCACCGCCTTGAGGCTGATCGGGGTGCCGGAGACCGGCGCGGCGATCACCTCATCGCCAATGGCCGAAGCCACCGGGGCGTCCGCTGCGGCAGCAGAATCGTCAGGCGTCTTCGCCATCACCCGCTTGCCGTACAGGAAGGTGCCCGTGAAGGCCACCACGATACTCAGGGCGATCGCCAGGAAAAATGGCGCGTAATACTTCACCGGAAACGAGATAAAACCGATCAAACCGGCCGCCCCAAGCGCGCTGGAGCGAATGCCGAACAACCCGACGATGAAGCAGCCCACGGCACTGCCAATCAGGGCAATGAAGAACGGGTAGCGTTTCTTCAAGTTGACCCCGAAGATCGCCGGCTCAGTGATCCCCAGCAAGGCGGAAACGCCTGAGGACGAAGCGAGCCCTTTTTCCTTCTTATCCTTAGTCAGGAAGAAAATCGCCAGGCACGCTGCACCCTGCGCGGCATTGGCCATGGAGGCGATGGGGAAGAAGAAGTCCCCGCCAGTTTTGGCAATGTCGGCCAGCAGCTGCGTCTCGATCGCCGGGAAACTCTGATGCAGCCCCGTGATAACGATCGGTGAGTACACCAGCCCGAAGATCGTCGAACCCACAAACCCGGAGGCATCGTACAGCGCGACCAGACCGTTGGTCAGCCCATCCCCGACCAAACGCAGGACCGGCCCGACGAAAGCGACGGTGATGAACGCCGTAAAGATGATGCTGATCATCGGCGTAAAGATGAAGTCCAGGGTCGCGGGCATCTTACCGTGCAACCACTTTTCAACCGTCGCCAGGATCAGTACCGCCACCAGCACAGGCAGGACTTGGCCTTGGTAGCCGGCTTCGGCAATGTTCCAGCCGAAAATGTTCCAGTACGTCATCTTGCCCGTCGCCAGGGCGTTGGCCACGTCATAACCGTTGACCAGGGAGGGCATCACCATGATCATGCCCATTGTCGCGCCCAGGAAGGCGTTGCCGCCGAACCGCCGCGCGGCCGAAAAGCCGAGCAGGATCGGCAGAAAGGCGAACGGTGCTGAGGCAAAGGTGTTGACCATCCCCGCAATGCCACTGATGCCGGGATACATGTCGACCAGCGACTTGACCCCGAACAAGCCCGGCGAGGTCAGCACGTTGTTAAGGGCCATCAGCAGCCCACCGGCCACCAACGCCGGGATCAGTGGCACAAAAATGTCGGAAAGCACTTTGACTAGCGCCATTAGCGGGTTATCTTTCTTTCCGCTGGCCGCGACGGTCTTCAAATCATCCGGTGTGGCCTCCTTGAGGCCAGTGAGCTTGATCAGCTCAGCGTAAACCTTGTCCACATCCCCTGGTCCAATAATGATCTGGTACTGGCCATTGACTCTGAACGTCCCCTTGACGGCCGGATTGGCATCCAGGGCCTTTTGGTCGATCTTGTGCTCGTCTTTGACCACGAGCCGCAAGCGGGTCGCACAGTGCGCGGCAGCCGCAATATTATGTTCGCCAACCTGAGCCAGAATGTCTTTGGCCGCTTGTCGATGATCCATGATAATTCCCCCGTTTCTATTGCTTGTTTGGTGAGCTCAAATTAAGTGTAAGCGTCTCCGAAATAATTGTCAAACGTTTATCATTTTGCGCGGATGGCCTTTCATTCTGTGTTAAAATATAACTGTTAGCGTTTAACAATTCAGGAGGTAATCACGTGATCAAATGGGATCAGGCACAGCGGTACGCCCCTTATCAGAGCTACTCGCCCGCCTACCTCGCCGGCTTGCAGAAACAGCAGCGCCAGTCGGCATGGCATCAGGGCTACCACATTCAGCCCACCAGCGGGCTGATCAACGACCCCAACGGCTTTGCCTACTTTAACCATCAGTGGCACCTGTTCAAGCAGCAGTTTCCGTTCGGTCCGGTGCACGGGCTCAAGTCCTGGGGCCACCTGACCAGCGCCGATTTGAACCACTGGTCAGACTTGGGCACCGCCCTCACCCCGCATGCCCCGTACACCACGCATGGTGTCTACTCGGGCTCGGCGCTACCAGTCAAGGACCGGCTATTTCTCATGTACACCGGCAACGTCCGGACCCCAGCCGGCGGGCGCAAAAGCACCCAGCTGGGGGCGTGGATGACGAAAAATGGCCGCATCACCGAGTTGCCTGCACCATTGATCGCGGCGCCACCGTCTGGCTACACCGCCCACTTCCGCGACCCGCAGGTGCTCAAGCACGCCGGGGCCTACTTTGCCCTGATCGGCGCACAGCGCACAGACCGCAAGGGGCAGATCCTGGTGTACAAAGCGCCCGCGCCGACTGGCCCATGGCGGCTGATTGGGCCGCTGGATTTCGGTCGCACCACGCTGGGGTACATGATCGAATGCCCCAACCTCACCTTGGTCGACGGCAAGGTGGTCTTGCTCTTTTGCCCCCAGGGGATGGATCAAGCGGTTTGCCCCTACCCCAACCGCTACCCGAATACGTTCGTCATCGCCGCTGGCATCGACTGGCAGCGCGCGGCGTTGATCGCTCCGGGCCCGCTTCAACTGCTCGATGGTGGCTTTGACAACTACGCCGCCCAGGTCGCCCGCGGCCCGCGGCGCGAAAGCCTCGTTGTCAGCTGGATGGGCCTGCCAGATGTGACCTATCCTAGCGACCAGGAAGGCTGGCAGGGCTGCTACAGCCTCGTGCGCAGGCTGCACATCCAAAACGGGCGCCTGACACAAACGCCACTTGACGCCCCGCTGGTGGGGGCCCCTTTTGCGCCGCTGCGTGATAAACTGAACCTACAGGAAAAGCTCACCATTAGCATCCCGGCGACACGCTCGGGCCGCATTAGGCTGGGCAACGCACAAGAAGGCCTGACGCTGGTGGTCGATGGCACCGCCAACACCCTGATGATCGATCGCAGCCAAGCTGGGGTCCCGTTTGCCGAGGACGCCAAGGCGACGCGGACCCTGCACTTGGATCCCGGTCCCCATACGTTCACGCTGTGGCTCGACCACTCCAGCTTTGAGCTTGCGGTGGACTGCGGCCAGGCCTTTGCGTCCGGCCGGATTTTTCCCCGCGATCCGACACACTGGCGACTCTCCTGTGATGCCGCACTGGGGGCCAATATCAGTGGCCAGCGGCTAGCGTTTTAGGCGAAAGGAGCATGACAATGGCAAAATTAGCGGACGTCGCGGCCCTGGCCGGCGTGTCCATCACCACCGTCTCACGCGTGATCAATGACTATGGTGCGATCTCCACCAAGACTCGCAACAAGGTGCACGCAGCCATGAAGACGCTGAATTACCAGCCGAACTCGCTGGCGCGCTCCTTGCAGGGCAAGCGCACCAAACTGATCGGCCTGATCTTTCCCGGCGTCAGCAATCCCTTCTTCGGTGACCTGGTGCAAAGCCTCGAAAATCAGCTGTTCGCTCAGGACTACCGCGTGATCCTTTGCAACTCGGCCAACAATGCCGCCAAAGAGGCCGCGTACGTCAGGATGCTACTAGCCAATCAGGTCGACGGCATCATCACCGGGACGCACAATCTGACCATCAAAGAGTACGAGGAAATCGCCGCTCCGGTGATCTCTTTTGACCGCCACCTCGGGGCCACCATCCCCATTGTGTCCTCGGACAACTTTGAAGGCGGCCGGCTAGCCACCAACGCCCTCGTCAAGGCCGGCGCGCAAGCCATTTGGATCGTGACCGGCGCCAACCGTCCGCTCAGCCCGACCAATGAGCGCCTGCGCGGCTACCGCGAGGTGATGACCCAAAACCAGCTGCCTACCCACCTGCTTGAACTCCCCTTCAGCATGGCCGCCCCGCTTAAATGGGCCAGGTTGCGCCAGCTGCTCCAGGAGCAGCGGCCGGAAGCTGTATTTGCCACCGATGATCTGACCGCCCTGATGGTCGAAGAGATTGCCCGCGGCATGGGTCTCAGTATTCCTGGTGACCTCAAGATCGTCGGTTATGATGGCACGGCCGCTGTCCGCGCCACGCATCCCGGCCTTGCGACCATTGTGCAACCGATCCCGGCCCTGAGTAAGTTGATGATTGAGCTGCTGATGAGCCGCATCGAAGACGAAGCCGTGAAGCTGGACCCGCAGTACATTTTGCCCATCGAGCTGCATGCCGGCACCACGCTGCTTGGCGATTAGAAAAAAAGGGTTCACAGCGCTGAGTCGGCGGCGCCGTGAACCCTTTTGTGCATAAAGATGTTCAAAGATTTTGCTAAGCCTCTCTGAAGCCGCTTTCATTTTTTGATCAGGCCCTGCTACACTGAGGTTTCTATCCCAACCCGGAAGGAAGTTTTTCCTCATGAAAATTACCGCCTTCGGAGTGCGGCCGGACGAGCGCCAGCACCTCGAACGATGGACCCGGCAGCGGGGCGATCACTTGGTGCAAACCACCGCGCTGCTGACGCCTGAAACAGTGGCCCAAGCGGCAGGCAGCACCGGCATCACCAGCTTTCAAACCGTGCCTTACGAAGCCGGCGTTTTTAACCGCATGAGCCAGTTGGGCATCAAGGCGCTGGCCCTGCGCAACACCGGCACCGATAACGTCGATTTCGCGGCCGCCGCGCATTACGGAGTCCGCGTCACGAACGTCCCGGCCTATTCACCCAGCGCCATCGCCGAGTTTGCCCTGGCGGACATGCTTTACCTGCTGCGCCAAACTGGACGTGTGCAGCGCGACTTGCACGCAGATTGCTACCAGCAGGCGACGACCCACATTGGCCGCGAGCTGCGCACCTCAACCGTCGGCGTCATTGGCACCGGCCGCATTGGGAGCAGCCTAATCGCCAGTCTGAACGGCCTCGGCGCCACGGTCTTAGCGTTCGACCCGCACCCTTCAACCGAGCCGCGGCTACAGTTTGAGCCGGTGTCGTTTCAAGCACTGCTCCGCCGCAGCGACATCGTCACCCTGCACGTCCCTGGTACCCCGGAGAACACGCACCTGATCGACGCGGCCGCCATCGCACGAATGAAGCCTGGCAGCCTGCTGATCAACACCGGCCGGCCGAACCTGGTCGCCACGACGGCAGTGATCGCCGCCCTGCAGTCCGGCCACCTCGGCGGCGTGGGGATCGACACGTTCGAACACGAAACCGCGGACCTGCTCGCCCTCGAGGCTGCCGGGCACTTCACCGACCCGCAGTGGCAGACCCTGCTGGCGATGCCCAACGTCATTTTATCCCCGCACATCGCCTACTACACCGAAACGGCGGTCCGCAACATGGTGGACACCGCGCTGCAGGCGCTGCATGACTTGACCGAGCGGCAAGCCAGCGACTGCGAAGTCTACCCGGAAGCCGGGATGCAGCAAGCAGAGTGACTAGGATGCAAAAAAGCAGCGCGCCCCCCGTGACGGTGAGGCCCCGCTGCTTTTTTGCGTTAGTCTACTGGCACCGGGACGATCCAACCCGCCGAAGCTGCAACGTCGCCGAACTGAATGCCTGTCAGCTCATCGTACAGCTTCTGCGTCATTGGCCCGATGCCGCCGGCGCCGAATTGATGCACCTCGCCGTTGTAGGTGATGCTGGCGATCGGGGTGATCACGGCCGCCGTGCCGCACGCACCGGCCTCGCCAAATTGATCCAAACGATCAATGGGAATCTGGGTCTCCTCGGCGTCCAGACCGAACCGATCCCGAGCCAGCGTCAGCAGCGACCGCCGCGTGATACTTGGTAGGATCGACGGCGACTGGGGCGTCAGGAACCGTTTTTCATCCTTGGTGATGCCAAAGAAATTGGCGCTGCCGACCTCTTCAATGTAGCGGTGCTGAATCGGGTCCAAGTAAATCGCATCCCCGAAACCGTGCTCGTGGGCGTACCTCCCGGCCTGCAAACTAGCGGCGTAGTTGCCGCCGACCTTGCTTTGACCCGTGCCGTAATGGGCGGCACGGTCGGCGTGATCGGCCACCATGAACTTAGTTGGCACCATGCCGCCTTTGTAATACGCCCCCACTGGCATGGCAAAGATCGTGAACAGGTATTCCTTGGCCGGCGCCACCCCGATGTTTGGGCCGACACCAAGCAGTAGCGGCCGCAGATACAGCGTTGCCCCGGTGCCATATGGCGGGACGTAATCCGCGTTGGCCGCAACGACCTGCATGGCCGCGTCCAGAAACTGCGCGACCGAAAGCGGCGGCATCAGCAGTTTTTCTGCTGAATCATGCAGCCGGTTGGCGTTCAGTTCCGGCCGGAAAAGCTGAATGGTGCCACTTTTCGTGCGGTACGCCTTCATCCCTTCAAACGCGGACTGACCGTAATGCAGCGCGGGGCTGCCGACATTCAGCGTCAGCACGTTGCCTTCAACCAAACCGCCCTTGTCCCAAGCCCCATTGCGGTAATGGGCCTCGTAGCGATGCGGCAACTCCATGTAATTAAAGCCCAGCGCGTTCCAATCGATCGATACAGTCACGTTAGTCCTCCCTTTTTTGACCCGACAACATCCGTGTGCATCTTAGCCGATATGCCGCGATGACTCAAGGCCTCTTGTCATCAAAGCTGACATGAAGGCGCACTTTTCCGCAAAAAAACCTAAGCCGCAAAAAGGCTTAGGTCATTGGCGCGTGAACAACAGACGCTGCCACGTCGTTAATCGATCGGGATCTCAGGCATGGCTGCGCGGGCGGCCTTGTTGGCGGCGGTGCGGGCGGCGTAACCAGCCTGCAGCTGTGCGCCCAGCGGCGTATCGGCTGCGATTGGCGGCAATTGTGTGCCCTTGGCCACCACAAACGTCATCAAGCTCCACGCCGCCAGGTACTGCTCGCCCGTGTCCAGGTCCTCACCCACCATCCGGGTGAACACTTCGATCGAGCGGTGGCCAGCGCCGGTGACGAAGCTTTCGTAAGTAAGCGCGTGGCCGATCAGCACCGGGTTCACGTACACCATCCGGTCCAGGGAGCCCGTGACCATGTGGCTGCGGGCGAAGCGGTGCGCGGAGATGCTGGCGGTTTCGTCCAGCCATTCCAGCGTTTGCCCGCCGAACAGGCTGTCGTGCTCGTTCATTTGACCCTCAAAAATCCGGTGGGTCGTGACCGATAACGTCTCAGACATTTTCATTACTAGTGTTCACTTCGTTTCGTAGAGATCACTCGGCACATCGGCCAGCAGCGGCGACAGGGCCGGGCTGGCAAAAATCGTCAGGCGGTGCATCGCCCGGCTGGCAATGGTGTACAGCAGCTCGCGCTCGTCTTCGTGATGGAACATCGCTTCATTGGCTTGCCACAGCACGACCGCGTCAAACTCCAGCCCCTTGGCCAGGTATGACGGCACGACGATGACCCCGGCGGCCAGCCGCTGGTTCTCAGAGCGAATCAGCGTGGTCTTCACGCCCTGGCTGAGCAACGCGTGATGGAGCTTTTCGGCCTCTTCCAGCGTTTTGGCGATGATGGCCGTGGTTTGCTGAGCGGCGTTGTCGATTTTGATTTGATCAAGAAGTGCCGCAACCAGGGCCGCTTCGTCCTGGCGCACGTACAGCACCGGCAGCGGTCCCTGCCGGTCGAACGCCTCGATCTTTTGCCCCGCCTTCAAAATTGCCTTGGTGAACTCGGTGACTTGCTTCGTCGACCGGTACGAGCGGGTCAGCTGCACGACCCGCGTTTTTTCCGGAGCGAACAACTTGGACACGTCGGCGATCAGCGAGTGCGAGTTTTCCTTGGTGAAAATGGCCTGGTTCAAATCACCAAGCAGCGTGAACTTGGCTTTCGGGAAGCTGCGCTGCAAGTAGGCCAGCTGGTACGGCGTGTAGTCCTGAATCTCGTCGACGAAGACGTAACGCATGTCGCGCTCGCCGTGGCGGCCGGTCATCAGGTCGTACAGGTAGAGGTACGGCGTCGCGTCGACCATCGCCAGCTGACGGGCCTTGAACGCCTCGACAAACCGCTCGACCTCGTCGGCCCACTCTGAGTCAGTCAGATCAAACTCGCTGAGGTCCAGGAAGTGCGGCACCTCCCGCAAGAAGCTGACGTACTGGCCGCGCACGTTCAGGAAGTGGTTGCGCACGATCGCCTGCTGGATCGCGCCGAACGCGTCGATCACGATCTTGCGCGCGAAAAAGTCGTACTCGCTATCGCTGTCCTTGAACTCCTGGGGGCCGTCCTGCTGAAGGTCACGCAACTGCTCCTGCGAGAGGTTCTGCACCGTCTCCTGGACCCAGTCGGCCTTCATCTCGGTTTTCACTTTGCGGTTCAGCATGGAGATCAGCCGGTTTTTGGTTGCATCCAGCCGGTTGCCCAGGTGGTAGTTCTCGTTGTAGGAATAAAAAATGTCCTCAATGCGCTTGCGCGAGATGAACACCTTATCTTGAAAGCGAATGTCGCGGAACCGCATGCCGCCTTTTTCAAGCGAAGTCGCATACCGGCTGGTCGCCTGGAAAAAGGCCAAACTGGCTTTCAGAGCCTGGATCTTCTTTTGCGCCGGAGTCAGGCGCGCCTCAAACTGCGAGAACAGATCCTGGATCTGCGTGCGCGGCACGCGGCGGGTCACGTACTGGTAGAACGTAAACTGCACCATGTTCTGCTCGCCCAGCTCCGGCAGCACGTTGCCGATGTAGTCGGAGAACAGCTGGTTCGGCGAGAACATAATCACCTGGCTGGAAGACAGGTTGCCGCGGTAGCGATACAGCAGGTAGGCCACGCGCTGCAGCACGGCGGACGTTTTCCCCGAACCAGCGGCGCCCTGCACGAACAGCAGATCTGCCGTGGTGTCACGGATGATCTGATTCTGCTCGCGCTGAATCGTGGTGACGATGCTCTTCATCTGGGTGTCCGACTTCTCGTTCAGCACCTCCAGCAGCATCTGATCGCCAATGGTTTCCGTGGTGTCAAACATGGTCTCGATTTTGCCATCTGCGATCACGAACTGCCGCTTCAGCGTCACGTCCACGGTCTGCGGCCCGTCCGGCGTCTGGTAGGTCACGTGGCCCAGCCCGCCATCGTAGTAGATAGAAGAAATCGGGGCGCGCCAATCGTAGATCAAAAACTTACCGGCGGCATCGGTAAAAGAGCCAAGGCCGATGTAAATGGTCTCCGGCTTCTCCTCGCCTTCCTGAAAATCGATCCGGGCAAAGTACGGATTGTGCCGCAGCCGGCGCACCGTGGCGAGCTGCAGCGTCGACTGCTTCCAGGCGTTGCTGCGCTCATCGAGCAGCTGCTGTTGCTGCTGAATGCTCGCCGCCGTTTCGATGGTCTCCGCGTCGTTGGTCAAATTGATCTTGGTATCCGCAAAGAAGTTCTTGTTTAAACTGGTCTCTTCGGCTTTGGTCCGTTCAACCTCGGCGCTTAGCCGCTGATCGGCCGCCGCCAACTCCTTCATGGTGGTATCAAGATGCGCTTGTTCGAGCTGTTTCTGATCTGCCACGCAAGGGCCCCCTTAAGTAAAATAATCGTTGAACAATCATACCACTTGCAGCCCGCCGCCGCAACGAAAAGCGCGGGTCGGCACTGCCCGCGCTTTGCGGGTTTACCCGCCCTGCCCGGCTGGGTAAAGGGGCGGGGTCAGCGCCTGACGCTTCCGGGCAAAGCGGCAGCGCTTGCGGTAAAATAACCTCAAATGGACGCAATTGGAGGCCAATCATGCAGAGTCTTTCACTTCTGGTCGTCTTGTTTGCGGCGCTGCTCACCCCGCTGCTCATGGCCAAGTTCAACATTCACAGCCTGCCCACCGCGGTGGCGGAGATCATCGTCGGCATCATTTTGGGCAACAGCCTGCTGGGCTGGGTGACCAGCAACCCCGTGCTCGAGGAGCTGCGCACCCTCGGCGTCATCGTCCTGATTTTTCTATCGGGGATGGAAATCGACTTTTCCCTGTTCCGGCCGCAAAAGCAGGCTGGCAGCAAAATTGGCGTGGCCCCACTGGCCTTTCTCAGCTACGGCAGCATCGCCTTCATGGCACTGGCTGCGGCCTGGGTGCTCGACTTGCTCGGGCTGTACCACCACATCGTGTTTGCCGCGATCATTTTCGCCACGGTGGCGCTGGGCGTGGTCATCGCTGCGCTGAAGGAAAAAGAGCTGCTGAGCAAACCGTTCGGCCAAACTGTCCTGCTGCTGGCGGCGCTGGGCGAAGTGTTGCCGCTGATCGCACTGACCGTTTACCAGAACCTCAACGGCACCTCCTCGCGCAGCGTGTGGCTGCTACTGTTGATTTTTGTGGCCGCCATCTTCCTTTTGCACCGGTTTCGCAAGCCGTATCAGTGGTTCGCCGACATCGATAAAAGCACCACGCAGCTGGACATCCGGCTGGCCTTTTTCCTGATCGTCACGCTGGTCACCGTGGCCGAGTCCGTCGGCGCCGAAAATATTCTGGGCGCGTTTCTCGCCGGCATGGTGATGAAACTGCTCAAACCACGCGAGGAGACTGAGGATAAGCTGACCAGCATCGGCTACGGCTTTTTCATCCCGATCTTCTTCATTATGACCGGGGCGAATATGAACCTGCCGGCCATGTTCAAGGACCCGGCCAGCCTGGCCTTGATTCCCGTACTGCTGATCGCCTTTTACGCGGCCAAAGCGCTGCTGGTGCCGCTACTTTTGATGCGGTTCCGCAAGCACAACGCGCTGGCCGGCATGCTGTTGACGTCGACCACGATCACGCTGGTCATTCCGGCGCTGTCGATCGGCAAGAGTCTGGGCATCATCTCCAGCACCCAAAGCGCCGCCTTCACGCTGGCCGCAGTCATCACCTGCATCGCCAGCCCGATCCTGTTCAACACCTTCTACGTCGCGGAAAAAGACGACATCAAAAAGACGCGCGTCCACATCATCGGTGCCAACCTGATGACCGTGCCGATCGTTCAGCAGCTGACCCGCGGCCTGTATGAGGTCCGCCTGTACACCGACGACCCGGTCAAGTTCAAGACCTACAACTCCGAAGCGCCGGTCACCCTGCTGACCGACGTGACCGAGCCAACGCTCCAGCAGGCCGGCGTGTTTGACGCCGACATCATCGTCCTCGCCCACTTCGATGAGGATAAGAACTTTGCCGTTGCCGAACTCGCGCTGGCCGCCAAGGTGCCGCGCATCATCGCCCGCTTCGACGCTAAAAATGCCACTGACAGCCGCTACGACGAGCTGGCCGCGCAAGGCGTTGAGGTCTACAATACCTTTGAAACCAACATCGCAATGTTGCGCAGTCTGATCGAAACGCCGTCGACGCTGAAGATCCTGCAGGACACCACCGCGGGCATCTTCGAAATCGTCGTCAACAATCGCCGCTTTGCCGGACTGGAGGTCAAGAACCTGCCGTACGTCAACGACATCACCATCAGCCAGATTTTCCGCGGCGACCACTTCATCGCCCCGCACGGCGACACCCAGCTGCACCTGGGTGACCACATCATTTTCTCTGGCGACAAGGCGCAGATCGGCCGAATGCGGGCAGAATTTGAAAAGGTCAACTAACCCGAAAGCCGGCCCCGGCCGCGCCGGGAAAGTGTTAGAATGAGATTATTCTAAGGAAATGCGGTGACCACAATGAAGCAAGGAACCACCATCATTACGCTTGATAACGGCTACCACCTGTGGACCAACACGCAGGGCGAGGGCGACATTCACCTGCTCTGCCTGCACGGCGGCCCCGGCGGCAACCATGAATACTGGGAGAACTTCGGCGAGGAGCTCAAAGACCTCGGCGTCCAGGTGCACATGTACGATCAGCTCGGCAGCTGGTACTCCGATCAGCCCGACTACTCGGATCCGGAAATCGCTAAGAAGTACCTCACGACCGATTATTTCCTGGGTGAAGTCGAAGAGGTCCGCCAAAAACTCGGCCTCGATCACTTTTATCTGATCGGTCAAAGCTGGGGCGGGGCCTTGACGCAGCTGTACGCGCTCAAGTACGGCGAGCACCTCAAGGGCGCCATCATTTCCTCCATGATCGACAACATCGACGAGTACGTCGACCACGTCAACTATGTCCGCGAGGAGTGCCTGCCGCCCAAGGCCGTCAAGTACATGAAGAAGATCGAAAAGGAAGGCAACTGGAAGGACGCGCAGTACCAGAAGTATGTCGACGTCCTGAACCGCAGCTACGTTGACCGCAAGCAGCCGCCTGCCATTTCTCACCTCATCGACACCACCGGCACCCCGGTTTACAACGCCTTCCAGGGTGACAACGAGTTTGTCGTCACGGGCAAGCTGAAGGACTGGGACATTCGCGACCAGATCCACAACATTCAGGTCCCGACCCTGCTGACGTTCGGTGAACACGAAACCATGCCGCTGCGCTCTGCCCAGCGGATGGCGGAGGACATCCCGCACGCGCGCCTGGTCACCACGCCAGACGGTGGCCATCACCACATGATCGACAACGCGCCGGTTTACTTCGCGCACCTGAAGCAGTTCATCAAGGACGTCGAATCCGGCCAGTTCAACGATTAAGTCATCTTGCCAGCCCGCTGCGGCTGGCTTTTTTCGTTCCCGTAAAGCGCTATAATAATGACAAAATCTCACGGAGGCGCAACATGGCAGACATCGATATAATTCTTGAGCGTGCGGAAAACGATCCCAACATTCTGGCGATTGGGACTGAAGGATCAGGCAACAATCCTGACCAAAAACCGGACGAATGGACCGATCTGGACGTCACCCTGTTTGCCGCTGACCCGGGTCAGGTGGCTGCCAAAGCCTGGGTGAACGCACTGGGGGTGCCTAAGTTGGTCCAACACCTGCACGACACTCACCTGTTCGGCCCCGCCACCGGCGCCTGGGAATCCTGGCTGACCCGCTACCAAGGCACGCGGCGGATCGATTGGAAAATTGCCCCAGCCGCAGACGAAGCAGCGTACCTGGCCGCCGACCGGCTGAACGCGATCATCTGGCGACAAGGCCAGGGCCGCGTCACTCCACGCGCCACTGACGCCTCCAGCCATTTTCTCCCGGTGCCAACGCAGGCGGACTACGAGGCGACCCTCAATGAAATCTTCTGGATCGCCGGGAATGTGATCAAGGGCCTGGCCCGCAACAACCTGCTCTACGCCAATGAACAGTTCAACGCCCACCTGCGGCCGCAGGTGCTCAGGCTCTACGCCTACCGGGAAACGCTGGCGCAAGATGGCCACTTTGACCCTGGCGTTAACTTCAAGAACGTCTGGTCCAAGCTGGCATCCTATGAGCAAAGTCAACTCGCGGCCACATACGACCAAAGCAGCCGCGCGGCGACGCTGGCCAGTTTGAAAAACTGTGTGGTCATCGTCGAAAGCCTGGTGGACGAGTTTAACGACGACCAGACCCTACTGCGCCCGGCCTGGCTCGGCCCCGCCGACGCCCAGGTCACCAGTTGGTTTTTCGACTTGACTGCCCCGCTGAACGCCGAGAAAAAGGCGCAGGCAGCCGCGGCCGCCGCACAGAAGGAAGAAATTGCCAAGCGTCACGCCGCCAAGCGCGCCGCGTATTACGCAGGCGCTCATCAGCAGTAGTGCGACTCGAGGGACGGCCGCCAGCCGCCCCTTTTTCAGCCTCAGCGCTGGCTTGTGCTGTGGTAAACTTGAAGTAAATCACCCGGAGGTGCGCCATGAAAACAGTTACCGTTTACCTCGTCCGGCACGGCCAGACCTGGTTCAACAAATTCAACAAGATGCAGGGCTGGTCGGACTCACCACTGACGGAAAAGGGCATCGCAGACGGCAAGCGCGCCGGCGAAGCGCTGCGCCACGTGACGTTCACCCACGCATACTGCAGCGACACCACCCGCGCGCGGCGGACCGCAGGCTTCATCCTCGAGCAAAACTTCAACACCAACGTTGAGCTGACCGAAACCCCGCTGTTTCGCGAGCAGTTCTACGGCTACTACGAAGGCGAGGATTCACCGAAGACCTGGTACGCCGTGGGCATGCCCCACGGCGCCCGGACCTTCAAGGAACTGATCGAAAAGTTCGGCGTCGATGCGACCAAGGACTTCATGCACGAGGCCGACCCCTTCCACGACGCTGAAGACGCCTTGACCTACTGGAACCGACTGCAAAAAGGCTTCAAGCTGCTGCGGGATCAGAATCAAAACGGCGATAATGTTTTGTTGGTCACGCACGGCACGACCATTCGCAGCATTATCGACAAGTTCGGCAAAGACGACGGCTGGGTCGTTACCGATTCACCGCGCAACGGCTCCATCTCGCGCATCGCGCTGACGGACGAAGGCATCAAGGTCCTCGGCTACAACGAGCTGAAGCTGGTTTAAGCGATGGCGACGGACACGACCAAGCGGAAACTCGCCCACACCCTGCGCGAAATGATGACCACCACTGCGCTGGAACACATCACCATCAGCGCGCTGACGAAAAAGGCCGGCGTGACCCGCAACACGTTCTACTACCACTTCGAGGACATTTATTCCCTGCTGGCCTGGATCTACGAACAGGAGATCATCGTCCAAATGGCCAACTACGCGCAGATCACCGAGTGGCAAAAGGCCCTGCGCATGCTGCTGGACTATATCGACGACAACCGGTCGTTCTGCGTTGCCTCGTTCAACTCAGTCGGGCGCGACTTGCTGGAACAGCTGCTGGCCACCGTCGCCGATTCACTGGTGCGGCGCGTCGTCAACGACGCCGACCCCAGCCTGGCCAAGCCGCTGACAGACGACATCTGCAACTTCTACGGCCTGGCGATCGTCGCGCAGATCATTCAGTGGCTGATGAAGGGCCTGGCCGAACCTAAGCAGGCGATCGTTCACCGCTGCGACATCATGCTGACCGGTGCGGTGCAAAACGCCATTCACAACGCGAACACTCTGCGCTGAGCATAATTTTGGGCAATCCCCCTGGGTTGCCTATTTTTTTGGTCCCAGATCCCGCCTACACTGAAAGCGTAAACAGAAAGGTGGTAACAACCCATGAAGAAGAAAACACTACTGCTTGGCCTGGTCCTCGGCGCGGTGGCCGGGGCAACCGTCTACACCTTAAAGAAGCTGGACTGGTTCCACGATGACGCGAAGGATTACGCCATTTTTGAATCTCAACGTCGCTAGGGGGATCAAACACGTAGTCGCGCTTCGCACTGGCAACGCGGAAGTGGCTTGATCAGCTTGTAGCGCATGGCGCGTACAAGCTGACATGCGGCAGCAGCTACGCACCAGGCCTCGCCGCCAAAGAACAGCAGCAATACCTGGAGATATGATCAGCTTGTAGCGCATAGCGCGTACAGGCTGACATGCGTAGCGGCTACCCATCCCGCTAAGTGCGCCAGTGCTACGCAGCCTTATCTAGTCGCGCTTCGCACTGGCAACGCGGGAGTGGCTAGCTACGCACCAGGCCTCGCCGCCAAAGACCAGCGGCAATGCCTGGTGCTAGGCTATCCATCCCGCTAAGAACGCCAGTGCTACGCAGCCTTATCACGAAAGGAAGTTTTCACATGATCAAACACAAAGCAATTATGATTGGGGCCGGCCTGGCCAACATGGCCGCGGCCGTGTATCTGATTCAGGAAGGCAAATGGGATGGCTCGGCCATCACGTTTTACAGTTTAGACGACCACGGCTCCAACGACGGTAGTGCCGCCACCGACCAGGCCGCTGAGTACTGGAACAAGGCGCACCCGCTCGAAAACACCAAGGGCTTCATCGCCCGCGGCGGCCGCATGCTCAACTACCGCACCTACGTGGATCTGATGGATCTGCTGAGCCGCGTGCAGTCCGTCACCGAACCCGGCATGACCGCGGCTGAAGACACCCGCGATTTTGACAGCAAGCACCGCACCTTCGATAAGGCGCGGCTGCTGCGGCGCGGCGAGGGCATTATCAACGCCTCGCACCTCGGCCTCAATAACCAGGACCGGATGCTGCTGACCAAGCTGGTCATGATGCCGGACAAGGACGAGGAGCAGCTCGACAATGTCACCATCGCCGAGTACTTCCAGGACGACCCGCATATGTTCACGACCAACTTCTGGTACATGTGGGAGACCACGTTTGCCTTCCGCACGCAAAGCAGCGCGCAGGAACTGCGCCGCTACATGCACATGATGCTGTACGAATTCACGCAGATCGAGCACCTGGTCGGCGTCAACCGCACCCGCTACAACCAGTATGAAAGCATCATGATGCCGCTGATCAAGTACCTGCAGGACCAAGGCGTCACCATCGTGTTGGACAAAATTGTCACCGACTGGCAATTCAAGGATTCCGCAATGCAGGATGAGATCACGGTCACTGGACTGGAAGTGACTGACGCGGCCTCCGGTGAAGTTGAGCACGTGCCGGTCGACGACGACACCGCCGTGATCTTCACCAACGGGTCGATCACCGATTCCGCGACGATCGGCGACTACCACACCCCGGCGCGCGAGAACATGGACTACGGCATTGCCGCCAGCTTGTGGAAGAAGGCCGCTGACCGCTTCTACAACCTGGGCAATCCCGATAAGTTCTTCGCCGACCGCGACGCCTCAGAGTGGGTCAGCTTTACCCTGACCACCAAGGATCACCTGCTGCTCAACGAGATCACCCGCATCACCACGCAGGTCCCTGGCAACGCGCTGAATTCCTTCCTGAGCACGGCGCCGATCACCCCGCTGGGTCAGCCGGACGTGAACATGTCTATCGTGGTGCACCACCAGCCGCACTTCACGACGCAAAAGCCAAACGAAAGCGTCATCTGGGGCTACTTCTTGTACCCGCGGCGCACCGGTGAGTTTGTCCAGAAGCCGTACATCGAAATGACCGGCGAGGAAATGCTCAAGGAGCTGCTCGGTCAGCTGGCCATGGTCGATCCCGGCCCGATCAACATCAAGGAGCACGAGCAGGCCATCATGGATTCGGTGATCAACTGCATCCCCGTCTACATGCCATACGCGTCCGCCCTCTTCAACAACCGGGCGAAAAATGATCGGCCACTGGTCATCCCAGCCCACTCGACGAACCTGGCCTTCACCGGTGAATTCGCCGAGCAGCCTTACCAGATGGTCTTCACCGAGCAAAGTGCCGTCCGTTCCGGCGAAATTGCTGCGTACCACTTCGCCGGCATTCCGATGAGCCACCTGGTCAAGACGCCGCGCTACGACAAGGACATCCCCACTTTGCTGCGCGCGACGAAGAAAATGTTTGAGTAACACCGCTGGTTTGGGGGAACTGACGGTAAGCGGCTGAGCCACAAAGCGGTTTTAGCCTAAAACGCAAGCGTCCCTGCATCGCGTTTCTGAACTCTGGAATCGTGGTGGAGGGGCGTTTGCGTGTCTGGGCGCTGCGGGGACGCGACTAAGGTAATTATGGTGCATCCTCTTGGCTGGTGCCGGACCCAATAAAAAAGCGGCCTTCTTGGCGAAGGCCGCGTCATTATCAGATGAATTGGGGATGGAACTTGAAGCTGATCGTCGGGTCATCGGCCAAGTCCGTCAGGCTGAGGTGGAACGCATTTTGCCGGTCGAACCGCTTGGTGCTGCCGCCGACAAAAACGTAAACGTCCTTGGTGGCGATCTCAAGCTGCACGGTTTCCCCGTTTTCGATCGGCACGCACTGGGCAAAGCCGTTGACCATCACGTACACCGTACCGCCCAGGCGATTCTTCTCGCGGGTGATAGTCAACGTGTGCGGCACGGTGAGCCGCTCTTCGGGGCCGGCGTCGTGCGGCATGGCATCGAAGCGGCGGCCGCAAACCAGGCACTGCACCTCGATGGGATGAAACACCACGCGCTGCACGGTGTCGTCTTCCATCACCATGTCCATGCGCACCTTCTTGTGCGCAAGCCGCATCGGGATGAACTGATCGCCGCCGCAGTGCGGGCAAGAAAGCCCCGCCAGGCTAGGATATGTGATCGCACCAATGTCAGTCATCGGCGCGAACGCCAGGTCTTGCGAAATCATGATTGCCTCCCTGACCCGCCCCAAATGCGAGTCCCCGTGAATTGAAAACGAGAGCTAGCATACAGCTTGCCTAGGGCGATGTCAAGCATTCCCTCAAGCCGCGGCACGGTGGGGCTCAGTCCGCCTTCAAGGAACGGCAAAGTGAGTGAGCCAACATTACCCCAGTCGCGTCCCAGCCTTCAGTAAAGGACTGACCGCTATTGCTGCGAGTCGGCGGCGAGGTCCTGCCGGATCACGATCCGTTCATACAGCCAGACGGTCAGAACGTAGTAGACGCCGTAAAGGATCAGAAACAGCCCAAACGGCAACGCCAGATGGCCGTACGGTTCTTGCAGCAAGCCCACGAACATCTTCAGGCCAAACAGCACATGGGTGATGCCGAGCAAACCCGGAAAAAGGAACAAAGCGCCAATTTCCTGGCGCACGGACCGGCGCAGAAGGGCCGGCCGCACCCCGATCTTCTGCAGCATCAGGTAACGGCTCTGGTCGTACGACGCCCCGCTCAAGATCTTGAACATCAACGTCGAGGCCAGCATGGCCAGGAAGGCGATGCCGAGGAAAAAGCCCATGAAGGCCATCCCAGAAAAGGCGCCGTTGACCATGGCGTAATAGGTAAACTTCTGGCCGTAGACGGCACTGCTCTGCTTGCCGTACTGCTTGATCATCGCTTTGTTCAGGGCGGCTAGCTGGTCGTAGTTGGCGGTGAAATCCTTGAGACGCCAAGTATGCGCGATTTGCACCGGCCGGTCCAGCTTGGCAAAGGCCGCAGCACTGAGGACCGCCGGCTGGCGGCCACCAATTTGCTTGGGCTGAAATTGATCAAGCTGGCTCGCGTACTCGCCGGCGTTTTTGGCAAAATTAGCCGCCGTGACCTTGGTATACTTGGTCGGGCCGTGGCTGAACCGCGCAAACATCAGCGGGTCGCGGTCGAGCTCTGCCGCATTGAAGTAAAAGTGCTTCGCGTCGCTCTTCAGGTGGTAGTTCACCTGGGCCACCACGCCGGTGAGCCGCCTCGCCTGCGCCAAGGTTGCCTGATTGGGGGCGACGACCACCGCGTCGTAAGCATTCTGCTTGGCGGCAAGGTCTGGGATATCGCGCTCAAAGCCCAGGCCCACGGTGATAGCGCCAAGGGCGAGGGCGAACAGGATCGAGACGACGGCCAGAATGCGCGTGTAATCACGGATGCGAAAGCTCAGCTGGCTCAGCGTGAAGGTGTGCAGGCCCTTGGCGGCAAAGCGCTTGCGCTTTTTCAGCAGCCCAATCAGCCAGACGAGCAGCGAGTTGAACAAGAAATAAGAGCCCAGCACGATGGTGACCAGCGCAATGGCAACGCCCATCAGGACCAGCTTAGCAAACTGGCTCATCGCCCAGTACCCGATCGCCAGCAGCACCAGCGCCGCCGCGGCCTGAACGGCCAGTGTCCAGGGCTTCGCCTTGAGCCGGTTGGGCGTGGTGGCGGCGTGCAGAAGCGCCAGCAGCGGTGTCTTGAGCAGCTTGTGGGCGTTGATCAGCGCGCCGACCACGAACATCACCAGGAAGAAGGCAAAGGTCCAGAAAATGGCAGGCGGCCACGCCACGGCAAAATGGGTCGCCGGGGCGTGCAACTGCGCCATGAGGGCGTGGCCAGCCACCCCGGTCAGGCCCATGCCGAAGACGATGCCCACCACCGCGGCCAGGATGCCGACCGTGACGGTTTCGATGAAGATCAACTGCGCGATTTTCCGACTCTTCGCACCGAGCATCATGAACATCGCGTAGTCGCGCTGGCGCATACTCATCAGGAAACTGTTGGCATAGACGATATAGACAGTCGTGATGATGACCAGCAGGAGCTCACCGAACCCGAAAATGAACGAGGTCATTCCCACCATCGTGTTAGCAGTCAGAAAAGCCTTGTTGGTCGCGAGGCTGAGGAACATATAAAACACCGCGCTGCCAATCACCAGTCCCGAAAACAGGACCGCGTAATCGCGAAAGCGGGAACGAATCCCGCCAAGTGCTAATTTGCGTAACATCTTCCCGCCTCCTTACTGCTGAAATGTGCCCAGGGTCGTCAAAATTTCCTGGTAGAACTGCTCTTGGGTCTTTTCGCCGTGCACCAGCTCCTGGCCGATCTGCCCATCCTTAATGAACAGGATGCGCTGGGCGTAGCTTGCGGAGAACGGATCGTGCGTGACCAGCAGGATCGACACGTGCTGCTGGGCGTTGAGCTGGGCCATTGTGTTCAGCAGCTCCCGCGCCGACTGCGAGTCGAGCGCCCCGGTCGGCTCGTCGCCAAACAGGATCGCCGGCTGCTGCACGAGGGCCCGAGCGGCCGCGACCCGCTGCTTTTGACCGCCGGACAGTTCCGTCGGGTAGTGGTCGAGCACCGCGGCGATGCCCAGCGTCTGGGCGATCTGAGTCACCGCGGCCTGCTGCGCGGCACTTTTGACGTTCTGCAAAGCCAGCGGCAGCGCAATGTTTTCTCGTGCCGTCAGGTTCTCCAGCAGGTTAAAGTCTTGAAAAATAAAGCCGACCCGCTTCGCCCGGAAATCGGCCAGCTGATTGCCCCGCAGCGCCGTGACGTCCTGGCCGTTGATGGCCACACTCCCGGCGGTCGGCCGATCCAGCGTGCTCAAAATATTCAGCAGCGTGGTCTTCCCGGAGCCGCTGGCCCCCATGATGCCGACAAACTCACCCGGCTGCACGTCAAAGGTGATGCCCTTTAAGGCCTGATACTGCTTCTCGCCGCGCTTGCCGTAAGTCTTCGTGACGTTCTTGACGCTGACGACTGGTTGCTCTGCCATGTTGATTCCTCCAATTGGGTAATTGTGCCCGGTTTTGTCCATACCAATATCCTAACGTATTATTTGCCCGTTTGACCTTACGTTTACGCAGTTATTGCTAACAAGTCTGTAAGTTGCTTAAGGCTTTTTCAACCTTTTTCTGAAAGTTGCCTGGACGTCACCGCTAAATTCGCTAAAATTAATCAATAGTGTCATAAGTTTACCGTGCAACCGAACCGGCTGTGCAGCACAAAGGAGCGCAGTCATGACCCACAACAAAGCACCCGGCCCTCAGCTTGTCGCTAATTGCTGACAACTGAGGAGTAGTTAAATGAATAACGAGTTAAACGAGAAAAATCATTACATTCCGTGGTTTATCATCGCGCTGATGGACTTCGTCACCGTCATTGGGTTCGACGATATTATCTATAACTTCCGCAACCAGGGCTTAGTCGCCCTGTTCACTTGGGTCCTGATGACGTTCTTCTACGTGATCCCGTACAATCTGATCGTCGCGCACATGGGTTCGACCTTTGCTGACGAAGGCGGCGGGATCACCTCCTGGATGCGGCGGACCAACGGGGACACGGTCGGCTACTTTGCCGGCTGGTTCTACTGGATCACCGAGCTGCCTTACGTGGTCGACGTGGCCAATTCGGTCATCATTTCCGCCGGCTGGATCCTTAACGGCGACGGCAACATTCAATCGCACATGGGCAACGCCTGGTTCGGCATCCTCTCTGCGTTCGTCTTCGTCGTCTTCATCTGGCTTGAGCACTTATTTAAAAATAAGAGTTTGGAAATCATGTCCACGATCGGCGGGATCGCGATGTTTGGGATGACGGTCATGTTTGTCATCATGACCTTTGTGGGCCTGAAGCAGGGTCGGCCCATCGCCACTCACCCCTTCAACCTGCAGGCGTTCATGCCCAAACATTTCTGGTCCTTCCGCTTTCTGTCCACCTTTGGTCTGTTCGTCTTCGCGATGAACGGCTCTGAAATGGCAGCGCCGTACACCGGCAACATGAAGCACCCAAGCCGCGACTTTCCTAAATCGCTGAAGATGATCGCCATCATGACCATGTTCCTGACCTTATTTGGGACCTTCAGCTTAGGCGTTTACTTCAACGCCCATCATCTGCCGAACGACCTGAAAATGAACGGTAATTACTACGCCTTTCAGCTGATCGGCCACCAGTTTGGCCTGGGCAACACGCTGCTGTACACCTTCACTGTCACCCAGCTACTGTACGATTTGGCTCAGCTCGCGATCCTGCTGGACGGCTCAACGCGGATTTTCTTGGCGGACGTGAACAAGCGCTTTTTGCCCAAGCAACTGACCAAGAAAAATAGCGACGGCCTGCCGATCAACGGCTACTGGCCGACCACCGCAATTTGTGGCGTCATCATGGCGCTTGGCGGCCTGTTGCCAAAGATCAACGACATCTTCAACTGGCTGCTGGACCTAAACGGGATCGTGTCCCCGTTTGCCACCTGTTTTCTGTTCTGGGCCTTCATGATGCTGCGCCGCCACGCCGACCAGTTTAAGACCCCTGAGTACACCTACATCAAATCCGATAAGCTGGGCTTTCTGGTCGGGTTGTGGATGTTCGGCGTGACCTTCATCCTGGCCGTCATGGGCTTTTTCCCGACAGACTCGGATCCGAAAACCTTCATCACCATGCTGACGTTGAACTTTGCGGTGCCCGCCGGCATGATCATTCTGGGCTTTCTGATGCCATGGCTCGCCAAGCGCCAACAGCGCCGCGGCACCGCATTCGGCGTGCGCGGCTGGCAGATCATCACCGTACTGTTGGCCATTGCCGCCGTGGCTGCGGTCAGCTACGGGATCGACGTGCGGCTGTTCGCCGGCCTCGCCGCCCTGCCGAAACTGGCCTTGGTCATCGCCGCCGACCTTCTGGCGGTGGGCTTAGTCCTGCTGATCACCCGCAATGGCCGCAAAGGGGTGACTGCGAGTTGAGCATCACTGACAGCTACCTGGGCTAAATCTAGACTGAGCGCTGCGACCTTGTCGCAGCGCTTTTTAGATCAAGGAGGGCCCGCCCCCCGATGATTGATTCGCCCCTTCCTGCACACCACCTGCCTTTCAATTCTGCGGTCATGAATTGCGGCCCTTTTCAGCGCGGCAAACGACTCAGGCCAAGCGATCCCGAACTTTACCCGGATGAATAAAAATAGTTGTTTACTGAAAACCAAGATAGGGTAAAATGGTTAAGACTTAATCGACCCGATTTGGAGGAGCAGTATGTGGCGAAACAAAGCACCCGGTCTGCCAAGTGCTGATTGATCACTGATCACACTTGGAGGATAAAATGGATACGCAAGAAAAGAAGGATTATATTCCGTGGGTCATCGTCGGCCTCATGGATTTCGTTACCGTCATCGGCTTTGATGATATTATTTATAACTTTCAGAACCAAGGCCTGGTCGCCGTCACCTCATGGGTGCTGATGACCTTCCTGTACGTGCTTCCTTATAACTTGATCGTCGCGCACATGGGCTCGACCTTCGCCGAGCGCGGCGGCGGCATCACCTCGTGGATGCGTGAGACCAACGGCGACACCGTCGGTTACTACGCCGCCTGGTTCTACTGGATCACCGGCCTGCCGTACGTCGTGGACGTGGCCAACTCGGTCGTGATCTCCCTGGGCTGGATCATCACTGGTAACGGCGACATTCAAACCCACCTGGGCAACGCCTGGTTCGGGATCACCACCGCCGTCATTTTCGTGGTCTTCATCTGGATCCAGCACCTGTTCAAGAACAAGTCGCTGGAGGTGATGTCCACCATCGGCGGGGGCGCGATGTTCATCATGACCGTGCTGTTTGTCGTCATGACCTTCGTGGGCCTGGCCAAGGGCAATCCGATCGCCACTCACCCGTTCAACTTCAAAGCCTTTTTACCAAAGGACTTCTTCTCGCTCGGCTTCCTGTCCACGTTCGGTCTGTTCGTCTTTGCGATGAACGGCTCGGAACTGGCGGCGCCGTATACCGCGGACATGAAGCACCCGGCCAAGGACTTCCCGAAGGCGCTCAAAATGATCGCCATCATGACGATGTTCCTGACCCTGCTGGGTACGTTCTCGCTGGGCGTCTACTTCAATGCCCACCACCTGCCGAATGACCTGAAAATGAACGGCTCCTACTACGCATTCCTGCGCATCGGCGAGCAGTTCGGCATGGGCAAGAGCCTGATGTACCTCTTTGCCGGCGTGCAAGGCATCTACATGCTGGCCCAACTGGCGGTCATTCTGGACGCCTCGACCCGCGTGTTCCTGTCCGACGTGGCCAAGCGCTTCATGCCGCGCCAGCTGACGAAGAAGAACAGCGACGGCTTGCCGATCAACGGCTACTGGATGACCACCATCCTGTGCGCGTTGATTATGGCGCTGGGCGGCCTGCTGCCGCGGATCAACGATATCTTCAACTGGCTGCTGAACCTGAACGGGATCGTCTCCCCGGCGTCAACTTGCTTCCTGTTCTGGGCCTACCTGATGGTGCGCCTGCACCCGGAACGCTTCCCGAAGCCGAGCTACACCTACCTGAAAAACCGCCACGTGGGCATTTTCGTCGGCGGCTGGATGCTCGGCATTACCGCCCTGCTCGCGCTGCTTGGCTTTTTCCCAACGGACGCAACGGCGGACACCTTCGCCCTGCAGCTGACCATGAACATCATCGTGCCGATCGGCATGATCGTTTTGGGCTTCATGATGCCCTGGATCGCCAAGCGGCAGCAAAGCGGCAACGCGTTTAAGCCGCTGACCTGGAACATTCTCACCGTGGTGATGGACGCCGCGCTGATCATCCTCGTCAGCTACGGCCTAGCGACCAGCATTTTGGCTAGTTCGCCGGTTTGGCTCAAGTGGGGCGTCATCGTGATCGTTGACGTCATCATGGTTGCCGTCACGCTCAGCGCCACGCGCAACGGGCGCCACGGGATCACCTTAGAAGAGTAAAACAAAGACTGGCCCTGCCGCCGCGGTGATCCGCAGGTGGCAGGGCCATTTTGATTGCATCAATCACCGCATTGGGTGCGGCACCGTTGCTGAATGCTTAGCGGCCCCGGCGCGCCGGCTGAGGCAAGGGCACGTTGGTCCCTTGCCGAACCAGTGAAACGGCAACAACTGCCCCCAGTGTGAGGGCACAAGCAACAATCACTGTGGTGTGAAACATCCCGATCCCCCCTTTTACTCTAGTATGCGCGCACCCAAGCCGGCCACGCATCCCAAACGGCTTGCCCCCTTGCGTGTTACACTAGAGCCATGGGAGGGATGCTTTCATGACAACTTACACGTTGATCTACAATCCCCAAGCAGGACGCAAGGGCGGCACCGCCGTGGCGCAGCACATCGGTAGCCGGATCCAAGCCGCCGGCAGCACCGCCATTCTCGTGCCAACTAAAGCGCCGGGCGATGCCACAGCGCTCGCCTACCATGCGCAAAGCGACGTCGTGGTCGCGATCGGCGGCGATGGCACGATCAACCAGGTCGCCGCCGGCCTGATCAAGCGCCGGCAGCCGCCGCACCTCGGCATCATCCCGCAAGGTACCGTGAACAACCTGGCCCGCGTGCTGCGCATTCCCCTGATGCCAGATTTGGCGCTGTTGAATCTGCTCGAAGGCACGCCTTCGCCGCTCGATATCGGCATCGTCAACGATCACGTCATGATCTCGACACTGACGCTTGGGGTGCTGGCCAACGCGGCGGTCTCCGTCTCCCAGGAAGATAAGCAGCGCTTCGGACCGCTGGTCTATTTGACCCGCGGGTTGCGGTCCCTCAGCGGCAAGCAGCACTGGCCGCTGAAGCTCACCAGCGCCCAGCAAACCTGGCAGCAGGAAACCAGCTTTTTGCTGGTCACCATGACCAATTCCGTCGGCGGCTTTCGCAATTTTCTGCCGCAGGCCAAGCCAGACGACGGGCTGCTGCACGTGTTTGTGGCCCCGCGGCCGACCCTGGGCCGGGTGCTGCTCATGATCCCTTACTTTCTCACGGGCAACTTCGCCAAGCTGCCGGGGATGACCTACTTTGCGACCGACCGGTTGACCGTTGAAAGCCCCACGGCCAAGCTGAGCAGCCGCATCGACGGGGACCCCAGCGTTGATCTGCCCCTGAAGCTTCAGGTCATCACCGGCAAAGTGCAGGTCGTGACCAAACCGGCGGACCCCGTTGGTCACCTCGGCGTCGCCAGCCAGCGCCAGGCATGATTGGCCGCAGCTGAGCATTCGTGGTAGACTGAACACATCTATCAGGAAAGGAGCCGACTTGCGATGCGCGTAAAGAAAGCAACGCCGACCGATGACTAACGATTTTTGCGCTGCTTGCAAGCCGGTCTCACACGTCTGGGAAGCTTCGTGGCTTCCCTTTTTTTGAGCTTGCAACCAGCGCTTATGGAGGATATATGCAAGAAATACCAGAAAAAGTAATTATTGCCGGGATCTCCCGGATGCAAGAGAACTTCGACTACTCAATGCAGGAACTCAAGGAACTCGCCCTGGCCCGCCACTACGACGTGGTCGGCGAAACCCGGCAGAATCTTGATCGGCCCACCGGCGCGACGTACTTTGGCTCCGGTAAGGTCGATGAGGTGGCCGAGCTCGCCCGCGCCAATGACGCCACCACTGTCGTGATCAACGATGAACTATCCCCGTCCCAGCTGCGCAACTTGGAAAAGGAAATGAAGTTGCACGTCGTTGACCGCACGCAGCTGATCTTGGATATTTTTGCTTCCCGCGCGGCCAGCAAAACCGCCCAAGCGCAAGTCGAAATCGCACAACTGCAGTACGCCCTGCCGCGCCTGCACCCCTCAGCCAACAAGCTGGACCAGCAAGGCGGCGGTGGTGCCGGCGGCCTGGCCAACCGTGGTGCCGGTGAAACCAAGCTGGAAATGGACAAGCGGGTGCTGAACAAACGCATCGCCCGCCTGCGCCGCGAACTGAAAGACGCCGACGTTGGCGAGGAAGTCCGCCGTGCCCAGCGCAAGGAGAACAAGCTGCCCGTCGTGGCCCTAGTCGGCTACACCAACGCCGGCAAGTCCACGACCATGAATGGGCTGCTGGAGCGCTACACCGACCGCGGCACCGACAAACAGGTGTTTGAAAAGGACATGCTGTTTGCCACCCTGGACACTTCGGTGCGTCAGATCAGCCTGAAGGACAACCGCAAATTTCTGCTGTCCGACACGGTCGGCTTTGTTTCCAAGCTGCCCCACAACCTGATCGACTCGTTCAAGGCGACGCTGGCCGAAGCGGCCAACGCCGACCTCCTGATCCAGGTCGTCGACTACCACGACGAGCACTACCCGGAAATGATGAAGGTCACAGTCGATACCCTGAAAAGCATCGGCATCGAGAATATCCCGATGATCGAAGCCTACAACAAGGCTGACCTGCGCCCTGGCACCCGGTTCCCAGAAGAAAACGCCAACACGCTGATCTACTCGGCCAAGGACCCCGCGTCTTTGGACAAGCTGGTGCAGATGATCACGGCGCGGATCTTCTCAGATTCAGCCGTGCACACCTACCTCATCCCGTTTGACAAAGGCCAGCTGGTGGATTTCATTAACCGCGAAACCGGCGTGATCAACACTGAGTACGTCGATGCGGGCACCAAGGTCAAAACTACGGTCAACCCGATCCAGGCGGGCAAGCTGCGGCAGTACCTGGTTGAAGAAGACTAACATCACAACTGACTCGTTTCGGCGGGTCAGTTTTTTTATCCAATCGGCCAGGAAGGCAAATACCTTCACTGGGCGTTTTGCGCTTTGGGGAGGAAGCCATGAAGCCTAATCTTCGCTGCCGAACGTCTCGTAGGACTGATCTCGCAGTGGCCGGCCGGAAAGCTTGGCTGCCAGCGTACCGCCAATCAGGCCAATCAGCATGAATGGCAAGAAGTCCATTGAGATGCTGAACAGGGGAATGTAAGCATTGGCAAAGGCGTCGATACCCTTGAGCAGCGAAAGCGCTGGAAAGGCCGCATAAAGTGCGTGCAACGCATCCAGCACCGCTGGGATCAAGGTCATGAGGACCGTCGTTTTGTAGATGAGCGGATTCTTACCGATGACCGGATGCAAGATGCCGAGCACGATCAGCGCGATGGCCAGCGGGTAGAGCAACATCAGGACCGGCGTGGACAGGGTGATGATATCGTTGAGCCCAAAGTTCGCAATGATAAACGACCCCAAGCAGGTCAGTGGCAAAAACCGCTTGAACCCGACCGCCGGAAACCGCCGGCCGAGGTCCTGCGACAGCGAAGTCACCAGCCCGATGGCCGAGGTCAGGCAGGCTAGCAGCGTCATGGCCGCAAGCAGCCCGGTCCCGATCAGGCCCGTATAGTGCGTCATGATCGCGGTAAAGGCTGGCCCACCGTTCGCAGCTCGCGCCGTAAAGTTTAGCGAAAGCACGCCAAGCGCGATCAATAGCGCATAGATGACGGCCTCCAGCCCCATCGCAAGTACGCCGACTTTTGCTACATCCCGCGAGCGTTGAAGCGGCCGGCTAACCCCGAAGAAGCCCAGTGCCGCAACGATCGTGACGCCAAAGCCCAACCCGGCCAGCGCGTCCATCGTGTTGTAACCCTGGAGGAACCCATTGGTCAGACTGCTGCCAGCAGCGGTGACGTGCGTCGCGTGCAGCAGCGTCGGCCCGTCGCCTTTGATCAAAAACGCGGTGATAAAGGCGCTGGCCAGCAGAAGCAGCAACAGCGGGTTCAGCACTTTACCCACATAGTCCGTCATCTTCGACGGCTTGCGGGAAACAAGTACGCCGCTGCAAAGTATACCGCCGTGAAACCCAGCAGCCACCAGCGGCTATTCCCCTTGCCAACGAACGGCTGGACGGCCATCTCAAACGCGACCGTCGCCGTGCGCGGCGTGGCGATCAACAGCCCGAGACTGGCGTGGGTCGCGATCAGGAAAAATAGCGCAAACCCGCGTCCGACTGGCCGGGCCAGGTGAAACATCGAATCTGATTCGGTCATCGAGATCGCCAGGATCGCCAGCAGCGGCAGCAGCACCGCCGACAGTAGAAAGCCCAGCGTGGCCGGCACCCAGTTGCCCCCGGCAAGCTGGCCCAGATGGATCGGGAAAATCAGGTTGCCGGCGCCGAAGAACAGGCCAAACAGCATGGAGCCTAACGTGATGTACTGACGCTTGGTCAGCTTAGCAGTTGATTCTTTCATGGGGATCCCTCCTGAGTTGCGCGGATGCAGAGCGAAACAGTGGTGAGTAGACGAAGTGAGCCGGGCAGAGGCACCGTGCGGACTTGGGCTCCGACTTGGCAACGGCCGCGTGCTTAGCTACGGCCACGCCTTCACCCGCTGCGCGGGCAAAGCCGCAGCCTAGGCTAACCATCGGCCTAAGTGCGCCAAGTCTGCGCACCGTGCATACTTGGTCTCTGGGTCGACAACGCCCGAGCGTCTAGCTACGCTCAGCACCTCGCCGGCAAAAAACGCCGGCAATGCGCTGAGCTAGGCTAGCCGTCGGGCTAAGGGCGTCGACCCTGCGCACCGTGCAAAAAAAGCGCCCCTAGCAAATGATCTGCTAAGGGCGTCTGCGCGCGTTACCACCTTAATTCGCCTAGTTGTCGCCAACTAGACCTCGGAGCGTACGGCCGGTTGCCCGGCGATATGCCATTGCTGTAATGGGCGCAATCCCAGGTGCCACTTCCGCAGTCGCGGCACCAACTCATAGCCTACTTTCGCTGATTGACCATCACCGCTTTCCACTCGCCGCGGCTCACTGACATGGCTGACTCAGTTACTCTGCTACTCTTCGTCTTTGTTGAGTGTCATCTTAGATTAAAATCTGCTAAGTGTCAACCCTCAGCATGAAGAAAAGATGAGAGATGCGGGTTAAACCTGCTTGAACGCCACGGTGACAATCTCGTACGGCTTCAAGGCCAAGGCAAAGGACCCATCAGCTTCAGCGCTCAGCGGCTGCTTAACGGACTCATCCAGTGCCACTCGGGCGGCTGACGCGTAGTCAAAGGTCGGGGTGACGGCCAGTTGCGTGTCCCCTGGCGTGTTGTTGTGCACGCGCACGATGACGGCATCCCCGTCCTCGCTCAGCTTGATGGCATCAACCTGGACCGCCTCGGCGCCGCTAAACGTGAACAGCGGCTTAAGGCCACTGGCCGTGTTTTGCCGGACGACCACCGGATCGTTCAAGGCGGCGGCTTCCTCAGCGACCTGGCCTTCGATGAAGTCACCGCGGTGGGGCAGCAAGCTGTACGTGAATTCGTGCAGTCCCTGGTCCGCGTCGGTGTCTGGGTAGACGCCGCACTTGATCAAAGACAGCGACAACCCGCGGGCAGTGGCGGCATAGCCGTACTTGCAGTCGTTCAGCAAGGCGACCCCGAAGTTGCGCTGCGCCATTTCGGCCCACTGGTGCCCGACCACTTCAAACTTCGCCTGCTCCCACGAGGTATTGCGAGCCACTGACCGCTGAATGTTGCCAAACTGAATATCATACGTGGCCTGGTCGGTCAGCACGTTCAGATCAAAATTGGTCCGCAGCAGCAGCTCGTGCTGGTGCCAGTCCGCCGTCGTCTTGAAGTCCAGCCGCCGCGCCGCGTTGGCGGCAATCAGCGTCTGGGTGATGGTCGACTGATCAAAGCGATACTTGAAGACCACCCGATAGCCGGCCGCTTCCTGGTAGGTCGTGATCGATTCGGCCGCCAGGACCCGCGACTTATCCGGATAATCGGCGTCAATATTCCAATTAGAAAAGGCAGTTGGCCGATCCTCGTAGATCGTCAGCACGTTGCCCAGACCACCCGGCCGAATGGCTTCGCGCTGGTTATCCTTGTCGTACACGGAAGTCAGCTGGCCGGCAGCGTTCCAGGCGATCTTGTAATGCGGGGTCTCGATCGCATTTGCTTCGCACGGCTGCGGCACCGGTGCTGGCGTCTGGCTGGGCGTGAAGGTCAGCGCCGTGGTCCCAAACGCGGGCACGGTCACATCAGGCAGGAGATAACCCGCCCCCAGCCGCTGCGCATTCACCTTATCACCGGCAGGCGTCGTAAAGACCCCGGCCCGCTTTTCCGGAACAAATGCCTGCGTCTTCTCACTCAGCAGCGGATTGCTCAGCTCGACGCCCGGCTGCTGGTTGGTGCGGTCCGCGGCGACCTTAGCGAGCAAGGAGAACGCCTCGGCGTAAAGCTTGTCGGCGTCCTCGTAAGCCTCGCCAATGGCCGAGCCTGGCAGTACATCATGGAACTAATTGCGCAGCAGGATCTCCCACGCGCGGTCGAAGGCAGCCTTGGGGTAAGGGGTCCCGTGTTCAACGTAAGCCGTGGTCGCCAGGATCTCAGCGCGCCGCAGCGCCAGCTCCAGCTTCCGGTTGTGCCGCTTCGTTCTGGCCTGGGAAGTATAGGTCCCCCGGTGGAACTCCAGGTAGAGCTCTCCGTTCCACTCGGGCAGGGGCTCCTGATTGGCCTTGACGGTTTCATCAAGGTCCTTGAAGAAGTCCGCCACCGTCTTGTTTTTGGCGTGAGGCAGGCCTGGCAGCTCATCGATCACGTGCAGGTTCTCGATCATTTCCTTGGTGGGGCCGCCGCCGCCATCGCCGAAGCCATAAGGCATCAAGAGCACGTTGGACTTGTCCTTGTCCTTGAACTCGTGGTAGGAGCCTAACGCGACGTGCGGCGAGATCTCACCGTTATACGTGTAGTTCCACACCTTGGCCTGCGAGTAATCCTCGGTCCGCTCCACGGTGGTCAAAAACTGCGTCAACACCCGGCTGCCGTCCAGCCCCGTCCACATGAAGAGATCGTGTGGCATCCGGTTGGTGTCGTTCCAGGAAATCTTGATGGTCACGAAGCGGTCGATGCCAAAGCCGCGCATGATCTGCGGCAGCGCGTAGGAGTAGCCAAACACGTCCGGCAGCCACATGACGGTCTGCTTGTGGTGGAACTTCTCCTCAAAATAGCGGGTCCCATACAGAAACTGTCTGACCAGTGCCTCGCCGCTTGGCAGGTTGGTATCCGGCTCCAACCAGGTGCCGCCGTCCGGCTCCCAGCGGCCTTCCGCCGCCCGGGCCTGGATCTGCTTGAACATCGCCGGATCGTCTTGCTCAATGAACTTGTGGACCTGGGGCGTCGAATAGAAGAACTTAAAGTCCGGGTAGCGGTCCATCAGCCGCAGCGCAGTGGCAAACGAGCGCCGGGCCTTTTCCCGCGTGTGGCGGTACGTCCACAGCCAGGCGACATCGATGTGGGTCTGGCCGATGGCGTCGATCGAAAAGTTGAGCTTCTCGTTTTGGTGCCGCGCAATGAAGGCCTTGATCAAGGCCAGCGCGTTGACTGCCGCTGTGGCCGTCGCCGCCGGAGTCGCCGTGGCCCAGAAGAAGCCGTTAAAGGCGCGCTTGACCAATCGAATGTAACTGTACCGCAGCGGGTTATCCTCACTGAGCTCCGGGATCAAGTTGACGATGTTGCTCAGGTACCGGTAGGCCAGCCGCACCGTCCGCCGCTCTGGGCCGCGGCTGGCGGTCGTAAAGGTGTAATGCTGGATCTTTTTTGGCCCGCCGCCTTCAAGGCCGGTCCACATCATCAGCTGAAGATCAACCGTCTGCCCGTCGTATTCTGGGCCGAGAAAGACCTCCTCGTGGTTACTGTCGACCGCCTGGCGCGGCTTGCCGTCAACAAACAGCAGGCCCTCAAAGCCGGAGTTGTTTCCTTCACCGGTGCGTCCAAGATCAAGGCGCAAGACTGTGCTGCTTTCCTTGCTGGCGTGGACCTGCACCTTGAAGCGCAGCCAGTAGTAATCGTCGCGGCCGGACCACTGGTCACCGACTTTGACGGGCTGCCAGTTGGCATCGGCCGGCGGCAGCGCCCGGTGATCCGTGCGCGTCTCGTGCCAAAGTGACATATTCTCGATTTCACTAAAGCCAGCGTAAATGGCTTGGTGCAGCAGTCTGACCTGCTGGTTGGCTTTGCGCTGATTAAACTCTTCTGTCATTGTTTACCTCCTTGCTCACATTGGGGCAAGTATAGCGCATACATTTTTAAGTGAAAACATTGACATTTGAATTTCATTTGCTCCACATTAAAACGCCGCCTTCATGAGAAGGCGACGTTGCTCAGGACTCATTCACTTGGTCAGTTCAGCTTGCGATCAATGACGTGCGAGCCCACCGACAGCGCGTAGTTAACGATGAAGTACAAAAGCGCCAGGGCCACGAACATCGGGATCGTGTAGTTGACGTTTTGCCCGTAGATGATCTGCGCGTGCTGCGTCAGCTCCGGCAGCAGAATGATGGTCGCCAGACTGGTGTCCTTCACCAGCGAAATGAACTGCGACACCAGCGGCGGGATCATTTTCTTAAAGGCTTGCGGCAAGATGATCTGCAGCATCGCCTGCGAATAGGTCATCCCGTTGCTGCGGGCCGCCTCCATCTGCCCGATCGGCACGGCGCCGATCCCCGAGCGGATGATCTCCGCCAGCATGGCCGATTCAAAGACCGTCATGGCAATGATCGACGCGGGCACCACGGACAGCCGGATACCGATGTTAGGCAGGGCAAAGTAAGTGAAAAACAAGATCAACAGCAGCGGTAAGTTCCGGATCAGATCAATGATGAACCCGACGATCGCGCTAAAGTACTTGATCTTCACGTACCGCGCCACCCCAAGCAGCGTCCCGATGATAAAGCTGAAAAAGATCGAGACCACCGACACCTCGACGGTGACCCACAGGCCGCGCAGGAGGTAGGACAGGTTAACCGCAGAATAAGCATCAATAAAGTTTTGCATATGCGTTCGTCCTCCCTTCTAGGCCCGTGACCAGTGTTTTTCAAGGTACCGCATCGCGTACGACATCGGCATCGTGACCACCAGGTACAAGACCCCGACCACGAGGTAGGTGTCAAAGGTGTTGAAGGTGGCCGCCGCGATCAGCTTGCCCTGGTACATCAGGTCAAAGCCGGCGACGAAGGCCAGCACACTGGAATTTTTGACCAGGTTGATGAACTGGTTCCCTAGCGATGGCACCACGATCTTGATGGCCTGGGGAAAAACGATCTGCACCATGGCCTGCGTGTAAGTGAGCCCGTTGCTGCGGGCCCCTTCCATCTGGCCGACAGGTACCGCCCCGATGCCGGCCCGCACCGTTTCAGCAATGAAGGCCGAGGTGTAAATCGTCAGCCCGATGGTGCCGGCGGTGAAGCCGTCCATCTGCACGATGAACTGCGGGACGATCACGTAAAATGCCATCGTGATGACCAGCAGCGGAATGTTGCGAATGAACTCCACGTAGGCCTTGCCGATCACGCGCACCCATTTTTTGTGGGAGATCTCCAGCAGCGCGAAGACGGTGCCGATGATCAAACTGGCCACCAGCGCAATGATTGAAGATAGCAGCGTGTAGCCCAGCCCAGAAATCAGCGGGCCAAAGTTAGTGGTGAAAATGTTGATCATGGGTGCACCTCCTTCACATCAAAGCCAGGCACGTCACTGAACCATTTCTTCAGCAGCCGCTCGTAGGTCCCATTTTTATCCAGCTGATCTAAGGCCTTGTTCATCGCCTTGGTCAGGCGATCCTGCCCCTTGTTCATCGCGATCCCGTACGGCTCAGTGGTAAAAGTGCCGCCCACCACGACGTAGCTGGGGTCCTGCTGAGACATCCCGTACAGGATGCCATTGTCGGTGGTCAACGCGTCGCCCTGATGCGACTTGAGCGCGGTGAACGCCTGCGAATAGTCGGCAAGCTGCAGCACCCGCGCCGCCGGGGCCGCTTTTTTAATGTTGTCAACGGAATTAGAGCCTTGGACCCCAATCACCGAAGTGCCCTGCTTCAGGTCCTTAACGGAATGGATCTTGCTGCCCTTGGGCACCAGCAGCGACTGGCCGGCGCTGAAGTAGCTCTTGGAAAAATTCAGCACTTTCTGCCGGTCAGGCGTGATGGACATCGTGCCGATCACGGCGTCCACGTTGCCGGCCTTCAGCATCGGCACCCGCGTGTCGGAGGTGATCTGAGTCAGCTCCGCCTTGCCGCTTTGACCCAAGATCTGCTTGGTCAGCGCCTTGGCCATGTCGACCTCAAAGCCTTCGATTTTGCCGGTCTTGGTGTTCATCAAGCCGAAAAGCCTAGTGTCGGCCTTCACGCCCCAGACGATTTTGCCGGTCTGCTGCGCGCGGGCAAGGGCATCGCTATCGGCCACCGGCTTGCCGCACGCGCTGATCAGCAGCAGCAAGGTCAGACCTGCGAGTAAGACGCCAAACTGACGAATTCGTTTAGCCATAGTCTTCCCTCCTAGTGGTTCAAGATCTTGCTGATGAATTCCTGCGCCCGCGGCTCCTTTGGGTGATCGAAGAAACCGGTAACGTCCTTTGAATCCTCGAGGATCTGCCCATCCGCCATAAAGACGATGCGATCGCCAACCCGCTTGGCAAAGCCCATTTCGTGAGTGACCACGACCATGGTCATGCCCTGCTTGGCGATTTTTTGCATGACGTCGAGCACGTCGCCGATCATTTCCGGATCCAGCGCAGACGTCGGCTCATCGAACAAAATGGCCCGCGGATTCATCGCCAAAGACCGGGCGATGGCCACGCGCTGCTTTTGCCCACCAGAAAGCGCGGCCGGCAGCTTGGGCGCCTGGTCGGCCAGGCCGACCATGTCGAGCAAGTCCATGGCTTCCTTCTTGGCCTTCTCTTTATCGGCCTTCAGCACCAGCGTTGGGCCAAGCGTGATGTTTTCGAGCACCGTTTTGTTTGCGTAGAGATTGAAGTGCTGAAAGACCATGCCGACGTTCTTGCGAATGCGGTTCATATCGGTCTTTTTATCCGCAAGATCAAAATCGTTGACGATCAACTGACCGGACGTGATACGTTCCAAGCCGTTAATCGTTCGGAGTAAGGTGCTCTTACCTGACCCCGAAGGCCCGATGATGGTCACGACTTCACCACGATCGATCGTCAGGTTGATGTTTTTTAAGGCGTGAAACTTTCCATAGTATTTCTCGACGTCGTGAAATTCGATCATTGACATCGCAATTCCCCCTTTACGCAAATCAATTAGGTGCGCACTGCTTGCGTCTAGATTACCGCGTCCGGCAGGGCAGATGCAAGAAAATGCGCTTGCAAATCGCCTGTCTTGACTCGCGGGTGGAGTGAAAATCCTTACTGGCCAACACTTTACGAACCCAAAATGCGTTTTCTTCCGGGCGGCCACGGACCCCGGTCAGCGAGCAATAACGAACGTTTCCGGGTAAACAAAAGCGCCGGGCCAGGGACGAGAATTATCATATCCATAAAATAATTCTACCAGATATTTGGTTCGACGCAAATTTAGTTATTTGGATGTCACATTTTCCCGCGGGGTGTAAGCGATTTGGACCCGCAGTGTGTATGGCTGGTGTTCGGTCAAAAGCCCGGCACGGCCCGGCCGTTTGCTCTCACCACCCTGAATCAGGACATGGGCGGCCGCTAGCCGGTAGTCCTTTTGGGCGGCCTTGACCGGCATCAGCCCGACCCGCGTGATCTCCCCAAGTGCCAGCGGCTTGAGGGCATTTAAGCCGCCGTACACGAGCAATCGGCCTTGCTCTTCGCTCAGCCGAAAGTAGGGCAGCTCCACGGGCGCGCCCATGGCCGCCACTGGCGCGTGGGTCTGGCGTGCGACGTGCAGTACCGCCCGCTCGTCTAGTCCTTGGTAATTCAAGCTCATCACCCCGGTCGCGACCAGCTGGCGCACCAGCTGATCGAGCGCCGCCTGCTGCGCCGGGCTCGTGATCACCGTCGTGGGCAGCAGCTGCTGATCGGCAAACACGCCGCTGGCCGCCCCGGTCTGCGGCCCCGCCGTCAGTGCTCGTTCTGCGGCCTTCAGGTGCTCCTGGTTGCCGCCAAGCAGGCGCTCCACCTTGGGTGAAAGATCAAACGGCACGGTCTTGTCCGTGTAGTAATAGACCGCGTTCAAGACGATGAAGTACAGAAACACGAAGAACAGGAGCAAAAACAAGGCGCCGCGCAGCCGATACCCCTGATAGCGCAGGCACGAAATGGCGAGGTACAGGATGTAAAAATTGGCGAGCCCGGCCACGACCGTAAACGCCTTACCCTTGGCCTTATCTTGGATGTTGAAGTACCCAAGCAGTCGGTTGAGAATGTCTAATGCCGTTAGCATGCGGTCACCTCCCCGCCGGTGCGGTCGCAGCACCATCATTCGCGGCGTCTGCATCCGCACTGCTAGTCGTACTTGAGCTGGCGCTAGCGCTGGTCACACTGCTACTGCTGCTGGCGTGCGGACTGTCCTTAGCAGTCTCGTTGCCCGAAGCGCTCGTGCGGCTCTCCGACGTTGCCGCCTTGTCCTGCGTGGTCGCACTGGAAGACGATGCCGCAGGCGCCGATTGGCTTGACGCCGCACTACTGCTCGATGAAGCCGGCCGACTAGGGGTGCTGGCTGAAGTGGCACTGCTGGCCTTTTGCTCCTTGATACTGGAAATCAGTGAGCTTTGGGCCGCCGGTGATTTCGGCGTGCTCGTCGGGTCGACGGCATTATTGATCCAATTATAGCCGCTGATCAAGACGATCAGTGACACGATGGCCGCTGGCGACAGCAGCGGCGGCGTTCGATAAGCCATGTGAAGTCCTCCTTGCCCAAGCGTTGATACTCTGATTCTAACGTAAACTAGCCCGCTCGCCGGTTAAGAATCCCGAAAGCCGCCCAAAATTGCGCTGGGCGAAAGACTGCAGGGTGGCAATGCGCAGGCGACGTTATTGACAAAAAATCCCGCACACTGGCGGGATTCGGTTATTTGCCGAGCTTTTTTGCGCAGTCAGCGCAGAGCCCGTATAGCTCAAAATTATGACTAGCGATCTTCGCTCCTGGCAGCTGGTTTTCGAAGTAACCAAGGGGACACATCTTGACCTCCTGCACGCGGTGACAATTGGTGCAGATGAAGTGGTGGTGGTGAGGATGCTGGAAATCACACTGGAGCTTAACGATCGCCTGCTCGTTTTCCACGTCGCTTTCCAGGATCCCTAGCTGCTCAAACGCCTTGACGTTGCGGTAAATCGTGTCGTGCGACAGCCCTGGGTACTGCCCGCGCATATAGGAATCAAGCTGGGTCACCGGCACGAACTTACCGCTTTGATCTAAATAAGCGACCAAGGCGCGGCGCTGCTTAGTGACCCGCATCCCGCTTTGCTTCATTTTCTCGATGGCGATAGTTGCTTGCGACATGATAGCCTCCCTTGGTTAATCGGACTGATTACGATTTAGGTCAGTCTACCACACGGGCCGCTTCAATTCAATCAGCCATGGCGCCACCGCGCAGTGCCGCCATAAACGCATCGATCTGCTTGCAGGCCGCGGGCCAATCGTCATTCTTGATGACCGTTGCCACCGGCTTCAAAGCGGCCGGCAGCTGCAGATCCCGCTTGTACTCCGCCGAAGCCAACCGTTGCTGCACCATCGCCTCGGGATCCCCGCGGGCCAACAGGCGCTGCTTGAGGATCGTGGGGTCCTCGATCGTCAGATACAGCACCGCGATTTGGTCTCCCAGCTCGCGGGCATAGGTGATGGCCCCCGCGGTATCAAGGACAATGCTGGCAAAATCGGCCTTGGCAAACGACCGGGCCAACGATTCGCGCGAGCTGCCGTACTCGTAGCCGGCGTACGTCACGTGCTCAATATAGTGGTTCGCGGCAAAGCTGGCAGGCGTCTCGAAGTAGTAATCCACCCCGTCAACTTCACCAGGCCGCCTTGGCCGCGTCGTGTGGGTCATGACGCGGTCCACCCCGTACTGCTTTGTCAGATAGGAAGAGACAGTCGTTTTCCCGGTGCCCGTCGCCCCGGTGATCACGATCAGTTTGTGCCGCATGCGTCAGTTCTCCTTGTGGGCGCCAGCCCCCCACGTCTAGCGGTGCAGCGGCACTGGCGCCAATTGAATAAGCCCATTTTACCTTAAACTAGGTCATGAAAAAAGCCGACCCTGCGGCCGACTCCAATTTGAGTGAATGTTTACTGGTTTAGATCCGGCGTGCGTTCGTCGGGGTCCAGGAACCAACACTTTGCGTGGTGACTGACTGGCCCGGGTTCGGCGCGTGGACAAACTGACCGCCGCCGATGTAGATCGCGACGTGGTAGGCTGGGGCACCCCAGAAAAGCAGGTCGCCTGGCTGCAGGTTGCCCAAGGAAACGGGGCTGCCGATGCGTTGCAGCTGTGAAGCCTGGTGAGGCAGGCTGCCAAGACCAGAGAGCTTAGCGGCGTAAACGACCAGCCCGGAGCAGTCAAACGCGGAAGGCCCAGCAGCCGCCCACACGTACGGCTTGCCCATTTGGCCAAGGGCCGCGGCAACGAAACCGGACTTGCTGCCATTACCATAGGAAACGCTTGGGGCCGGCGTGTTGTTATTGACGCGAACGACCGTGCTCTTCGCAGTAGCGGCACTAGCAGCGCGATGGCTGGTTGCGGCCGGCGCAGCGGCAGCCTTAGCAGCATTAGCCTGAGCGACCAGCGCGGCAGCCGCGGCAGCCGTGGCTTGGGACACGCTGTTCTTCAGGTCTGTGAGCTTTGCTTTGTTGGCGTTGATCTGGCTCGTCAGATCCTTGGCCTGCTTGGTGGCGCTGGCCTTCATGGTTTCAAGCTTGCTCTTGTCGGCAACCAGCTTAGCCTTGTTCGCCGTGAGCTGCTGCTTTTTGGTTTCCTGCTCCGCCTTGAGTGAGGCCACCTTGGCCTTCGCCTGCTGAACGGCCGTCAGTGCTTCTTGACTGGCCTGGTTCAGTTTGTTAACGGTAAAACCGCGGGAAATCAAATCGGAGAGATCTTTGGCGTTCAGCATGAAGTCCATGTACACGTTGCCGGTCACCGAATCGCCGACCTGTTTTTGCAGGGAGACGAGTTGCTTTTTCAGAACGGTCTTGCGCGTCTTGACCTCGGCTGTCGCCTTGTCAATCTGAACCGCATAGGCCGCGATCTTGGCCTGAGTGGCATCGATGCTGGCCTGCGTCTTCTGCAGGGAGATCATCGTGTCTGAGATCTGGTTGTTGATCTTCGTCACGTTGTTTTGGGCGTCCTGCAACTTCTCAACGAGGGTCGCCGTGGCTGATTGGTTCTTGGAAACGGCGCTCTTCGCGTCGCTGACGGAATCAGCTGAAACTGTTGTGCTGGTACTTAAGGTGCCGGCACTAAGCAGTGCAGCCACCGCGATCACTGATAAGGCTTTGGAAATTTTCATTAAACATTCACTCCTCAATGAATTAACTGTAGATGAGTGTAACAAGCGCACGTTACAGGGATGTTACAGCAACGTTAACAAACAAAGTCGGTCGCACCGCGTTTTATGTCATTGTGGCAAATGCAACAATCCCCGCACATTTGGGCGGTGTACACCCACAGATTACGGATTAAAGCAAGACAATCCCGTAACCATTTTTTGCATAAAAAAAGCCCGTAGTTGCATACGGGCTGAAAAGAGAATAATCAATTTGCGCCTAAACGCGGCGCGCGAAGTTAGGCCGCCAGCCGTTAACGCTGGCCGTGTGGACAACGTCGCCCGGCTTTGGTGCGTGCACGTACTGCCCGCCGCCAACATAGATCGCCACGTGGTAGGCAGAGCCGACCCCGCCCCAGAACAGCAGGTCGCCGGGCTGAAGGCTGCCCAGGGAAACGGACCGCCCCATCGTGCTCAAGGCCTGAGACGTGTGGTAAGAACTCAAAGCGGGAATGCCAGCCGCGCGCCCGGCCACGTAAACCAGGCCGGAGCAGTCAACGCCACTGGCGCTCTTGCCGCCGTAAGCGTAAGGGACACCGCGCATCCCGAGCGCGTTGCCAACCAGTGAACCGCCGTGAAGGCTTGGTGCCACCGCGGTGCTAGCAGCAACTTGGTGCGCCAGCGCCACTGGCCGCGGGGCTGCCTGCGGCCGGCTGGCGTTGTCTGCGACGATCGCTGCGGCCGCCTTGGCGGTTGCTTGGTTCTTTGAGGTGGCCAGCTGCGTCAGCTGCGCCTTATTGTCATCAATTTTCTTTTGCAATGCCGCCGCATCGGCCTTGGCCTTGGCTGCCGTGGCGTCAAATGCCGCCTTCGCCGCCGTCAACTTGGACTTGTTGGCGATCAGCTCGGCTTTCTTTGCGGTCTGCTCGGCCTTCAGATCCTTGGCCTTGGCCTGCGCGTCCTGAACCGCCTGCAGCGCTTCTTGGGAGGCCTGATTCAGTTTGTTAACGGTGAACCCCCGGGAGATCAGATCCGAGAGGTCCTTGGCGTTCAGCATAAAGTCAAAGTAGACGTTGCCGGTCGCCGAATCACCGATCTGCTTTTGCAAGGAGACCAGCTGGTGCTTCAGGACCGTTTTGCGGCTCTTGACCTCGGCGTTGGCCTTCGTGATCTGACTTTGGTAGGCGCTGATCTTGCTTTGCGCCTGGTCGATCGCGGCCTGCGTGTCGTCGATTTGCGAAACCAAGTTCGACGCGTTGTTGGCTGCCTTCAGCACCTTGTTTTGCGCGGCCTGCAACTGTTGGATCAGGCTACCGGTCGCCTGACTGGCACTGCCAGCCGGGGCGGCATTAACTGGTTCGCCGGCCATGCCGAAGACCCCGATCAGCGCTGCAACCCCCAAGACTGCAGCAACTTTCCCTAACCTCATGTGGACACACTCCTCTTTTTGATCTGCACCCACCATATCAGTCGTACGTTACAGAGGCGTTACAGTGTGGTTAACAAAGCGAGTCACTTCACGTCAAGCAAAAGAGGCTGCGCCATCAAGCGGTATTGGCCCAAAGCACAAGCGCCTCTGCAATGCGATTCGTTTTTAGAATCGCGGTGCAGAGGCGCTTGTCTACGTGGCGGCGCTTTATAGAACGCGCCTAGAGAAATCTGGGCTCACTCTCATTGACTACTTTTTCTCGGCATGGACCGGCACGACTTCCAGATGCAGCTGAAACGCCTCGGTGCGGTCCATCACCGCGATGACGAAATGATCATCGGCAAACCAGCTCAAAGACAAGGTATCGCCGGTCGCCTCGGCGAGCTGGTGCAGATCCAGGGGCTGCTTCAAAGCCAACGCCAGCACCTGCTCTGCCAGTTCACGAATGTCGGGCAGTGGACAGGCGGCAAGCTCCGCGTTAAGTAGCCGCAGCGCCTCGCGGCAGGCAGCAGTAAAGCTGAGCAGCTGCTGGCCGTCCAGCCCGGAATAAAACACGGCTAGGGATTGATGCTGATACGTGGCGCCAATCACGGAATATGCCATACCGATTCCCCCTTTTTCTTCAGTATAGCATCTTAAAAGCACGCCCGGCGCGCCTGATCCTTGGCAACGGCCTAACGCGCGATCCGCACCAGGAAGTACTTCTTCTTGCCGCGGCGAACGATGGTGAACGCCCCGTCAAAGTGCGCGCGCGGATCGACCACGAAGGCCAGATCGCGCTGCTTGACCCCGTTAATGGTGATCGCCCCGTTTTGAACGTCCTCGCGGGCCTGGCGCCGTGACGGCTCAATGCCAGTGGTGTCTACCAGCCAGGTGACAATGTTCTCTGCGGCCGCCGGTGCCGTCTTGCTCGGGAACTGCTTGAAGCCCTGCTCGATCTCCTCGACGGTCAAATCCTGCACGTCCCCGGAAAACAGTGCCGCGGAGATGGCCTCCGCCTGCGCGACGGCCTTTTGCCCGTGCACAAACTTGGTGACTTCCTGGGCTAAGCGGCGCTGGGCCTCACGCTTTTCCGGGTGCGCGTGCGTGGCCTCAACTAGCTCCTGGATCTCTTCTTTGCTTAGGAAGGTGAAGAACTTCAGGAACTTCTCGACGTCCTTATCGTCCTGATTAAACCAGAACTGATAGAACTCGTACGGCGAGGTCTTCTCCGGATCGAGCCATACCGCCCCCCCGGCGGACTTGCCGAACTTGGTCCCATCTGACTTCAGCATCAGCGGGTTGGTCAGCCCAAAGACCTTGGCCGCTGGCCCCTCGACCTTGTGGATCAGGTCGATGCCCGCGGTGATGTTCCCCCACTGGTCCGCCCCGCCGAGCTGCACCTGGACGTCCTCGGTTTGGTATAGCTTGAGAAAATCGATCGATTGCAGGATCTGGTAAGTAAATTCAGTGTACGAGATCCCGTTTTCGAGGCGGCTGGCGACGACCTCTTTATTCAGCATCTGGTTGACCGGGAACAGCTTGCCGTAGTCGCGCAAAAAGTCCAGCAGGCTCAGTTTGCTGAGCCAGGAATAGTTGTCAACGATGCGGAAGTTGTCCGTGCCAAACAGCCGCTCCATCTGGGCGGTCAGCTTCTTCTTGTTCTCATCGATCGTCGCCATCGTTTGCAGGACGCGCTCGGAATTGCGGCCTGAGGGATCGCCGATCGAACCGGTCCCACCGCCAATCACGATCACCGGCTTGTGGCCCATCAGCTGGAACCGCTTGAGCATCATGAATGGGATCAGGTGCCCCACGTGCAGCGAGTCGCCCGTCGGATCCGTGCCTACGTAGATGCCGACGTGCTTGTCGGTCGTGAGCTTGCGCAGCCCCTCCTCGTCCGTCATCTGGTTCAGTGCCCCGCGCCAGGCGAGTTCGTCTAAAATATTTGCTTCCATGGCTATCCTCCTCGTATTTTCGGACCGAAAAAAAGCCCTGCTTGCATCTGCAAACAGGGACGGAATAATCCGCGGTACCACCCACGTTATGGCCAAGGCCATCACTCAACAATGGATAACGTCATCACCCGCAGACCGTTTCGCGAAGGTGTAATTCGCTTGGCAGCAACGGTCGGCTTCCATCAGCCGCCGACTTTCTGAGACGTTCGCTGCCAACCTACTGAACTTCCGGTCGTCATATTAACGCTAGTGTCGCACGTCCACTGCCGGCTGTCAATGACCACCCCAAGCGCGCTAGGCCTTCTCGCAGGACCGCGCCTTGAGCGCCTGCGTGATGCGCTCAAGCCGAGCGATCGTGTCGTCCAGCGTCAAGTAATAGTACACAACGTTGCCCACCTGGTGAGACCCCACGATGCCAATGTCATGCAAGGTCTTGAGATGGTGCGACGTGGCTGGCTGCGACAAGCCGATCGCTTTTGCTAAATCATTGACCTTGATGCCGTGCGCTTCCTCGGACTGCCCCAAAATCATCAATAATTTCTGCCGATTCGCGTTGGCCAAGGCATTTAAATGCCCAATATCTGCCTGAAACTCCCGTAATGCGGCCTCGTGTGCCGCTTTATAATCCGTCACCACATTCACCTCCAAAGTCTTCGTTAATTTTTATATTACTCTTTTTATAGAACAAGTTTTGTCAAAATTGCATATTTTTCTGGTCACTTTTTAGAAAAGTGTCTATCTTGAAAACGGTTGCCCAAGGACGGATAATGAAAGCGCGTGAGGTGTTGCGAGACGACACCCGGAAAAGAGGTTCTTCTGATGACTTCGACATTCGAATTCGATGGGTTGGGCGCCAAAAATACGCTGACAATCCATGCGGGCGGCGGTCCTGACACCTTTGACCAAAGCGTCGCCATGGTTTCCGCCTACGCCAAGCTGCTTTCGTTCTACGATCCGGACTCGCTATTGACCACAATCAATCAGCAGGCGGGCATTGCCCCGGTGCACATTCCCGTGCGGCCGGTGTTCAACCTGATCGCCCGCGCCGTCGCGTGGAGCAAACGCGGGTTGGGCTACAACGCCCTGATCGGTCCGCTGGTGGCCTTGTGGCGGATCGGCTTTGACGATGCCAGCGTCCCGAGCAGCGACCGCATCAAGGCTGCACTCGCTTTGACCGACCCCGACAAGGTCGTTTTGGACTCCGAGGCGCAAACGGTGTTTCTCAGCGTGCCCGGCATGTCGCTTGACCTCGGGGGGATCGCCAAGGGGTTCATCCTTGATGAACTGAGCAAGCTCTGGCAGCGGCAAGGCGTGCTTGGCGGCCGCATCGACCTGGCCGGCAATCAGGTGCTGGTGGGCCAAAGTGAAAGCGGAGTGCCGCTCTGGCAGATCGGCATTGTGGATCCTCGGGCGCCGCAGAACCCGCCGATCGCCACGTTGACCACCACGCCCAAAGCCCTGGTCACCACGGGGATCTACTTCAGGCACTTCGATCGCCGCGGCCACGTCTACCACCACCTGCTGGATCCGCAAACCGGCAGCCCGGTCGACTCCGCCATGGCCAGTATCACCGTGGTCGCCGACTCGGCGGAAAAGGCCGACGTGCTCTCCTCGATCGGCTTTTACGCCGGCCTGCCTGAGGGTTTGCACCTGATCGAAACCGAAGGTGCTGAAGCAGTCTTCATCACCAAAGACACACGCATCAGCCAAACCAGTGGGCTGCGTGAGACCTTGATGCCCGAGATGGGTCACTAACGAAAACAGGCTGAGCCAGAATGTAGTTTTAGCCCAAAGCCCAAGCGCCTCCGCTGTGCGATTCGGTTTTAGAATCGTGCTGCGGAGGCGCTTGTCTACGTGGCGTTGCCTATGGAACATGACTAGGGCATTTTGTCCTGGTCTCTTTTTTTACTCTGTCAGATACAGCACCTGGCTGTGCGGCGCGATGGTCTCGGCGCGCAGGCTGGCCTGCTGGCCCGGCGTCAGGTAGGCCCCGGCGGCAAGCGGCGGCGCGAACGCCAGCGGCGCATCGGTGGGGTTGAACAGCGCCACCAAGGACTGCGCCCCGCGCGTGCGGACGATGCCCAGCCCAGCGCCAAAAGTGAAGCCCGTGAAGGCCGCGGCGGCTTGCAGGACCGGCTGGCGCCGCCACTGGGCCGCCTGATCGTAGATGGCCAGGACCGCGGCATTTTCTCGGCCCCACGGGTAGAACTTGCGGTTCTGCGGGTCGCTACCGCCGGTCAGCCCCGCCTCATCGCCGTAGTACAGCACCTGGTTGCCAGGCAGCACCGTCCACAGGAGGACGGCCTGCGCCAGGCGCGCCAAGTCATTGTCCAGCACGGTCAGGACGCGCGGCGTGTCATGGGTGCCAAGGCTGGTGAAATTCGAGGCGAACACGGCGGCCGGATAGTTTTCCTGCAGGGTGAGCAGCTTTTGCAGCACCAGCGCCGCCGCCTGCCGGCCGGCCGCAAAGTCCAAGATCAAGGCGCGCTGCGGGTAGTTCATCACGCTTTGCAGCATCTCGCCCATCAGGTAAGGGCGCCGCCGGCCGTACGCGATCTTGTTTGAGGCGTCCTCCCAGACCTCCCCGATCAGGACCCGCTCCGGGTACTGATCCAGCAGGCGCCGGATCTGGCGCAGAAAGGCCAAGTCGAGTTCGTCGGCCACATCCAGCCGCCAGCCGTCAACGCCCAGCCCTGTCCAGTAGCCCAGCACCGAGTCCGGGCCGCCGGCGATAAAGTCGTGAAAGGACTGGCTTTGTTTGTTGATCGCCGGCAGATCCAAGACCCCCCACCAACTGGCGTAGTCGTCCGGAAAATGCTTGAAGGTGAACCAGTCGGCGTAAGGACTGGCCGGATCCTGGGCGGCGCCGCCGGCCGGATAGTGGCCAAAGGCGTTGAAATACCGCGAATCGCGCCCCACGTGGTTGAACACCCCGTCCAAGATCAGGTGCATCCCCCGCGCGTGCACGGCCGCCACTAGGGCCTTAAAGTCGGCCAACGTGCCGAGCACCGGGTCGATCTTGAAATAGTCGCCCGTGTCGTAGCGGTGGTTGCTGGCCGCTTCAAAAATCGGGCTCAGGTACAGCGCGGTGAAGCCGCGGGCCTGGATCAGGTCCAGCTTTTGGATGATGCCTTGGAGATTGCCCCCGTAAAAATCCCACCGCACGACCTCGCCGGCCGCATCCTTGATGTAATACGGGTCATCGGTCAGCTGGCCGTACAAGAAGGTGTTGGGCTTGGGCGCATTCACGTGGCCGTCCGCATTGCCGTTGTTGAACCGGTCCCCAAAAATATGGTAAATGCGGGCATTCTCGTACCAGGCGGGTACCGTCTCTTGCCGCTGCACCACCGTCAGCTGGTACCACGGCGCCGCATTTTCGTCCTGGTACTCACCGCTGGGCCCGCCGCTGCCGGCAAGACTGGGCGCCAGCACGCTGGTACCACCCGGACCCACCACCGCAAACCGGTAGAACCACAGCCCTGCCGCGCCGATCGTGGCACTGCCCTCAAACGCTTCTGCGGTGTGCGCCAGCGGGATCGTTTGCGCCGCCTGCCCTTCCTGGCGCAAGATTAGCAACACCTCATCGGCGTCATTGCCGCGCACGGTGAAATGAAGCACCGTGTTCACCACCAGCGCGCCGCAGGGGCGGCGGTCAAGAAACGAATCGTATCTCATACAAGTCTCCTATTCATCGGCCGGCTGGCTCGGTAGCACCTGCCAGATCTCCCGGCCGTAGCGGGCCACCGTGAAGTCAGCGGCGAACTGCCCGCTGGCGGCGATGTTGGCCAGGGCCAGGCGCGCCCAGGCCAGCGGCGTCTGGGATAGCTGATCGAGCCTGCGAGAAGCCGCAAGGTAACTGCGAAAATCCGCCAGCACAAAGTAATTGTCGTTGTACTCGAGCAGCTCGTCTTGGATCTCACGGCCCTCGGTGGCGACGCCGGGGATCGTCCCGTCTGTCAGCATATCGACAATGCGGTGGATCAACGGGTCCTGGTCGTACAGGGCGCGCGCGCTGTAGGTGTGATCGCGCTGGGCAGCTTCAACCTGGGCGGCGGTGAGGCCAAACACGGCCATTGAGTCCTTGCCGGCAGCGTCGCGGATCTCGATGTTCGCCCCGTCAAGCGTGGCCAGAGTGATCGCACCGGTGGCCATCAGTTTCATGTTTGAGGTTCCCGAAGCCTCGGTGCCGGCTAGCGAGATCTGCTCCGAGATGTCGGCCGCGGGGATGATCTGTTCCCCGAGGCTGACCCCGTAGTTTGGCAAAAAGGCCACCTTCAGCTTCGTGTTGACCGCCGGGTCATGGTTGACCAAATCGGCCACCGCGTTGATCAGCTTGATGACCGCCTTGGCGTACCGGTAGCTAGGCGCGGCCTTCGCGCCGAAGACGTGAACGCGCGGCGGCCGGTCCTCCCCGTTTTTCAGCGCCAAGTACGCCTCAAGGATCCCAAACACATGCAGCAGCTGGCGTTTGTAAGCGTGCAGGCGCTTGATCTGCACGTCAAACAGCGACGCCGGTGCCACCGTCAGGCCGAGCTGGCGCTGGATCAGGTCCGCCAGCTTCAGCTTGTTTTGCTGCTTGGCGGCGATCAGGTCGGTTAAAAACTGCTCGTCGTCCTCAAATTCCCGCAGCCGGGTGAGGGCCAGCGGATTGCGCCGCCACCCCGGGCCGATCTTCGTATCGATCAACGTCGCCAGCGCGGGATCGGCGATCTGCACCCACCGCCGCTGTGTGATGCCGTTCGTCTCATTGGTAAACCGCTCCGGGAAGATTTGGTAAAGGGCTTTGAGCACGCTTTGCTTCAGGAGTTCGGAGTGAAGCTTGGCCACGCCGTTGACGGCGTGGCTGCCGATCACCGCCAGAAAGGCCATGCGCAGCTGCCCGTCGGCCAACGGCGCCGCCTGGTTCACGATCAGTTCGCCGTACCGCCGCACGTACGTCAGGCGGAAGCGGCGATCGATCTCCTGGGCGATTTGAAACAGCCGCGGCAGTAGGCTGGCAAACATCGCCTGCGGCCAGCTTTCCAGCGCCTCGGCCATCAGCGTGTGGTTCGTGTAGCTCATCGTCGCCACGGTCACCTGCCACGCCTGCTCCCAGCTCATTTCCTCTTCGTCCAGCAGGATGCGCATCAGCTCCAGCACGGCCATGGCCGGATGGGTGTCGTTGATGTGGATGGCAACGAAGTGCGGGAGCACACTGAGGTCCCGGTGGAACCGTTTGAAGTGGGTCACGATGCTTTGGATCCCGGCCGAGACAAAGAAGTACTCCTGCCGCAGCCGCAGCTCGCGGCCCGCCGAGTCAGAATCGTCCGGATAAAGGATCTGGGTGATCGCGTTGATCCGCGCCTTTTCGGCGAGGTCGTGGACCCGCCCAGGAACGGTCTCGGCGCTCCAGAGCCGCATCGTGTTGACCACGCCCGTCTGGTACCCCACCATCGGCGTGTCGTACGGAACCGCCAGCACGTCGTCAGTGTCGTGATAAATGGCCTGAAGACTGCCGTTTTGCCGCGGCCGCAGTGCGACCTGGCCGCCGTACTTCACGATCACGGCCCGGTTCTCCTTGCGCGTCTCCCACATATCTGGATCACGCAGCCAGTCGTCTGGCAGCTCGACCTGGTAGCCGTCAACGAAGCGCTGCTGAAACAGCCCGTACTGGTAGCGAATGCCGTTGCCGTTGCCGGCCATGCCAACGCTGGCCATGCTGTCCATAAACGCCGCCGCCAGTCGCCCCAGCCCGCCGTTGCCCAGCCCCGGATCGGCTTCCTGCGCATAGATCACTGCAGGATCAAGCCCCAGCTTGCGCAGGCCCTTTTCCACCGTGTCCTTGATGCCGAGGTTCAGCAGATTGGACGCCAGCAGCCGCCCGGGCAGAAATTCAATGGAAAAGTAGTACACCTGCTTTTCCTGCGTCCGGTCGTAGCGGTCCTTGGTGTCCGCCCACTGCTTGGCGTAGTAACGCTTGACGGTCACCGCCAGCGCCTGATATTGCTGCTGCGGCGACAGCTGATCCAGCTCGTCGGCAAACAGCGCCAAGGCGTTATCTTCAAATTCGCGCACAAATTGCGAAGTCGTCAGTGCCATGAACTCCCCTCCAATGTGCCAAACTACCGGTAGCTGGCGATGTAAAGCTTGGCCGCATGGACCCAATCAAAGTCCTGCGCCATCGCCTGTTGCTGCAGCTGGGCATAAACTTTAGGCTGCTTTTGATAGATCGTCGCGGCCCGCACCAAGGTGTCAGCCAAGACCTGCGGGGTGAAGTCGTAGTAGGAAAAACCCGTCCCCGCGCCGGTGGTCTCGTCGTACGGCTGAACCGAATCGCGCAAGCCGCCCGTCTCGTGCACGATCGGCAGCGTCCCGTACCGCATGGCCATCATCTGGGCCAGGCCACTAGGCTCAAAGGCGCTCGGCATCACGAAGAAATCGGCACCGCCGTAGATCTTCTGCGCCAGCCCTTCGTCAAACCGCACGAGGCTGGCGACCTTACCGGCGAAGCGGTCACGCAAATGGTTGAACCCTTCCTCAATGTCGCCGTCGCCGGTGCCCAGCATCACCACCTGAATGTCCAGCCCGGGTAGCAGCGTCTCCAGCGCCGCCAGCAGCTGGTCCATCCCCTTTTGCCGGGTCAGCCGCGACACGATGCCAAAAATCGGCACGCTGCGCTGCGGCAGACCAACCGTTTTCTGGAGGTCACGCTTGTCCTTCGCCTTGTCCTTGATGGTCTTGGCCGAATAAGTCGCCTTGACGTTGGCATCCGTGGCCGGGTCGTAGAGCTTGGTATCGATCCCGTTCAGGATCCCGCGGAGCTTGCCCGCCTGCCGCCGCAGCGTCCCGTCAAGGTGCTCACCGAACGCCGGGGTTTGGATCTCCTGCGCGTAGGTCGGGCTCACCGTGGTCACCACGTCGGCAAAATTGATGCCGCCTTTCAACCAGTTGACCTGACCGTCCTGGGCGAAGCCATCGGCGTGAAAGTACTGCCGACCGATCCCAAACACGGTGTCCAGGATGCTCGGCGGAAACCAGCCCTGAAACTGCAGGTTGTGGATCGTCAGCTCGGTTTTGATTCCTTGATACGGCGTGATCCAGCCGTACTTATCCCGCAGCAGGACCGGCACGAAGGCCGTGTGCCAGTCGTTAACGTGCAGCACATCGGGAATGAAGTCGAGTACCTGCATCATTTCGATCAGCGCCATTTGGAAAAAGCCAAAGCGCCCGCCGTCGTCCCAGTAGCCGTAAAGTCCGCCGCGGCCAAAGAACTCCTCATTATCGATCAGGTAGTACGGCACCCCGCCTAACGCCAGGGTTTTGACGCCCACGTACTTCTCAACGCCGCCAACCTGCACCGTAAACTGCGCCAGGTTCTGCATTTGCTTGGCGTACTTCGCGGGCATTTTTTGACTGTAGTAAGGCAGCACCACGCGCACGTCCAGTCCGGCCGCGTGCAGCGCCTGCGGCAGCGCGTAGGCCACATCGCCAAGGCCCCCTGTCTTGTAAAACGGGGCACCTTCTGCGGCGGCAAATAATACTTTAGTCATCGCTTCTCACCTCCAAGTGGGAATCCAGGTTCACTTTCTCGGTCAAGGGTCTCAGCAGCAGCGCCCCCATCGCCGGCAGCACCACGGTCACGCTGTCCGGGCGGCCGCGCTCAGGGATGCCGCGGGAGCGCACGATCCGCTGCAGGTGGGTCCAGGTGCCGCCAAACCGCGCGCTTTCGGTGTTAAGCACCACCTCGTAGGTCCCGGCCGCCGGCACCGGCAGCACAAACGCCTGCCGCTCCTCGGGCAGCAGGTTCAGCGCGACGATCAGGCAGTCTCCGGCCCGCTTGCCGTGCCGCTCAAAGGCAATCACATCCGGGCGATCGCCGATGGTGATGGTGATACCGGCGCCCTGGAAGTCCTGCTGCCACAGGGCCGGCGTGTGCAGGTACAGGTGGTTCAGCGCCTTGGTGAAGGTCTGCATTTTCGCGTTCAGCGGGTCGGCCAAGTCGACCCACTCGAGCTGGCTCCAGTCGCGCCATTCGAGAAATTGGCCCCACTCGCTGCCCATGAACAGCAGTTTCTTGCCCGGGAACGTCATTTGCCACACGGCCATGGTGCGGAGGTTGGCGAACTGGTTGTACCGGTCGCCCGGCATCTTGTGCATCAGCGACTTCTTGCCGTGCACGACCTCATCGTGGGAGAACGGCAGGATGAACTGCTCATTTTGCATGTAGACCCAAGAAAAGGTGAGCTGATCAATGTGCTGCCGGCGGGCGTATGGATCCGTGCTGAAGTACTTCAGCGTGTCGTTCATCCAGCCCATGTTCCACTTGTAGTTGAACCCCAGCCCGCCCGCGTCGATGGGCGCGGAGACCTGCGGGTAGTCGGAGCTTTCCTCGGCGATCATGAGCACGTCCGGATGGGCGGCAAACACTTCTGTGTTCAGCCGCTTCAAAAATGCGGTGCCTTCAAGGTTCTCGCGGCCACCATTGCGATTGCGATCATGCTCTTTGCCCGCGTCATAGTCCATGTAGAGCATGTTGGACACCGCGTCTACTCGCAGGCCGTCCAGGTGACACCAATCAAGCCAGAACATCGCCGACGACAGCAGAAAGCTTTGGACCTGGGCCTTGCCGAGGTCAAAGTTCCACGTCCCCCACCGCACGTTGTCGGCGCGGTGCGGATCGGCGTACTCGAAGGTCGCGGTGCCATCAAACTGCGCCAGCGTGTCCGTATTGCGAATAAAATGGCCCGGCACCCAATCCATGATCACGCCCAGCCCCAGCTGGTGCGCCGCATCAATCAACGCCAGGAAATCCGCGGGTGAACCAAACCGGCTGGTGGGCGCAAAGTAGCCCATCAGCTGGTAGCCCCAGCTGGCATCCAGCAGGTGCTCCATCAGCGGCATCAGCTCCAGGTGGGTGTAACCCATCTCCTTGACGTAAGGCAGGACCTGGGCGATCGCCTCACGGTAGGTCAGGTAGCTGCCATCCTCGTGGCGCTTGAACGATCCCAGGTGCAGCTCGTAGATGTTAAGCGGCTGATCGTACGATAGCTGCGTGCGCCGCTTGGCCAGCCAAGCCGCATCGCCCCACTGATGCGCGGGCAAGTCGCTGAGCCGCGCCGCAGTCCCGGGCTTTTTTTCAAACGCGAAGCCGTACGGGTCGATTTTCTCCACCACCTCACCCTTGGCCGTGGTGATCTGCACCTTGTACAGCTGGCCGGCTTGTCCCGGGTGTTGCCCGAGCCAGCAGCCGGTCTCGCCCACCGGCGTCAGCAGCACCGGCTGCCACGCGGAAAACTCACCGACGATGGCGACCGTGCGCGCATGCGGGGCCCACACCAAGAACTGCCACTGGTCTGCCCCCACCCGATGGGCGCCAAACCGCCGGAAGCTTTGGTTATCCTGCCCGCGGTTGAATAAATACAGCCATTTCGCTAAATCCTCTGCCAACTGCCACGCCCCCTTTCCCCGCTACTATACCATGTAAGCGCCGTCAACCGGCAAAAAAACGCTTAGGCCGCCCCGCCACCAAAAAAGCCGGCTTTCCTAATAATTTCAGGAAAACCGGCCCTGTGACCGCGTGCTGCCGCGCCGCAGCCACGCAAAGGGCACCATCCCTTGCGAAATGGTGTCCCGCCCCCCGGGTCTCCCCGGGGATTTTGTTGTCCCGGTTGCCCGGGCCTACTACCGCCTTGTCGTTGCCGCCAAGGGTCGCTGTATTCAGTTAGGAGTGGTAGTAGCGTCCTGTCATGCGTCCTGAAAGGACCCCGTGCTTTCCACATGGTCTTCGTCGCCAAACCGATCGGAAGGCTCAGCATGCCTGATCTCCCCCATCGCTGGGGTTGGACTGTCAGGCAGTTTCCGGGTGACTCTGACGGGGTTGTTCCTTCCTCGCCCTCCCATCATCCAAAGCCAGCATAACGCCTTTGCCACTCTTTGACTACCAGTTGGACTCGCGTTTACGCAATTCGTTTATTTATATAATCACAAGCTCGCCTGAAGTCCGGCCAGCGCTGGTGCTCGCGATGACCGCCGGTGCCGCTAAGCACTTGGGCTCCGACTTGGCACCGTGCAAAAAACAGCCGTCAGAATAAACTGACGGCTGCTGACCGGCGCTCAGTGCCACCGGTGCTTTTTATCTAAGCGGTCCGCGACCCGCTGGGGGTGGCGAATCGCCTCGACGATTTCGTAGATGAAGTACGCGCAGATGGCAAACGTGGAAAGGGTCACGACCCCCCAGCCAAAGTGCCGAACGTCGTTGATCGCCAGCATCAGCATCAGCGCTGCCCCTGCGATACTGATCCAGATACGCCGCGGATTACCAGCAGTCGGTTTCTTTTGTTCCATGTTCACCCTCCTGACTTAAGCCTAAGCTTCAGTGCTGCTTGCTTCGTCCATCTTGGCTTCCTGAGCGGCAACCCGTTCAGAGATCCGCATGAATGGCAGGTAGAGCAGCACCCCAACGACGATCACAATGATCTGCGCCAGGACCGCACGCCAATCGCCAACAGTGGCAAGCCATGGGCCGATGATCGGTGGCGTGATCCATGGGACCAGCACCTTCATCCGGGAGATCAGGCCCCAGGAAGTGGCGAAGTACCCAATGAGCGTCCCAATAATTGGGAAGGTGACAAACGGGATCATCATCGGCAGGTTGAACACGATTGGATAGCCGAAGATCATGGGTTCATTAATGTTGAAGATCCCAGGCGCCAAGGACAGCGCCGCGATTTGCCGCGAGGACTTGACCTTACTGAACAGCAGGATCGCGATGATCAGCGAGATCGTGGAACCAGAACCGCCGACCAGGGTGAACGTGGAAACAAAACTGGTGTTGATGATGTTCGGAATGGCCTTGTGCGCCGCGTAAGCCGCCATGTTCTGGTTCATGTTGACCAGGACCAGCGGATCAAGCAGTGAGCCGGAAAGAACGGTCTGGTGAATCCCGAAGGTAAATAGCAAGTTTGCAAAGAAATAAATGACACAGTAGCCAACTAGGCTCGTGTTGAACCCACGCAGTGGCTCCTGGATCCAGGTCTTGATCAGGCCAACCAGGTCGGAGTTAAAGATCCCAGCCAGGAGGGCGGCGATCACAGCGAACAGTGACATCAAGATCAAAGCTGGGATCAGCACGCTGAAGGAGGCAGAAACCGCCGGCGGAATGTTTTCGCCCAGGTGGATCTGCAGCTTCTTGACCCCGGCCAGCTTGACGAACAGCGAGGTCGCAACCAAGCCGACGATGATCCCGCCGAACATGCCTTGCGTCCCCAGCCACAGGGTGGAGAAGCCGCCGGTGACCGTGACCGTCTTACCGGCCAGGGTCGTCATGGGCACAGACTGTGGCATCACGATAAACGTGGACGCCAAAGACATTGCGGCCGCAGCGATCGGGTTCTCGAAGTTCATGTTCTTCGCCAGGCAGTACCCGATCATTGGGGCGACCAGAACGCCAGCGACGTTCAAAGTCCCATTAGTAATGGCGTTGCCGAACACCTGCCACTTGGCAAGCGTCGCGCCTTTAAACAGCCAGACGAACACGGTGTTATTGAGCATCGTGCCCAGGCCGGCAATGATGAAGACCGGCAGGATGACAGCGAACGCATCACGCAATGAGCGCAGATACAGTAGGTTGCCAAACTTGACCGCGATCTCCGTAAATTTGTTCAAGAAGGCATTGTTTTGCAGCTTCTCGGACGAGGTCTCTTTGGCCATGAGTAAATCCCCCTTAGATTAAACAACGAAAAATAATATCGCGTGCCGCCGTCTTCAGCGCACTGAAGGCTGAGGCACGATTGATCACTGGCCTGGCGCTTTCGCTAAGCCGGCTTAGTCCAAATTCGCGCCGTTGGTTGCGATCACGTGTTTGAACCAGGCGTATGACTTCTTCGGGACCCGTTTCAGGTCCTTCAGATCAGAATTGGTGCGGTTGACATAGACCATGCCGTAACGCTTGTCCATGTTGCCGCTGGAACTTGGAATGTCGATCAGCCCCCAACCGAGGTACCCGATGACGTCAACGCCATCAATGTTCACGGCATCCTTGAGCGCCTGAATGTGGACGCGGTGATAGGCGATCCGATAATCATCCTGGATCTCCTTGCCCGTGTACTGTTCACGCACCCCGATCCCGTTTTCAATGGGGAACATCGGCACGTGGTACTGATCGTAAACTTTGGTGAGAATGTCGCGGAAGCCGAGCGGATCAACGTTCCAGCCCCACTCGTTGACCGGCAGCCCAGGCACTTGCTCGGACCCGTAGTCAAGGTAGTGGTTGACGATCGTGTTGATCGGCACCTTGTCAGAATTGATCTGACCGGAGCGGTAGTAGGAAAAGGCGATGAAGTCGCTCTTCAGCTGCTTGAACGCGGCCTTGTCTTCAGCGGTGAAGTCCATGTCGATGGCGTGGTTCTTGACGAAGGTCATGACTTCCGTAGAGTACTGGCCGTTGACGAACACGTCCAGCAGGTTCTTGTTGAAAAACTCATCGATCTGGCGCGCGTACAGAATATCGCGCGGTGCAGAACTGGCCGGGTACACCTCGCTGTACGCGAGCATCCCGCCGATCTTGGCGGCAGACTTTGCGTGCAGGTAATTGGCAACCTCGGCATGGGCGACCATCACGTGGTGGGAAATGGTGTACAAAGCGGAGTCGCTCCGTTCACCATCTAGGTCACCAGCGATGCGGTACGCGTCGGGCATAAAGTAGAGGTTTTGCTCGTTGAACGTGATCCAATACGGAACGCGGTCTGCGAACTCGTCGATCATTTTCTTGCCGTAACGCACGAACGCCTCAACGACGTGGCGGCTGGCAAAGCCGTTGTACTTTTCGGCCAAGGCCAGCGGCATGTCGAAGTGATAAAGACAGATCATCGGGGTGATCCCGGCGGCGATGAGCTTATCGATCAAATCGGAATAGAACTTGATCCCTTCCGCGTTGAAGTCACCATCGCCGGTCGGGCAGACCCGGCTCCAGGAAATCTGGAACCGGTAAGCATTCATGCCCTGATCGGCCATCAGCTTGATGTCCTCGTCGTAGCGGTGGTAGTCGTCGATGGCAACGTGCCAGTCCGAAGCGTCCTTCGAAGCTGGCCGGTCATCGTACACCGACTTGCCCTTGCCGCCCTCGTTCCAGCCGCCTTCTGTTTGCATGCTGGAAGTTGAATTGCCCCATAAAAATCCTTTTGGTAATGCTTGACTCATCCTGCGCAGCCTCCTCGTTAATTATTGGATCCGGTTCCATTATGGCGCTTTCATGGATATATGTAAATGTTTTTTATAACTGTTGTCTACACTTTTAAATTCAAATGGCCAACCGCCTGGTTTTCCCCAGGTAGTGTCGTACAATGAAGGCAGACAGGTGGAAAAGAGAGGACGCAAAGATGTATAAGTACCAACAAATCGCCCAGGCCTTGCACCAAATGTTCACCGACGGCACCTATGCCCCGGGCGCCTTGCTGCCCGACCAGGAGCAGCTGGCCAAACAGTTTCACACTACTCGCATCACGATCAGAAAGGCCATTCAACTCCTGATCGTCGAAGGCGTGGTGTACTCAAAACGAGGCGCGGGGACCTTTTTGCGCAAGGATTATCAGCCCGCCGAGAATCCCGAAGACTCACCGATCGACAAGCCGATCGGCACCACTGCCACCCAGCAGGGCCGCAAAGTCACCAGCAAGGTCCTCGGCCTGACGGCACGCATGCCCACGAAGCAAGAACAAAAGGCGCTGGTGATCGGCACGGCGGATCCCGTGTACGTCATTGACCGCGTGCGCTTCGTGGAAGGCACGGTGTTTGCCTACGAGCACACCATCATGCCGACTGCCATCATGCCCATCACCGAGGAGATCCTCCAGGGGTCGGTCTACGCCGCGCTGCTGGCGCACGGGGTGAAGATCGCCGGCTCGCATCGTAAGGTCTACGCGATTAAGGCCACCAAGGCCGACGTCTTGGCCATCGGGGCGAAGCTGAACGATCCGGTCCTCGTCATCAAGCAGACGAGTTACACCGAAGAAGGGGCGCCGTTTGAATTCTCCGAGAGCCATTTCCCCTATCAGCACGCCAGCGTCACTGCCGACGTGGAGCTCGGGCCATTCAAACCCAAGGCAGCAAAATAGGCCATTGCGCAAACTGCCGCGCAATGACCTATTTTTTTTGGGGCACAAACACGCTTGCGATTGCTTTTCGGCCCCCGGCGGCCGGATTTATCCCGCGGGCTGCGGTGTCAGATCCTTCATCTTCAGAATTGACCGGTTCTTGCCGATCACCAGCGGCGCCTCCGGCTTGCCCTCCAGCTTGAGGTTTGGCCCGATCACCACGCCTTTGTCGAGGATCACGTTTCTGACCGTGGAGCCCGTTGAGATCTTCGCGCCTTGCATGATCACACTGTTTTCGACCACGGCGCCTTGGTGCACGACCACGCTGCGGGAGATCACGCTGTGCTTGATCTCGCCTTCGACGTAGGCCCCGGTCCCCAGCAGCGCATCACTCACCTCCGCACCGCGGGCAAAGAACGTCGGGACCTCGTTTTTACTCTTAGTCAGCACCGGGACGGCGGAGAACATCAGCGACTGGTAATTGGCATCGTCCAGCATGCCCAAGCTGGCAGCAAAGAAGCGCTGCATGCTGGAGATCCGCGCCAGATAGCCGGTGTACTCAAAAGCATTCGCATTGTTGGCCAGTACGTAATCGCGCAGCAGCTCCGGCAGTGTCACAAACGTCTTCGCGCCGGCCGCCACGTCAAGCAGATCGATCAGGTCGTTGGTCGCCAGCAAATAGGTGTCCATGAACGCCGGCAGCGTCTCGCTTGGCCGCTCGTGGCGGTCTTTTTGCCGCAGGATCGCCGAGGCGGTGCCCTGCTCTGACAACGTCAAGGTCCAGTCATCCGGGGTGAAGTCCTCGCTGGGCAGCTTCTTATAAACCAGCGTGATCGGCGCATCCCCCGCCTCGTGGTAGGCCAAAACGGCGGTCAGGTCCACCGAAGCGATGTTACTGCTGCCGATGATCACCGTGTAGGTCGAGCCGCTGCGGCGCAGGAACGTTGTGTAGTCATCGTAGTAACGCTGCCGCAGCGCCGGATCGCTGTAATCGCGGGTGGCGATGTAAGGGAACATGAACACCCCACCCTGGATCAGATCCAGGTTCCAGGACGCGCCATCGCGAATATGGTCTTGGACGGACCGGGCCGATTGGGGCATGAACAGGCCGACACTGTGGACCCCGGCATGGGTCACCGCACTCAGTGGAAAATCGATCAGCCGGTAGCGGCCGGCAAACGGCAACGTGCCAATTGGCCGGTACGCGGTCAACGGCATCAGCGCTTCGCCATCTTCGTTGAGATCGATAACAGCGCTCAATTCTCCTTGTGTCATGCTTTCTCCTTTCTGCCCACGGCTTCCCCGTAGCCAACCACGGCAATTTCATCGGGTTTGCCGATGACTTCACCGTTATCGCCGACGATCGCATTTTCCCCAATGATGGCGTGATCGATCGTCGCATTCTTACCAATGGTGGCGTTCGGCATGACCATCGAATCCTTGACCACGCTGCCTTCACCCACGCGCACGCTTTGCGACAGCACACTGTGGTCCACGGTCCCGGCAATGTACGAGCCGTCCGTCAGCATCGAGCGCGAAACTTTAGCCGTCTTGGTCAAAAACATCGGCGGCAGGGCCTCGGTCTGCGAGAAGATCCGCCAGCTGCGGTTGGCGATGTTTAGCGAGTTCGTCGGCGACAAGAACTCCATGTTTGCCTCCCACAGCGACTGGATGGTCCCCACATCTTTCCAGTAGCCGTGGAACGAATACGCGTAGGTTGGCTCGTTGTGCGCCAAATAAGCTGGGATCACATCGTTGCCGAAGTCCTCCATCTTGCCGTCGGTGGCGTAACTTTCCGTCAAGTAGCGCCGCAGGATCGGCCAGTCAAAAATGTAGATCCCCATGGAGGCCAGATTGGACTTGGGCTCCTTTGGTTTCTCTTGGAACTCGATGATCCGGTCGGTGTCGTCGGTGTTCATGATGCCAAAGCGCGAGGCGTCGGCTTTGGGCACCGGCATGACGGCCACGGTCAAGGCCGCCTTCTTGAGCTTATGGGCCCGCAGCATCCGCTCGTAGTCCATCTTGTAGATATGATCGCCTGAAAGCACCAGCAGGTAGTCCGGGTTGTAGGAGTCGATGTACGCAATGTTTTGATAGATCGCGTGCGCCGTCCCTTCAAAGAACTTCTCGCCCTCGCTGGACGCGTATGGCTGCAAGATCGTCACCCCGGCGCCGGCCACGTTCAGGCCCCACGCCGCGCCATTTTGAATGTGCCGATTAAGCTCCAATGGCTGGTACTGCGTGATGACCCCCACCGTGTCGACCCCGGAATTGGCCAAATTACTTAACGTGAAATCGATGATGCGATAGCGCCCCCCGAACGGCACCGATGGCTTCGCCGTCGTTCGGGTCAGCTTTCCCAAGCGAGTGCCCTGGCCGCCCGCGAGGATCATCCCCAACATTTCAGTACGCATGTTTGTCCCTCCTTGCCAGCAGGGCGTCAGCGTCCCAACGAGTTGACGTGCCCCACCTTCTCGGGTCAAGCGTAGCACGAATTAAAGCGCTTACCTAGCAAAAAGTCTTGGCCCGCTATTGTCCTCACCAAAAGCGCTGCCACTTGGCCGCGGCGGGGGCCGCCCGCGTCAACCGAGCGAGCCGCCGTGCACCTCGGTCGCCTCCACCGCCAACACGAACGCGGCCGGATCCAGGCGGTGAATGCCGTCGATCAGCCGCTGAAAATCCGCCTGCTCCACCACGATCATCAGCATCTCCTGCGGGGTTTGCGAATATCCGCCCACCACTGAATGGATGGTCAGCCCGTGGTCGGTCTTATCGCGAATGGCCGCCTTGATCGCCGGCAAGCAGGCACTCATCACGTAGACGGCCTTCTTGCGGTCGAGGCCGGTTTCGACGTAGTCCATGACCAGGCTGCTCAGCCCGACGGCAAACACGGCGAGGATAAAGGCCTCCAGCCCCGCGACCGGAATGTTGAGCAGACAGATCACAAAGTCGACGGCAAACAGCCCCACCGCCGGGCGGATCCGGAAGTACTTTTGGAAGATCAATGGCGGCACCGTCGTTCCCCCGCTGGAGGCGTCCAAGCGGTAATTCAGCCCCACGCCAAGCGCAAAAATCACCGACCCCACCATCACCGCCAGCAGCCGGTCGGCCACGATCATTCGCTGCGGCGTCAGCGCCAGCAGAAGCGGCAAGGCGATGCTCCCAAATAAGATCCGCTTAAACGTGCCGCGGCCGAGCAGCCACCAGGCCAGCGCTAACATCACGGCGTTCACGCCCATGGTGACCGCGGCCACCGGCAAGCCGAACGTCTCTTGAGCGATGATCCCCAGCCCCGTCGCCCCGCCGGCGGCCACCCCGTGGGGCGCGTAGAACAGGTTAATGCTGATGGCGATCAGCTCCAGCGCGGTCAGCATCAACACCCCGCGCACGACCAGTTGATTCGTTTTACTTTTCATTCGTCACCTCGTGTTTTCCTTGCCTTCTTCCTTAATGTTATCAAAACTCAGGCCGGGGAGCGACTGTCAGCTGGCGGCACTGGCTCATCTAATGGCGTCCTGATCGCATTCTTGCGGCATGGCGCCACGAGAACCCGCGTCATCCGTGAAAACCCTCACGAATAAATTTGGTGCCTTGTGTCATAAATCTATCGAAAACTGTTGCAACCGCTTTCTATCGATGATACATTGTAAGCGTAGTAATTGCATGCAACTGTTATTAAAAACCGATTAAGGAAGTGCGAAATCATGACAAACACCGTTCCAGCCAGTGTTGCAATGCTGAAGGTGCTCGAAGCCTGGGGAGTCAAGAATATCTACGGTTACCCCGGCGGCTCCTTTAACTCGACCATGTCCGCCTTGGAGCAGGAAAAAGCGAACATCCACTACATCCAAGTGCGCCACGAGCAGGTCGGCGCCTTGGCCGCCAGCTCCGCCGCCAAGCTGACCGGCCGCATCGGGGTTACATTCGGTTCGGCCGGCCCTGGGGCAACGAACCTGCTGACTGGGCTTTACGACGCGCGGGAGGACCACGCGCCGGTCTTGGCCCTGGTCGGTCAGGTGCCGCACTACAACATGAACTACAACTTCTTCCAGGAATTTGACGAGGGGCCCATGTTTGCCGACGTCGCCGTTTACTGCCGCACCGTCATGACCCCGGAAAGCCTGCCGTACGTCGTTGATAAGGCGGTTCGGGAAGCCTACAAGCAAAAGGGCGTCGCCGTCGTGATCATTCCCAACGACTTTGGCTACGCCGCGATTCCAGATGTGCCCTACAAGTCGACGAGCCCCTCAGACCGGAAGCCGACCCCGCAGCCGGCCGCGACGGATGAGGAAGTCGATCAGGCCCTGGCGCTGGTCAAGGCAGCCAAACGGCCTGTCTTCCACGTCGGCCGCGGGATCCGGCAAGGCGGCGACAAGCTGATCGCACTGTCTCAGAAGCTGCAGATCCCGATCATCATGACCGGCCTGAGCAAGGGCCTCGTGAGTGAGGATTACGAGGGCAACATCGGCTTTGTCAACCGCGTTGGGTCCAAGTCGGCCAACGAAATTTTTGACATTGCCGACCTGGTGATCGCCATTGGCGCTGACTTCCCGTTTGCTAACAACGTGTACACGCGTCACCCCTTCAAGTTCATCCAGGTCGACAACGACGAAGCCGAATTTGGCCGGCACCACTACATCGACCTTGGCATTTGGAGCGACGGCACTCAGTTCATCGAGAAGATGCTGGACCGTTCAACCGCAGTGGCCCCCTCGGCTTTCTTCAAAGCCGCGGTCCGCGATCACCAGAACTGGCAGGCCTACCTGCAAAAGCTTTACAACCGCGACACCGATCCGCTTGAGTTCGAACCGGTCTACAAGGAGCTCAACCGCATCGCCAACGACAAGACGGTCATCTCGCTGGACGTCGGCGACAACACGATCAACTTGCTGCGTTACCTGAAAATCGCCCCAACCAATAAGTGGACCGTCTCCGCCCTGTTCGCCTCCATGGGCGCCGGGATCCCGGGCGCGATCGCAGGCGCACTGGAATTCCCTGACCGGCAAGTGGTGTCGATCTCCGGTGACGGCGCCTTCTCCATGGTCATGCAGGACCTCATCACCGAAAAGAAGTACCACCTGCCGATCCTGAATATTGTGACCTCCAACACCACGCTCGGCTTTATTCGCGACGAGCAGGCCGACATTCCCGGGATGAACGACTACTCCGGGATCGACCTTGAGGACCAAGACTTCGTGAAAATCGCCGAGGGCATGGGCATCGAAGGCGCAACCGTCACCAAGTCTTCCGAGCTGCCCGCCGCCTTCGACCAGGCAGTGGCTGCCCTTCAAGCCGGCCGCCCGTTCGTCCTGAACGCCAAGATCACCCTCAAGCGCGGCTTCCCCGTTGAAGCGCTGAAGGTCAAGGTCGTGGCCGGCAAGGTCGAAGAAACCGTGGCGCCCGAGTTCAACGCCAATAAAGTTGAGCCAACCATCACGACCCTTGAAGAGTTGTTCGCCCACTATGACGGTGAAGAACTCAAGCCCCTTCAGTACTTCCTTGACGAGGCCGGGGTCACGCTTTAACCCTTCCATCGTCACTACTCCTATTACCCACTTTTGCCGAAGTGAGCCGGTCGCCAACGCGCGGCCGGTTTTTTTGACCAGTTTGCCCGGCCAAGCCTGGCGCATCAGCCAGCAAACGCCAACATCGTTTCACTGTCTTGACAGGGCCCATGTGCTCCTGTAACGTGGTCAGCAGCTCAACGCTGATCAAACTTCTTGGAGGCCTTATTCATGAAAACACCAAAGCACCTGCTGCTTGTCATTGGCACGGCGTGGCTATTTGACGCCATGGACGTTGCCCTGCTCTCATTCATCATGCCAATGCTCAAAACGGAGTGGCAGTTATCAAGCACCCAGCTGGGACTGGTCGGCGCGATGACCAACGTGGGCATGATTTTTGGCGCCGTTGGCTGCGGCCGCCTCGCCGACACCTTCGGCCGGCGCCGGGTCCTGATGGGCACGCTGGTCCTCTTCTCCCTCAGCAACCTCGCCCTGGCGTTCGCCCCGGACGTCACCTGGTTCATGATCATTCGCTTCGTCGCCGGGATCAGCCTGGGCGGAGAGCTGCCCGTTGCCGCGACCGTGCTGGCGGACCATTTTACCGGGGTCAAGCAGTCCCAGATGCTGGTGCTTGCCGACAGTTTCTGGGCGTGGGGCTGGATCGTCGCTTCCTTGATTGCCTACCTGGTGATGCCCGCGTTTGGCTGGCGCATCGCGGTCGGCGTCACCCTCATCGCGTCTTTTTACGCGTTCATTTTGCGTGAGCACCTGCCGGCAGAGGCGCCGCGCACTGACCATGCGCGGGCCCCGTTTCGGGAGCTGCTGACCGGGCGCAATCTGGCCACCCTCATTCCGCTGAGCGCGCTCTGGTTTATCGTCATGCTGACCTACTACGGGATCTTCCTTTGGCTCCCCAGTGTTCTGACCATGCGCGGCTTTTCCATCGTGAGCTCACTGGGGTACACCCTGGCCATGAGCTTTGCCCAGCTGCCGGGGTACTACCTTGCCGCCTGGCTCATGACGAAGATCAGTCGCAAGAAGATCATGGCGCTGTATCTCACCGGCACGATCCTTGCCAGCCTGGTCTTCGCCGCTGCCAGCTCCACGGCACTGATCCTCATTGGTGGCGCGGCCCTGTCCTTTTTCGACCTGGGCGCCTGGGGCACCTTGATCGCCCTGACGCCCGGTCAGTTCGCCCGGCGGATCCGCGGCACCGCGATGGGGACCGCCCAGTCCGTCGGCCGGGTGGGGTCGACCATCGGCCCGTTTCTGGTGGGCTGGCTGCTTGACGCCCAGTTTGGCCTCCATGGCGTCTTCGGCATCATGATCGGCCTGCTCCTCCTCGCGTTGGTGCTGCTCCTAGTTTTTGTGAAGGACCAGCCCGTTAGCGAAGACGCGGCGGCCAAGCCGGCGCGGGCGCTTCGCTGACCAACGCCCCCCAAGGTGACAAAAGTGTTCTTGCAGGCGGCCGGCGTTCCTTGTAAGCTTGCCTCATCGAGGTGAGCGCATGCGAAAACATATTTGGTTCCTACTGGCCTTTGTCGCGCTCGCTCTTGGTGCCGCTCAGCCGGCGCCCGTTTTGGCGACCATCCAGCGCCAAGTGCCAACCCTTTACCTCCACGGCCACCGCTCTGGGCCGCGGGCCATGGCCGCCTTCATCAAGACGGCCCAGGCTGAAGACCACGCGACGTCCGTCCTCACCGCGACCGTCAATAATGACGGGGCCGTCAAGCTGCACGGCCGCTGGCCAGTTGCCAGCCACCGGCCGCTGATCAAGGTCGTGTTTAAGAACAACCGCACGCTGCGCTACGGTAAAATCTCTGATTGGCTGGCGGCGGTGATCACGACCCTCCAGCACCGCTACCACATCCGCCGCTTCAACATTGTCGCCCACTCGCTGGGCAACGCAGCGGTGCTATTCTACGAGCTGCGCTACGGCCAGTACACTCAGCTTCCGCAGCTGCAGAAATACGTGGCAATCGCCGGTAATTTCGACGGCGTCCCTGGCGTGCATCGCCCCCGCGCCGCCCACCGCATGGGTCCCGGCGGCAAGCCGCCTTGGATGGCGCCGGCCTACCTTCAGGCCATGCACATGCGCAGCCACTTTCCTAAATACCAGGTCTCCGTGCTCAACATCTACGGCGACCTTGGCGATGGCCGCCACTGGGACGGCAAGGTCAACAACGTGTCCTCCCGCTCCCTGCGCTACCTGCTGGGCAGCCGGCTGCGCAGCTACGAGGCCCTGGAGTTCACCGGCCCGCTGGCGCAGCACCGCCTGCTGCGCACCAACCCCGCCGTCATCCAGGCCACCGATCACTTTCTCTGGCCGTGAGCTTGGCGAAGCTGGCCCAGCCGAGCGTCAAACCGCCGCCTCCGCACGCCGGTTTCACCATTAAATCACGCCAAAAAAATCCCTGCACGATGATTGAAAAACCAAATCATCATGCAGGGATTGCTTGCGTTTGGGGCTCAAGTCACTTGCCGTCAAAGCCTCATTCGGGCCTTTACGCCTTTACTTACTCAAGGCGGCCGCTTTTTCCTTCACCGCGCTGATCACGATCGTCCCTTCGACCAGGGCCGCCTGCAAATGTTTGACGTCCTGGTGATCCAGGTAGTAGTCGGTGACCTTGTCGCGGATCTGCTGCTCGATCACCCGGCGCAGTGGCCGTGCGCCCATCGCCTCGTCGTAGCCTTGGGCGATCAGCCACTGCTTGGCGTCGTCCGTGACCGTCAACGTCAGGCCCTTCTTGGCCAGGGTCTGGTTGACGTCTGCGAGCATCAAGTCGACGATCTTGCCCAGATCCGCCCGGGTCAGGTGGCTGAACTGCACGATGCCGTTAAAGCGGTTCAGGAATTCGGGGCGGAAGTACGGCGCCAGGCGCTTCATCAGGTCCTCATCCTTGGCGTGCTCACCGGTCAAGGCCTCTTCGCCAAAGCAAGCGTTGGAGGTCGCAATGATCACGGTGTTCTTAAAGTCGACCACGTTACCCTGACCGTCCGTCAGCCGGCCGTCGTCCATCACCTGCAGCAGCAGCGTCAGCACTTGCGGATCGGCCTTTTCGATCTCATCCAGCAGGACAATGGCGTACGGATTGCGCCGGACTTGCTCGGTCAGCGTGTTGCCGTTGTCCTCATAGCCGACGTACCCGGCGCTGGTGCCGATCAGCTTGGACACCGCCGTGCGATCACTGTACTCGGACATGTCCAGGCGGATGATGGCATCCTTGCTGCCAAACAGGTCCAGGGCCAGCTGCTTGGCCAGCTCGGTCTTGCCGACCCCGGTTGGCCCAACGAACAGGAAGGAGCCGATTGGCCGGCTGCCTTCGTCAAAGCCCGCGCGGTTGCGCCGGATGGCCCGGGCCACCATGTCGACGGCCTCATCCTGGCCGATTACCTTGCCCTTGAGCCGCTTACCGATGTTCTTCAAGCGCTCGATGTCGTTGGCCCCCATCTGGGCGACCGGAATGCCGGTCAGCCGTTCAACGGATTGCGCGACGTCATCCGGCGTCGCCACCACCGGCGTGGCCTGGGTCTCAGCGTTGTCTCTCTGTGCTTCTAGCGCGGCGATCGCCGTCTTCAGCTTGGCCGCCTTTTCAAAGTCCTCGGCCTTGGCCGCCGCATCCTTTTGCGCGGTCTTCGCCTTGATGTCCTTTTCCAAGGTGACCTTATCGACGACCGGGTGCTTGGCCGCCAGGTGTGCCGCCGTCATATCGATCAGGTCGATGGCCTTATCGGGCAGCGAGCGCTGCGGAATGTACTGCATCGAATAGTCGACCGCCGCCTTCAGCACGTCGTCTGGCAGCTTCACGTTGTGGTGCTTCTCGTACAGGCCCTTCACGCCTTGCAAAATCGCCAAGGTCGTTTTGGCGTCCGGCTCGTTGATCGTGACGTCGTTGAACCGCCGCGCCAAAGCAGCGTCCTTCATAATCGTATTGCGGTACTCGTCCTGGGTGGTCGCGCCGATGACCGTGATCTCACCACGCGACAAGGCCGGCTTGATGATATCAGCTAGGCCCTTGCTGCCGCCGTCCTCGCCGCCGGTCGCCCCGGCGCCGAGGATCTGGTGGATCTCGTCGAAGAACAGGATCACGTTGCCCGCCTTCTTGGTTTCCTTGATCAGATTCTCAATGTTCTGCTCAAAGCTGCCGCGGTACTGGGTGCCCGCTTCCAGGCTGGACAAGTCGATGGAAATGATCTGCTTGTCCTTGATGGCCGCAGGCACGTTGCCTTTAACGATGGCCTGCGCAAGGCCCTCAACGACCGCCGTCTTGCCTACCCCGGCATCCCCAACGAGGATCGGGTTGTTCTTGGTGCGCCGGCTCAGGATCTCGGCGGTCTCCTGAATCTCTTTGTCCCGGCCGATCACGGGATCCAGGGTCCCGGCCTTCGCTTCTTTGGTCAGGTTGCGGCCCAGCTTTTCAAGAATGCCCTTCTTTTGCCGCTGGCCTTCCTGCACTGGGATCTCCTGCGCGTTTTGCGCCGGCATGCGGCCGCCTTGCTGCAGCTGCGCCACTTCTTGTGGGGTCAGCTCGTGTCCGTTCACCATGTAACGCGCACGACCATCGGTGCCCATTTGGCGCAGCACTTGATCCAGAAAATCATCCATGCCGCTGTTAAAGAATGGATCATTAAATTGTGCCATATCAATTCCTCCTTTGGCCCTACGTTTGGCGACGCGGGACACGTTCTTCTCAATTACTCACTGTTTGCAAGCGGACTTGCACGGATCAAAAGACCCCACCAGGCGGCAGGGTCTTCCTTCTTATTGTCAGCCGCACCGCTTTGTACGTCCTCTTGTTTACATAATGTATCATACCACCGATTTAGCACTCTTGCAAGTAGAGTGCTAAATTAGCAAAAAAGCTGCGCCGAGCCGCCCGTGGCCCAGCAGCGTCCAGCCACGCAAACGCCCCGCCACCGTGCATTCAGCGGACGAATGCACGGCGGCGGGGCGCCTGTGGCTGAGGCTAAAACTGCGGATGGTTCAGCCTGTTTTCTCCGAAGGCCCGCTCAGCTTAACAGCACGGCGTCATCGTTCAGTTCCTCACCACTTTGCTCCTTGAACAGGTCAAGCAGATCAGGGATCGTCAGCCCCTGCTTCTTCTCCTGCGGCAGGTCGACCACGATGCGGCCATGATCCAGCATGATGAGGCGGGTCCCGTACTTCAGCGCGTCCTGCATGTTGTGCGTGATCATCAGCGTGGTGATATTCTGGGCGGAAACGATCTGCTGGGTCAGTGCCATCACCGTCGCCGAGGTTGCCGGGTCCAGCGCGGCGGTGTGCTCGTCCAGCAGCAGCAGCTCCGGCAGGTTGATCGTGGCCATCAGCAGCGTGATCGCCTGGCGCTGACCGCCAGACAGCAGCCCGATGTCGGTGTCGAGGCGATCCTCCAGCCCGAGGTTAAGGCTGGCCAGTTTGGCTTTCATCAGCGCCAAGTCCTCGCGGCGTACGCCCTTGCGCCAGAAATTGCGCCAGGCGCCGCGCTTCAGCGCCAGTGCCAGGTTCTCCTTGACCGTGAGCAGCGGCGCCGTCCCGGAGCGGGGATCTTGGAACACCCGGGAAATCAGGTTCGCGCGCTTGGCCACGGATTGGTAGGTCACGTCCTTGCCCGCGATCTTGATCTGCCCCTGGGTGACCTGAAGGGAGCCCGCAACGCTGTTCAGAAGCGTGGACTTGCCGGCGCCATTGCCACCAATGATGGTGACGAACTCGCCGGGCTGCAGCGTCAGCTCGATATTTTTAAGCGCGTGGTTCTCGTTGGGCGTGCCTTTTTCAAACCACTGATTCAACTTGTGAACTTCTAAGGCTGGCGTTGTCATCAGTTATTCATCTCCCGTTTGTTCGCGGCACGCTCGCGTGCCTTCTTGACTTCCTTCTCCACCAGCGGCAGGGCCAGGAAGAGGACCAACATCAGCGCGTAGAACAGGCGCAGGTAGTTTGGATCGACCCCCAGCTGGAGCACGCCGGCAATGATCAAGCGGTAGATGACCGCGCCGACAATGATCATGAGCAGCCGCTGCCCGAAAGTGACGTTGCGCACCAGGATCTCGGCAATGATAATCGCAGACAGCGCAATGACCAGCGTGCCGATCCCCATCGAGACGTCGGCATAGCCGTTCGTCTGCGCCATGAGTGAACCGGACAGCGCGATCAGGCCGTTGGAGAGCATGTACACGATGATCTTCATGTTATCGTTGTTGATCCCGTTGGCCGCAGCCATCGCCTGGTTATTCCCGACGGCGCGCGCCGCCAGCCCCATTTCGGTGTTGAAAAAGAGCACCAGCAGGCCAATCACGATCAGCAGGATCAACAGGCCGATCACGATGGTGGTCAGCGTGGCATCCCCAACGTTGACCATGGTGAAAACCGTTTTGACATCAGCTAGCAGCGACAAGTTCGCTGCCTTCATCACAAACAGGTTGACTGAGTATAGTCCCGTCATCGTCAAAATCCCGGTCAATAGGTCCGGAATTTTTAGCTTTGTGTGCAGCAGCCCCGAAACCAGGCCGGCCAGCGCACCGCCGCAAAACCCAAGCAGCGTGGCCGCCAGCGGGCCCACGCCGGAAACCAGCGAGTGCGCCGTGATTGCCGCCCCCAAAGGGAAACTCCCTTCGGCGGTCATGTCGGCGATGTCTAAGATCCGAAACGTTAGGTAAACGCCGATCGCCATGATTGCCCACAAAAACCCAGTGGATATGTTCGATGTCAGGATGTCCATGTTAACCTCCAAAAACTAAGTGACTGCTCGTTACTTCTCGACGTCCGCATCCGTTAAGCCGAACGCCTTCATCATCTTTTCGTTCTTGACCACCATGGTCTTAGCCGGGCTTTCAACTGGCAACTCTGCCACCTTCTTGCCCTTCAGGATCTTGATCGCCATGCGCGCCGTCTGCCGACCGAGCTCCTTATAAGAGAGGCCCTTCGTCGCAACGCCCCCGTCCTGGACCATCGTCGACGCGGCACAAACGGCCGGCACGTGCTTTTTCAGTGAGACCTTGCCCACCGTCGGCATTGCGGCGGCCACGGTGTTATCCGTGACCAGGTACAGCGCGTCCGCCTTGCCGGCAAGCGACTCCGTGGCGGATTGGACGTCGTTGGTCGACGCCACGGTGGCCAAGGCAACCTTCAGGCCCAGCTGCTTGGCGGCCTTCGTGGCGGTCTTGATCTGGACCACCGAGTTCTGCTCAGCGGCGTTGTAAAGCATCCCCACGGTCTTCGTCTTCGGGAACAACTGCTTAAGATATTTCAGCTGGCTTTTGATGTCCGTCATATCGGTCACGCCGGTCGTATTGGCACTAGGGTGCTTCGGGTCTTGAACCAGCCCTGCCGACTGCGGATCCGTCACGGCGGTGAACACCATTGGGGTCTGCTTATCGGCCTTCATGAGGGCCTGCGCCGCCGGGGTCGCGATGGCCAAGTTCACATCGTTTTTATCCTGCTTGAGGCGCTGGCTCATGCTTTGCAGATTGCTCTGGTCGCCCTGCGCGTTCACGTAGTCGAGCTTGACTTTGGCCCCCTTGTAGCCCTGCTTGGCCAGCTCCTGCTCAAACCCTTTGCGCGCATCGTCCAGCCCGGTCTGATTGATCAGCTGCAGGATCCCAATCTTGACCGGTTTTCCTTGTGTCTTAGCGCTGGCGCTGCTGCTGCACCCTGCCAGTACTAACGTGGCCACGGCGGCCAGTCCCAATGCGAGATGGTTCAACTTCATGTGATTATCCTCCTAAGTGTGTGTCACCGACTGCGGCCGCCACTGCGGCTGAGCTTTCTGTCCGCGAAACAGAAAACGCCAGCCACTCGGTTCATTCCCGTGGCTGGCGATTGTTTTGTCCTAGGAAAACAAAAGCGCCACATGGAATGATTTGCTCCATGTGGCGGTTGATTGCACGTTTAAAGGTGCCGGCCATCATGGATGTAAGCCCGCGGCTTGCATCCATGATGCAAACCGCTATCCGAAAAAGCCGGCGAAAAAGTTGCGATTAAGCTGTGTTGAGATCGGTTGTTTCATTGTCAACACGTCCTTTGCTAGCAAAGATTAGCCTTTGCTATGTAAATGAGAATACACTCATTCAGCCAATGCTGTCAAGGACCTTTTGGGATTTAATCACAAACTTCTGGCGGCGGGGACACCCACTCGCGTTATTCCACTGCGTTGGCCGCCTTCTCGACTTGCGCCTTGGTCAGCCCAAACTGGGCCATGCGCTTGACGTTGGTGACCAGCGTCGCCTTGGCGGGTGCCTGAACGCCCAGTTGGGAGACCTTCTTACCTTTGATGATCTTCACCGCGAGCTTGGCGGTTTGCTTGCCCAGATCCTCGTAGTTGATGCCAACCGTCGCGACCCCGGCCAGCTTGACCATCGTCGCATCGGCGGTGACCACTGGCACCTTCTTGGCCGCTGAAACCTTGCCGATTGTCGGCATTGCAGCCGCCGCCGTGTTGTCCGTCGGGATGTAGATGGCATCGGCCTGGCCGGCGAGGGTCTCGGCAGCCTGCTGAACGTCGTTAGTGGTGGCGGCAGTCTTCACGACGGCCTTCAGTCCCAGCTTGGCGATCTCCTTTTTGGCGATCTTGATTTGAACCACCGAGTTCTCCTCGGCGGCGTTGTACAGCAGCCCAATTGTCTTGGCCTTCGGGAACAGCTGGTGGGTAAAAGCGATTTGCCCCTTCACGTCGACCATGTCGGTGACCCCGGTGGCGTTTTTGTCAGGCTGCTTGGGGTTAGTCGTCAGGCCGGCTGACTTGGGATCGGTTACGGCCGTGAACACCATCGGCGTCTGGTTATCCGCCTTCAGCAGCGCCTGGGCGGCTGGCGTCGCGATAGCCAGGTTGACGTCGTTCTTATCGCTCTTGAGGCGGGCGGACATGGAGCTCAGGTTGCCCTGATCCCCCTGCGCGTTCAGGTTGTCAAACTTCACCTTGCTACCCTTGAAGCCCTGCTTGGCCAGCTCTTCCTTGAAGCCCTTATTAGCGGCGTTCAGCGCCTGCTGATCGATCAGCTGCAAAACCCCGACCTTGACCGTTTTATTCTTGGTCGCATTCGTGCTGCCGCACGCCGCCAGCGCGGTGGCCATGCCCAGTGCTGCTACTGATAACAAGACTTTGTCCATTTTCATGATGATTTCCTCCAAATAATAGTTTGCGAGTGCTCGTCCGCCGCGAACATAAAAGCCGGCCACGGGATTTCTCCCTGTGGCCGGCCAGTTTCTTTCCGGAAAGAAAAAGCCACATGGAAGAGATCCTCTCATCCATGTGGCGGTTTAAAGTCATACTTAAACGCTGCGCCTATCATGGATGCAAACCTGCTGCGCGGTCTGCATCCAAAGGCGATGCAGCCGCTATCCGTAATAGCCGTAGTAATACGAGCGATTTAGTTGTGTTGGTTTAATGTTTGTCATGATCAACACTCCTTCGCACCAGTTCAACTGGTATGACAAGAGAATACAAAAATTAGAAAACAATGTCAAGGCCAAAGCAAATATTTATTTTCCGTCAGGCCTCAAACCACTGTTTTCGCATCACCGCACTCGGCTAGTCAAATGCTTCTGGCCGCCGGTCGCGAAAGGCCAGGGTAAAGTGGCGGCCGTCCAGCGTCGTCAGTTTCGACACCGTGGTATTTTTCAGCATCGGGGTGGTCCGCAGCAGCGCCAGCGGGTGACCCACGAGCACCGTCAGCAGGATCTGAAACAAGAGCCCGTGCCCGATGACCAGGATCTTCCCCGCTGGGTGCGCGGCCGCCGCGCTTTCAAACACCGGCATTGCCCGCCGCGCGACTGCAGCGTAAGGCTCGATTCCAAAGTGCGTCGCCCAGTCCGCATCAAATTCCGCCGGGCGGTGAAAATACACATCCAGCGCTGGCGGGTCCGCCACTTCTGCGACGGTGCGCCCGTCCCACTGGCCCAGCCGCATTTCCCACAGGCCGTTAGCCGGGGTCAGCGGCGTGCGGGCGGCATCCCGATTGGCGGCCATGATCAGCCTAGCCGTTGTTTGCGCCCGCGGCAGCGGCGAGGTCAGCACCTGAGTGAAGGAAACCCCGGCGAGCGCAGCCCCGACTGCCTTGGCGCCAGCCAGGCCCTTTGCCGTCAGCGGCGAGTCGACCAGGCCGCCGTTGAACGCGCCTTTGCGGTTGATCTCAGTTTCACCGTGCCGCACCAAGTAAAAGTCTGTCATCATCGCACCCCCATGCCGAGTGTAGCAAAAAAGCGTCTGCCTACGCAAACGCCTTTCGCGGGCTAAATGACGCGCTCATCGCCTTGGCCGAAGTACTGGTGACCCGGCAGCAGCTTTTGGCCCAGCAACTGACTGACGGTGACGAACTGGTAGCCCTGGCTCTTCAGGTAAGCAATCACGGCCGGCAGCGCTGCGACCTCGGCGGGCTGGATATCGTGCATCAGCACAATGCCCCCTGGGCGCGTCGTCGCCTTGATCCGGGCAATGATTGCATCGCGGTTCTTAGACTTCCAGTCCTGCGAATCGACCGACCACTGAATCGCCGGCATGCCGACCAGGTCCGCATTTGCCTTGCTGATGGCACCGTACGGCGGCCGGATGAACGGCGGCAGGGTCTTGAAGACGTGATAGTAGGTCCACAGGTTTTTACCGTACATCTGATCAAGCGCCGCTGCGGGCTTCAGGCCCGGCAGGTACAGGTGATCGTACGTGTGCGTCCCCACCTCGTGTCCGGCGGCCTTCACGCTTTTGGCCAGAGCGGGATTCTCAACGATCCCGGTGCCGAGCTCGAAAAAAGTCGCCTTGACGTGGTGATCCGCCAGCGCCTTAAGGATACCAGGTGTGGTCTGTGCGTTCGGCCCGTCGTCAAAGGTCAGCGCGACCAGCTTGCCGCTGGGCGCAGCGGCGGACGCCCCCAACAGGTACGGCGCGATTTTGCGCCGTGGCACCGTCGCCGCCACGTGGCCACCCTTGGTCAGGATCGTCAGGGCCTGGTCGTCGAGGCGAAAATTGGTCGCCGTCATGGCTGCCAGCATGGGCGTCTTCATCAGCGCCGCCAGCTGCGCCTGGTCCAGGTCCGCGGCCTCCGCCTTGGCCGTCTGGGCGGCATAGTCCAGAGCGCGGCGGCCAAAGTCATCGCTGACCAGGTCGGCAACGGTGGCCCGCTTCCCCGCGGCAGTCACCATCAGCTGCTGACTCGTGCGGCGGCGGTGAAGCTTGTCGTGCTGGCGGTACAGCGTCTGCAGCTTGGCCTGCACGCTGGTCAACGCCAGCGGCGCCTTGCGCCGGCTAGCGACCACGACAACGGCCTTGCCCGCCGCCGTTGCCGGCAGGCCCGCCAGCGCCGCCTCGGCCGCCTCTTTGAGCGCCGCCGGGACCGTCTTCTCTCCGGCCATGAAGAACACGCCCTGACCACGCTTAAGGGCGACTTGAACCTTAGTGCCGGGGTACTGCTTCTTTAACAGCGCCGCTTCCTGCGCCTTCAGCGCGTTCTTTTGGGCGGTCGGGCGATTGAGCACGAAGGCCACCCCAAGCCCAAGCGCCACTAACACCACTGCCAAGGCGACCAGGCGCCACCCTAAGCGCTTATTCTGCTTTCGCATGCTTCTCATATTTTCCGCCCTTCCCCATACACTCTCCTTCTAGTATAAAGGCAATGCCGCTGGTTTTCCTAACAAAATTGTTAGACGAGTGGTGCCCGCTTTGATTGACCGCCAGCCGTCGCCCCAGGCTTGCGCTTGCCGCGGCGATTGTTCTGCCGCTAACTTGGTTTCGGGTTCGCAGCTATCGCATGTCACCCTGTAGCCATTTATGGCGTATAGGATGATATGCGTAGCGGCTGCCCATCCCGCTAAAAGCGCCAACTCTACACACCTTCTAACTGGGTTCCGAGTTCGCAACGCGGGAGTGGGCTGCTACGCCAAAGGCCTCGCCGCCAAAGACCAGCGGCAATGCCTTTGGCTAGGCTGCCCATCCCGCTAAAAGCGCCAACTCTACACACCTTCTAACTGGGTTCCGAGTTCGCAACGCGGGAGTGGGCTGCTACGCCAAAGGCCTCGCCGCCAAAGACCAGCGGCAATGCCTTTGGCTAGGCTGCCCATCCCGCTAAAAGCGCCAACTCTACACACCTTCTAACTGGGTTCCGAGTTCGCAACGCGGGAGTGGGCTGCTACGCCAAAGGCCTCGCCGCCAAAGACCAGCGGCAATGCCTTTGGCTAGGCTGCCCATCCCGCTAAAAGCGCCAACTCTACACACCTTCTAACTGGGTTCCGGGTTCGCAACGGCAGAGCGCATTGCTACGCCTGGCGCTTCACTCGCTTTGCGAGCAAAGCACCAGGCTAGGCAATGCGTCTGCCTAAGTACGCGAACCCTGCGCACCTTCAAAAAAAACACCGCCGCGGCGGTGTTTCCAGGTTATGCACGTTTCTCGTAGCTGCCGTTTTGGGTGCTGACCACGATTGTCTCACCCGCCTGAACAAAATCAGGCACGTTAACGACCAGCCCGGTTTCCATGGTGGCAGGCTTGCCGCCGTTAGTGACCGAGCCGCCCTTGATCGACGGCTGGGTCTCAACGACCTTCAGGTTGACCGTGCTTGGCAGGGTGATGCCGATCACTTCTTTGCCGTAGAACTCAATGGAGACCTGCATGTTTTCCAGCAGGTACTTCATTTCCACTTCAATGCTTTCCGTCGGGATCTCGTACTGCTCATACGTGTCCAGGTCCATGAAGTAGGCAAGGTCGTCCTGGGTGTACAGGTACTGAGCGGGTTTGGTAACCATTTCGGCCAGCTCGATTTTTTCGCTGGGCCGGTAGGTCGTCTGGACGGTGGAGCCTGACCGCACGTCGTAGAGCTTGAGCTGCATCAGGGTGTTCCCCTTACCAGGCTTGTGATGGTTGCTTTCCAGAACTTTGATGAGCTTGCCGTCCTTCACGAACGTCATCCCGGCACGTAAATCAATTGCTTGAGTCATTATTTATCTCTCCTTATAGGCGTTGCGGCATCCGACTGGCTAATGGCCATGGGGGCGGCAGCACGCGCCAACGTAAAAAGTCCATGCAACGGCCTCCTTTACAGTTCGTCAGTGCACTATCCATCTCAGTATACCATTTCTCTTTTGCCAGCACGAGCCGCATCACGCCCTGCCAGCCGCGGCCGATTGTCAGCACGCCGCGGTTATGCTACGATTCAGTCAAATTAAGGTCAGGAGTGAGCAATATGGCAATCAAGTCCAACGCGCAGGCGCAAAGTGCCACCGGCAACCGCTACTACCGGGCAACCGGGTGGACCACCATCAAGGCGTTCTTCAGTAATTACATCAACTTCACCGGCCGGTCAAGCCGCAGTGAGTACTGGTGGATGTTCCTTTTTGCGATGATCCTCGGCCTCGCTGCCCTTTTCGGCTTCCTCGGCGCCGTCATCGGCGTGGTGGCCGGTGCGTCCGGCGCCGTGACCCCGCAAAAACTGCTGGGTAAAATGGGCATTGGGCTGGTCATTTTTCTCTTGCTCCTCCTCTTGTTCTTCCTGATCGTGATCATTCCGGCAATTGCCCTGACGATTCGCCGGTACCGCGATACTGGCGTGCCGTGGTGGATCTACCTCATCCAGGTGTTGATCAATATTGCTTCCCAGTACGCCTTTCCCGCAGACTCAACCATTCAGCGCGTGCTTCTGTGGGCCGTTCAACTCACCACACTGGTGTTGACGCTGCTCCCGTCCGTGCCACTGCCTGAGAATCCGGACGGGCCTGAACCATCTACGGCCGCCCAGGCCAACCTTGACGCGCGAATCGATTCCACCGTGTTTGCGGCACCCGCCAAGGCCCAGCCGGCCGATAATCCCGCTCCGGCGGACCCAGATCAGACGCAACCTGATCGCGATGGCAGCCGCCACGACGATCCGAATCATCCGTACACAGAAGGCTAAGGCACCCGCCACAGCCACGAAAGCCGCGTTGATCAGTGCCGAAAGCACCGATCAGCGCGGCTTTTCGCGACTGCGTAGCATTAGACTTGAGCGTCAGGCTTGACCGTCGCCAAGGCTGATCACCGCGTCAGCTCTGCCGCAGCCTGGTGGATAAACGCGGCAATCTTGGCCTTTTCATCATCGCTGAGCGCCTTTTTGTCCGGCATCATGCCGTGCAGAAACAGCTGCGCACTGGCCACCTTGATGTGCCTTTCCTTCAGCGCATGGGCAAGGCCGCGGGCAATCGACATCACGCCGCCAGAAGTGCCAAACATGAAGACTTGCCCCACTTGCCCTGGCGCCAGATTGGCGACAAACTCCTTTAATTCCCGGTCCATTGTCGCCATGTGAATGGCACCGCCGAGAAACAAGTCATCAACTGGCAAAGGCAATGGCGCCTCGATGCTGCGTGCTTCCACGTGCAGTGCTGTCGCCATCTCCTGCGCCACTTTTGCCGTGTTTCCCGTTCTAGAACAATACCGAATCGCAATCGTCATTGATCTTACCCCCTCGGCCGCGCCGGCCTATAACCCAACCGTATCCGCCTCCATTATAGGCCGGCGGCGGCACTTGGGGGCGGCTGGGCGACTTTTGACCGGTGGATCGGGCGCCTTAAGCTGACGTCAGCGCCGTTTTTGACCCACACAAAAACCGCCTGCACGAGGCAGACGGTCCTTGGCTGCTGGCAATTACTTGCTGAGCTTAACCTTATCGGTGACTTCCAGCTTCTCGTTGAAGGTGTAAACAACGGGTTCGCCGGTGGTCATTTCCAGGTTGATGATATCTTCATCGGAAATGTTCTCGATGTACTTGGTCAAAGCACGCAGGGAGTTGCCGTGCGCCGCGATGATGACGTTCTTGCCATCAAGCAGGTCTGGCGCAATGTGGTCTTCCCAAAATGGGATAACGCGCTCCAAAGTGACCTTGAGGTTTTCGCCACCCGGCACGATGCGTGGGTCAAGGTTGGCGTAACGCCGGTCCTTAGCAGCGGAGCCTTCGTCGTCTGCACTCAACAGTGGTGGCAGAACGTCGTATGACCGACGCCAGATGTGAACCTGCTCGTCGCCCCACTTTTTGGCTGCTTCAGCCTTGTTTTGGCCCTGCAAGGCGCCGTAGTGACGCTCGTTAAGGCGCCAGGTCTTGGTTTCTGGAATCCAAAGCTGATCGGATTCTTCCAGTGCGTAGTGCAAAGTCTTGATCGCACGAGTCAGAACGGACGTGTAAGCCTGATCGAATTCGAGCCCGGCCTTCTTGATGCGGCGGCCAGCTTCCTTCGCCTCTTCAGTTCCTTTTTCGGACAGGTCAACATCGACCCAGCCGGTGAACTGGTTGGACAGGTTCCATTCACTTTGACCGTGACGGATAAGCACTAATTTTGCCATCGAGAGATTACCTCACTTTTTAGTTTTGCTGAATGCACAGCTGTTTTCGACACTTAATGATACACCATTTGCAGAAAAAGCGCGATGACTTTCGCGGACCGCGGGCGGCGCCGGTCAAGTCAGGGGGCCGCCGGCAGGCGATTTCTGGTAAACTCAATGCGGAGGCAATTTTATGCGCAAATATTGGTGGCTTACCGTAGCCGTGCTGTGGCTGCTCAGCATTGGTTACTTCATCGTTTACGTCAACAGCCCCGGCCTGCAAATGGCCGTCAACGCCAGCTTCGCCCTGTCCATCCTGCACGGGGTGATGGACCTGCTGCTGATCGGCGGGGGCATCGCCCTGATTGCCGGACTAATGACGCGGATCTTCCGCCGGCATTAGTGGCCCGTGCTGATCGCCAGGCAGCAGTCAACCGGACCGGCCTCGGCGTTGCTGGGGCCGGTCCGGTTCTTATGGCCAGTTCGTCAGGCGGAACGTTGGCCTTTCGCCTTTTCCGCCGGCAATTTACGGGACTGACCCGGCAGCTTTTTGACGCCGAGCAGGTCCAAAATGAAGGTAAAAATCGGGATGCCGACGATCAGCCCCCACGTCCCAAACAGCCAGTCACCGACCATCAGCACCACAAAGGTGAAGAAAACCGGCAGCTTGGTGCGACTGCTCATAAATTGCGGATTGAGCACGTACGTCTCCAGGAGGTGGATCACGATGATCATCACGATGATCGTGATCACGCCCTGGATCCCGCTGACGGTGTAGGCAATGATGGCCAGCGGCACCACCGAGATCAAGGCCCCGGCGACTGGAATCAGCGACAGCAGGAAGACCATGATCGCCAAGCTGGGAATATTCGGCATTTTCATTACGATCAGCGTGATCGTGGTGATCACAGTGTTGACCAAGGCAATGAACAGCTGCGCCTCAATGACGACCCCGAACGACGCGATGAACTTGCCGGCGAAGTACCCGACGTCTTGGAAGTACCAGCCGAAGGTCGAGGTGGTGAAGTTCTTCCCAAACTTGGTGAGCTCATCGATCTCGACGGAGAAAAAGAAGCTCAGGATCAATGACAGCAGCAACGTCACGCCCATCGCGGTAATGCTGCCGGCGTACTGCAGCAAGGCCGACACCGAGGTCTTGATCTGGTCGTTCAGGTTCATCTGGTTGACGGCCTGAAGCACCCACTGCATGGCCTGGTTGTTCGCGAAGGCCTTGCTGTTGTAAAAATCCGTCACCGAGTCCACGAGGTGAACGGTTTGCTCGGCGATCGCGGGAACATAGTGAAGCACCGCGTACGCCATCCCCGCCAGGATCAGCAGGTACAGCGGCACAACCACGACCAGCGCCGGCACGTGGCCAAAGCGGCGCACCAGGCGAATCAGCCGCGTCACCAAGAAGGTAAAGATGAAAGTCAAGAGGATCGTGCTCATGACCGCGCGGGCCAACCACAAGATCACGATCAGACTGGCCAGCACCACCCAGCGCCGGATCTTAACATTGGCCACAAACCGTTCATACTTCGTCATCAAATTCCTCCCAGGTTACTCACGCAAAAACGCCGGCAGCAGGGCCGGCGTTTTTGCTGCGGTTTACTTATCTGCCTTAAAGACCTTCAGGTGCTTGGCGGTCGCCTTGGTGACCTTGGTGAGCTCGCCGCGCACCATGATCCGATCTGCGCGCGTGGCCGTGGTGACCTCACACGTGATCAGCGTGATGAGCCGTTTGCCCGGCACCGGATCGACCCACTGCACCTCGTACTGGTCGACGTTCTTCTTCAGCGTCACCTTGTAGCGGTATACGTTCTTCAGGTCCGTGATGTAGACATTATCGCCCTTCTTCACGTAGCCTAAAGGCGAAAACAGCACCCCTTTGTGGGAGGTGTCATGGCCGGCCAAGGCGTAGTTGCCTTCACCCATCTTCTGGTCCGCCGTCATCGTTGCCGCCCCCACGGAAAGGTTGTCGTTGGCCAGCCCCTTCATGATTGGAAGGCGCAGCGACACCTTGGGCACCGCGATCATCCCGATCGCGTTTTTCGTGTTCATGGCCGCATTGCCGACTGTGCCCAGGTCCAGGTCGTTCACCTTGGAAAAGTCGTAGGTGGCCTTTTTCTTACTGTTCTTATCGACGGTGTTCTTGTCGATCGCATTGAGCGTGGTGCGGCTCATCCAGTCAACCACAAACAGTTTGATTTGTTCATTAAAGACCAATGCCAAGCCGACCAGCAGGCCTAACGTTAGAAAGACCCGCCAGGCCCACGTTTTGGCTTTGCTTGCGCGCTTGTGGCGCCTTGGCTCATTTGCCATTCTCATCCTACCTCCTGGTTTGCTGCCTGGTTCTTGATGCTGATTATAACCCGGAATTGAATTGAGCACAACGAAGCGCCTTGCGTCTCACATTAGAGTGGTTATAATTGTCGGTGAAGTTAAGGGCTGCCTAACTGGCGACCCAAAAAGAGGATGAGGTATTTTGGCAAAAGCACCAGTATCAAGCTCCAGGCACACCGCATTTATCGTCACACTGCTGACCGGGACCTTCTCCATGTCGATCTCCCAATCGTCGTTGAGCACCGCCTACCCGGCCTTCATGCGCAGCTTTGACCTGGGTGCCAGCACCGTCGCCTGGCTGACGACCGGCTTCATGATGGTCATGAGCCTCATGATCCCCGTCTCACCCTGGCTCCTGAATAACGTCGGGTTTAAAAAACTGTTCCAAAGCGTCGTTAGCGTCTTTGCGGTGGGCACCTTGCTGTGCATTTGGGCACCGAGCTTTACCGTGCTGATGATCGGCCGGCTGATGGAGGCCCTGGCCGTGGGCATCATTTTCCCCAGTTACCAAACGGTCTTGCTGACGATCACCCCGCGCAAGGGCCGCGGCAAAACCATGGGTCTGGCCGGCCTGGTCATGGGGTCAGCGCTGGCGGTGGGGCCGATCATCTCCGGCGTGCTGCTCAGCTTCTTCCCGTGGCAGGCCCTTTTCGCCCTGTTTCTGATCGTGGCCCTGCTGGTGCTGGCGGCCTCGCCGGTCACCATCACCGACGTCATGCCGCAGCAGCTGTCGACGCTGGACTGGCTGTCCGTGGTGCTGGCCGCCAGCTTCCCGGCGTTGCTGTACGTGCTGTCTGAAGCCACCCACACCGGCATGACCGCCATCCTGTGGATGATCTTGCTGGTCTCGGCCCTGGCGGCCGTCTGGTTCGTCACCCGGCAGCTGCGGATGAACAAGCCCCTGCTTGAGCTGCGCGTGTTCAAGACGCCGCTGTTCACCAAGGCGGTCCTGATGACCGGCATTTCGTACATTGGCCTGATCGTCACCACCATCGTGATGCCCCTGTATTTTCAAGACATCCTGAAAGTCTCACCGCTGGTTTCCGGCCTGTCCCTGGTCCCGGCCGCCGTTGGCCTCAGCTTGCTGAACCCGCGGGCCGGGGCGCTGCTCGATAAGATCGGCCCGCGGCGGGTCGTCACGATCGGCATGAGCCTCATCATCATCGGCTTTGTCATGCTTGGCCTGTTAGTCGGCCACATGCCGCTGATCATCGCCATTATCGGGGCAATGCTGACCGAAGCTGGCAATGCTTTCGTCATGATGCCGGCGGTGACCGCCGGGGCCAACGCGCTGCCGCGGAACCTGATCTCTGACGGGACCGCCGTCACCACCACGGTCCGGCAGCTGCTGGGCTCCACCGGGGTCGCCGTCGCCACGATGATCCTCAGCACGGTGCAGGCGGCGACCGGCAGCGAACCCGCCGGCTTCACCGCCACCTTCTTTGCCTTTGCCGGCGTTGCGGTGGTTGGGCTGCTGCTGGGGCTAACTATGCCGGGCAAACAAAGCGCTTGACCCGCAAAATAATTCCCACCGCCGCAATGCGCGCGAGTGGGCGTTTGTTTAAGCTAGCGAGAGCTCTTGAAACGGCAGCTGTTCGTCAAACCTGATGGCGTGGTCCAGGACGATCTCGTCCGGCGCGGTGCGGCAGGTCAAAGCGAGCACCTGAACGCCTGCCGCCTTAGCCGTCGTGATGGCCGGGGCGAGCTCAGGAAACCGGTCCTTGAAGATCGTCATGCTGGTGATGCCTGGCAGCTGCACCACGAACACCAGGTACGCCAGGTAGCCGCTTTGCGCCGCGTGGGTCAGCGTGTGGACATGTTTTAAACCGCGCAGGGTGGGCGCGTCGGGAAACGCGGCCCGCGCGCCGTTGGCCAAGGTCACGCCCTTCACCTCAACGAACCAGGCCCGGCCCGCCCCATCCTGGCCGGCGAAATCCAGGCGGCTATCCCGGTACGTGGTTTCCGGGCGCACCTGGTACGGCTCTTGGCAGGCCGGCAGCACCAAACTACCATCGCTCAGCGCCGCCTTGACCACCCGGTTAGGCGCAAGGCTGTCGATGTTGATCCAGCGACCGTCCCGCTGAACGGCCAGGATGTCATACGGGGTCTTACGGGCCGGATTGTCCGCGCGGCGAATGCTGATGGGTGCCCCGGCCAGCAGCAGTTCCTTGTTGCGACCGGTATTACTGAGGTGCGCGGCCACTGCCTGCCCATCAAGGTCAACCGTCACGGTGAACCGACTGATGCGTTTAATGACCTGACCCACAACGACGTTTGAATACTTCACAATACCCTCCAATTAAAAAAGCCGGCACCGGGCCGGCAACGTGATCAACGCACAATGATGACTGAAGCGTCCGCTTCCCGGGCGATTTCGGCGGCGACGTGGCCCAGCCGCGAGCGGCCGCGCCGCTCGTGCGAGCCCAAGATGATCAGATCCGGCTTGAACGCCGGCACGATCTCGTCCAGGATGACCGCGGCCGGCTTGCCTTCACCGATCAACGGCTGGACGTTCTGCGCGCCAAACGCCTCCGCTTTTTCCACGTAGGTGTTCAAGTGGTCGGCCATCTGGCTGCGCCGCTCCGACAGCAGGTCCGGGGAAAGCGACTGGTAGATGTTCAAGTCGCCGGTCTCCAGGACGGAGACGATGCCGAGTGGGATGTTGTAGATCTTTGCCAGTGTAACCGCATAGTTGAACGCCTTGTGCGACGAATCATCGTCATCGTCGTCCACCGCGAGCAGCAGACGGTTATAATGCATCGATTCGACTTCAAAATCATTTTCAGTAGCCATGTGCATTCCTCCATTCCAAAGACCCTCCAGCTGACGCAGTGGCCTGCCGGTGCTTTCCCCTGATTATACCGCAGCTGGCTCAAGTCAGGAAAAAGCAGGGACCGAGTCGCCGGACCCATTGTCGCGATAATAACGATCCAGCACCAGCGGGCCGGCCGCAACGCCGGCTTTGGCCTTAAGATAGCATTGCCTGCGACTCACCGCAAGCGCGGTAAACGCAAAAAAATAGGCTTCAAATCGGATCTTGCACTAATCACGATTCGAAGCCCTTAAGAGTTAAGGTGATCCTCAGTTTCTTGAAATTGCTTACTCAAAACTTGGATACTGCGACACCTCTAATATCTCTTATTCACTTTTACGGTCAGACAACTTGAAGAACTGTGGTGCGGCCAGATAACTTGGCGTTGTGTGTTGTTACTCTAATCAACCGATATGCACCTTTATCTTGTCGTCATTCCGCTTGGATTATTGAGTCTCTTTAGCAGACCCACACCTCCATTAAACTGACAACTTCTTGGTTCTATCAGGTAGTTCACTTGGTGGCACAGTACTTGCTGTACCTTCACTCGATGCATGTGTTGGACAACCGACATGTTCGAGCTGGTCTTACACTTGGAACTGGTGGTGCTTCCGAGTGACCTCCCCTAACTCCACCTATAATATACCATGAACCCCGCCAAGGTGCAAGCGCTTACTTGTTATTTTTGCGAGAAAAAAGAGCGGCAACGCCGCCCCTTTCCTAGTACCGAAACTGCCGCAGCGGCGAGGCTGCCCCGTAGCCAAATTCGCGCAGCATCCGCTTGGCCGGATCCACCGACACGATGTAGCCCGCGTACTCGCTCGGGGTATTGATCAGCCGGTTCCACTTGCGGTTGTAATTCGTGGTCAGCCCGTGCAGGCGCCCCATCAAGGCCGAGCAATTGAGCAGGCTGTAGTGAATACCATTGACCCGGTAGTCCTCTTCGGTGTGCCAGTGGCCAGCCAGGTAAGCGATGATTTTCCCACCAGTCGCAGTGAAATCAAAGCGCGCCGTTCCGCCAAAGTCCGGGTGACTGCCGCACTCGACCCGCCCGGCAAGCTTCTCGTTAAAGGCCCGCAGCACCTCATGAAGCGGCCGACCGTTGTAGCGCAGGCCGGGTTTACCGCTGCGCACCATGGCTGGCGCGTGCGCCATGATCAGCACATCGCGCGCGCCGGCGTCCTGCAGAATGTCGATCAGCTCCTGGATCTGGTCGGCCGTCACCGCCAGCGTCTTTTTTAAGTCGTAATTGCGGCGCCCGCCGATCCAGCGCACTGGCACGTCGGACGTGTTGATCACGACCACGCGGACGCTCGCCGCGTCAAAGTAGGCGACCCCGTGGCGGGTCACGGTCGGGCCGCCGACCTGCTGCCGCATCGGGGCGAAGATCGTTTCGTTAAAGACCCAGGGGTGGAAGCTGCCCGCGAAGCGCCGATTTTTCTCAGCGTACTTATCGTTGTCGTCATGGTTCCCCTTGGCGATCACGAACGGGAGGTCGTCCGCCTTGTAGTCAGCCGCAATGTTGCGCAGACGCCACATCGTCATGAACGTCGGCTCGGACCCGTCGACCAGATCGCCCAGGTGAATGCGCCACGACACCGGCAACTCACCGGCCAGCCAGTGCTGCTCCTGCACGTGCCAGTAGCCGTTGGGCCCGTAGTACGTGCGCGAAAAGGCCGTCCGGTCATGACTATCGGTGATCACCGCCAAGTTCAACGCGGTGCTCGGCAGCTGGGGCCGCACCCACTCGGCAAACCGAGTCAAATCAGCTTTAGCAAACCGGCGAATCGAAATATTGGGACGAAGCAACATAATGACGTCCTCCTAAACGGTGCCACGGCACCGCGAATTTTAGAGATCGAACAAGACCCCTAGCGCCATAAAAACGACCTGCGCCAGGGTGATCAGAAACAGATTCTTAATGGCCATCACAAAGGTTTCCGTTTTGACCGGCCGGCTGACAAACGCCCGCACGTTCTTCACGACGACCGGGATCGTCGCCAAGGTCAGGAGCGTGAGGGCGGGCACGGCGCGCACCACGACCGCCGCGATCAAGGCGAGGTAGCCGGCCGCGTACAGGGCTTTGAAGAACACTAGGCTCTTCTTTCGGCCAAGGTAATACACGATCGTCCGCCGCCCGAGCTGCTTATCTTCTGTCTCATCGGCAATGTTGTTAGCCAACAAGAGCGCGGCAATGGCAGCCTGCGAAAGGCCCGAGGCGAGCAGGACGGGCCACACCAGCGACCACGTGAACGGTGCGACTGCAAACACGTTGACGTAGACGGCGATCAAGAAGATCACAAAGCCCATGGTGAACCCAGAGAAAAACTCCCCAAACGGCGTGCTGGAAATCGGCCGCGGCCCGCCAGCGTAACAGTACCCGACCACGAAACTGAACAAACCCAGCCCCAGCAGCGGCCACCCGGTGCGACTGACCATCCACAGGCCCAACGCCCCACTGACCGCGATCATGATCGCGATCAGCCATCCGATCATGCTGGGGTTCAGGTGTTCACGGCCAATGATGTTAGTGCGCTCGCGAAACGCATCGGCCTGCTCGCGCTCGGCGCGCCGGTAGTCCTGATAGTTGTCATTGGCGTCGACGGCCATGTTAAACAGCAGCATGGCAATAAAAAACACGACCAGTTCCGCCAGGTGGAGCGTATGGAAATGGTACCACGCGTACAGGGTGCCCATTAGAAAAGGAAACACCGACGCCGTCTTCGCCTTGATCTCCACCAATTCAAAAAACACTTTTGGCTTCATCAGTTGAACCCCCCTGAAATCGGTCTTGTCGTTGACACTGTCAAAGCCGCTGGGGTAGAGTTGACGTACAAGCGGAGGTCAACGGGATGGTTCAGATGCAGTGGCAGCAGTATCCAGAAGTCTATCACAAGCTTACTTTAGTCCAGGCCAAGCTGGCCAGCCGCACCCGCTTGCGCGTCCCGGTAGTGAATCAACGGGTGCAGGCGCAGATCGCGGCCGGCGGCAAAATGCTCCGCAGCGGGCTTATGTTCATGCTAGCGCGTTTTCATTCCGTTGACAATCCGGCTTTGATCTCCGCGGGCGCCGCCATCGAGGCCCTGCACCTCGCCACCCTGGCCCATGATGACGTCTTGGACGCCGCCGCGACTCGCCGCGGCACCGCCACGTTGAACACGACGGCCGGCAACAAGGCCGCCATTTATGCCGGCGATTTTCTCTTCTCCGTCTACTTCGATCTGCTGGCCGAGGCAGCGCCGAACGTGGCCAACGTCGGCCTGAACGCTCGGATCATGCACCGCATTTTCATGGGCGAGCTGGATCAAAACGCGGTGCCCCGCGGCACTGCCCTCACCGTCCACCAGTACCTGCGGCAGATCAGCGGCAAAACCGCCGCGCTGTTCGGCCTGGCCACGTATCAAGGGGCCCTTTTGTCTCAGGCCAGCGCTGAGCAGCAGGCCGCCGCGTACCGCTTTGGCCGCTGCGTGGGCATGGCTTTCCAAATGATCGACGATCTGCTTGACGTCACGGGTGATCCCAATCGCATGCAAAAACCGCAGCTGGAGGACCTCAAAAACGGCATCTACACCCTGCCGACCCTCTTCGCCCTCCGCCAAGACGATGGCACGCTTAGCGCCCTCTTAGCGGACGCGGCGAAAGACCCGGAGCGCCTCCACCGGGCGGGGGTGCTCATCGCGAGCGCCGGCGTGCCCGAGGCCGAGCGAGTGGCCGCTGCCTACACGCAAAAAGCGCTGGCCAGTCTGGCCGCCTTTCCGGCCGGGCCAAAGCGCGACGAGCTGCGGCACCTGACCCAGGCACTGCTGAGGCGGACCAGATAAAGTCGGGGCGCACACAAGCGCCCCTGCGTTATGATTCAGAGAACGAATCATGATGCAACAAGCCCCTGCAATATGATTCAAAAAACGAATCATGATGCAACAAGCCCCTGCACGGCGATTCGCACTGAATCACCGCGCAGGGGCCTTTGCATGTCCAGCCAGCGGGAAACCGCCAGACCTTGGCCTTGCCCACCCGCCTTTTCCCCTAGTCGGCCCAGTGCTGGCTTACGCTTGGCCCGCATCCAGCGCGTACAGACGCCGGTACCGCTCGTTTTGTTCCATCAAGTCTGCCGGCTTACCAGCCATGGTCAACTTGCCGGCTTCCAGGAAAATGACCTGGTCGCATTGGCTGACCCCCTGCAAATGATGGGTCACCCACAACACCGTTTTGCCGGCCAGCACCCGAAACATGGTGTCCAGCAGCGCCTGCTCGGTGATCGAATCCAGGCCCACGGTCGGCTCATCCAGCAGGACGATCGGCGCGTCTTGAAGCAGGATCCGCGCCAGGGCCAGCCGCTGCCGCTCACCGCCGGAAAAGCCGAACCCTGCCTCTTCGACCGGCGTATTGACGCCTTTAGGCAGGCCCGCGATCAGCTCGGCCAGCTGCACGTCCTCAAGCACGCGCTGAACGTCTGCGTCGCTGGCGGTTTCATTGCCCAGCCGCACGTTGTTGAGGATCGACGTGTTGAACAGAAACGGGCTTTGGTCCAGGACTGCGAACAGCTTCGTGCGCTGATCCTGGTACTGCAGCACATTAACGCCGTCCAGCGTCACACTGCCTTTGGTCGGCGTGAGGTCACCTAAGACCAGCTGCAGCAGCGTGGTTTTGCCCATGCCGCTGGGGCCCAGGATGGCCAGCTTTTGGCCGGCCGCAACAGTCAGATTCAGATGGTCGATCAACGCCTCGCTGCCCGCATCGTACTGAAAGGCCAAGTCGCTCACGGTGAGTGCCTTGACCGCGCCCGGTGCCGCTAACTGGGCAGGCAGCGTCCGCGTGGTCGGCTTCAGCTCGTTGAGGTGGGTAAGCGCCGTTTTGTAGGTTGGCCATTCACCGATCCCTTGGGCGACGTTGGAAAAGGCCATCGACAGCGGGAACATCACCAGCACGAACGCGCCGATCCAATCGGCGGTGAGCTGCGTGCCGGCGAAGTACCAGCTTGCCCACACCATCAGGCACGCCGGGATCGCGCCGAAGAACAGGGCGGCGACAAAATCGCGGGCCCACTGGAACATCTTGGACTGGTGCGTCGAGGCGGCCAGCTTGGTGGTCGTGGCGCTGGCTTCATCAACGAACTGACCCTGACGGTGGGTGATCGCCCAGTCGGACAGGCCCAGGACGGCATCGGTCAGGTCAACGTAAGCCTTTTGATTCAGTTCCTTTTGCCGCAGCTTCCGCTTGGTTTCGATCAACAGTCCCCACCACGGGATCAGGACGATCTGGATCAGCAGCAAAAGCAGCACCCACAGAGCGAAGCGCCAGTCAAAGAGACCCAGACCCAGCGTGATGAGTACCGTCAAGCCGCCAGCGACCACAGTGGGAAAAATCGCGCGCAGGTACATGTTTTGAATGTGCCCAATGTCATCGCTCAGCAGACTGAGGATGTCGCCGGTCTGGTGGTGTTCCTGCACGAACGCCGCATCGGTTTCGAGCACCTGATACAGCTTGCGGCGCATGTGACTGGTCACCTTCAGCACCCAGTTGTGCGAGGTCAGCCGCTCCAGGTACTGAAACACCGGCCGCCCGATCCCAAACGCCCGCGTCAGCACCACGGGCACGTAAATCGCGGCGAACAGCGGCATTGTGGCCGCAAAATCGATCAGGTAGCCCGAGGTGAACATCAAGGCACCAGCGGCAATATAGGTCAGCACGCCGAGGGCCAGCGACCAAAACAGCAGGTTCTTGTAGCGGCGCAGGTCCGGCCGCACCCAGGTATCATTTTTGAACATTGAACTCACCTCGCATTTCCGCGACCAGTTCCTGGTAAGGCTGCGAGTGCGCCTGCAGGTCAGCCGGCGTGCCTTGCGCGACGACCCGGCCCGCCGCCATCACAATCACCCAGTCCATCTGGTTGAGCCAGTGGAGCCGGTGGGTAGCAAAAATCACCAGCCGGTCCTTAAAGAGCGGGACCAGCGTAGCCTTCAGCGCGGCTTCGGTTTCGATGTCCAAGTGCGCGGTCGGCTCGTCAAACAGCCAGACCTGCCGCTTGGTGTCCAGCAAGGTCCGCGCCATCGCGATTCGCTGGGCCTGACCGCCGGAAATCCCCCGGCCGCCTTCGCCGATGCGCGTGGCCAAGCCTTCGGGCAGCGTCTTCAGCCAGTCGGTCAGCCCGGCCTGGTCAACGGCCGCCGCCACGTCATCATCGCTGGCATCCGGCCGATAGAAGCGGACGTTATCAGCGATCGACGTCGCAAAAATGTACGGCGCCTGCGGGATATACGACAGGTGGTCCTGCCAGGCGGGCTGCGCCATGTGCGCCAAGGGGTGACCATTCGCGCGGAACGGCGTCGTGGCCCCCGCCGGCTGCAAGAAGCCGCCGATCAGGTTCAGCAAGGTCGACTTGCCTGACCCGCTGGGGCCGATGATGGCGACTTTTTGGCCGCCGTGCAGCGTGAAGTTCGCATCAGTCACCCCCGTCTGCCGACCAGGGTACGTGAAGTTCAGGTGCGTTGCAGAGAGCGTCGCGCCGTGGTCCCAGCCGGTCAGTTCTGGCAGGCCTTCGGTCGGCGTCGGCACCGGCTGCGCCAGCACTGCCAGCACGGCACTCATGGCGTTTTTGCCGTTGAGCGTGGCGTGATAATCATTGCCAAACTCGCGGATCGGCATGAAGTACTCCGGCGCGAGGATCAACGCCACCATCGCCGGGTACAGCGAAAGGCGGCCATTCAGCAGGTCAATCCCCATGAACACGGCGACGACCGCGATCGACAGCGTCGCGAAAAAGTCCATGGCAAAACTCGACAGCATCGCAATTTTCAGCACGCTCATCGTCTGTTTGCGATAGCGCTCGGAGACTTGGTAGACATTGGCCGCGTACTGCTTGGAAATGCCCATCAGCTGCAGGGTCTTCAGCCCGCGTAGGGAATCAATGAACTGGTTAGACATCGACTGAAACCCCGCGTACTGTTTCTCGGATTCGTCGCGGGCGGCGTAGCCCAGGATGATCATGAACAAAATGATCACCGGGAACATGATGAGCAGCGCGATGCCGGCCAGGTGCTGTTGCATGAAGATGTACACTAGCAGCACCCAGGGAATGATCATCATGTTGAGGATCTTGTTTAAGATCAGTTCGATGTAATTTTGCGTCTCGGGAATGCCGTCCAGCGCCATGGTCACCAAATTACCGGTGCCTTCCGTCGCCGCAACCGCGGGCCCCAGCGCGTACATTTTCGCCAGGAGCTGCCGCTGCAAGGCACCGGCCGTCTTGCGGGCGAAGCGCTCAGCGATCACGTTGCGGAGCCAGGTAATGGCCTGGCGCAAGGTGTACGCGACGGCAAAGCCGAGGACGAACACCCAGATCCCAGTCAGAGGTTTGCGCTGCCAGGCGTGCACGATGCCGGCGGCCAGAAAATGACCTTGGCCTAAAATGACAAATGCTTGCACGAGCGCGAGCCCGGCAAGCATTGTCATGATCGTCCGCATTCCCGGCAAACGCAGTAGTCGTTTGTCGATCATACTGTGAACTCCTTTGTTGACTTAAAAATCAGGCATTCCCTTTTGGCGCGATGCGCTTGTGGAAGACCACGTAGCTCCAAATGAAGTAAGCCAGCGCGATCGGCAGCAGCACGCAGGTGACCCCGGTCATAATTGCCAGCGTCAGCGGGCTGGCCGACGCGTCGGCAATCATGATCGAGTGCGCCGCGTTTTGCGCGATCATCACGCGGGGGAACAGACCGTTGAAGATCAGGCCGACCACCAGGGCGAGCCCCAGGCCAGAGCCGATGAACGACACCAGTTCGTTGTCCTTGAGTACCCCATAGTGCTGGATCACCGCCGCGCACACGATCAGCAAGATGATCAGCGTCGTGGAAATCGGGCGCTTGGCAAAGAAGTCGGTGAAGAAGAATACCAGCAGCGCGAAGACGACCTCGCCGGCATACAGGACCCAAGAGAGAACCTGATTGTACTGCCGCGCGCGAGCCCGCAGCGGACCGGTGGTCTTCAGCCGGATAAAGTTCAACCCGTGCATGAAGCACATCAAAGTGACCGCCACCCCGCCGACGATCGTCAGCAGGTTGACTTGGTTGCCCAGCGTGGCAAAGACGTTGCCCTTAGCGTCGATCGGCAGCGGCTGAATGATCGCCGTGAAGATCATCCCTAGCACAAACGGCGGGATCAAGGAGCCGATAAACAGCGCCCAGCGCCAAACGCTCCGGCCACGCAGGGTTTCCGCATGCGCCGCAAACTCAAATGAGACGCCGCGCACGATCAGCCCGAACAGCACCAGGAAGAACATGATGTAGAACCCGGAGAACAGGCTGGCGTACCACAGCGGATACGACGCGAACATCGCCCCACCGGCCGTGATTAGCCAGACCTCATTGCCATCCCAGTGCGGGCCGATGGTGGCGACCAGCTGGGTCCGCTCGTCCTCGTTGTGGGCAAGCAGCCGGGTTGCCATGCCGACGCCGTAGTCAAAGCCTTCCAGGAAGAAGAAGCCCACGAACAGGACCAGCAGCAATAAGAACCATAACAGTTGTAAGCCGCTCATTTTGCGAACGCCTCCTTCGCAAACGGATCCTTGGTCACACCGTAATCGGTGTCCAGCGGACCATCCGGCCCATTTTTGAGCACGCGATGGCTGTAGTAGATCATCACGCCGCCCAGCAGGGTAAAGATCAGGAAGTACATAATGTTGGTGAACAGCAGCTGCCCCGCCGTGGTGGTCGGCGAAACCGCGTCCGCGATTGTGTACAGCCCGTAAACCACCCACGGGTAGCGGCCGAGCTCGGTGATGAACCAGCCGGCGGTGTTCGCGATGAACGGCAGCCACAGCGCAAAGCCCGTGAGGTAGAGCAGCCACCGTTTATTTTCGATCGTGTCCCGCTTCTTGCGTGAGAACCACAGCACTGCCGCGGACCCGATAATCAGGCCCGTGCCGACCCCCGCCATCACGCGGAAGGACCAGAACAGCGTCTTGACCGGCACGTAGTAATTCTTATCGGCCCCGTACTTCTCCTCCAGTTGCTTGTTGACGGTCTCCATACCCTTCACGGCACCGGTCGTCTTGTGATAAGACAACAGGCTCAGGAGGTACGGAATGTCGACTGCACCCTTGGTGGTGTGGTGCTTGGTGTCAATCAGCTCGACCACCGTCCACGGTGCCGGGCTCTTGGTATCCTTGTAGATCCCTTCAGTCGCCGCAAACTTCATCGGCTGGTCACTCATCATGAACCGGGTCTGGAAGTCGCCGACCACGACCACGCCGATGGACGCGATCAGGCCAACGATCAGGCCAATGCGCATGGACTGCTTGTAAAAGTCCACGTGGTCATGCTTGAGGATCCGCCAAGCGGACATCCCCGCCACGGCGAACGCCGCGGTCACAAACGCGCCAAAAACCACGTGCGGGAATTCGACCCACAGCTGCGGATTGGTGATCACGGCCATAAAGTCCACCAACTTAACGCGCCCAGTGGCCTCGTTGATGGCAAATCCGGTCGGGTGCTGCATGAACGAGTTGGCACTCAGGATCCAGATCGCCGACAGGGTCGTGCCCAGCCAGACCAGCCAAATCAGCACCGCGTGCGCCGCGGGCTTGAAGCGTTCCCACGTGAACATCCACAGACCGATGAACGTCGACTCCATGAAAAACGCAAGCAGCGCCTCAATCGCTAGCGGCGCGCCAAAAATGTCCCCCATGAACCGGGAGTAATTCGACCAGTTCATCCCGAACTGGAACTCCTGAATAATACCGGTGACGACCCCGACAGCAAAGCTCAACAGGAAGATCCTTCCCCAGAACTTGGCCATCTTCTTGTACATTTCGTCCTTCTTGCGCACGTACAGCGTCTCCATGATCGCGGTGACCAACGCCATCCCAATAGAAAACGGCACAAAAAAGAAGTGGAAAACGGTCGTCATGGCAAACTGAAACCGTGCAAGATCAAGAACTGACAACCCTGCAATCATCGCCATAACCTCCTCGCGGTGCCAGGTCGGCACCGAAATTGTCGACGTCCCCCACGTCGAAAAAAGTGCTTACATTGTTACGATTCTAGTTTAGCACCTGAGGCATAAAAAAACACGGTTTCCTCTTTGGAAAACCGCACCTTTCTTATCAACGAATTACTTTTTTGATTAATGGCGCCTTGGTGGGAGCCTTTTCGCCAATGGTGAAGGCCCGCTGAACTGCCGCTTCGACGGCCGCGACGTCTTCCGTATCCGCATGCAGGGTGGCCAGTGTATCGCCGGCCGTGACCGGGGTGCCCAGCTTCTTGTGAAGGACCAGGCCAACGGCCAGATCCAGCTTGTCGTCCTTTCTGGCCCGGCCGCCGCCCAGCTGCATCACTGCCAGGCCCAGCGCGTTGGTGTCAATGGCGGTGACCACGCCACCATGCGGCGCCTTGACGTTCACCTTGTATTTGGCCTGCGGCAGCCGGCTGGGATCATCGACCACGCGCACATCACCGCCTTGCGCCTGGATCAGCTGTTTGAACGCCGCCAGCGCCCGCCCGTCGCGCAGGGCGTCCTCCGCCATGCCGATCGCCTGCTCCAGGCTGTGGGTCTTGCCCCCCAGCACCAGCATGTGGGCGGCTAACGTCAGCGTCAGCTCGCGCACGTCTTTTGGCCCCTTGTTGCGCAGGATCGCGATGCTTTCAGCGATCTCCAGCGAATTCCCGATGGTGATGCCCAAGGGCTGATCCATGTCCGTGAGCAGCGCAACGCTTTGAACACCGGCCTGCTTGGCGATGCCAACCAGTGCGTGCGCCAGTTTTTCGGCCTGCTGCTCGGTCTTCATGAAGGCACCGCCGCCGACCTTCACGTCAAACACCAGCGCGTTGGTGCCCGAGGCGATCTTCTTCGACATGATTGAGCTGGCGATCAGCGGAATGGACTCGACGGTAGCGGTGACGTCCCGCAGTGCATAAATGCGCCGGTCCGCCGGCGCCAGGTCGCCGGAAGCCGAGACGATGGCCTGCCGGATCTGGCCAACCTGGTTTTTGAATTCCTGCTCACTTAAGTTGACCCGGAACCCGGGAATGCTTTCGAGCTTGTCCAGCGTGCCCCCGGTGTGGCCAAGCCCGCGGCCTGAGATCATCGGCACCGGCACCCCTAAGCAAGCAACCAGCGGCGTCAGCGGAATGCTGATCTTGTCCCCGACGCCGCCCGTCGAGTGCTTGTCGACCTTGATGCCGGGGATCGCATCCAGATTAAGCCGATCCCCCGAATTCAACATCGCAAACGCCAAGTGGCCCTGCTCTGTGTCCGTCATGCCCTGAAAGTAGGTCGCCATCAGAAAGGCGCTCATTTGGTAGTCAGGAATTTCGTCCTTCACGTACCCCGTGATCATCCAAGCGATTTCTTCCTTCGTCAGTGTTTGGCCGTCACGCTTCTTGGCGATCAGATCTACCATTCGCATACAATCTCCAGCTTTCCTTCTAGATGCCTCCATTGTAACAGAAACCAAAATGGCGGCTGAAATCGTTTGCCTGCCCGGCCAGTATGTTACACTGCATGTAGAATAGGAGGGCGATTATGGACGAAAAAGTGCTGCATGCAATCGGTAAAGTGGAGCTGCATTGCCACCTTGACGGCTCCCTGAGCCTGGAAATGATCCGGCAGCTGGCCGCCTTGATCGGCCAGCCGCTGCCGGCCAGTGACGCGGAGCTGCGTCAGTTGGTTTCTGCCCCACCGGACAGCGAAGACCTCATGGATTACCTCAAGCCGTTCGACTTCATCCGGCCCTTGCTGCAAACCAAGCAGGCGCTTGAAATGGCCGCGTATGACGTCATCGCGCAAGCCGCGGCAGAGAACGTGCGTTACATCGAGGTGCGCTTTGCCCCTGATCAGTCGACCGACCAAGGCCTGAGCGTGGCCGAGGCAACCACGGCGGTGATCGCTGGCCTCCACCGCGGCATGAGTCAGTTCGACATCATCGCGCGCGCCTTGGTCTGCGGCATGCGCCAGCTGCCCGTGGGCACGACGGCGAAAATGTTTGAGCAAACCGCCCCACTGTTGACCCGTGGCCTCGTCGGCGCCGATTTTGCCGGCAATGAAGCGGCTTTCCCCCCGACCGCGATCAAGCCCGCCATTCTGCGGGCCCAGCAGCTCGGCGTGCCGCTGACGCTGCATGCCGGCGAATGCCATGAGCCGCAGAACATCGAACAAACGCTGCGGCTAGGGATCCGGCGGATCGGCCACGCCACTGCGCTCTACGACCAGCCGGCGCTGATCCACCAATTCGTGAACGCTGGCGCAACGGCCGAACTTTGTCTGACCTCGAACCTGCAGACCAAAGCCGCCCGCAGCCTCGCCGAATTCCCGTACCCTGCCTTACACGCGGCGGGGGCCAAAATCACTATCAACACAGACAACCGGACCGTTTCGAACACCACCTTGACCCGTGAGTACTGGCTGTTCGGGCAGAACTTCGGCGTCACCCTCGCTGACCTTTTGGCCTTTAACCACACCGCGGTTGACGCTGCGTTTTGCACCGAGGCGCAAAAGGCGGTATTGCACGCCCGGCTGGAAAAGGATTATCAGCGGTACCTCTAATCGTAACCGTTAAAAACGCGCCGCCCTCAGCACTTGAGGGCGGCGCGTTTGCGTTTGGTCAGCGCGCTCAGGCTTTCAGCTCAGGCTTCTGCCGCCGGGCGATGGCGGGCAGGATCAGGCCAAGCGCCAGGAAGAGCAGCGGCGTGATCACGTTCAACCCCATCTGGAACCACCAAGTCGCGGGGTCCGCAGCAAAGCTGATTTTCGGCATCATGCCCATCACACAGGCAAAGGCCGTAAAGAAGAAGCACCAGCCGCCAATGACCATGCCCAGGCGCGGATTCTTCACAAACTCGTAGTCCGACTGGAACCGGTTCAGATGCTTGTTCAGCAGGATGTAAGCAAGGAAGACCCAGAGATAGCGCAGCGGCATGACCACGGAGTTCAGGTTTAGCAACCAATTGTAAAGCATGTTCATGTTGCCGATGCCCAGCGCCGGAACCACGATCAGCAGGCTGACCAGCACCCCGGTCATCCAGTACCCCTTCACCGGCGTCCCGTTCTGGTTCAGCTTGCGCAGGCCACGGGGCACAAACTCCGGGTCGGCGTCGCCCAGCAGGATCTTCAGCGGCGCGTCGATCGAAAAGGCGAGCGCGGAGATCTGCGCCATGGTTTGCGCCAAGGCGTACAGGATCACGAAGACGTTCCCCACGTGGTAGTACCCACCCAACTTGGCAAAGGCCAGGTAGGCCCCATTCGCCATCAGGTCCTGAGGAATGTGACTGGAGTTGAACAGCATCCCCATGCCGAAGCTCCCCAGGATCGCGCACAAGGCGACCATGCCGGCCAGCACCAGCATCCCCAGCGGAAATTCCTTGGCGGCGTGCTTGGTGCTGTTAACGTAGGGCGAGATCTTTTCCGCCCCGCCGACCGCAAAGACCAGCATGGACAGGGTCGTGAAGTAGTTGAGGTTGAAATTCGGCAGGTAGGTGCTGAGCCGGTCCATGTGCGGCGTGGCGATCGGCGTGCCCTTCACCATAAACGGGGCCGACACCGCCAGGATGATAAAGAGGAGCGACATAATGAACATGGCCGTCCCGGCCACCGAACCGATGCGGTTCAGCGTGGCCAGGCCCCGCGAAGACAGCCACAGAAAGACCAGAAACAACGCCAGGCAAATGAGCGAAACCGTCATTGAGGAGACCTCATTAACAAATTTACCATTGCCCTTGAAGAGCCAGCTGAGGGAGATCAAGATCCCCTGGGGCTTTTGCGCCAGGTACGGCACGTGCACGACCCAGTACGTCCAGGCGGCATAATAGGCCAGGCGCTTAGTGGACGTGCGCTTGATCCAGCTGGACACCCCGCCGCTTTCATCTTTGAAGGCGGAGCCGAGCTGGCCAACGATCAGCGCATACGGCACAAAGTACAGCAGCATGATTAGCACCCACGAGGTCACGACCGACAACCCCTGCTGGGCGTAGTTGTTGACCACGTTGCCGAGGCCCCACACCGCGACGAAGGCGATCAGCGCCACGTTGTACCAGCGCAGTTTTTTGCTTTCTTCCATCAGATTTCCCTACTTTCCCCCGTGCAGACTGACACAGGAATCTCTTTCAGTCTACGGAGGCGGCCAGGGATTTCAGTGAATCGTCAGTCAAAATCTGATGAGAATGTCGTTAGTAATCAAAAAGCCGCCCCAAAGTGCGGCGGCCGCGAAGCGTTTTTCCGTTAAAAGTAATCGTACAGCTGCGCCTGGCGCCCGCTCAGCGCTGACCCCACACTGGTGATGGTGAAGGGGTCGCCATCGATCAACCCGAGGCTGTACGCATCCTGCAAGGAGCGCACGCCGAACGTGGCCTTGACCAGCTGCTGGATCGACAGCGTGATCTGCGGGGTCCCCGCCTGCCGGGTGAAGCTGGCCTGCCCGTCGTCCAAGGCGAGCTGCCAGACGCCGGCGTTTTCTGGGATGTAATCGTCCTGGATCGCGATCAACACCGGGGCCAGATCTGACGTCTGGTACGGGTAGCGCCGCATAAAGTCGGCCACGTCCACGATCCTCGCCATCATGTACGGACGCACGGTGGTGTGCAGCACGCTGGGGTCGGGCAGCAGATCGTGTAGTGACTCCGGGTTGCCCGTCGTGTAGACGAGTTCGCGGTAGGCCGTGCGGTGACCGCCAATGAAGCGGGCCAGCGCCAGCAGCGCATCCAGATCATCGTGAAACTGCTCGAAGATCCGGAAGGTGGCGGCTTCGCGCTGGTAGACCACGTAGCCGGTCGGCCGGTCGCCCAAGGTGGCGATCGCGACTTCTCGGTCAGGATAGTGATCCGCCAGGTTCAGCCACCACCAGTCAGCCCGCCGCAGGCCGCCACGGGTGGCATCCAGGCTGCGCCCGTATACCTCCTGCATGGCCGGGATCGCCGCGCGAAACGGGACGCGGTGCACGCTCACCTCAGAGCTGCGTTGCGGTACTTTAGGAAAAGCGCTCGCCATCAGTCGGTGTTCAACTTGGTCGAACGCGCCTTCGTACCCAAACCGGCGGTAAAAAGTACTGGCAAACGGGGCCAGGTAAGATAGGGTCTCCCCTGCCTGGCGCATATCCTTGAAGGCTTCTTTCATGATGGCGCCGATGCCGCCGTGGCCCGCCGCCTCGGGGTAGGAAGCCACGTAACCGACGCCACTCATCTTGTAAGTAACGCCCGCAAAATCCACCTCAAAGTGGGTCCCAAGCACACCGCTTTCCAGCGGTGTGCCGATCCCCCACGCACTTGAATGCTCATACAAGCTGGCAAACGCCCGGTCGCGCGTTGCACTTTGCGGTTTGTTAAAGGCGTAGCGGGCGAGCGCGTAATAGGCGGCCTCGTCGGAAGCGGTCAAGCGGTCAACTGATGTCATCTTATCCTCCTACAAACGGTTCTTCATTAAGCGGCTGAGGCCCAAGACTTTCTTAAGTACATTTACTCACAAACTTCATCTTTTACCAGCGAAAAGGCCATAAATCCTGGTTATCCTTGAATTATCAACTAAGCGAAAGGATGATTCTCATGGAACTCAACCAAACGAACGTGGTGGCTGCCCAGCTTGAGGCAATTGCCTATCCAGAGATTGTGGCGCGCACCGAACGAGGCACCACGGTGATGATCGAAACGAACGAAAAACAGCGCGACGACCCCGCCTTCTGGCAGGCCATCAGCGCTATTCTCAAGCCTCGCCTGTGGGTGCCAGTTTCGCTTAGGCTGCACCAGTTGACTGACTCAGATTGGCTGATGCCTGAACCAAGCTAGGCCTCTTGCCACTGGCGAAAACGAGCGGCGGCGACGATCAACGTCACTGCTGCGTCGCGCGACAAAGCCGCCGTGATCGTGGCCAAATGCCCAGAAGTGGCCACGGCACCGATCACTTCGAGCCCAAACTTGACGATATTCAGATCCTTCTTGGCCTGGTAGCCATTATCGAAAACAGGCTCGTGGTTGTAGGTAAAATTGATTTCATCCTTGGTGATCGATCCGTCCACGTGGTTGACCATGATCCGGTCTTCCACCTCGCCAAGCGGCCGCTCATCGGCCATCAAGTTGAGCTTGTGGTCAGACTCCTCGCGGTCATAGCTGCCTTGCTTCATAACTAGGTAAGCGGCGGCAGGCTGTGCCAACACCTTCAGGTAGTCGATCGCCGCAAGCACCTTGTCCGTTGGCATGAGTGCCGTCTTGTCCAGCAGCTGATTATTGTTGGCCTCAAGCCAGTCGGCCAGTTCGCTGATTCCAAATTGATCCATTGTGCCCTCCACGTGTGACGGGACGAACCTTTCGCCCGAATTTTCATCAATGATATTGTACCATTGTCCAAGCATCTGCCCAAGGTGAGCGGCCACGCCGGCAACCCACCTAACCCTCGCGCGCCAAGCCTGCTATAATTAGCGTTGAGGATGAGTCTTTTAAGCGCGACTCATGCCTCGCTTCGGCAGCTTCCGGCCAGCACCGGCTGCTGCCAGTTGCCAGTTTCAAAGGAGGGATGATCATGCCCGACCTCAAACGGCCACTGCCGGTGTTTGATGCGCAAGGCCGCCCGCTGCGGCTAAAGCCTAAAATCACGTACAAGTTGCGCGTGAAGAACGGCTATATTCTCGCACTGACCTCCAACCAGCACCAAACCCGCTTACCGAATCTCGTTCACCTATCTGATCGTCAATCCCACGCCCAATAGGCGCAAAAGTCATGCCGCAGGGCGTGGCTTTTTTTGGTTCGGGGCGTGCGGCCCGGCCGCCGCCATCAGAAAGACGGTGCCAATAATGATCGCCGTCCCCAATATCTCCGCCGCCCCAAGGTGTAAGTGCAGGACCAGCACCGAGACCACCGTGGCGCCAATCGGCTCAAAGGCATCAAGCAGGCCGGCAGCGGTGGCCGAGATGTACCGCAGGCTGGCCAGGTAGGCCAGATAGGCGATCAGCGTGCCAAAGATCACAACGAACCAGAAGGCGCCCCAGCCAAAGCCATTGAGGTGCGGGATGCCGCGCCAAAGCGGCCGGTAGACGGTCATGACCAGACCCCCGATCAGCTGCGCCCAGCCGACGACCACTAGCGGTGAGAACCGGGCCAACAGCCCCGACGGCAGCAACGTGTACAGGGCCGCCGCAAGGGCCGCTCCTAGCCCCCACAACAGCGCCGCCGGCGAGATGGCCAGCGTCGTCAGATGGCCCTTGGTCACCACCAGCAGGGTCCCGAGCATTGCCAGCGCGATCACCAGCACATCAGTGCGCCTTGGCAGCTCGCGCGTCTTCAGCGCCAGGATCAGCAGGATCACCACCGGCGACAGGTATTGCAGTGTGGTCGCGGTGGGCGCGTTTGCCACTGCGACGGCCTTAAAGTAAATGAACTGCATGGTGATCATGCCAAAGATGATAAAAATGATCATCTGTGAAGCGTCGCGCCTGTTGCGCCAGGGGGCGAAGACTCGCTTACCTTCCCTCAGCCAGGCAAAAATCATGGTCAAGACGCCCGCGATCAGCATTTTGCTGCTGATGAGCCAGGCAACGTCAGTCCCCTGCTGAAACAACACTTCGCTCGCCGGCCCCGACACCCCCCAGAGACTGGAGCCGAAGATGGCAAGACTTAATCCTAACAACCGCTTATTGTGCATTGTTTTCCCTACCAAACGCAGATTATCAGTCAGGCGAGGTGGTCATCGATCACCCCGGCGCCCTGCAAGAAGCTGTAGGCTGAAGTCGGCCCGATCATCTTGATGCCGCGCCGCTTCATATCGTCCGCAACCGCCGTCGAAAGGGCCGTGTAAGCCGGCACGTCGGCCATCCGACGCGGCTTGTTGATGAGCTGCTGGCCGTTTGTAAAATGCCAGACGTACGCATCAAAACTCCCGTCCTCACGCTGAATCTGCTGGATCGCACGGGCGTTGTTTGGGATCGATTCAAGCTTACGCCGGTTGCGAATCAGCCGCACATCCTCAAGCAGCGGCGCCAAGTCGGCTGCGGTCATCGCCGCGACCACCGGAATATCGAACCCGTGAAACGCCTCGTTGAAAGCCGCCCGCTTGTTGAGCACCAATTCCCAGTTGAGCCCGATCTGCAAACTTTCCAGACTGAGCAGCTCAAACAGCTGGCGATCATCATGCTTGGGCACACCCCACTCGTGGTCGTGATAAGCTTTGAGCACCGGGCTTTTCGCCCACCAAACTGATTCTTCCATAGTATCACCTCCACGCCTAGATTACGCGTATTCCTGCCGAATTTCTGGACTTAAGGCTCGCCGCACGTCAGGGGGGCTGCGGAACGGCTTGGTTCCGGGCAGTGTCGCCCCGCTTGCCTAATCGGGCACCGGCTTGGCTACGCCCGAGCATCTAGCTACGCTCAAGCCCTCGCCGGCAAAGTACGCCGGCAATGGCTGGTGATATGCTCAGACTGTAGCCTTTTATGGCGTACAGTCTGACATGCGTAGCGGCTACCTGTCCCGCTAAGTACGCGACCCCTGCGCACCTTAACTGGGCTACGGGTCGACAACGCCCGAGCGCCTAGCTACGCCCAGGGCCTCGCCGCTAAAGTTCAGCGGCAAGGCCCTGGGCTAGGCTAAGCGTCGGGCTAAGTGCGTCGACCCTGCGCACCTTAACAAAAAAGATGCGGCGAATGGCCACATCCCTCACTACTTTATCCGACTAAGTGTCTATGCTTCAGTTTTAACGATCAGCACATCGCACGGCGCGGTGCGGTTGACGTACTCGGTGACAGAGCCGACGAGGACCCGTTCAACCGCGTTCAGCCCCGTTGCCCCGATCATGATCAAGTCGGTCTTGTGATCGTGCGGAAAATCGGTCGCGATCACGTTCTTGGGGTTGCCAAAGCGGACGTGGATCGCCACGTCGTCAAGCCCCGCCTGCTTCGCTCGCTCCTCTAATCCTTCTAAGTACTTCTGGGCATCCTGGGTCAGCTGGTAGATCGCGTCGCCGGAGATCATGCCGCCATAGCCGCCAATGAACTGCTTGGTGTCAAGGACGTTCAGGATGTCTAGGTGGGCGTGGTTGGTCTGGGCGACCTTGACCGCCTTGCTGAATGCCAGTTCCGCCTCGTCAGAGCCATCAACTGGAACCAGTATCGTGGTATATTCTTGATCCATGTGATCACACCCTCTCTTTTCTTAAGCGTAAATCATCGGCCGCCTAAAAACAAGCAGAAGCACCACCGTTTGCGGCCTGTTTTAAAGCCTTTTTCGCGCGACTGTTTTGGCATAAAAGAACGAAAAAAGCGCGGTCCCAAGATACCTAATCAATTTCGGCCACCCGCGATAATAAAAAACTCGATAAAATTGTCGCTAATGAATTGCATTTCGCTTGTAAAAAAGCTAAATTAAACGATGAACCGATTTCATTGGTTTTGTTATTCTAATTTTATAGGAATGTGGTGAAAACATGACAGAAACAGTTGGCAGTGCCTTGCGTCAGATTCGCAAGGGCCGTGGCGAATCGATCGTTGAAGTCGCCAAAGCCACGCACACCTCCCCGGCCAGCTTTACCAAGTGGGAAAACGATCAGACGATTCCAAGCGAGCGGAGTATCCGCAAACTGGCGGAATACTACAACACGGACGCCACTAATATCTTGGCGCTCGCCTATCCGGACAAATATGCAACGGATCACGATGCGATCGACCTTGATGAGTATAACGTGATCCGCGTTGAGGACCTGCTCGCAGACAACACGGTGCTGACTTACAACGGGACTCGCCTAGCGCAGAATAAAAAAGACCTAGTTGCCTCCTTTACCGCCGGTTTGATTATCGGTAGTGCCGCCGAGCAAGACTAAGCCGACCTAAGAAAAGTCGCGAAATGGCGGCTTTTTTATTTTACGCGCTTTCGGTATACTGAAACCGAATCCATTGAGGAGGCTGCACTGTGACACCAATTGTCTTAGACGTAAAGCACGGCATTAACTTGCGCGACTTGGGCGGCTATCAAACCAAGGCCGGCCAAACGCTGCGCACCCACCGCATCCTGCGGTCAGGCCGCCTGAACGAGCTGTCAGAAGCGGATCTGAACTACCTTGCCGACTACGGCCTGCGCCAGGTGATCGACTTCCGCTCGCCTCAAGAACGCGCCGATGCCCCGGACCGGGTCCCCGCCGGCGCCGTGGACATTTTCAATCCGGTGTTTCCGACTGATGAGACCAAGGTGACCGCCGCGGCCGAAGAGGAACGCCACACCGCGCTCGCCCGCGACCCGCTAGCGGGGTTTCGCAGCATGGTCCATACCTACGCGACCATGGTCGTGCAGCCGAGTGCCAAGAGGGCCTACCGCCAGTTTTTTGACGCCCTGCTGAGTGCCGGCGACACCGGCGCCCTGCTCTTCCACTGCAGTGCCGGCAAGGATCGCACCGGCATGGGTGCCGTGTACCTGCTGACCGCGCTCGGGGTGGATCCGCTGACCATTCGGCAGGACTACCTCGCCTCAAACCGCTACTTGGTCGAGGAAGGCCAGCGGCTGGTGGATGCGGTGATCGCAGAGGGCGGCTCGCCGGCGCTGCAGGCGTCATACCGCTCATTAGGGAGCGTGGCCAACGAGTACCTCGACTCAGCACTGTTCACCATTAATCACGAGTACGGGAGCCTGCCGAATTATCTGCAAACTGAGCTGATGCTGAGTGCCGCTGAACAGCGGGACCTGCGCGCGCTTTATCTCGAGTAAGCGTGACCACACCCTTTTTGCATCTGCGTTATAATAGGGACGAATGAGCGGAAAGGAGACAGCGCTATGAAATTATACCAAGGATTGACCCAAGTTCAGGTGAATGACTCACTGGTGGACGACGCCCCGGATTTTACCATTCAAACCGAGCTGGACAAGCCCCTCAACTTTGCGCCGGCGACGCTTTTCCACTACATCGACAGCGTCTTGAAGCCCGGCAGCCGCCACGACCAAAATAATTTGCGCTTTGTGACGGACCCCGCCTTTATCGGGGAAAACTTCGACTACTCCAGCATTCCTGAGACCCGCGCCTACAAGGATTTCGAAGACAAGATGAACTTCGCCCGGAACATGGTGCAGGATCTCAACCGCCACGTTGCCGTCAACCTCGACACAAAGAGCCACGAATTCCAACTGGTGTTCGTGGATTAAAGCAGCCTCACCAAAAACACCTCTGCCTCGCGATTCGTCACTGAATCGTTAGGCAGAGGTGTTTTTGCGGTTCACAGTTAGATTGCCGCCACCAGGCCGCGGTACGGCAGAGTCGCCACGTAGGCTTCATACGCAACCGCCTCACCGGTCGCGGCCACTTCGGCGCCGGCAAAGTCGGCCTGGCGCAGTGCGGCTTCTGGCACAGCGATCAGGTGGGTCGTGGTCGCGTTGCCGATCAGTTCGATCCAGTAATCATCCCCGCTGCCATGGACGTTGGTCTTCACCACGCCGCCTGGATTGTAAACCGTGTTGACCTGGTCCAGCGCCGCCGCTTCGGGGTGGGTGAGCACAAAGGCCAAGCTGGTCGCGGCCATCCCCGTACCGCAGGCGTTAGTGAAGCCAACGCCGCGTTCAAACGTGCGCGCAAACAGCGTGTGCGGTCCTTCAATCGCCGCGAACGTCACGTTCACGCCTTCGGGAAAGTACGGGTTCGGTGCGTTCAGCCGCCGGCCCAAGGCGCCGAGCTTCTCGCCCGCTAGGTCCGCCTCGCCCACAAACGCGATCAGGTGCGGATTGGGCACCGCCACCGCCGTAAAGTGCAGCGCCGGATCGAGCGCCGGCAGGACCTGGTCCACGATGCGCTGCGTATTCAGGCTGGCAAACGGCAGCGCCGCCGCGGCAAAGCTGACCGGCGAGATCTCGACCGAGTAGCCGGGAACCCCGGCGGCAAAATCGGCGACGTGGCGCACGCGCAGCTTGGCTTCAGCCGTTTGCACCGCGAAGGCCTGCTGCCCCGTCTTTTCGCTGAGGTACCGTGCCACCGTGCGCAACCCGTTGCCGCACATCTTGGCCAGGCTGCCGTCGGCGTTGATCACCGTCATGGCCCCAGTGGCCTGAGGCGCATCGTCCACGATCAGCATCCCGTCCGCACCGCCTAGAAGGCCGAAGCGCCGATCGGTAATTTTCTGCGTCAACGCGACCAGGGTCGCCTGATCAAGCTTTTGCCTGAGCGTTGTTTGATCTAATAGGAAAAACGTGTTCTCCGAGCCGTGCACGCGCCGCAATTCTGCCATGATAAAACCTCCCCAACTCACCACATCAAAGTTATGCTCAAACAAAGCTGGCAGTGAGCAGCCGCCACGAAAAGTAAGTGGCTAAATTGTAGCACACCGCCTGCGGGTTCGCCATCCGTCATTGACCGCCTGCTGCCTAAAGGCTAGACTTTCCTTAACATACATTGAGCAGCCAAGGGGGTAACAATTAATGAAGTTTGAAACCAATGATGAGGGTCATTTGACCATCGGCGGCTGCGACGCGCTGACGCTGGCCGCGCAGTTCGGCACGCCGGCTTACGTTTACGACGTCGCGCAGATCCGGGGGCAGATGCGGGCGTTCGCCCAGGTGTTTGAGCAGCACCACGTCCAGTACGCCGTCAGTTACGCCAGCAAAGCGTTCGCGACGGTGGCAATGTACCAGGTGGCCGCCCAAGAGCACGCGCACGTTGACGTCGTGTCCGGCGGTGAGCTTTACACCGCGCAGGCCGCCCAGTTTCCCATGGCCAACGTCTCGTTTCACGGCAACAACAAAAGTGAAGCCGAGCTGAAGCAGGCGCTGGCCGCAGGCGTGGGCACCATTATTATTGATAACTTTCACGAGTTAACGCTGCTGGCTGCCCTGCTCAAGCAGACGCCGCAGCGCGTGCAGGACGTCATGCTGCGTGTCACCCCGGGGATCTCCGCGCATACCCACGCCTACGACCAAACCGGCCAAACCGACAGCAAGTTTGGCTTCGACGTGGATTCCGGCCAGGCCAAAGCTGCGGCCACCCAGGTCCTCGCGAACCCCCAACTGCACCTACTCGGGATTCACGCCCACATTGGCAGCCAGATCTTTGAAGTTGCCGGCTTTGTGGCGGCCACCAAGCGGCTGCTGGCGATCCTGACCGACTGGCACGAGACGCTGGCCTTCACCCCCAGCGTGCTTAACCTCGGCGGCGGCTTCGGGATTCAATACACCGATCAGGACGATCCGCTGCCCGCCGAACGGTTTATCACGGCGATCCTCGAGACCATCAGCGCCGCTGACCTCCCCTTTGCGGTGCCCGCGGTGTGGATCGAGCCGGGCCGCGCCATCGTCGGTGCGGCGGGGTACCAGCTCTACACTGTTGGCAGCCGCAAGGACGTTCCGGGCCTAGCCCCCTTCGTCGCCGTCGACGGCGGGATGGGCGACAACATTCGCCCTGCCCTTTATCAGGCGAAGTACGAGGCCGTCGCCGCCAAAGACCCGGCCGCCCCTGCCACTGAAACGGTCCGCCTCGTGGGGAAGTACTGCGAATCCGGTGATATTTTGATCGATCAGGCCCCTCCGCCGCACTTGACCGCAGGGGCGGTGATCGCGGTCTTAGCCACCGGCGCGTACGGTTACTCGATGGCGTCCAACTACAACCGCAACCCGCGCCCAGCCGTGGTCTTTGCCGAAAACGGTCAGGCCAAGCTGGTCGTGCGGCGCGAAAGTTTTTCCGACCTGATCCAAAACGATTTGAGTTACCTCTAGCCTGCTTTCCTGGCCAGGGTCCTTCCCGTATAATGGTAGCGAAAGGTCGTGCAGAAATGGAACCTTATCCAACAATGAAACCCGCCGCAGGAAGCCTGCCCACGTCTAGCAATCAGCCGCTGTGGCAGGTGCTGGCCAAAAAAGCCCCGGCACTGGTGGGCAAGCGCGTGCTGGCGATCCATTCCGGCGACGGCGCCTTCTGCCGGGCGGCCATCAACGCCGGCGCGATCGCGGTGCTAGGAGTCGACCATGACCGCCATGCAATCAGCGCCGCCCGCGATGTGGCAAGTTCTGACCGCTTGCGTTACCGGATCATGCCCGATCGGCGGTTTGACATGCTGACGGGACCCTACGACTTAGTGATCGGGCCCTTCGCATTTCCCGCCGAGGACCTGCGGCAAAGCACGCACCAGCTGGCCAAGCTGATGCGGCCCACCGGTCAGATGATCCTGGCCATCACCGGCGCGGCCGACGCCAGTCAGGTCCGGGCCAATTTATCCAGCCTGATCACCGTGAGCGAGTGCTTCGCGCCAAGCCAGCAGCCCAGCGGCACCAAGCTCTTCGTCGTCGTGGCCGGCCGCACCAAGCTGACCCCACCCACCCCGCGGCGCCGCCCGAGTCGCACCAAGTAAAACGCCTGTCATTTTAAAATGGCAGGCGTTTTACGTTCACTGCCGGGCGGCCAGCCCGGCTTCAAAGGTGCTCACCAGGTGGCCGGCGGGGTCATAGATCGCAAACACGATTTCACTGAAGGCGCCATTAAACTCCGAGCGCAGCAACTGTTCGCGAAACAGCCGCGCCACCTGCGTGCCCGGATTGGCAAACACGCCGCAGCCAAAGGCGCCCAGAATCAAGTGGCGGGCGCCGTGGTCCTTGAAGGTCCGCAGCGTCTGGCTGATCTTCAGGGTCAGATCCGGGGTCGTTTCGGCCGCCGTCAGGTCAGGATAGGCGGCCCGGTTCGGCGCCGCCACGCTGACCACGTCAACGAAGTGATCGGCCAAGCGCTCGCCGCGTTCATTGAACACCTGCCGGACTCGGCTGGAGTAGATCAGGGCGGCGCTGAACAAACCGCGATTGGGCCGGGCCAGATTGGGCGCGTAGTAACTCGCTTGGAACTGCCTCAGTGCCGGCAGTAGGTAGGTGCACTTGGCGATGCTCTCTTCTTGGGCCTTGGCGCCGTATTCCACACCGCCACCAGGGTTGGTCGGGCTGGCAAAGTTCATCACCCCCACGTGGCCGGTCAGGCGCGCCATGGTTTTGACCACATCCTCATTGACCACCGTCCAGCGCGCCGGCGTCGCACCCTTGGCCGCCGTCTCCGGCAAGCGCTCAGTAATGAGTTCGCTGTGCGGCTTAGCGGGGTCTTCCGCATACCCCGCCAGGCTCTGGCGCAACATTTCAATCTGATCCATCGCAACTCCCCCTTGCTCGCCTTGCCCTAGCTTACTTCATTGACCCGGGTAATGCAGCGGCGGGCAGCCGTCCAGACTGGCGCTCACTCTCAACGATATACTGGAAGCGAGGCGTAATAACCAGATCTTCAGCCGCCTTCACAATGGCCAAATGGTCTTCCCGAATTTGTGAGCTCGTTTGTTGCGCATTCATTTCCAATAGACTGCGCGCATACGAACAATCAAAGTGAACTAAGACGCCGTAATATTCAAACATTTCCAGACTGTCCAGCATTGTATCAATTTTAACCAGTTGTTCTGGCGCAAGATTGCCATTAACCCCCGCAATCACCGCCGCACTGACAACTGCCGCAGTCTGATAATAATAAACTGTGTGTCTGAAGTTGTTATTTTGTCTCATATTGTTATAGACGTGTTCGCCGATTCGCACCGCCAAGATCGGATCCAACGCTGGCATGACCGTTAAAGCAAAATCGTAATCGTTAAGGCCAAAGAGGTGGCCTAGGAGATAATGGCTGATGCGCTTTTGCAGTTCACGACTAATCCGTCTATGAATAAGTACCGGTTCCTGAGTCAGTACTAACAGCTCCGTTAATGACGACTTCACCATTGACCAGATGGGATTGTCAGGGGCAACTGCCAGTTGATCAATTGCAATTAGATTATCTTGGATCTTCTTGGCATCATTTCCCCACGCGTATGCTAAATCACCAAGCCTTACGGGAGCCATCACGTCAGCGTTCCTTAAATCAGTCGGGTATAGCCCCAGAGCTTCCTGAGACCAGCCAAGCCGGCTGTTATTAATGTCACTCTTACCATTTTCGAACCGGGAATACGAGGACGCGCCCACGTCTTGACCCGCCTCACTGAGCGTCAGACCACGCTGCTGCCGGGCCTGTTTATAGAGGCGCCCCATGTTGTTATTCGTCATATGATGACCCCCGCCTTTGCCCCGTGTGCTTTATTCACAATTAGCTGACAAAACTCTGCCAGATTAGGCATGCCAATGATCTTAGGCGCGTTAAGTGCTTGGGCCACCCGGGCGGTATGCGCCGGGCTCGGTGCTTCCTTCTCAACCACCAGTGCCAGCACCAAATTGCTGATCAAAGGCCCCTGCCGGTCGGTCATTGCATCACGGAACCGGATAATATCCTTCTGAACAGTAGGCAGTAGCTCAGAAACACCACGCATGACCAGCGCCAGCCCCACATGCCACATCACAAAAGCAATATCGTCTGCATAGGGGGTATTTTCTCGGAAGTGTTCATGCGCGCGTAACGAATGGTAGGCCTGGACAATAACGTCTGTGTCAAGAAAGTTCATAACGAAACTGAACAGATTGTAGTCGTACAGATACCAGGCGTGGTTGTTGATCAGCACACGGCTGATCTGCTTCTGCAAGTCAGCCGGCATCCGCAGCTCCTCATTGGCCTCGTAGCTCTTGATCATCCATTCAAACACGGCGGTATTCAAATCACGGAGCGGGTACTCATGATCTGCCGTACTACTACGATACAGAGCCACTGCGCCTTTCGCTCGGTCTAGACTGAGACCCAAGCGTAATGCCTTGATGATCCCCAGCGACTTGATAAACGGCGAATAAAACATAATTGAGTCGATGCGCAGGTCTGCTGGAACTACCCCGATGTTGGTCATCACAGTATTCAGCGCCTGATTATTCAGATTGGTTTGGCCACGTTCAAACCGGGAAAGTGCCGAGACAGAAGAGCCATAACCAGCCTCTTTAAGCGTCACTTCGCGCGCTTCCCGGAACTTCTTGAAGGTCTGGCCCAACATATCGTTATTCTCAGAGATTGCCATTTGTCCTTGCCCCCAATTTAAACACCATCTTCCGTTGCCCGATAAATTCTTCCGCTCATACTGTACCATCGAATAGGTCATCGCTACATAAAAAAGAAGCCCAGTACAGAGGGCTTCTCTTCTCGACGTGGCGGGATTAGTTACGCTGTTTCTTGTAAGCAATACCCAGCAGTGCAGTGATAGCTAGCCCAAGCATACCAATCGTACTGAGGCTATTGTTAGCTTCTCCGAGTGGCGGCAAGGTTTTCTTATTCTCAGCCCCGGACTTAGGAGTGTTTACCGTCCCGGCTGGGGCCACTTTTCCCAAAGCCCCCTGGGTGCCATTTGCGGCGTTTTGGGCACCGCTGGCATTCTTCCCAGCGGCAGCCGCGGAACCGTCCTGGGCACCATTTGGGGTGTCCTCAGCGGCGGCTGGCGTGTCCGCATCATCTGCGCCCGACGGCGACACCACCTCAGCCGGAGCATTGTCATCAGTGCCCTGATTAGGCGTCTTTGCGGTATCAGAACCGGTTGGCTTGGAGCTATTGTCCTTTGATCCAGTGGTATCTGATGGCTTGGATGTATTGTCCTTAGACCCAGTGGTGTCTGATGGCTTGGAAGTATTGCCCGAAGGTTGTGTGCCTACAGCACTACCTTGGTCTGGCGTTGTTTGGCTACCTTGTTCCGGCGCTGCTTGGTCGCCTTGGTCGCCTTGACTGGATGTATTGGTATCCCCGCCACCCCCTACGTCTGGGTCAACAGTTACTTTAGCATTACCATTCTCATCGACATTGCTGGTATCAACTGACCAGCCAATCGTGGAACCGTTGTTGTCCTCACCGGTACCCTCATTGGTGTTGGCAGAAGCTTTCTTAACCGTCACAACAATGACAGTATTAGTCTTAGTAACAATACCGTCTAATGTTTCAGAAGCAGTATTATAAGTAAAAGCTGGATCATTTACAGAAACAAATTCATACCCCGTCATGTAGTATCCAAAACCTTGCTTCAAACGAGTATTAAGAATGTTATCCCAACTGGAGTGTGTCAGAACCTTGCCGTCGGTTGTCTTAACAGTCAGGTCAACGTGGCCGTAACCATCTGGAACCGTCGTACTTGCCGCATTAACCGTCTGGGAACCCGTGAAAGCAGCCCCCGTTGTTGCAGCCCCCGCACCGAGCAGTGCAATGGCCGCCATAGAGGTGTAGAGCGTTTTCTTGAAACTAAGAGTCTTTGACATAATTCATTTCTCCTTTGTATTCACCGTGCCCCAAAATAGGAAAACAATTACGTAAGTTTGTTAGCACTACCAAGAAGAATTCAATTACCTTGCAAAAATGCAAAACAAAATCGGCCGGTGCAAAACTCAACTAGTGAATTTTGCGGGTGTTTCAAATTCGGTCTTGCAAGAATGCTAGCAAGTATTGAATTCGAGACACACAGTCGGCCGACTATGTGGATGTTCTTATGGCCCAATTAAAGCACTTAAACGCGTAAAACACAATGGAAAAAGACAGGCAACGGACCCATGCTGTATCGCCTGGCAGTTCTCAAACTGAGTCCATCGCAACCAGCCTAACCGGGAGCGATTGGATTTTACAGATTGCTATCCAAGCCGGCTAAACCCTTCATTTTTCCGCGGAGTACATTATATTTCAACGAATTAATGTCATTAAACGAACGAAAGGTTACACTAGGCGAATAGTGAAAACGATGAGCAGGCGGCCTTCAGGATTTCTAATTCGGCGTTTCCTATAAATGACGGCTTAAGATAGCCTAAGCAAAATACTCGTCAATTCCTGTAAAATGCTACAATAGACGCAGAATTAACCATGAAATGAGGAATGGAATCAATGGATAGCGGCCAAGTTGCCTCTAGTCTGACCATCTTAGTGATCACTTTCATCTTCGCCATCTTTTTTGTGGCGGCAGAGTTTGCGCTGGTGCAAAGTCGTCCCAGTGCCTTAGAGGAAATGATCGACAACGGTGAAGGCAATCGGAAAAAACTGCAGCGGGCGCTGCGGATGGTCCATCGGCTCAATGAGTACCTGTCCACCACGCAGGTCGGCACTTCGGTCTGCGGGATCATCCTGGGCTGGATCGGCGAGAACTTCGTCGAGTTTCTGCTCATTGATTTGATGCAGATCACGCACCTGCAGCTTCCCAATGGCAGCCTGCACGCCGTGGGGGCCGTCCTTGGGGTCATCATCCTGACCTACCTTGAGGTCGTGATCACCGAGATCGTGCCGAAGAACATTGCGATCGACATCCCCATCAAGGTGCTGATGGTGGTCGTCACCCCGCTCCACTATTTCCACACCATCTTCTACCCTTTCGTCTGGCTGTTAAACGTCAGCGCGAACGGTCTGGTGCGCCTGCTGGGGATGTCGCCTGCCGACGAGGGCAATGAGGCCTTCAGTCAAGCTGAGATCCTGAACCTGTCCAAGGCCGCGATCGACAACGGTGACATGGAGCAAAACGACGTCACCTACATGCAGCGCGCGTTCGACCTGAACGACAAAACCGCGCATGACATCATGGTCGACCGGACGAGCCTGGTGGTCATCGACATTGAGGCGACGGTCCACGAGGTGATCCGCGATTACCTGCAGGAGGGCTACTCGCGTTTCCCGGTTGTGGCCGACGGGGATAAGGATAAGATCCTGGGCTACGTCTACATTTACGACCTGGTCAAGCAGGCACAAGTGGACGATTCGGTGCGTGTCTCCAAGCTGCTGCGGGCGATGGTGACAGTGCCTGAAGCCACGCCGATCAACGCGATTTTGCAGCAGATGATCAAGAAGCAAACGCCAATCGTGGTCGTTGTCGACGAGTACGGCGGGACCTCCGGAATCGTGACGGATAAGGACATCTACGAGGAGCTCTTCGGGACCGTCAAGGACGAGATCGACGACGTGTCTGACGAGTACATCATCAAGACCGATCAGCCGAACGTGTACCGCGTCTCTGGTAAAACCACGCTTTACGACTTCGAACGGTTCTTCCACGTCGATCTCAAGCAGTTCGAGGACTCGGACATCGTCACCATCGCCGGCTTTTTGATGGAGCTGTATCCGGACCTGCGCCTGAATGACTCTGTGGTGCTCGACCGCTTCAACCTGACCGTTACCGACTTCAGCCGCGGCTTTGCCAATTGGTTTAACGTGACCGTCGGGCCGGCAATTCCGAAGGTCATGGACGTTGACGGCGACGGTGAAGACGAAGAAGTGCCACTTTAACCAAGTACGCAAGGGCCGGGAAACCGGCCTTTTTTGGTGGTGTTTTCTGGCGGTCGGCGCCTGGGCACTCGCGTTCGGTCGGCCAGCTCGGACCTTGACCGCCATTCACGCTTGTGTCTTATTATTGATAAGTGTTAGTATTATTAATTGCAATTTATTATCGAAAGGAATGAAAACACGTGAATCAGCCGACAGATGTTAATGGCAAGCCGTACAATCGGACCTTGCTAGTCGTGACCATGCTGATTGGGACCTTCACCACGTTCTTAACGCAGACGATCCTGACCACGGCCTTTCCCACGCTGATGCGCGCCTTCCACATCAACGCCTCGGCCGTTCAGTGGCTCACGACGGGCTTCATGCTGGTGATGGGGATCATGATCCCGGTTTCCGCATGGCTGCTCAGTAAGTTTAATGTGAAGTACCTTTACATGACCGCAATTTCGATCTTCTTTTTGGGGACGCTGATCTCCCGCTTTGCGATCAGCTTCCCCATGCTTCTAAGCGGGCGCCTGATCCAGGCGATGGGCGTCGGCATGTCCGCGCCGACCTTCCAGACCGTGATGTACTCGGTCTTTCCGCCCAACAAGCGGGGCTCTGCGATGGGCCTGGCCGGGATCGTCATCGGGCTGGCACCGGCGGTCGGGCCGACTCTGTCCGGCTGGATCCTGCTCAATCACTCGTGGCGCTCCTTGTTTTCCGTCATCCTGCCGATCGCGGCACTGGTGCTCATCCTCTCCGCGTACTCGATGCGTAAGGTGCTCACCACTACCGATCCTAAAATCGACGTCCTGTCCGTCGTCGAGTCAACCATTGGCTTTGGCTCCCTGCTGTACGGCTTCTCCAGCGTTGGGGACGCCGGCTGGGGCTCGCCGCTGGTCCTCGGGACGCTGACGCTCGGCGTCGTGGTCGTCGGGGCCTTTGTCTACCGGCAGCTGCACCTGGAAACGCCCCTGCTGGAGCTCCGGGTGTTCACCAGCAAGACCTACACGTTGTCCGTCATCCTGACGGCCGTTGCTTTCATGTCGATGGTCGGCGTTGAAATGGTACTGCCAATGTACATCCAAACCATCCGCGGCCAAAGTGCCTTTCACTCCGGCCTGATCTTGCTGCCCGGCGCCATCATGATGGGGATCATGTCACCGATCACCGGACGCATTTTTGACCGCATGGGCGCCAAGCGGCTGGCCACGACCGGGCTGTTTCTCCTGCTGGTTGGGACCTTCCCGCTGATCACCTTGACCCCAGATACCCCCATTCTCTTTGTCACCGTCCTTTACACGGTGCGGATGTTCGGGATCACCATGGTCACCATGCCGGTCACCACAAGCGGCATGAACGCCCTGCCGGACAACCTGATCAACCACGGCACCGCCGTTAACAACACCGTGCGCCAGATCGCCGCATCGATCGGCACCGCGGTGCTGGTATCCGTGCTGGCCTCGGTCACGAAGGGCCAGGTGCCGGCTGCGGGTCTGGCGAAAGCCGACCCCGTCGCGTTTGCCACGCAGATGCAAACGGCCACCGTCGCCGGCTACCGCGCGGCCTTCGTGGTGTCCTTGACTTTCGCCGTCATCGGCTTTTGCTTGAGCCTGCGGTTGAAAAACGACGCGATCGACCAGGGAGGTGACCGTGCATGATTCTCTTTATCTTTGTGCTCGCTGCGCTCCTGCTCTTCTTGGTGGCAGTGCTGGGCAAGCCGACAGCTCAGCGGCGGCTGTGGATCGGCATTATCGGCGCCGTGCTGATCGGCAGTGTCGTGGTGATCGCCCTTAACGACGCGTCACGCTTCGGCATGAAAACGACCACCACCACCCAGACGGTCAAAATCGTCGGGGCGGCGAACCACACGGTCTTCGCAACCCCGGTCGGGGCGGCAAAAAAGGCCTACGCGGTCGCTTACCGGGCGAACCCGCTGAGCCAAAAAGTGACCGTCGCCAAACCTAGTATCACCACCGCGGTCCGGGTGCACCGCACCAACGCCAGCACAGCGCGGATGACAATCGCGCGGACTAAGCTGCATTATTCCAACACGCTTGCCGCGGTCCTGTTTGCCGGCTCTGGGCAAAACGGGCAGGTCCTCCGCACCACCTACACGTTCCACATCCCGCTGTCTTGGGCCGTCATCAGCAAGCGCTAGGTGATACCCAACCGGCACGTTAGCTAAGCGCCGACAGCAATGGCCAGCCGCCCCATCACGGGCAGCTGGCCATTTTTGCGTACTGACGGTTAAAAAATGCTTTCCGCCGGCGCCGACGGGTTATTCAAAGAAGCGCCAACTCGTTTCCAGATCATACGGCTCGCCCGGCAGCAAGGTGATACTTGACCAGTCAGGCCCACTTGGCGGCGCGATCTGCGCTTCCAGCGCCACCCCGCTGTGGGCGCCGATGTTGTGCGGAATGCCGGTGTGGTCGAAGTGGTTGGCGGTGTATATGACCAGCGCCGGGGCGGTGGTCGTTAGCGCCATCTTGCGGCCATTTTGCCCGGTGAGAACGGCCGCCGCCTTTGCCTTAAGCAGGAACGGATGGTCGAATCCCTGGCCAGCCAGAACCGCGGGAATGCGGTCGCCGAGCTTAGCGCCCGTGCGAAAATCAAACGGCGTGCCGGCCACTGGCGCCCAGCCCGCGCTCGGCAGGTGATGGTCATCCAGGGGGCCGTAGTAGTCCGCGGCCAGTCGCAGCGTGCTGCCGGCCACGCCCGCCGCCAGGCCATCCAGCGCAAAGTACACGTGGTTCGTTGGATTGTATAGGGTCGCTTCATCGGTCGCGGCGTGCAGCGCAAAGGTCAGCGAATTGTTCTCGTGCAGGGTGTAGGTCACCGTGGTTTTGACGGTACCGGGAAAGCGGTTATGCCCGGCCGGATCGACAAAGGTAAACACGACGCGGTCGCTGCTCTCGCCTTCCTGGTACGTGCCAGTGAAGACCTGAGTGTCGAGGCCTTCCGGGCCGCCGTGGATCGCGTTATCGCCTTCGCCGGCGAGCAGCGTGACCTCACGCTCCCCGCGGTGCCAGACGTGACCGGGCAGCCGGCCCACCACGCGGCCCACCGTGCCGCCCAAGAAGTTGCGCTCTTTGGCGTAATCTTCAATCGCGGGCAGGGTGAGGATCTGATCCAACGGGCCACTGGCAGTCGGCACGACAACCCGTGCCAACGTCGCCCCGTAGTTCAGCAGGTGAACGGCCATCCCGGCTTGATTCGTCAGGATGAACTCGTACAGCGGCTCCCCGCGTAGGGTGCCGTATTTTTGCATCTTGATGGCCATCGTATGCCTCCTTAAAGTGTCTTAATGAACCGCCCAAACGCGGCCCGGCCCGCATCATCCCGCTTGAACACGCCGGCATCTTCGAGCACGCGCGCGAACACGTGGCCGACCGCATCGTCCAGCTGGGCATCGGCGTTTGCTTCGGTCCAGGACTGCTGCGCCTTGAGCTGATCGGCCCACGGCTTGTGGCTGGCCGCGATTTGGTTCGGCTGGTCCAGCAGATACTTCTTCACTTCCGCCAGTTCGGTTTTCAGGCGCGCCGGCAGAATGGCTAGCCCCATCACTTCGATCAGCCCAATGTTTTCCCGCTTGATGTGCTGCACGTCCTGGTGCGGGTGGTAGATCCCGTCCGGAAATTCAGCAGAGGTCTGGTTATCCCGCAGCACCAAGTCGAGGCGGAACATGTCCCCGGTCCGCGTGGCGATCGGGGTAACCGTGTGGTGCCGCACGCCGTTGGTGTAGGCGCGCACCGCCACGGTCTCGTCGGTGTAAGCATTCCAGGCAGTGCGAACGTGCTCGGCCGCCGCCACCAGCGCCTCGGTGTCACGTGACTCCAGGCGAATAACGCTCATCGGCCACTTAACGATACCGGCCGCCACCGTCGGCCAGGCCGGAAGCAGGAACGGGGTCTCGACTTGCGCTTTGTTCATGGCAAAAACGTGCTTGCCGCCTTGGTAGTGCTCGTGTGCCAGCATCGACCCGCCGACGATCGGCAGATCAGCGTTGGAGCCGACGAAGTAATCCGGAAACAGATTGAGGATCTCCAGCAAGTTGCTGAACGTCGTGCGGGTGATCTTCATCGGCTCGTGCACACTGTCCAAAAAGATGGCGTGCTGGCCAAAGTACGCGTACGGCGAGTACTGGAAGCCCCACGTGCGCCCACCGAGGCTGAAGCGAATGATACGGTGGTTGCCGCGCGCCGGGTAATCACTGCGCCCAGCGTAGCCCTCATTTTCCATGCACAGCTGGCAGGCCGGGTAAGTGGCATCGGCGCTCGCATGCGCCGCGGCCGCAATGTCCTTGGGGTCCTTTTCCGGTTTGGACAGGTTGATCGTGATCTCCAGGTCGCCGTACTCGGTCTTGGTGGTAAAGCCAAGGTTCTTGGCAATGGCCCGGGTCTGAATGTAGTTGTTGGCGCGCGACAGGCCGTAGAACCAGTCCGTGGCCGCCCGCGGTGCGCCTTGGTACTTCTCCCAGAACGTCGCGTTCGCCTGGCTCGGGGTCGGAGTGGCCAGCGCCATCAGCTCCGCTTCCAGGATCTGCCGCGCACTCAGCCGGTCTTCGATCTGACCGGTCAAAGCGGCGGCGTCGACCAGCTGGTCCAAGTTCGTCAGCGGGTCTTGAGCAGCCGGCGTCGCGGCAGCCGCCTCGCCCACCAGGTTGCGCACCCGGTTCACCAAAAAGAGCCGATCCAGCTCGGTGTACGCCGGGTTCAGCTCAAGAATGTAATCAACTTGACGATCGATGGCAGTCATTACCGGTCACCGAAGCCTTTCGGGTGACTCTCGTGCCAGTTCCAGGCGGTCGCGATCACCTTTTCCACGTCGTCGTACTGCGGCTGCCAGCCCAAAATCTTCCGGGCCTTATCGGATGCGGCGATCAGCGTGCTGGGATCACCAGCACGGCGGGGCCCGATCTTAGCCGGGATCTCCTTGCCAGTCACCTTGCGCGCGGCATTCAGGATCTCCAGATTGGAGAAGCCGGTGGCCGAACCCAAGTTGAAGGCGTTAGAGTCGCCGCCATCGTTCAGGTATTTCATCGCCAGGATGTGCGCGTCGGCAAGGTCGACCACGTGAACGTAATCACGGACGTTGGTCCCGTCTTTGGTCGGATAATCGTCGCCGAAAATCTGCAGGCCATCGCGCGTGCCGGCCGCGACCTGAAGAATGATCGGGATCAGGTGGGTCTCAGGATTATGATCTTCGCCGATACTGCCATCGGGCATGGCACCAGCAACGTTGAAGTAGCGCAGCGCCACGAACTTAATGCCGTACGCCACGTCGCTCCAGTGCATGATTTTCTCCATCGCCAGCTTGGATTCACCGTAAGGGTTCGTCGGCACTTGCGGGTCGTCTTCCTTAATTGGGATGGACTTTGGCTCGCCGTACGTCGCGGCAGTCGAGGAGAAGACAATCTTGCCGATGCCAAACTGATGCATGGCCTCCAGCAGCGTGATCATGCCCCCCGTGTTATTGTCGAAGTACTTGAGTGGATCCTTCATCGACTCTGGCACGATCGAGAAGGCGGCAAAGTGAATGATCCCGTCTATTTTTTCCTGACTGAACACACTGCTCAGGAAGTGATAGTCGCGGATATCGCCTTGGTAAAACCGCGCCTTCGGATCCACTGCCTGCCGGTGACCGGTGATCAAGTTATCCAGGACGACCACGTCTTCGCCAGCCTTGACCAGTTGAGCGACGGTGTGCGACCCGATGTAGCCTGCCCCACCTAAAACTGCAATTGTCATTAAAAACCTTCCTTTCCTAACTCCGCACCTCCACCTAAGCCTAGTCGACCTAGTTGAGGCGCTTTGGTCCATCCGCGATTTCCGCCACGTAGAATGCCGGGGCGTAACCGATCGTTTCTTCGTACTTCTTGCCAACCGCAGTTTCAACGGCCGCAACCTGATCCTTGTTCACGAGCGCGATCGCGCACCCGCCAAACCCGGCGCCCGTCATGCGGGCACCGAGCACGCCCTTTTGCTTGAGGGCTTCCTTGACCAGCGTGTCCAGCTCAACGCCAGTCACCTCGTAATCATACGCCAAGCTGACGCCGGACGCAGAGACCAGGTGACCGAACCCGGCAAGGTTGCCGGCCTTAAGCTGGGCAGCCGCTTTGATGGTGCGCTGATTTTCAAAAACGGCGTGGCGCGCGCGCCGGATCAGCGTCGCATCGTAGATCAGGTAGCTTGCCTGGTCGAACTGGTCTTCGTTCAGGTCGCCAAGGGTCTTGATGTCCAGCTTGGTCTGCAACCGGCGAACGGCTTCTTCACATTCGCTGCGGCGCTCGTTGTACTTCGAGTCCGCTAGTTCGCGGCGCTTGTTGGTGTTCATGATCAAAATCACGTTGTCCTGCAGGTCCAGCGGCACCGACTCGTATTCCAGCGTGTTGGTGTCCAGCAGCGTCGCGTGGTTGGCCTTGCCCATGCCGATGGCAAACTGGTCCATGATCCCGGAGTTGACGCCAATGTAGCCATTTTCGACCTTCTGGCCCAGCTTGATCAGATCGAGCATCGATTCCGGCAGACCGTACTGGTCCTTCAGGATCGTCCCCGCCAGCAGCTCCAAGGAGGCAGAGCTCGACAGCCCGGCCCCGTTTGGCAGGTTGCCGTAAATGTAGACGTCAAGGCCTTGCGTGAACTCAGGCTTGCCCTGCTGAAGCAGCTGTGCCATCCCCTTGAAGTAATCCGTCCACTTCTTCTCCGCCGGGGTGGTCAACGCGCTCAAGGGCACCTCAACAATGCCGACTTCCTTGAAGTTACCGGAGTACAGCCGCAAGGTCGCGGCGTCATTTGTTGCGACCGCCGCGTACGTCCCCAGGCTGATGGCGCACGGAAAAACGTGACCGCCGTTGTAATCTGTATGCTCACCGATCAGATTGATCCGCCCTGGCGCAAAATAGCGGGCCGTCGCCGGCTTGCCAAACACCTGCTCAAATTGGCTCGTCAATTCCTCTACATCCATTGTTCTATTCCTCCTTATGGTTGAGATTGCGATTATTGGTACTACCGCGCAGGATCAATTCGCTTTCCGGCGTGATCCGCAGCGGAAACTTTAAGCTGCCCTCGAGCTTGGTCTGCAGCAGCTGCACGGCTGCCGCGCCGAGCTCTTCGCTGCGCACCCGGACCGAGGTCAGGGCGGGGCTAACGAACTGGCCGACGTTAAGGTCATTGAAGCCGTAGACCGCGACCTGACTGGGCACTTTAATGCCGCGCTCGTGCAGCGCCTTCAGGACGCCGATGCCCATCTCGTCGTTGGCGGCAAAGATGGCGTCGAACTCACGTGCCGGGTGCTTGGCCAAGAACTGGGCGATCAGTTTGTACGCCCCGTTCATCGTAAAGTCGCCGGTAAGCGTCGCCGCAAGGGTCAGCCCCGCTTGGGCGGCAAGCTGAGGGAAAAAGCGCGTGCGCGGGTCCGCGAGGGCAAAGCCATCGCTGGCATGCTCTTGACCGGCGAGAAACAGCGGCCGCTTGATCCCCGTCTGCTTCATGTGCGCCACGACTTGCCCGATACCACCAGCAAAGTCTGGCACCACGCAGGAAATTTTGCGGGCCAGGACATCTTGGTCGATCACGATGAGCGGCTGATCGCGATTGGCGATCTTATCCAGCTGCGCCGGGCTAAACTTGCCCAGCGCCAGCACGCCAGCAAAGCGGCTCAAGCTCGGCATCGAATCGCCAGGAAAATAGCGCACCACGCCGAGGTCGACGGCCGTCAGTTCGGCCTCGACCGCCTGTCTGATCGTACTGTAATAATCGGTGCTCATTCCTTCGGCGTCGGGATACCACTGGAAGAGCGCCACCGTCCCGCTGCTTTTGTGGCGGCCTGTCGGTCTGGCATAACCCAAGGCCGAGGCAGCCTGAAGCACGTTTTTGCGGGTCTGATCAGTCACCGAGAAACTCTCGTCACGGTTGAGCACGCGACTGGCGGTCGTGATCGACACCTGGGCTGCCGCTGCCACATCTTTAAGTGTTGCCATGCACACGCCTCCTCTCTTTTCCAATTTTACTGAATAGAGGTAAAAAGTAAAGCGTATTTAGCGCTTACGTAGATATTTAAAGGTCGGGCAAAAAATATTCCTAGTCGTCAACTCTCTGAATTATAAGCGGTATGACAGCATCTATGACATTTTGTCAGGCGCCGTCAATTAACTAAAAAATTTACTAAAATATTTCTATAACTTTAATGATCGCGAGTCATCACGCGCCATCGTCAGTTGACCCGTGGTGGCAGTCTGCCTGGGCATTTTCTGAAAGTCATTGACTTTCACCCTCGCTGTCGTGTAAGATAAGCACTCGTTGGGCTTCGGCCCCAAACAGAACAAATCGCCGCACCATTCCGCCTATTATGGTGCGGCCAAGTCCCCATGGCCTTCGCTGTGGGGATTTTTGTGTGGTTTGGTAAGGGCAATCATTACTGTAAGGAGTTTTTAATCTATGGAAATGTCTCAAAGTTTGCCAAAAGCACGCGTGGAAATCGCCCATCCGGCCATGGCCATGCTGGGCCTCATGATTGGGGCTTTCGTCGGCATGTTCTCAGAAACGGCGCTGAACATCGCGCTGCCGTCGCTGATGGCGACCCTGCATGTCACGCAAGGCACTGTGCAATGGCTCGTCACCGGTTACATGCTCGTCATCGGCATCTGCATGCCGCTATCCAGTCTGCTGACCAAACGCTTCGCGACTAAGAAAATCGTCCTGTTTGGCCTCGGCGCCTTCCTCATTGGTGCCGTTATCGCCGCCATCGCCCCAAGTTTCCCGGTCCTGCTGTTGGGCCGGATGCTTCAGGGCATCGGGACTGGGCTTGTCTTGCCACTGATGTTTGCCGTTGCGATGCAGATCTTCCCGCCGTACCGCCTCGGCACCGTCATGGGCCTGGCCGCCTTAGTCATCATGTTCGCGCCGGCAATCGGCCCGACCATCACCGGGATCCTGCTGGGGATTTCATCTTGGCACGCGATTTTCTGGTTGCTAGTGCCATTTTTGGCGATTGCCTTCATTCTCACTGCTATTGCCATGGACACGGCTTTTGAGCAAAAAGCAGTCCCAGTCGACTGGCCTTCGATCATTCTTTCAACCATCGGCTTTGCCGGGATCGTTGTCGGGACCTCCATGGCCAGCGACGCAGGGTGGCTTTCCGCCCGCGTCATCATTGCCCTGGTCGTCGGTGTGGCCACCTTGGCCATGTATGCCATTCGCCAGCTCAACCAAAGCGCGCCGATGCTGAACCTGAATGCATTCAAAAACCGCGCCTTCACCACCGGGACCCTGCTGGTCATGCTCGACTTTGGCGTGATCCTCGCGTCGATGTACCTGCTGCCTCAGTACTTACAAAACGTGATGGGCCTGCCGGTCGCTATGACCGGCCTGGCAATGCTCCCAGGCGGGATCGTCAACGCCGCTGTCTCTGCGGTCGCCGGTCGCCTCTACGACCGCTTGGGCGCTAAATGGCTGACCCGCATCGGGTTCATCGTCGCCATGGTTGGCGTGCTGATTCTCATGGCAACAAACGCGCACAGCAGTCTTGGCCAAGTGATCGCCGGCCACATTATCTTGATGATCGGCGCTCCGCTTGCCATGTCGCCGGCCCAGACTTACGGGTTGAATTCACTGCCGGGCTCGCAAAGCGCTGACGGCAGTGCCATTCTCAACACGCTGCAACAGATCGTCGGCGCCGTGGCCACGGCCATTGCGACCTCGATGCTCGCCTTGGGGACCGCCAGCCGAGCTGGGGTTGCGGGCCTGACGACCGGCGCTCACCTGGGCTTTGGCTTCGTCTTGATTATTGCGTTGGTTGCCTTCGTGATTTCACTGGGCGTCAAGGGTAAGGTCAAGAGTGAAGACACTCCGCTGGACTAATCAGCTAACATTAAGACACGGCCTCGGGTAATCGTGAAAATCACGGTTGCACGAGGCCGTTTTTGCGACTGATCAACGAGCGCCAAAGTTTGGTATAATGAAACCGCTTGAATTGTTCCCACAACAACGCTCAAAGGAAGGTCACTATGTCACCTTACACTGTCTTTATGGATATCGATGGCACCTTGGTTGGGGAAAGCCAGTACCCAAGCAAGCGCGTGGTCGATACCATTGCCAAGTACCGCGCCCAAGGCCACCGCTTCTTCATCGCATCCGGCCGGCCACTATTTTCCGCCTCGATGATGGCAGACCGCATCGGCCCGGACCTAGACATCATCTGCTCCAATGGCACCGTCACCCGCATCGGCGGGCAGGTCGAGGCACAGCACCTCTCAACCAATGCACTGGAAGGCATCTGGCGGGTCGCCAAACAGTATGACTTACCCCAATACTTTTTCACCCTCGAAAAGGTGATGTACCTGACGCCGCTGCCGGCCGCGGTGTCCGCCGACGGCAAGCACCGCATCGCCGGTGAGGACCCCAGCAAGTACGTCGCCATCGAGACCCTGGAACAGCTGCGAGCCAACGCCGGCAAGATCATCAACGCCATCGCCATCGATCCTGACCTGGAGAAGATCGCCAAGGCCCGCGTGGCAATGAACGCGCTGCCCGATGTCGACGCCTCGAGCTCCTACGCGGACAATATTGAAATCACGGCGCATGGCGTGAACAAGGCCACGGCGATTCTGCGCGTGTGCCAGGAGTTGAATCAACCACTGGCGCGCACCATGGCGTTTGGCGACGGATCCAACGATCTGGAGATGTTAAAAACCGTCCATTACGGCATCGCCATGGGCAACGCCAACGAGAAAGTCAAAGCCGCGACCAAGTTTCACACCGCGGACCTGGAACACGACGGCGTGGCGGTGGCCCTGGACAAGTTTCTCGGCGGCGCAGCAGAGGACTAACGAGAGCACGATAAAAGCCCGGCAATTTGCCGGGCTTTTCGTGTGCGGCTAAGGCTCCAGCAGCGTCTCATCCACCGCAAACAGCTCATCGTACTTCTGCTGCAAGTCGATGGCCGCGGTCTGGTAGGTCTGCAGGTGCCCGTCCTTAAGGAACATGACCGAATCCGCCATGGTGGTCACATTGCCCAGCTGATGCGACGACATCAGGATGCTTTTCCCATGCTCCTTCAGCTGCGAAAAAATACGCGTGAACAGCTCGATACTGGTCGGATCCAGTCCGTTCAGTGGCTCGTCGAACAGCAGCAGGTCGGCCCCAGAAATCAGGTACATGCCGAGCAGCACGTGCTGCTTCATCCCCAGCGACATGCTGGCGACGCGCTTCTTGCGATACTTTTCCATGCGCAGCACCTTCACGACGCGGTCGACTGTCAGCGGGCCGCCCCAGACGTCCTTCACGTAGCCGAACAGCTCGTTGGGATTGAGGCCCTCGTACAGCCTGGCGGAATCCTCAAGGAAGAAGAGGTGCTTCAAGAACGCCTGGCGGTCGTGCCAGGCATCGTGGCCGAGCAGGCTCACGGTGCCCCGCTTGGGCCGCAGCAGGCCGGTCAGATTCCGCAGCAGCGTGCTTTTACCAGTGCCGTTGGGGGCCACGAGCCCGACAATGGTGCCGGCGTCGATGTTAAAGCTGAGGTCATCAAGGATCTGCTGCTTACCGTAGTTAAAGGATAAATTTTTCACTTCGAGCATCAGTACACACTCCTTTCACGCGGCCTGGCGCCGGTGGACGACAACGTGCCCAGCAATCAGGAAGACCGCTGCCCAGCCGAACAGCACCATTAACCCAAACAAGCCCTGACCGCCAAAGGGGCCGGCGGGGTAGGTCTGCTGGCTGGCCATTAGCATCCAGCTGATGTCAGTGTGACTGCCAGGCAGGACCTGCAAGGGGCCAGTAAGTGATGGTAACCACCTCACAACGGCTCGGCTCGGCAGCACGGCCACAGCGGCCAAGGCAAGCACCGTGACAATGAGATTGGCGTGCCACTGCTTAAGCAAGAGCGCTAGGCCGGTCAGCATCGCGATGATGGCAAAGATTCCCAGTAGGTAGAAGGCAAGCGCCTTGAACAACGGCACGATGACGGTTTGCGGATCAGTTTTGCCAGGCACCGTAGTCACCGAGAAGAAGGCGGTCTGCCACGAGCCCATCCCCACGCGCGCAATGACTGGAATCGCCATCAGCACCAGCGCCAGAAGCACCATGCCAAAGGCGGTCAGGCCGATGACCACCTGCTGATTGAACAGCACCTGATTCGGCCGCATCGCCAACAGCGCCGAGAACTCGTCACGTTTGCCGCGGCCCATGGTGGTCAAGAAGGCGACCAGCACCGCTAGCGCGAGCACAATGTACGTGCTGGTGTGGGAAAAATACAGCACATTGTTCAACAGGTAGGTCGTGAACGGAACCTTGGCGTCATAAAAGCCGTAAAAAGGGACGTGATGAGCTGCGAGATACTGATACTTAGGCGCACGATCGGGCTGGTCCCCGGTGGTGAGAAAGTGCGCCATCGCTTTCGCGTAAGCCATTCGATCGCCGGCTTTGACCGCTGCGTCCACTTTTTCCGCCAGCGGCAACAGCTTCGTTGCCTGCTGGTAGGTGAGGATCGTCGGCGGCGCCTTAGGACCGGCTTTGATCACCCGGCGAATGGCCGCAGTACTACGGACATCCATTTGGTCTTGGGCGTCCCGCCGCAGCGCGGTGGCCACGTTTGGCGCGTAGGACAGCCGCCCGCGCAGCATCGGCAGTAGGAACAGCGTTGCCATAACGAGGGGAATGACCCAGATCACTGGGCGCTTCAGGGCGAGCAGCCACTCCCATTTTTGTTGTTTCATTACTAGTCCCCCTTTAAAGTCGCTGCCGACGCGCGGCAACAATCAAGCTGACCGTCCCTAGCAGCGCGGCCCACCCCGCCAAAATCACCGGGCCCCAGCCCGGGGTGAGAATGCCTGAATTGCCCTGAGGCAGCAAGGTGGCCGCGGGGTCCAGGTACGCAAACGGCGCAAAGGACCCTAGTTGCAGAGTCGGGCCGGCGACGCACAGCGCCATTAGCAGCAGTAACACCACAAAGTAGTTGCCGATCAATTGCTGCAGCAAGCTGTTGACCGCCGCCATGAAGGCTAACAGCGCCAAGATGCTGAGCAGAAACAACAGCACGAAACGACCGGCCGTCATGACCTGGATGGCTTGACCTGTCGGTGAGAAAGCCAACGGATAGCGCGCATCCCCAACGCCGCTGGTGAGCACAGGGATCACCAGTGCCAGTGCGAACACCGTAATCGTGGTCGCACTGGCGATGACCCAAAACACGACTTGCTTGGCCAAAAGAATCGTCCCTTGCCGCAGCGGCACGAGGGCCGTGAACTCCCCGACGCGGCTGCGTTTATCCCAGATCAGGTAATAGCTGCTCCAAACGGCGATAAACAGCAGCAGCCAAAGTGCGGGCACGCCGCGTTGAAGCGTGCGCGCAAGGGCCAGGCTGGCCGGCAAATTGGTTGCGGCCGCCGGCATAAAGACTTGATGCCGCCTGACGAGGATTTTTAGCACCGCCGCGTCCTCTCGAGCCGGGAGGACATCCATCGGGGTACCGCCACTATCGACGTAGACGCGGCCGGCGTTGATCTGCGCCACCATCGACCGGCGCAGGCGGTACATCAGCTGAGTGAGCCGCCAAGGCGAAGCCTGGTTCTCAATGGCCGCGGTCAGATCGTATAGCTGATCCTGCTCCTTGCGCAGGTCCTCCTGGGTCGGCCGCGCCCCTTTCGCATCGGCTTTGGCTGGGGCCTTTTCCTGCTGCTTGGTATCAGCCTTCATTAGTTCTTGGAGGGCTGGCATTTCCGCGTCATAGCCGCTGCTAGGCGCCAGCCGCGCCGTGTTGGGCCACATGAGAAGCAAGGCGAACACGAGCGCGAAGCCCAGCCAACCCCAGTCGTGAAAATAACGCAAGCGCTCAAAGTAAAGCTGTCGTTTCACTGATTCTGCCCCCTTGGGTGCCACTTTAAGCGCAGCCAGCCCAGCCCTAATAGTCCTACCGTCCAGCCCAGTAGCACCGCGAGCCCGCCTCCCAACGGCAACTGGGGCCAACTCGCCTCATGCAGCAGCATTGGCGCGGGTTGCAAGTAGGCACTCGGCAAAAAGCGCACCACCGGCCGCACCACCGCCGCGGTGAGCACCACCGGAACCGCTAGCAAAATGACTGCCACGCCGCTGGCCAGGTGCAGGCCCATTTTCGCGGTATACAGGCTCACCAAGGCGCCCAACGCAGTCAGCAGGAGCACCGCCAGCACTATCAGACCGCCCCACCCCGCCGCAAACCGGCCCAGGGTGAGGACCGCCGCCGTGCGGCCATTAGGCGAGTAGATCAGCGGGTACGCCCAGTTCCCCCAACCGTCATGCAAGCCGACGATCACGAAAACCGTTGCCAGCGCCGCCGCAAGGACCAGCACCGCGAGCACAAAGGTCGCGCCGACCCGTGCCACCAGCACACCGAACGGCTCATGCGGCAGGGTCTGCTGCAGCGCTGTGGTGTGCTTGCGCTGATCCAGGGTGAAGCTTTCGGCCACCAGCAGGACGACCACCGCCAACAGCAGCAGCGTGGTTTGGCCGGACCGCAGCTGGGCGGTCAGGTAGCTGGCTGCCGGCAAGCGTGCCGCGTTAAAGAAGAGCTGGCTGCGATGCCGTTTCAATAAGGTCTGGTACAGCAGTACCGCCTTTTTGCGTCCCAGGAGACTAGAATCGGTCGGCTCGCCTTCAACGCGATACAATTCCAACCAAGCACCACGACCGGCCGCCGTTTCCTTGACCTGAAACCTGGCCAGCTTCAGCAGCAGGCGGTTTACTGGGTCCGGGTCCTGCGCACTCAACACTGGTGAAGCGACTAGCTGCGTGTCTGCCAGGTTGATCTCATCGATCAGAGTCTTCTGAGTCGTTTTGCTTTTCAGTTCTGCCTTGACCTGCTTGGTCTTTGGCTTCACCTTCTCGAGCCGATCGATGGCCTTGTCCAAGCTGCCCATCGTAGCGGTGTAATGGCCGAGTTGCAGCCCGGGACCATAGTTGTCGTCATGGATCTTCATGAAAAAGCTGGTCAGCAATAGCAACCCGAACGCCAGATAGATCACCACCGTTGTGCTGGTGCGCGCAAGGCGCTTGAAGTCGAGCCCAAACTGGCTAACCATGGGCCGCCTCCTGGCCCAGGAAGATGCGCGAGTACTCGGCCATCATGTCCTGCCCCGTGTTCGGCTCCGCGAGGATGTGCTGGTCCTTGAGGAAAAAGACGTCATCGCTGACCCGCCCGACGCTGTCCATCTGGTGCGAGGACACCAGCAGCGTCTTGCCGGCCGCCTTCAGCTGGGTGAAGATCCGTTCGAACTGCTGGATGCTGGTGGGATCTAGACCGTTCAACGGCTCGTCGATCAGTAGCAGCTGCGGGTCGGCCACCAAGTACATCGCCAGCAACGCGTGCTGCTTCATCCCCAGCGACAGGTCCCGGATCCGTTTGCGGTAATACCCGGCCACTTCCAGCTCGCCGACGGTATCCTGGATGCTGACGCTGGAATGCCACATTTTGCGCACGTATTTCAGATGGTCGGCCACGGTCAAATCGGCGTAGAGTTGGGTCGAGTTTTCTAGGAAGAACAGCTGCGCCAAATAGGCCGTCCGCTTGCGGTACAAGTCGATGCCATTGAGGTGCAGCACCCCCGGCCCACTGGGCAGCAGGCCGCACAAGCACCGCAGCAGCGTCGTTTTCCCGGTCCCATTGGGTGCCACTAGCCCGGTGATCGACCCGGCGGCCAATGTGAACGACAGGTCGCTTAAGAGGCCCTGCTTGCCAAACGCAAAATTCAGATGACTGACTTCAAGCATGCTGCTCGCCTCCTTTAACTCCCTTCCCCACGCGGCTGCGGCGGTGGTCGCGCCACCAGGTCAACAGGCCGCCCAGGCTCCAAACCACGATGATGAAGCCGCCATAGAGCAGTAGCCACTGCCAAGGTTGTTGGTTAATGAACTCCCCGCCGCGCGTCAGCATTTCGGGCAGCAGAGTGTATTTGGAAGGCAGAAAGTTCCAGGCCCAGTCAGGCACAAGACCAAGCAATCCTAGCTGCCGAGCAAACACCACCAGGCCCAGCCCAAAGCACATTGCGACCGGCTGATGGATCACTAGGCTGAACAGGTAGGCTAGGCCGGCAAGGAACAACGCCCAAAGATTGAGCACCAGCCACACCAAAAGAGTGTACTGCCACAGCGGCATGACCATCGCCTCACCGTGGACGTCGTAGCTGAACGGCACCATCAACGAGCCAAAATCCTGCCCCGGGATCAGCGCAAACACCACCATCGTGAGTGCCCAGCTGCAGACAACGGCAACGTTAAGCCAAAGCAGCGCTGGCAGCATTTTCTGTAGGGCCAAGATCACGTCGCTTTTGGGCACTGTGCGACTGAAGGCCGCAGTCCCGTCAGTGTGGTCACGGGTGTAGGTCAGGCCAAGCATCAGCACCATCAAGGCCAGCATCACCAGGAAGTAACGTGAATACATCAACTCGCGCGTGACGGCTTGCCCGGCGCCGCTATTATTGCCCATCATTGGAATACGGTTAATGTGATGCTTCACCAAGTAGGCGTAGAGCGCGCGCATCTGCATGGCTGACCGACTGCCCGAAACCGCAAAGTCCCCAAAATAGGCAATGTCTGGTAAATCGAAATCGTTCCACATCGGCCCGTCCTTGACCCCGCTGTCGAAGGCCTTCATGATCTGCCGGTCCACGGTCAGGTAGTCACCGCGGCGAAACGCCTTCAGCATGGTTTGATACCGCCGGCCAATCGCCCGCGTCTCGGCAGGGTTCTGGTTGCCGACGCCCTTTTCTGCCTGTGGTGAATAGTCCTTCGTGCCGCTTTCAAGTGCATGTTCCATATACCGCTTCTCAGACGTCACCGTCACCGGCCAGTAGTTGAACGTCTTGTAGTCGACGGGCACCGGCTGCCAGTGGATCAGCGGCACGATCAGCACTAAAAAGCCTGCCAGCAGGCCAACCAGCCCCAGCTGCCAAGGTTGCCTTTTCCACTCCAGCCCCACTGTGTGTTTCATCGCTGCGTCCCCCGCTGACCGCGTGCCCCAAAACTAAGAATTTTTCTCATTATACTACGATTAATTAATCGTATGCTCATTTTAAGCAAATAATTAAGCGCTTTCGGTCAGAGCCATCAAAAAAGGCGCCACCGCGAACGGCAACGCCAGCATGAAACTTCTTGTTAAACCTCGTGACGCTCGAAAGGATCGTCGGAAATGCCGCGGCTGAGGATCAGCTTCGCCCATTCCTTCGCGGAAAAGAGGCTGTGATCCTTGTAATTGCCGCAGGACTTGATGGTCGTGCCGGGCACATCGGCCCAAGTGATGTCGTTGGCGATGGCTTCCAGGCTCGACTTCAGCGCCTTGGCCACTTCCGTCGTGCTGTGCTCGCCCCAGGTGATCAGGTGAAACCCGGTGCGGCAGCCAAACGGCGAGCAGTCAATGACGCCGTCCATGCGGTCGCGCAACAGGCTGGCCAACAGGTGCTCGATGGTGTGTAGGCCCGCTGTGTCAATGGCGGCCGTATTCGGCTGCACGAGCCGGAGATCATAGTTGGAGATGGTATCCCCCTTTTGCCCGTGTTCCTCAGTGATCAAGCGCACGTAGGGTGCCTTGACCTTGGTGTGATCCAATGTGAAACTTTCGACTTTAGCCATGTGTAATTCCTCCTTAAAATATGAATGCCTGCGGTTAAATTGATCTAGCGAAGCCCGCGGCGCCCAATAGGGGTCCGCCTTCGCACCATCACAAAAAATCGCCCCTTGGCCGTGCCAATGCACGAGCCAAGGGGCGATTATCGCGGTGCCACCCTTGTTTGCGGCAAATGCCGCCTTGAGTACCAATCAGTACCCGGCAAGTTAACGGTTGCACCCGGCGCAGCGGCGTGAACCGCAACGCAGCTATTTGGAGTTCATCTTCGCCAAGCACCTGCGTCCCCGCTTTCACCATCCGGGGTCTCTATGCCGCTGCGCCTTGGTTACTCTTCTCCGCAAAGCTTCCTCAATCAACTATGCGGCTAGCCTACCGCCAGCGTTCGCCCTTGTCAACGGGAATTCTACCGCTAACGGCGCCGCGTTTTGGCCCCCCCGCGTTCCTCATTCTCGATCATCTTGGCCACCTGCTTGCGCATGACCATGCGCATCAAGGCCGCCGCCCCGGCCATTGCCAGCCCAATCAGCGCAACGACTCCCGCCAGGCGCTGCCAAGTCGGCGTGATTGCCGCCTGGACCTGCTGCACAATAACTTGGTTGATGCCGCCCAGATGAATGTACTGGCCAAGCGCCGGGATCGCGGCCATCAGGGCGCCCAACCCGGCAAGGAGCGCGATAATGTAGGTCAGCCGCCCGGCCACCCGCAGCCAGCGCTCCCACGAGTGGGCACACCAGCGCATGATCAGAAGCACCAAGCCGCCGAGGATCGCGCCAACAATTGCCGCCGTCTGACAAATCAAGACCAGCATGGGATAGGCGATGCCGATCCCGTGCGTCATCATCGTGTCCAAGATAATGGTGTTGAAATGAGTGGCGATCGCCTTTTCCACCGACACGCGCACCTCACCCGAGTAATCGACCGCGATCGTCTTGGCCGCGGCGGCCAAACGCCGGTTCAGCGGCTTGAGCAGCGGCTTCAGCGTCATTTTGCTGGGCTCTTCTGGATCCGTGCTGACAAAATCCCAGTCGATCCAGTGGCTCTTTTGCGGGACCTCACCGAAGTTGGCACTGATCGCCATCCCGGTTTGAATGCCGCGCTTGAGGGCCGGCTGCGCGATCAGCTGGGTGCCCTGCGGCAGCGCCACGCCCGCCTTAGCGGCCTGGCTCAGCGCGCTTTTATTCATCGCCTGCTGCAAGCTGGTCAGACTCGCCTCGTCGGTGACCACCTTGATCATTTGATCAGTGTCACCCAGTGTCATTGCCAGCCCTAGGCCAACGCCAAACACCACCAGCAGCACCGCATAAATCAATCCGAAAAACGCGAGCCAGCCTCTGCTGGTCGCTGTGTACCGTGCATGTCCCATCACAAATCCTCCACCGTCATTATACCCGACTCCGCGAATTTTCGCCGAGCCACATCTTGTGGATCAAGATTGTCTCACTACTACCGGTGGTGGCCAATTCGTGTTACATTAGGACGAGAGTCTTTATTAAAGGAGCCCTGACCGTGATCAATTTGTTATACATTTCAATCTCCGGGAACACCCGTGCCTTCGCCCAGCACTTAGCTAAATATGCCGCCCAGCAGCACGAGGCCAACGCGGCCCAGCCGTTGATCCACCTCGAGGAAGTCTCAGACGCGACCCAAAACGTTGGCGAGTCCGCCCCCTACTTTGTGATGATCCCCACGTACCTGGATGGTGGCAACGGCATCGACAACGGTTTTAACGAACTGATGACCACCGCGATGGGTGATTACCTCCGCGAGCCGGGCAATGCCGAATGGTGCCGGGGCATTATCGGCTCTGGCAACCGCAACTTCAACGAGCAGTACTGCCTGACCGCCAAAGAATACTGCAAGGAATTCGACGTGCCGTTCCTGGCCGACTACGAGCTGCGCGGTACCGACGCCGACGCCCAGCGCATTTACGCCCTGTTGGCCCAAATCAGCACGGCTCAATCGAAGTAGCGATCAAACCACCCGATCACCCGCTGCTGGTAACGTCCCGGTTCCACGGTCAGGCTCTGGGCGTGGCCGGCTTTCGGCACGATCCACAATTGCTTTGCGCTGTGGTCCGCGGCGTACTCACGGTGCACCATGCTAGTGGGGACAAACTTATCCCGCGCCCCGTGGATGAACAGCAGCGGCCGGGTGTTGTGGTTAAGCGCCGCAATGGTCGAGGCGGCAAACACGTTGTAGTGGGCCTTGATGCTTGCCGTTAGCGCCACCGCCGGGATCAACGGGTAGCGCGGCAGTGAGAACAACTGCTTGCCTTGCGCGGCTAGTTCGTCCATGATGCTGGTGTAGCCGCAGTCCTCGACAATTGCGACGACCTGCTTGGGCAGCTTTTCGCCGCTCAGATACATCACGGTGGCGCCGCCCATCGAGACCCCATACAAGCCGATTTGCGCACCCTGGCCAACGCGGTGGATCACCTTTTGCAGCCACTTTAGGTAGTCGAGCCGGTCCGCGTACCCGTAGCCGATGTAATTGCCCTGGGACTGGCCGTGCCCGCGGTCGTCTGGCGCCAGCACGTTGAACCCAGCGGCGTGGAAGAACCGGATCTGCCGCGCCATGTCCTCCTTCGTGTTCATGTAGCCGTGCGCGATCACCACCGTTTTCGCAGTGGCCTTGGCGGCTGGCACCCAGTCGGCGACCAGGCGAAGCTCACTGTGCGCGCCGGTCTCGGTCCACGTCTCTTTGGGCACGTGCTTCAGCCACTGCTGAGCGCGCAAAACGGCAGGTTCGGTGCGGTTACTGAGGAACGTCTTATGGGAAGGCACAAAGGCGTACTGGTAAAAATACAGCGATGCCCCCAGCATGCCAAGCGTCAGCAGCATGCCAAGCGCAGCAAGAATGATTGTCCATTTACGTTTCACGAGAGCCCTCCCTCGGGTATTGATCAACCCTATTAATAGTTGGCGCCATACTCAAATTACGTTAGACTAAATATAACATGAATGAGGAGGCAATTACGCATGGACGAACGGGCGCTTCGAGCCGGCTTCATCGAGATCTATTTCACCCTGATCAAACAGGTCGAGGCAGACCTCTCACGGCCACTCGAGAAATTCAAGCTATCCTTTGAACAATACCAAATTATGACCGACCTGGCCAGTAATGAGGCCACCAGCTTGACGGCGATCGTCGGCCGCCGCCACGTCACGAAGCCGGCGATCGCCAGGCAGCTGCGCGTGCTCCGGGACCTGGGCTACGTGTCGCAAGTCGCCGGCAAAACCGACCGGCGGCGCCGCATCTTGATGCTGACGCCATTGGGCAAGCGGGTCGAAGCCGAAGCGACAAAAGCCTCCTACGCAGCGTTCGACAAGTGGGTCGGCATGTTGGGCAAGGACAAGCTCATGGCGCTTCTAAGCATGTTGCAGGACGCGGCAGACCACCTCAAGGCGTGCAAAGCCGAGGAAGCGGCCGCCGCAAAGCAGTCACAGGTGCGTGGGCCCCGCCTGGTCGCGGACAATCGCGAGGTCACGGATTGACCTAGCACTAAACCGGCGAGGAACGTAAAAAGCCGAGACGCGATATCGCGTCTCGGCTTTTTTTCGGGCTTGATTGCTGATTAGTACCAGCCGTATGAGTTAGAGTGCGCCAGCGCATTGGCCCAGCTGCCGTAGCGGCCAGCAACATAGGCGTCCGCGGTGCGTTCCTGATTGGCGGCTGAGAGATCGCCGTGCAGGTAGGAAACGGTCAGCTGGTAGCGGCCGTAATACTGGCCGTTGCGGGCAGTGTAAGAGCCGCCGGATTCGCGCTGGGCGATGGCCGCCTTCGCTGCCGCCTCACTCGTCGACGTGGCGGCGTAGGTCCGCTGCTGCACCGGAGCCGCCTTGACGGTCTGCCGCGGGGCGCTGACAACCTTAGGGGCTGCGGCTTGCGTAGCGGCAGGCCGCGCTTTGGCCGGCTGGGCAGCAGGCGCACCACTGAGTTTCAGAACTTGGCCAACGCTGATCATGTTGGCGTTTTGAATGCTGTTCAACTGGATCAGGGTGCTTTGGCTGACGCCAGTGTGGGACGCAATGGCAGACAGCGTGTCGCCCGCTTTGACGGTGTAGGTGGCCGCTTTAGCAGTGTCATCCGTGACCTTGAGTTTCTGGCCAATTTGGATGACGTTCTTATCGGCCAGTTTGTTGGCAGCTGCCAACTTGGCCACGCTCGTATCGTTTGCTGCGGCAATACCAGACAGAGTGTCACCCGACTTCACAACATAGTCATTCGTGGTGGCAGCGTCAGTCGTGTTTGGCTGCCCAATCACAACCGCGGTACTTAATGCTGCTGCCGTAGAAAACAGCCATGCTAAATGTGAGTTTTTGATAATCATTCACTCCTATATGAGATTTATGCAGTAACGTTCAACGCTTACTATGTTAACGGGTCAACATATCAGTGTCGCCACAGGCATGTTACGGTTCAGCCACATTTTGTCTTATTGTCATGAAAATGTCGCATAACGGTGGCGAAATCTCACAGTGAGCCAGGCAAAAGCGCCCTTGCACGACGGTCCAGTGAACGGATCGCGGGGCAAGGGCGCCTGGTGATTGCGGCCAGAGTGGCCTCGAGCCGTCAGCTTATTGGCGGCGTTAGTAGTTTCGCCGCGGCTTGCGGCAGCTCAGCGGGGCTGGCAACAATGGCATCGGCGCCAGCCGCCTGAAGTTCAGTCGCGGTCCCGAACCCATACGTCACCCCTAAGGTCTTGACGTGATTATTGGCCCCGCCGATCATGTCGGTGTTGCGGTCGCCAATCATCAGGGCCTGGTTTGGGTCGGCGCCGCTTTGGGTCAGTGCATACTCAAGCACGGCCGTTTTGGACGAGCGGATTCGTTCGTCCATCGTGGCACCGTAAAGACCGGTAAAATAGCGGTTCAGGTCAAACCGCTCGGCGATCTGGTCGACCATCGGCTCCGGCTTGGCGGAGGCAATGTTCAGCTGATAACCCGCTGCCTGCAGCTGGGCCAGCGCGGCCAAGATCCCGGGATACAGGGACTGCTGAAAGATGCCCTGCTCCAGGTAGAATTCGTGGTAATACTGAATCGTTTGGTCGATTTCACTTTCACTCAGCGCGGGGTAATACTGGTGCAAGCTGCTGCCCAGCGATGGCCCAATAAACAGCCGGTAAATGTCGTCTGAAAGCAGCGGCAGGTGCGCCTTTTGGATCATGTAGTGGATGCTGTTGATGATGCCTTCCTGCGAATCGGCCAGCGTGCCATCAAGGTCAAAAAACAAAGTCTTCAAGAATTTTCCTCCAAGGGGTGGTGACGGTTCAACGCGTCTTTTAGCATAAAGGGTGCGATCAGGGTCGTCAAGATGATCACGATGATCACGCTTGAGTAAAAATCCCGGTGCAACAGGTGGGCATCAAACCCGATTTGGGCGACGATCAGTGCCATCTCCCCGCGGCTGACCATCCCCGCCCCGATAATGTTTGCCTCGTGCCACGACATGCCAGCTAACTTGGCCCCAGCGCCGCACCCGAGCCACTTGGTCAACAGCGCGAGCACCGTCATGATGGCGATAAACCAGAAATCGCGGCCAAGGCTATCCAGGCGCATGTTCATGCCGATCGAGACGAAGAAAACCGGAATGAACACGGCGTAGCCAATTGACTCCAGCGCCTTGTCCACTTCTGTCCGGTACTTGGTCTCACTCACCGCCACGCCGGCAAAAAAGGCGCCGATGACCGCAGACAGGCCGAAGAGATCGGCCAGGTAGGCCATCCCTAAACACAGCAGCAGTGACCCGATCGTCACCGAAGCGGCGGGCAAGAGGTGCTCCGCCAGGTGCATGATGAAGGGCGCAAGCCATTTTACCACCAGAAAAATCAGGCCGAAGAACGCCAGCTCCTCTAGCAGCGTCAGCCACAGCGGCGTGTCCACCGTGCTGACGCCCGTGCCAAAAATACTGACGGCAACACTGAGGATGATCACCGTAAGGATGTCATCCACCACCGCCGCCCCAAGGATGGTCGCCCCGCTTTTTGTGTCCAGTGCGTCAAGTTCCTTGAGCACCTCCACGGAGATCGACACCGACGTTGCGGCGTAGGTGATACCGAGAAAGGTGGCCGCCACAAAGGAAAAGCCCCACGCCTGCGCAAAGGTGAAGATCACGAACACCGGCACGATCACACCGATCACCGCGACCAGCACTCCTGGCCGAAAGTACTTTTTCAGCAGCGTCAGGTCGCTTTCCAAGCCGGCGATAAACATCAGCAGGATCACCCCGATCTCAGAGAATTCGTTGACCATCGTGCTGGGGTGGATCCAGTTGAGCAGCGCCGGGCCAAACAGAATACCGGCCAACAGCTCGCCGATCACGGCGGGGATCCCAAGTTTTAGGCTAAAATGGCTCAGTACGACGGTCGCCGCAAGGATCAGCGCTAGCGTTCCTAAGTAGGCCATGGCTCCTCCTTTACAAAATTACGGCAAAAGCAGTTGGTACGCGTTGCGTTCAGGGACTGGCTCGTCGAGGTACACGATCCCGCGAAAGGTGAACCCGTTGCCTAGGATCACGTGCTGCATGATCTGGTTTTGCGCGTGCGTGTCGATGCGCAGATCACGGAACCCGCGCCCGTATGCTTCGGTGATCAAATTCGACATGAAAAGCTTGCTGAGGTGCTGACCGCGCACCTTCGCCGAGACGGCGAAGCGGTGGATCATCATGTACGGCAGCGCCCCCTGCCAGCCGGCGCCGTCGATCTTACCGTAGAACGGATCCGGTCCCTCCAGCAGGCTGGCATTCCCAGCCACGACGCCGTCGACGATCAGCAGGCGGTTCGTGCCTTTTTGAATGTCGGCGGCGACTGCTGGCTGGTCGGGATAAGTGCCCTGCCACTGGTTGATCCCCTGGGCGTGCAAAAAGGCCCGGGCGTCCTCGATGATGCCCATAATTGCCGGAATGTCCGCCTGCGTGCCCTGCCGTACATAAATTGTTGTCATTATTTCTGCCCCGAATCGTTAATAATATAGTAGCCCCATTGTCGCGCAAAAGCCGATTCTTGGCAATTAAGGCCAGCGTACACCAAAAAGCCGGGCCCAGCGCGCAAATTGGCGCTGGGCCCGGCGGTGACACGCCGGAATGGTCAGTTGCTCACTCGGTTGGTGATTCTTCTTCAGCCATCAGCTTCATTGGTGGCTTGGGGCCGTGGAGCCGCCCGTGGCGCCCACAGTGTGGCCCGTGGCCGGCGATCATGGCACGCAGTTTGGCCTGCTTGGTCCGCTCTTTTTCCGCCTTGAGCTTCTGGCGGCCCAAGATGATCTGCGTGGTCCCGACGATCATCAGGGCGATCGGCACCACATGGATCACCGCAAGCGGAATCAGTAGTTCGGGATCCTCTTGCAACATCGAGTTAAACGTATGCACTGGTTCAGCAGCAGTATCTGCAATCTTGTTGACTAACGCTTTCGTGTCTTTGAACATGAGCATCGCCTCCTGCCTTCATCATACCAATATCAGCGAAAAATGTAACCGCTAACGGCGGCTTATTTACGGTGTGCTGTCAGCCACTCCCCAAGGTGCTGGAAGTAATCGACTGGGTTGTCCAGCATCTGACCGTGGCCGGCGTTAGGGGTAACGTGCAGGGTCGCAGCGGGCAGCGTTTGGGCCATCCGCCTGGCCGCCTGCAGCGGCATGGTCTCGTGGCCGCCAAACGTCAGGTAGGTCGGCGTCTTGATCCGTCCAAGATCCTTGCGCCGGTCCCAATCCTTCAGGGCCCCGACCATGACAAACTCATTATCACCCTGGAAATAATTGTAAACTGGCGTCGCCATCGTGGCGATCAGGTGCCGCGGCTGCGGGTCAGCGGCATGGTGCAGGTACTGCTCACCAAGCACGGCCACCAGCGCCTGGTACTTTGGCTCGGCAAACCGGTGAGCAGCCTCGATGTCCTTCATGTACGCGACCTGCGCTGGCGTGAACATCCGCTCGCGGATCGCGTTGATGTTCTCAATATATTCCGCCAAGTTGTCGATCATCGAGCTCAAGATCAGCCCCTGGAGGTGCTCACCGTACTTCAGCGCGTACTCGATCGCCAGGACCCCGCCCCAGCTTTGGCCCAGCAGAAAGAAATGGTCGAGCCCCAGCTGCTGGCGGACCGCCTCCACCTCATCCACGTAATAAGGGATGTTCAAGAACTGCGCGCGCACCGCCGGATCCGTCCAGTCCGGCTGGTCGGAGTACCACGACCCCAGCTGGTCGTAGCGGGTCACTTGGACCTGGTACGGTGCCAGCCGCTCGGCGAAGTTTTCAAATACTTCGTTGGTGCCCCCAGGCCCGCCGTGCAGCGTCATCAGCTGGATCGTGCCGGTTCCGCGCGTTTGGGTCCACAAATGATAACCGTTTGCCAGCGTGACAAACCGGGTGCCGTTCGGTGCTGTTTTCATCGTCATCAACTCCTATGGTCCTTATTATGCACCTTTTTAAAACCCGGCGGTGCGCCTAAAAATCTCTTAAACAAGGCGGAATTGCTTCAGGGCCAGCCGCGATCCGCTAAAATGGAGGAAGAAAGGAAGTGGCGCAATGTCAAATGCGCAAACCCCGCTAACCGGCCTGACGGCGGCGGTGGTGGCAGAACGGATCGCGGCCGGGCAGTACAACACCGCCAGTGCCAGCCTGACGCGCTCACCCAGCGCCATCATCAAAAGCAACACGCTGACACTGTTCAACTTCGTCAACCTGGCGCTCGGTATCCTGATCGCCACGACCGGCAGCTACGCCAACCTGCTGTTTCTGGGCGTTGCGATCATCAACACCGCCATCGGGACCTTTCAGGAGTTACGGGCAAAGCGCCAGATCGACCAGATGACCATCCTCGCCGAAGCACCGGTGCGAGTGCTCCGGGATGGCCAAGAAACCGCCGTGACTCAGGACCAGCTGGTGTTGGGTGATCTGATCCGGTTGCGGCGCGGCGATCAGATCCCGGTGGACGGTCAGGTCCGCGAAACCCTTGGTGCAGAGGTCGACGAAAGCCCGCTCACTGGGGAGGCCAACGCCATCACCAAACAACCGGGCGATCCGCTGCTATCCGGCAGCTTCATCGTTGCCGGCCAGGTCCTGATGCAGGCTACCGCAGTCGGCGAGGCCACGTTTGCCGCCAAGATCACGCACTCCGCAAAGGCCGACCGCCACAAGCAAAGCCAGCTGCTGGCGACCATCGACCGCATCATTCAGGTGCTGACCTGGGTCTTGATCCCCCTGGGCGTCGCTTACTTCACCGTCGCCATGATCCGGCGCGGCAATTACGACCGTGCGATCCTTTCGACCGCCGCGGCCATGATCGGCATGATTCCCGAAGGACTCGTCCTGCTCACCAACGTGGCCCTTGCTGTTTCCTCGCTGAACTTAGCCCGCAAGCGGGTGCTAGTCCGGGCGCTGCCGGCCATTGAAGCCCTGGCGCGCGTAGATGTCATTTGCTTGGACAAAACCGGGACGATCACGTCAGGCAAGCTCCGAGTCGCCGGGATCTACCCCGAAAACGGGACGGACGAAGCCACTGTTGCCGCGGCCGCGACCGCTGTCACCTATGCCTTAAACGACGATAACGAAACCGCCCTCGCCATCAAACATGAGTGGCCGCAGCCGGCGAGCTTGACGACCACGACCACGGTCCCCTTTTCCTCGGCACGCAAGTGGTCCGGGGCGACGTTCTCGGATGGCCGCAGTCTTCTGATCGGGGCCCCTGAGTTCATTTTCGGCGGCGCACTGCCGACTGCGGCGCGTTCGCACATCGCGGCGGCGACCAAGGCGGGGTTTCGGGTGCTGGCCGTCGCGGAAACCCACCAGGGACTGGCGATGCCGCTGCAAGGGCTGCGGCTGCTCGGCTATTTGACCATTGCCGATGAGGTGCGCCCAGCGGCCGCAGAAACGCTGGCCTTTTTTGCCACGCAGGACGTGCAGCTGAAGGTGATCTCGGGCGACAACCCGCTCACCGTCGCTAACGTGGCCCAGCAGGCCGCCCTGCCGCACGCGGAACAGGCCATCGACATGAGCACCGTGGGCGAGGACGCCGACTTCGGAACCCTGGCCGCCACTTACACCGTGTTTGGCCGCGTCACACCGCCGCAGAAAAAGCAGCTGATTGCCGCCCTGCAGGCGCAGGGCCACACGGTCGCAATGACCGGCGACGGGGTCAACGACGTGCCGGCCCTGCGCCAATCCGACTGCGCCATCGCCATGGCTAGCGGCGCCGAAGCGGCTAAGTCGATTGCCGATTTCACCCTCTTGGATTCAAACTTTGACGCGATGACCGGCGTGCTTAACGAAGGCCGGCGCGTGATCAACAACATTGAACGCGTCGCTTCCATGTACCTGATCAAGACCATCTTTTCCGTGATTCTGACGGCGATTTTTGTCTTTCTGCCGCTTGATTACCCCATCACCCCAATCAACCTCACCCCGGTGTCGGCGATCTGTGTCGCCATCCCGTCCTTCTTCCTGACGCTTGAACCGAACTTCATGCGCGTCACTGGTCGGTTCCTGCAGAAGGTCATGACCATCGCCGCGCCGGCGGCTCTGGCAGTGGTCCTGTACACGTTGCTGCTGACGCGGTTCGAGTACGTGTTCAACTGGTCGTTTGCCCTGACCTCAACGCTGGTCGTCTTTATGATCGGCGTGATCGAGTTGCACGTGGTCCTGCTTGTGGCCAGACCGTTCAACCGCTACAAGGTCGGCTTGGTCGCGCTGATCGGCCTACTTTTCTTCCTGACCTTCTTCGTCTTTAATCACGTCTTCTCGCTGACCACGCTATGGACATGGGACCGTGCCTTCTTCTACGTCCCCTTACTGCTGTCCAGCATCCCGGTTTACCTGCTTTTGCAGGAGCTGCTGGGCCGCCGCATCCTGGCGAAGATCAATTGGCGATTCTAGTGGCCGACTCGCCGCACCCGGTGGCCCACCAAAAAACGCCCCGGCTCAGCATTAAGCTGAAGCGAGGCGTTTTTGATTACGCGCCGGGCGCCGCGACGATCAACACGTCGCAGGGTGCATTTTCGGTCACAAAACTAGCCACCGAACCGATGAACATTCTCGCCGCCAGTCGCTTGCTGGCACGGCCGAGAATGATCAGGCTGCTGTGATAATCCCGGGGGGCATCAAGGGCAATCACGGTGCGGGGATTGCCGAAGCGCAGATGAACGTTGACCTTTAGCCCACGCTTGCGCAACGGTGCAGCCTGCTCTTCAAGCTCGATCTCCGCTCTGGTCTCCGCATTGTAGAGGATCGTCCCGTCCACGTCCGGCTGCTGGGCAAAGCCCACGTTATAACTGCGCGTGTCGATCACGTACAACAGGTCCAGTTCCACATCGTCAACTTCCGCCAGCGCAGCGGCCTTTTCCAGCGCCGCCGCCCCAGCCGGTGAGCCGTCTAAGGCCACCAGGATCCGCGTCTTCAGCATCCAATCACTCCCTTCTGCCTTATTTGTATCACACTGTTCTAGGCCGTGGGCAGCAATAAGGGCTGGTCTGCGCGCCTTGTTTATCGGGCTGCGAATCGGCAATGGCCGAGCGTCGGGCTAAGAGCGTCGACCCTTCGCACCTTCTTCTAACTGGGCTGCGGGGCGACAACGCCCGAGCGGCTAGCTACGCTCACGGCCTCGCCGCCAAAGTGCGGCGGCAAGGCCGTAAGCTAGGCTACCCATCCCGCTAAGAGCGTCGCCCCTTCGCACCTTCTCTTAACTGGGCTGCGGGGCGACAACGCCCGAGCGGCTAGCTACGCGCTATGCCTCGCCGGCAAAGAACACCGGCAATGCATAGCGCTAGGCTAGCCGTCGGGCTAAGTGCGTCGCGCCTTCGCACCTTCTTAATAGTACCGGCTGTGGTTGAAGAAGTTCAGCTTGGCCACCACGGTATTTGCATCGGTGAATGTGGCCGGCACCACGAAGAGGCCCAGGGCGTCCAGGTGCTTGTGGACGTTATTGGTCACGGCCGTTTCCAGCTCTGCAGGGTCCAAATGCGGTGCCTTGGCCGCGGCCAGGGTCATTAGTTCATCCAGATCGATCGTGATCGTATCAACGAAGTGCGCGTCCAGCTGGGCGTAGACCTCAGCAACTTGCTGATCCACAAAGTCGGTGATGAGTTTGAATAGGTCGGTATTTTTGGCCTTCAGGTTGTAATAACGGGTTACTAATTGGTTGTTATCGATTGTCATAGGGTGACCTCCGTTTTCTGCTTGGACCAAGTGTACCAAAAAAACCGCCGAGTTTCTAAACTTGCTTGCCGCGGGCCATGCTATACTGAGGCCAACCAAATTCAAGGGAGTGGGAGACATGACGCAAGCACAACCGGCGCGCCGCGAGGTGGCCCAGGAGACCACTTGGGATCTGACGCCGCTGTTCAAAAACGAGACTGCCTTTAACGAGGCGCTGCGCAGACTCCAAGAGCTGACCGCCGACTTCACTAAAATGTACCGGGGCCAGCTGACCGCGGTGCCGGTTATTCTCGACGCGCTTGGGGATTACACGACCCTCCAGGAGTTGGCCGACCGCATCATGCACTACGGCTTTTTGCCCCAGGCCGCTGACACCGGAGACCCGCAGGCCAACGCGCGCAATCGCAAGGTTCAAGCCCTGCTCGCTTCAACCGACGCCAAGTTGCAATTTTTCCAAACTGAGCTGCAGGCGCAGCCACTGGCCGTTCTGGACGGGGTCGCCGCCACCAGTGAAGACAACGCCGCCTTTATCCGCCACGTCAAGCTGGCCAAAAAGCAGGCCTTGCCGCTGCCCGCGGAAGAGGTCCTCGCTGCGCTGGCTCCCGCGTTAGACGCCCCAAGTCAAATGCGCAGTCAGGCAATTTTTGCCGATATGGATTTCGGCTCGTTCACCGTTGCCGGCAAGACCTATCCACTGTCCTTCGTGCGCTACGAGGAGGAGTACCAAAAGCACCCGAACACAGCCGTCCGGCGCGCCGCCTACCACCAATTCTGCAACGTCCTGGCCAAGTACCAGAATACGATCGCTGCCGGGTATTACAACCAAGTGGCCAAGGAAAAGACCATCGCCACCATGCGCGGCTACGATTCGGTCGTCGATTACCTGCTGGCGGACCAAGAAGTCTCCCGTGATATGTTTGACCGTCAGATCGATGGGCTGATGGCTGGCCTTGCGCCCGTGATGCGCCGCTACGTCACGCACATTAAACAGCTGTGGGGGCTGGATCACATTGGTTACACCGACCTTCAAGTGGACCTTGACCCCAGTTACGCCCCTCAAGTCACGCTAGCCCAGGCACCGCAGGCCATCAAAGACGCGGTGGCGCCGCTAGGTAAGGACTACCAGGGCCTGATCATGCGCGCTTTTTTTGCGCGCTGGGTCGACTTTCCCGCCAACCGAGGCAAGGAGTCCGGTGCGTTTGCCTCCGGGGCCTATGGGGTTCACCCTTACATCCTAATGAGCTGGAGTAACACACTGCCGGCACTCTACACGCTGGTGCACGAGCTGGGCCACGCCGGCCACTTCAGCTTGGCCGAACAACACCACAGCATTCTGGCCGTTTTTCCTTCCACTTACATCGTCGAGGCGCCCAGCACCTTCCATGAATTACTACTGACGCATAGCCTGATCAACAAGGCGGCCGGCGATCTGCGGCTGCAGCGGTTTGCGCTGAGCCGGCTGCTTTCGGACACGTACTTCCACAACTGCGTCACCCACCTGCTTGAGGCCGCCTTCCAGCGCGAGGTGTACACCTTGATCGACCGCGGCGAGACGTTTGATGCCGCCACGCTCAACCAACTGAAAAAAGGGCTGCTGAAGCAGTTCTGGGGCGATGCGGTCGATTTAGACGACGGCATGCCGGAGCTGACATGGATGCGGCAAAGCCATTACTACATGGGGCTGTATTCCTACACCTATTCCGCCTCCATGGTGGTTTCCACCGCCGCTTACCTGAAGGTCCGCGCAGAGGGCCAGCCTGCCATTGCGCACTGGCTGCAGTTCCTCGCCCTCGGCGACACCAAGCCGCCGCTCGAAGCGGCCAAAGTTGCGGGCGTCGACATCAGCACGGACCAGCCGCTGAAGGCCATGATTGCATTCCTCGACGACACGGAAAAACAGATCGAGCAGCTCAGCGCCAACCTGTGAGGCGTACGCAAATTTGACGGCAGAGGCATACGCCGTTTTCCCAGTTCTTTGGTTAAAAACCACCGCCAGCATTACGCCAAGCGGTGGTCACCAGAGTCTTACAATAATTAGCAGCAGACCGAGAAGACGTCCTTTCGCCTAGATGATGCCCTGTGCCTCCAGCCGGTCAACTTCCGTCAAAAGCGGCCGCACCGCCCCCATTCCGCACACTGGCGGCTTGGCCCTCAGCTTGCGTTTGGCTGAGTAGTAAGGCAACCTGATGCGCAGCGGCATAGCACTGGGATCCATCTGCCCGTTGAAGTAAAACAGCTGCGGCTGCCGCTTGCACTGGTGAAACGTGTGCTGGCGCATCAGCTGCATATCAACTTGCTCAGGCGGCAGCAGCCCCGTGCCAAACACGATCAGCTGCTGCGGCAAGGCCAGCTGATACTGCTGGTAAAAGGGCCGAAAGCCGAGCACCCCGCTGCGCTTGGTGGCGTGCGCGCCGTAAATCACTAAGCGAGTGTGGATCAGATCATTCGTCGTCACAAACGCGGCATCCAGCACCTCACAGTGCAGGACCCGAGCGATCCACAACGCGTAACCCTGCGTAAAACCGGTCTGCGATGAATAGACGATGACAGTTTTACCCATAGCGTTCTCCTTATGAATTTGCCCACTGATACAGGCTAATTGTAGCAAGACGGCGGTCAGCGATGCCACTTTCAACCTCTGGCAAACCCCCAGGGATATGCTACACTGGAAGAGAACTGGCCTGAACGCCGCAGCCAGTTGGGTGTCGTCATATTCAAGGAGGAATCTCATCATGCAAATTACGCGTCACGGTGAAGTAGAACAGACCACTGGCGAACCACCGTTGATTGGTCACCCCTTACCAGTATTTCAGGCAACGACCGCAAACGGTGCCCCGTTCGATCAGTCGCACCTCAAGGGCCGCTACAGCCTGATCTCGGTGGTGCCTGACATCAACACCCGCGTCTGCAGCATCTCCACGAAAAACTTCAACCAGTCCGCCGACCGCTTCGCCGGGGTCAACTTCTACACGATCTCGACGAACACCAGCGCGCAGCAAAGCGACTGGTGCGCAAACGAGGGCGTGAAGAACATGAAGTTGCTGTCGGACACAGAAGGCAGCTTCGGCCGGGCAATGGGCCTGTTCGTTGAGGCGAACAACACAGACGCCCGCAGCGTCTGGATCACTGATCCGACCGGTAAGATCGTTTACCGAGAGCTGATTTTGGAGCAAACGCAAGAGCCCGATTACGACAGTGCCCTCGCCTACCTCGAGACGCACGCTAACCGCTGATCACCAATCGAAAAAGCTGTGCAGCTAACCGCTGCACAGCTTTTTTAGTCCACGGGCAGCTTATCGAGCCGCGCCACCATGGCGTCGATGGTCGGCTGGGTGGCCGCCGGGTCCTTCAGCAAGTAGCGTGCTTCCGCCGCCACCAGGCGCGTTTGCGCATCTTGCGCCTGGGCGTGCGCGGCCAGCGCTTGCTCAAGGGCCGTGCGGTCGACTCGCGGAAACACCCCGACGAGCAGCCGCTGCGCCTCTTCGGCAAGACTGCGCAGTTGGTCGTCACTGAAGCGGGCAAACTGCGGCGCCACTTGCGCCAGCCGCGCCTGCACAAACTGGCGAGTCAGCCGCGCTTCGATCGCCGCGTCGCTTGCCGATCCCATTAAGAGATTCTGGCTCAAGCGGGAAATGGCCTCAACGCTGTCATCGCGCCGAGCAAAGTAGGCGTGGTAGGGCTTGAGGTTCAGGTCCTGATCAAGCGCCCGCCGCGGCCGCACGCTGCCGATCAAGTCAGTGATCTGCGTCTGCACCGCCGCCCCAAACAGCTTCTCAGCCGGGGCCGCTGGCACTTCAGCTTGGCGCGGGTCATCGACGGTAGCTGAACTATAGCTGCGGTGAAGCAGCTGCAGCGCCCGGCTGGCTGCTTCAGGATCCTTCTTGGCCAAACCCGGTAGCGCCGCCGCCAGCGTTGTCGTGCTCAGGAGCAAATCATACTGCGGCAGCGGCCGATTAATGGCGAAGTCCCACGCCGCAAACTTCATCGTCCGAGCACTGAACGTGCAGTAGTAGCCAAGCGCCGCCCCGACATAGCCGTTCACGCTCAGCGCAAAAGCCGGCAGATCAATGCAGGTGCCAAAGCTGCGCGGGATCGCCTCTGCGACGCCAAAGCCGTTGTGCAGGTGCCCGGAGAGAATGAAGGTGTTCGGATGGCGCCTGAGCACGTCCTTGACCACCGCATCCTGGATCCCGAACCCGCCCCCGATGTTGCTGCGCCAATGAGTGTCGCGCAAGGCCTGATGCACTAGGACCAAGTTTTTCTGACCCTCGTCTTCGCCCGCCTGCAGCTGCTCATCGAGCCAGGCGATCTGCTGAGCGGAAATGTAGGCCGCATCCTTGAGGCCTTTTTCCGAGTTCATCACGATGAAGTGGTAGTCGCCTAAATCCACGGTGAAGTATGGCTGCCAGGCCACAGCTCCCGGCAGACGGCTCAGGTAATGGGCCTGGTACTCGGGCAGGACCACGTCGCGAAAATAGGTGGGGTCGCTTTCCTGATCATTGTTCCAATCTAAAGTGTGCGGCCCGCGAACATCATGGTTGCCCAGGCAAACGATCAGCTGGTCGACCGGCACCTTCTCCAGCGCACTCCACGCATCCTGAAATTGCTCCGGGGCCCCCCAGTCCGTGATGTCGCCGGCGACCACCACGGCGGCCGCCGGATCCAGCCGCCGCATGTTGACCAAGGCGTGATGAAACGAGGCGGTGGTGTGGCGCGTGCTCCCGAGGTGCAAGTCGGCCAAAATGAACAAGTGCAAGCTACCAAGATCCACGACATACCCTTCCTTTCACTGCTGATCGATCATGGCCAGCAGCCAACCCATCCTGCCGCTGTGCTCGAGCAGGGCCATGATCCGCGGCTGCGGACTGCTTCAAGTCAATTACTCCCTAGGTTACACCAGCATTGCCAATTGTGAAAGCCCATCCATTCCGCCCTAACCGCAAAAAAAGCGCCCGGCTTAGCGGACGCTCAACGGTCAATGACCCGAAGCGAAGATTCAATTCACTTGATCAAATTCCTTGGATCAGCAGCATGATCACCGGCACGACGATCACGAACAGGACTGTCGACAAGGTCACCACGTTGGTCGCGTACTCGACGTCGCCGTGGCCCTCGGTCGCCAAGATTGGCAGGACTGCCAGCCCAGGGGCCGAGGCCTGAACGATCAACGTCTGCGCCTCCAAACTTGGAATGTGGAAGCCCAGCTTGAGCCCGCCCATGATCAAGGCAAAGATCAGCGCCGGCGCGATCACGAAGCGGCCAATCAGCGCGACCACGGAATCACGGTCAAATTTGATGGCCTTAAAGCCCGCCTTGGCCAAGATGATCCCGATGTAGATCAAAGACAGCGGTGTCACCAAGCTGCCCACGTAAGTCATCGCGTTCACGAGAAAGCTCAGCCAGCCCACGTTGACGAATGGAATGTTAAACAGCAGGAAGACCAAAGCCACTAAGAAGCCCACCAGCGGCGCTGGCAGTAGTTTTTTCCAGTTGAAGGCAGTGCGCGCGCCGAGCTCGCCGGCGACCTTCGTGGGATCATCCCAGCTCATCAAAAACGCGCCAAGGGTCCAGGTCGACACGGTGTTGACCACGTAGTACATCAAGAAGTACGCCGTCGCCTTGTCGCCAAACAGCGCCATGTTCAGCGGCAGCCCGATGAAGATCGTGTTGGCGTTGACGAACATGTTGATGAACGTCCCGCGCCGGCCCGGCCGCACTTTAAGCAGTTTGACCAGCAGGAAGGCCACCACGTAGCCCAGCGCCACGGCGCCAAAGCCGTACACCAGCCCGGAAGACAAGCTGATCAGCTTGTCGCGCGTGAGGCGCTGCAGCACGGAAATAAAGATCGACGCCGGCAGGGCCACCTTCATCAGTAAATTAGAGATCGTCTTGCCAAATGCTTCGTCGAACCAACCGTTGCGCTGCAGCAGGTAGCCCAACGCGATCATGATCACGATGGTCAGGACGCTTTCAATACTTGTCACTAATGCGGTCATGCTTACTCCTCCATCTCCACGTCGGTCAATTCACGGTACTCAGGCGTCCACTGGCTGGCGGCGACCGCCTTGGCCACATCCGCGATCGGCTCCTCGTTCAGGCCGTCTTGAACGGCTTGGTTAGCCACGGCCAGCGCGACTGTCTTGCTAAACTGATCCAGCTTCGACACCGGCGGCAAAACCGCAGCGCCCGGCTGCGTTGGGTCGACTAACCCACCCAGGCTATGCGCGGCAGCAGAAATCATTGCGTCCGTCAGCAGCCGGCTAGTGGCGGCGATCGTACCCAGCCCCAGCCCCGGATAGACCAAGGCGTTGTTCGCCTGGCCGATCGCGTAAGTGACACCCTGGTACTCGACGTCTGCAGCCGGGATCCCGGTGGCCACTAGGGCGCGACCAGCGGTCCACTTGATCAGGTCCTCAGCCTTGGCCTCGGCCAGCTTCGTCGGGTTGGACAGTGGGAAGATCACCGGTCGCTCGGTATGGGCCGCCATTTCTTCAATGATCGGCTGGGTGAAGGTGCCGGGCTGCGTCGAGGTCCCAACCAAGACGCTCGGGTGAACCGCCTTGACTGCCGCTTCGAGGGTGGTCAGTGCGGCGGCGTTGGCAAACTCGCTGCGACTGCGGGCAAACGGCTTTTGCGCCGGGGTCAGCGTGGGGTCGTCGTCAAACAGCAGCCCTTGCTTGTCGACAAGGTAAAAATGCTTCTTGGCCTCGGCCGGGCTCATGCCCTGCTGCAGGAATTCATCGTACACCCGCTGCGCGATCCCCGCCCCGGCGGTGCCGGCACCAAAGCTCATGTAGACTTGATCGGTCATTTTCTGGTGAGAAATATTCATAGCGCCCAGCAGGCCGGCGAGCACGATGATCCCTGTGCCCTGAATATCGTCGTTGAACGTCGTGATCTTATCCTTGTACTGATTGAGGATATCCGCCGCATTGGCGCGCCCGAAGTCCTCGAAGTGGAGGTACAGGTGCGGGAACAGGGCCTCGGCCGTGGCGACAAACTTGTCGACGAAGGCGTGGTAAGCTTTGCCGTACACCCGCTCGTGGCGCACGCCGAGGTACAGGTCGTCTGCCAGCAATTCCTGCCGGGTCGTGCCCGCATCCAGAACGACCGGCAGCACCTGGCTCGGGTCGATCCCGGCGGCGGCCGTGTAGACCATCAGCTTGCCCACCGCGATGTCCACGCCTTGCGTGCCCCAGTCGCCGATACCCAGAATGCCCTCGGCGTCGGTGACCACAATCAGCCGAATGTCGCGGCCGTTGGCGCTGCGGCGAAGTGCGTCGGCCATCCCATCTTGCGCGTCAATGCTGAGGTAAGTCGCGTTTTGCGGCTCGACGAACAGCGCTGAGTAGTTCTCAATGGCATCGGCGATCGTTGGATCGTAGACGATCGGCATGAACTCCACGATGTGCTCCGAGAATAATTTGTAGAACAGGACGTGGTTGACGTTGAACAGCTGCATCAAAAACTGGCGCTTGGCGAGGTCAGTCGGTTTGCTTTGAAGCTGCGCGTAAGCCTGGGTGACCTGCTGAGCCAAAGTCTGAATGGCGCTTGGCAGCAGGCCGTTCAGCCCGTATTTAGCCCGCTCTTCAGCGGTAAACGCCGTGCCCTTGTTGACGAACGGATCGTGGATCAGTTGTTCTGGTGTGTATTTCATGGAAACCTCCTTGTTTAATGACAAGGCCCACTTTACGCGGTGACCAAAAATATAGTCAAACCTCGCATAAGCTATATTGTTTATTTATATGACGGGTCATGCGTGGTGAAAGCGTCGGCGGGCCAGGATTTCTGCCCGGGGCCGCCGGTAATTTTTTCGTCATTGGATCAATTATTAGGCCTAAACGTTAAATGACCCGCCTTTTTTCACCGCCTGCGGCCCAGACCGGCCCACCTGTGTTAATCTTTCTTTATATGATAGAAAGGACCCCGCCCATGAACACCAGAGACCTTGCCTACTTTGAGGCGCTGACGAAACTGAAAAACTTTTCCCAAGTCGCCAACCAGTTCGGCGTCACCCAGCCCACCATCACCATGGCCCTGAAACGCCTGGAGGCCCATTTTGGCATCCAGCTGATCGACCGGGACCAAAGCCACGCCCAGGTCACCGTCACCCCGGCAGGGACCACGCTGGCCGCCCACGTCCAAGTGATCACCGCGGAGCTCACGGCCGCAGAAGCCGAGCTGGCCCGCGCCCGCAGCGGTAAGATTCGCTTTGGTCTGCCGCCGATCATCGGCAACTATTACTTTCCAACCCTGGCCCCGGCGCTGATGCAAGCCGGCCTCATCGACCAGCTGCAAACGGTCGAGGCAGGCTCCCAGAATCTGCTCTCAGATCTGCGGACCGGCCACCTCGACGGCGCGTTGCTCGGCTCAACCGGGCCCCTGAATGCGCCAGCACTGGTCGTTCAGCCGCTGCGCCGGGTCCCGTTTACGATCGTCGTTGCGAATGACCACCCGCTAGCGGCCCACTCAAGCCTCCGCTTTGCCGACCTCAAAGATGAGCCCTTCGTGACTTTGGCGGAGGGGTTTGTCCACACCAAGGCCTTCGCGTGGTTCACCCGCACTGCCGGCATCCAGCCCAGTGTGGTCTACCGCACCCAGGACGTCGCCCTGCTCAAGCACATGGTGCAGGCCAAAGTCGGCGTTGCGCTGCTGGCCGAAATGGCAGTGCTGCCGGCCGATCATCTGAAGGCCATCCCCCTCACTGATTTGGGCCAGCCGACCTTTGATATCGCGCTAGTCACGAGCAAGACGCTGCGGCAAACGCCCGCCATCGACCAACTGCTCACTTTACTTAAGAAAGAAGGAACCCTCTAATGCGGATTGAAAAAGACGCCCTTGGCGAAGTCGCGGTCCCGGACCGCGCCGCTTGGGGCCCCCAAACCGAACGCTCGCGTCACAATTTTCCTGTCGGCCCGTTAATGCCGGCCGCCGTGATTCGCGGCCTGCTGACCATCAAGCAAGCGGCCGCCTGCGTCAACGTGACCAGCGGGATGGAAGCGAGTGTCGGCGAGGCCATCCAAACAGCCGCCAAGCGTTTGCTGGCGCTGCCCGATGACCAGCTGATGGCGAACTTTCCGCTGCACGTTTACCAAACCGGCAGCGGCACGCAGACCAACATGAACGTCAACGAAGTCCTCGCGCACCTGGCCGGCGAGGCGCTCGGTCAGCCAGTCCTGCCCAACGACGACGTGAACCGCGGCCAAAGCTCCAACGACGTTTTCCCGACCGCCTTGCAGATTGCGGCCTACCCCGCAGTCGGCCGCGTCCTTGCGGCAGCCGCACGCATGACGGCCACCCTCCAGGCCAAGGAGCAGGAATTCGCGCGGGTCGTCAAGCTCGGCCGCACCCACCTGCAGGACGCGACGCCGCTCACCTTTGGCCAGGAGGTCTCCGGCTGGCGCGCAACGTTAGCGCAGGATGCCGCCACAGTGGCCAGCCTGCAGAAGCAGCTGGCGGCGCTGCCGCTGGGCGGCACGGCAGTAGGCACCGGGCTGAACACCACCCCGGAAAGGACCGCCGCGATGGTGGCGAAGATCGCCGCTTTGACCGGCCAGCCGTATACGACCATGCCCAACAAGTTCCACGGCCTGGCTTTTCACAGCGAGCTCACCGTGGTCCACGGGGCGCTGAAGACGCTGGCGGCCGACCTGCTGAAAATTGCCAATGATATCCGTTTTCTCGCCTCGGGCCCGCGCGGCGGCTACGGGGAGCTGACGATCCCGGCCAACGAGCCAGGCAGCTCGATCATGCCCGGCAAGGTCAACCCGACGCAGGCCGAAGCCCTCACCATGATCGCGCTGCGGGTCCTTGGCAACGACACCACCGTTGGCATTGCGGAAAGCCAGGGCAACTTCGAGTTGAACGTCTACAAGCCGCTGATTGGCGCGGCCTTTTTGGAAAGCTGCGACCTGCTGGCCGGCGGGATGACTCAGTTCGATCAGCTGCTACTGAAAGGGCTGACCGTCAACGCTGAGCGGATGCGCCAGCTGGTCGATCACTCGCTGATGCTGGTCACGGCCCTATCGCCGCACATCGGTTACGCCAGGGCCGCCAAACTCGCGCAAACGGCACAAAAAAACGGCCAGACCCTGCGCGAGGTGGCAATTGCCGAAGGCGCAGTGACGGCCGAACAGTTTGACTTATGGGTCGATCCGTTGACTATGACCAATCTGGATCAGAAGTAATCCTTGCGGTGGAGCCACCACGCGGCGAGCCCGCTGAGCCCCGCGGCGATCAGGAGGGTCAGCCAGAAGCCAGCCACCGGCTTACCAAGCCACGGGATCCAGGTGTTTTGGCCGAAAATCCCCGAAACCAGCGGCGGGATCGCCAAAATGATCGAAACGGACGTCAGCATCTTCATGATCAGGTTCAAGTTATTGGCGACCACGGAGGAAATTGCGGTGTTGTACTGGTCGATCACCTCTTCCGTGCTCGCCACCATCGTCAGCAGCTGGCTGACCTTCACGCCGAGGAGGTAGCGCAGCCTCGCGTCAGCGGCAGCCGTGAAGTAACGGGGACTAGCCTGGAGCTCCTCGATCAGCTTTTGGGTATGGGTCAAGGCCGCATTGAAGTAGACGAGACTCTTATCGAGCGCCATCACCTCGTAAATCAGCGTGTTCTTGGCCGCTTGGGTGACGCGCTGCTCCATGGCGCGGGCCTGGTCATCGATCCAATCCGTGTCCGCGGTGTAACAATCCAGGATCTGATCGACAATGTGCAGCGCCAGGCTGTCGGCAGCTTCAACCTGATCCAGCGCCGCCAAATAGCGGTCCATCAGCCGCGGTGCCTCTTGGCTGATGGTGATTAGGCCATCCGCCACCAACAGCATGGCAATGGGCATGGTCTCGTACTCAGGGTGACCATTTTTGCTCTCAGTGCGGTAAGGCTCGCGGATCAATACGAACCCAGGGGCCGTCGCCTCGGCGCCCAGCGCCTCACTGCGGGCGTCCTCGTGATCATCCAGCGCGGCCTCCACGTAGCCATCTGGCAGGGCGTAGTCTTGTTTTAGCGTCTGCAGCTCCACTGCCGTCGGCTGATAGTAGCAGTGCCAGCAGGCGCCAGTTGTCTCTTGCGCACTCGTTTCGCGCGAGCGGGTCAGCGCGTAATCTTTCCGCATGATTATCACCTCTTGTAATAATTGTAGAAAAACGCCGGCGCTTCGTGCACGTCAAACGGGTCAGAAGTAGTCCTTCTTATGCAGCCAGTAAGCCGCCGCAACACAGAATAAGAGGGTCGCGAAGAGCAGCAGCCAGAACCCGGTGAGGCTCTGCTGCCACGGCACCTTGGTGTTCATCCCCCACAGGCTGCCAATGATGCTGGGAATGGTCATAATGATCGAGACCGACGTCAGCATCTTCATGATCAAATTCAGGTTATTGGAGACCACCGAGGACACGGTGGCGTTGTACTGATCGAGGATCGCCAGGTTGGACTGGGCCAGGGTAAACGCCTGGTGAGCCGTCCGCTCCGCGATCGCCAGCTTCTCCCGGTGGGCTGGCTCTGCCGCAAAGTACGCGGCACCTTGAAGCGCCGGCCAGATCGCCTGCGAATCTTGGAGTGCCGACGTGAAGAAGACCAGACTTTTCTCCACGGCCATGATTTCGTAAAGCAGCGTGTTATGCGACGCATTGCCCACCCGGATCTCCATGCTTTGCGTCTGCGCCGCCAGCTGGTCGGTATCGTTGAGAAACTGGCCAAACACCAAGTTCAGCACCGACAGGGCAAACACGACCGGGTCGGCAGCGTGATCCGCCATTTGCACACAGCGGTTGTGGATCGCGACCTTGCGCGGGCTAACGGTGGTCACCAGATGATCCTGAATGATGATGGCCAACGGACTCGTCGCGTAGGTTCGCTCCCCGTTCTTGCTGGTGGTTTGGTAGGGGCAGCGCACCAGAATCAGTCCGGCGCCGCTTTTATCCGCCATTCCGGCCACCCGCGGGTTCTCGTGGGCATTGAACACTGGCGTCATGTAGTCGACTGGGATCCCGTACTGGGTGGCCAGCTCATGGCATTCTTCCTCAGTCGCCTCTTGCACGGACAACCACTGCAGGGCCGTCGCCGCCGCCTTCTCTTTGGGCTTCACACCCAGCGCAGTGAAAAGATGCATAGTTGCCTCCTTAAGCTTTTGGCTCTAAGTTTAGCACTTTCACCCCGGCAGTCGGCCGCTTGACCCGCACGCCGAATTGGCCTTTAATTTGGGTATTGTTAGTTTCAGAAAGGAGTCTTCATCATGGAGTTTATTCCCGTTAGGATCTACGCCCATGACCAGCCGGCCGGGTACCGCCTGCTCGTCGACCGGGTCTGGCCGCGTGGCATCAGCAAGGTCAACGCGCGCCTGGACGACTGGGCCAAGGAGATCGCCCCGACGACCGAACTGCGTAAGTGGTACGGACACGACCCGGAAAAGGCGGCCGAATTTAACCGCCGCTACTTGGCAGAGCTGGAGGCTAATCCCGCCACTCCTGCCTTTTTAGCTAAAGTGCGGGCGCTGAAAACAGCGCGCGTCCTCCTGCTCTTCGGGGCCAAGGACGAAGACGACAACAATGCCACCGTGCTTTCTGGCTACCTAAAGGAGAAGATCGGCTAGTGCAAACCAAACCTGCCTTCCGCAAAACCCAACTCGCCCGCCTTAAACAGCAAGCCCCAACGACCCAGGCCGAAAGCGCCCAGCTGATTGCTCAGCTGCTGGTCTTGCCGCAGTGGCAAAAAGCGCATACGGTCGCGACTACGGTCAGCGGCCCGATCGAAGTCAACACCGCGGACATCGTGCAGGCCGCCCGCGCCGCCGGCAAGACCGTGCTGCTCCCGCGCGTGATGCCGCACCGCCAGATGGTCTTTCTTCCCGACCCCGGCGAGGACGGGCTGATCACCAGCAAGTTTGGCATTCCAGAGCCGCCTTACGACCCCACTCAGGTCGCTCAGCAGCCGGACCTCATCATTGTGCCCGGCATCGCCTTTGTGCCAGCAACCGGCGCACGGATCGGCTTTGGCGCGGGCTACTACGACCGCTTCCTGGCCGACTACCCTGGCCCCACCGTCACCCTCGTGCCCAGTGTGATGAATTTCGCCGCGCCGGCCTGGCCGGTTGAGCCCTTCGACGTCTTGATCCAGACGCTGCTCACTGTTTGATCCAACCATTCGTTGCGGCTCGTCCCCGCCGCTTGTTAGGAGTAATTTTTTGACTGCTTTTCTCTCTAGTTTAGGTGGGGTCACAGAGATCCTACTTCTGGTTGCCATCGGCTACGGGCTGACGGCTATTGGCTGGTTCAACGACCGGTCCAGTCGGGTAATCGCCAAAGTGGTCACCCAGGTCGCCCTCCCCGCTTACATGATCGACACGATCTGCTCACGCTTTTCGGCCGGCGAGCTCAAAGCGCTTCTGCCCGACCTTCGCTTTCCCGTCCTGTCTATGGCGCTGTTGTTCGGCTTGTCGTTTGCAGTCGCCCGGATCATCCGCGTGGCGCCCAAGCGGCGTGGTCTGTTTAAGTCGATGTTTTTCAACTCCAACACCGTCTTCATCGGACTGCCGGTCAACCTTGCCTTGTTCGGGCCCAAAAGCCTGCCGTACGTGCTGGTCTACTACATGGCCAACACGACGATTTTTTGGACGATCGGGGTCTACCTGATCCAGCAAGACGGCCCGCACGCCGCTCACTTTGATCTCAAGCAAACGCTGGGCAAGATCTTCTCCCCGCCGCTGCTCGGGTTCATGGTCGGCGTCCTGCTGGTCCTGCTTCACGTTCAACTGCCGCAGTTTCTGATGGCGACGTTTGGCTACGTCGGCGGCCTGACCATCCCCGGCTCCATGTTCTTCATCGGCATCGCCATGTACCAGGCAGGCCTTGGCAACATTCGCTTTGACCGGGAGATGATCGGCGTCTTCTCCGGCCGCTTCGTCTTCGCGCCGCTGATCATGTTCGGCCTAGTGGCCTTTGCACCGGTGCCGGTGCTGATGAAGCAGGTCTTCATCCTGCAGTCGGCCATGCCGGTCATGACCAACGCGCCGGTCGTTGCCAAGCTGTACGGCGCCGACGCTGAAAACGCCGCCGTCACCGTGTCCGCGACGACCCTGTTTGCGATCATCGTCATCCCCATTGTGATGACGCTGGTCTCGCGCCTATGAGGTTGGCAATGAAAAAGTTAATCATCAGTCTGGTCGTCTTGCTCGCCCTGACCGGGTGCGGGCACCCGGCCGCCAAACAACCGGCGGCGAGCAGCAGCGCCGCCTCGCCTCAGCTGAAAAAGCCCAGTAAGCGTCCGAACACCAAGGCGGGCATTGACGACTTGATCGGCCACTACTGGCTCAACACCGAAGATTCCGACCAGGTGCTTCAAATCACGGCCTCTACCGGGGGCTACTTCATCGATGTGCAGCGGTACACGGCGGCCCAAGCAGGCTACGCCACGGCAAGCGCCGGCGTGTTCGCGGCCTCACTCACCCTGAATCAGGACACGTACACTTTCAGCGGCAAGGCCCAGCCCAATGCCACAAGCGCGACGTGGCAGTTCAAAAAGCTGAGCCGCACCCGCATTCAGCAGTTGCCGGAGGGGCCGGTCTTCAGGCGAGTCAAAAACGATGACCTCACAACGATCGAACACGAGTAGCATCAAAATGGCGGCGTCGGGAAAAATCCCGACGCCGCCATTTTGGTGTGACTATTTGATTTCGCTCCGGTAAAGGCCCACCACGACACCAAGGATCGACACGTCATCAAAGTACATGTCCGCCATCGTGTCGTTTTCGGGGTGCAGGCGCACGCCTCCATTTTCGCGGTAGAACCGCTTGACCGTGGCCTCATCGTCCTGAGTCATTGCAACGACGACCTGCCCATTCTCGGCAGTCTCCTGCTTGCGGATGATCAGCTTATCGCCGTTGAGAATGCCCATCTTGATCATGGAAGACCCGGACACCTCGAGGATGAACAGGTCATCGGCGATGTATTCCAAGTCATCCGGGATCGGAAAGTATCCATCGACGTTCTCAATCGCGGTGATCGGGACCCCGGCGGCAACCGTCCCCACGATGGGGATCCCCTCTTCGGCGATGCCAATGTAGGAGAGGCCCGCCTTCGTGAGCATCAGCGTCCGCGGCTTGGCTGGGTCCTTGGCGATGTAACCCTCCGCCAGCAGCCGATCAAGGTACGCGGCCACGGTGGAACTAGAGCTTAGGCCCACGCTTTTGCCGATTTCACGGACCGTTGGTGGGAACCCGTTACTCTGAATGGAATCGTGAATCGTGTGCAGGATCTGCTTCCAACGTTTCTGACTTGCTTGGGATGGCATGGCCGTCCGCCTCCGCTCTCTAGTTTTCTCTATCATACCAGCGGGAACGCTTGTTTGCAAGTCAATCGTGCGCCGGTAAGCGGATTTAGCAGTGGCAAAGCCTGTCAGTGGCAAAGCCTGTCAGTGGCAAACAAAAAGCGACCACCCGCAGGCAGTCGCTTAGGCCTCAGTACCGGTGAACCAGATCCAGCCGGTGCAGCTGCCGCCGGTCACACTTGTTGCGTTGCATCAGGTAGACGCCGCCGACCAGTAAATCCGCCGCGCTCAGTCCGATCCCCACGGCCGTGTTGGTAACCAGTAAGACCACCGTCGCTAGGACCAGGACCCGTAGCCCCCACTTCATGACTTTTAAGACCATTGAACGTCCCCCCTCTCTGTTTTTAATACCCTCAATTATACATGAATCAGACTGATTGTAAAGTTTGTGTATACGGAATGTTTACATTTCTCCAATTTCTTCACAATTCGAATAAGATCTTTACTTAGCGAAAAATCAGTCTAGCGTCGGATTCGCTTTCACCCTGCTGTTTGGGTATCATATAATTAGTGGTCGAGAAAGGTGGCACCCGCATGCAGACCAAACGTTCCCAGTTCTATCAGCGGTTTCTTAATAATAAGTTTGCCGTCTTCCTGATCGACATTGTGCTCGTCCTGCTGGCGATTCTGCTGTTCAGCAAAATTACGTGGGTGTTCACCCCGGTCGCCAACTTTTTGAGCATTGTCGCCCCGCCGTTCATCCTCGCGGGGATCCTCTTTTACATGCTGAATCCGGTCGTCAACTGGTTCCATCGCCGCGGGATGAACCGCCTCTGGGCCATCGGCTTAGTCTTCCTGCTGCTCATTGGGATTCTCGCTTTAGCGATCACCCGCGTGGTGCCTCCCATCGAAAGCCAGGTCCGCAGCTTCATCAGCGCCGCGCCGAGCTACTGGGACCAATTCGTCAAGTGGGCGACCGACCTTAACAACCAGCAGAACCTCTTCAGTGACAAGCAGCTGAACCAGTTTGCCACCGAGATTCAAAACTGGGTCACAAAACGCGGCTCCACTATTTTGTCCGGGACGCTGTCGTCTTTGTCCTCGATCATCTCGACCGTCGGCACGGTGGTCGTGACCCTCGGCACCGCCCCCATCGTCCTCTTCTTCATGCTGAAGGAAGGCAACAAGTTTACGCCCATGATCCTGCACCTGATCCCGACCAAGCAGCGTCAGAGTTTCGGCGAAATGCTGCACGAGATGAACCTCAAGATCGGCTCCTACGTGCAGGGACAGCTGACCGTCGCGTTGGCGGTGGGGATCATCTACATGCTGGGCTACTCGATCATCGGCCTGCGCTACGGTCTGATCTTTGGGATGCTGGCGGCGCCTTTAAACCTGATCCCGTACTTCGGATCGGCCTTAGCCCTAGTGCCGGCGCTGATCATGGGCGCCATTCAGGGGCCGAAAATGGTGATCGCCGTCGTGATCGTCTTCTTCATCGAGTGGCTGCTTGAGACGCAATTGATCTCCCCGTTTGTCATGGGGAGTAAACTAGAGATGCACCCGATCACAATCGTCGTGGTGCTGCTGACGGCTGGGTCAATGTTCGGCCTGCTCGGTGTCATTCTTGGGATCCCCGGGTTTGCCGTGATCAAAATCATCGCGGTCCGCCTGTTCAAGTGGTACCAGCAAGTGTCAGGCCTGTACCCAAGCGATCCCCCCACCAGCAACCTGCCAGCAAATGCGCAGGAGAAAGCAGATGAGCCAAAATGAATCTTTTCCTAATCGTTCTCGATATTGCCCTGATCGGCCTTGGTGCGTACTACCTGTACTGGCAAAGCCGCATCGACGTGCCGGGAGCCTACTCGACCTTTCAGCTGGTAATGGCCGTGCTGTTTGGCTTTTGGTTCATCAGTAGCGGCGCCGCCAGCATTTACTACATCATCTTCATGGCAGCATTTTTGACCCTAACGGTGATGACCGGCACCACCGGGCTCACCCCCACGCGGCTGATCAACGTCGGCTTGTTCTCCCGCGTGATTCCTTATACCAGGCTGATCGGCGTCACCCTAACGCCGCTGCAGCTGCCGAACGGCCAAACGATGGTCGTCGCCGTGTTCGGCCTGTCCGCCCGGCGGTTCGTGCGCCTGACCTTCCGCTCCGACCTGCAATCACTCGTGACCATTTTGCGCCCGCGGGTCCCTCAAAACGTTGAGATCCGCGTGCAGCAGCTTCAGTAAGTCACCACTCAAAAAGCCGCCTGGCGCTGCCAGGCGGCTTTCGTGGCTACTGATATTACTTCTGACTGTCATCCAGATCTGCTGGGGGCAGCGGGCCGCGGTCAGAAATGTGGTGCGGCTCACGAAGCGCAAACAGCCCCGCCAACACCAGCACGCCGCCAGCGATGCCCACGATCACCTGCCACATGACCAACAGACCGATCAGGTAAACGTACATCAGGGCGACGATCCCGGCCCCAAACAATAAGTCCACCCAGAAGCGGCTCATCCGCGTCCGCGCCGCCGTGTCGAAGTAGGCCAAAAGACCAATCAGAATTACCAGCCCAAACCCGAAGCTGAGCGCGGCCATTTTGGCCACCGGGGTTTCAGGCAGGGTGACGTACCAGGCAAACCAACTGAAGAGGCAGCCAAACACGAAAAGCAGCACGTTGATCCAAAGCTGGGTGTGGGAAGCTTTTTTGGTGGTGCGCATACGGGGCCTTCTTTCGGAATTTATCTCTTTATTGCTCAAAACAGCTACAATTAATATAGCACATTCAAAGGGAGCCGTAATGATGAGTCAAAACTTAGCTTTTGTCGCTTACAACGGGGTCAGGCTGAGCGAGCCGGAAAGCTTGGTCCCGCTGATGATCGATCGTCCAACCCCGGGCCCGCACGACGTGGTTGTCCAAGTCCAGGCGATCGCCTTAAATCCGGTGGATGAAAAGCAGCGGGCCGGATTGCACCAAGCCACCCCCCGGATCTTAGGCTACGACGCCTGCGGCACCATCACCGCGGCCGGTTCGGCCGTGAAAGGTTTCAAAGTGGGCGACCGGGTCATGTACGCCGGCTCGACCAAGCGTCCTGGCAGCTTTCAACAGTTCCAGGCGGTGGCCGCGGCACTGATTGCCGCCGCCCCTGCCCGTCTGACCGCCGGCGAGGCCGCCGCGCTGCCCTTAGTGGGGCTGACCGCCTGGGAACTCTTATTTGAAAAAATGCACTTTCAGCCCGCTGCCAACGCCAACCACGGCCAAACGCTGCTGATCATCAACGGCGCTGGCGGCGTCGGCTCCATGCTCAGCCAGCTCGCCCATTGGAGCGGCCTGAAGGTCATCGCCACCGCCAGTCCCAGCCATTTTGACTGGCTGTATCAACACGGCGTGGCGCTCCCGCTCGACTACCACGACGACCTCGCCCTTGCCGTGCACCAGGCCGGCTATGCGTTTGTGGACGCCGTCGCGCTCCTGTACGCGACCGAGCCGCACTTAAGCGTGGCCGCCGCCTTGGTTGCCCCGTTTGGCCACGTCGGCACTTTGACCACCCCACAAGGCCCACTGGACGTGACCGCACTCAAGGCCAAGGCCGCCAGCCTAGACTTTGAATTCATGTTCGCCAAAAGTGACTTTGACCATGACCCGGCCAGCCAGGGCCACATTTTATCGCAGCTCGGGGCCATGGCCCAGGCCGGGCTGATCCAGCCCAGCGTCACCAAACGCTTTGACCGCATCACCGCCGCTAACATCAAGGCCGGCCTCGAACAGTTGATGCAGGGCCACCAAGTCGGCAAAATCGTGCTCGAAGGCCCGTTTGAGGCCTAACGAAAAGGAGTGGCCATCATTGCCACTCCTTTATTTAGCAAAGCCCAGTGCTTTTTGGAGCACCGCCTTGGCCTGTGCCGCCGTGAATCGTGCCGGATCAAAAATGATACTCCCCGGCCCCATGTAATAATGATACAGTGCCAAGGTCCCCCGGGGGGCCACCGTGCGCAACCGCAACTCGTCGTTGATCTGCTCAAGGTATTCATGGCACCAGCCGGCGTCCATCATCGCGGGCTCGTCGCGCTCGGTGACGTAGCCCTGCTCAAGAATCAGGTTGGCGCCTTCAGCTTTTTGTTCCCGCGTCACATTTTCGGTGGGTTCCATTGCGACCTCCCAGATAAGTGTCTAAATCAAAACTTTGGCTCCAGCAGCTTCCGCGGCCGCACGAACGTGGCCACGCGAGTGTCGCTGCCGCGCTGAAACCCAGCGTGCTCAAAAAAGTCAGCGAGCGCATCGTTGGTCGTCACGATCACGATCCGGTCGACCTGTTTGAAGTACTCGTCAAACTGTTTGAGGAGTTCGGCCCCGATTCCCTGGTGCTGGTACTCGGGCAGGACGATCAGGTCCTGGACAAACACGATGGTGTGCATGTCGGAGACTCCGCGGATGACGCCGATCAGTTGGTCGCCGTCCCGCGCTGTCAGCAGCGTCGAGTTCGCAATGCCGCGGGCGGTCTCAGCGGGGTCATTGAGGTAGTGGGTCAGGTGGACCGCACCATACAGTGCCTTGATTTCATGGATCGTCAGTGCCGATTCAAATGTGTAGTTCAAAATTTAACCTCCAGAATTCAGGTGCCAGATTAGATTTTAACCCAAGCTACCGTTAATTCAAGAGGAAAAGTGCCTACCTATTTTTTCTCGGTGAAATCCAAAAAGCCCATATCGCTATCGATCACCCCACCGTCACCGCTCAGTTGCATGGTGTTTAGCGTCTCGTTCAAGTGGACCGTCAGATGCTCATCGAGGTCCTCGGCTGAGTAGTCTTTGATCAGGAGCGGACCGAGATTCGAGTCGACCGTCACGTTATAGCCGTCCGCCTTAGCATCCTTGGCGACAACATTGAGCGTAAACTGGATCATCATGTGGATCATCGCGTGCTGCGAGTATTGGCCCACGCCGTCCTCAAACGTCAAAAGCAGTTTCTTATCCGGCCCCAAGTGCGGCTGGATCTTCGCCTTGGCCGCATCATCAAAAGTTAATTCCATCTCAATCACCTCCATGCCAAAGACTAAGCCATCTGCGCTTTAAGGGCAATTAATCAGGCTCGAGAGCCTTAAGATTTTTTTGACAAATTGCTGGTCCAAGGTCACACTTTCTTCACATTATGGGACTATCTTAAACTCATAGAAATGAGCCACCCACTCATTTCCATACCCATACCCAACTTTTTCATTTTTACTCCTCCAAAGTAAAAATCGCGAGTCGGCCGCCCAGCTGACTCGCCAAACCTTACTCCTTGGCCATCACCCACCCAGTGATGGCCTTTTTTGTATGAAGGTGCGAAGGCGCGACGGTCTTAGTCCGACGGCTAGCCTAGCCAGAGGCATTGCCGCTGGTCTTTGGCGGCGAGGCCTCTGGCGTAGCTAGACGCTCGGGCGTTGTCGCGCCGCGCCCAATTAGGTGAAGGTGCGAGGGGCGACGGTTTTAGCGGGATGATTTGCCTAGCTCAGTGCGCCGAAGCCAAAAAGCGGCTTCAACGCACTGAGCGTAGCAAAGCACTCCCGCGTTGTCGCCCCATAGCCCAGTTGCGCAGTCTGTTAGCGGCTTGGCCGCTTAAAGACTGCCACTCGGCGCAAGTCTGCAACGCAGACTTGCTAGAGCAAAACCGCTCACGTGCTTATCGCTAAGGGAGCCCGACTCGATGCGATACTGCGACACAGTTTTCCCTTCCTTCACATTTCCAGCCGACTACCACCCCCGGCTCAACCACTCACGCGGCATTTTTGACCGGATGCGCGCCGCCTATTTCACTCAGCAGATTTTAATGGTCTAATAAGAAAGTACCAGACAGGGAGGTGGGGCAATGAAAGTCACAGTTGAAACCGATCCGCAGCTTGACGAACCGGAGTTGATCATCCGGGCGAAGGATCAGGCAGCGGCCGAGGCAGTGCGCAACGCGTTGACGGCGCCCACCGCCGCCCCCACCCTGCCGGTCTTTCAGGACACGGTGGAGCGGTTCCTGCCGCTGCCGGCGATCCTGTTCATCGAAACCGAAGGCCGAACGCTGCAGGTTCACACCCCTGATGATATTTTCACCAGCAAGCAAAAGCTTTACGAGCTGGCCGAATCCCTGCCTGGGAGCTTCATGCAGGTCGCCAAGTCCGTGATCATCAATTTGAACCAGGTGGCTTCAATCAACCGGTCGCTGTCTGATTGCCTGGTCGAATTTCAAAACAGTCATAAACAGGTCTACGCATCCCGGCGCTATTACAAGGCGCTGGTCGAGCGGTTAAACGAAATGAGGGGTTTGTAATGGAAACCAAACAAGTTAAATGGGGCCACTGGTTCTGGGGATTATTCTTCGTCGTCTGCGCCGGCATCTTAGTGCTGAGCCAACTCGGCCTGTTCACCTATCACTTGCGCTTCTGGACGTTGGTCCTAGTCCTGATCCTGGTCGCCGCGGCAATCAAGAGTCTCGCCAGCCTGTCCTTCACTGGGCTGTCCTTCAGCCTCGCGTTCTTGGCGATGCTCTTCGCCAAGCCGCTGGGGATCCAGCAACTGGTCCCATGGACGATCCTCGGTGCGGCCCTGCTGCTGTCGATTGGCCTGACCCTGCTGTTCAGGCCGCTGAAAAAGCACCACTTCAGCGTCGTGACGATTAATGACAAGCATTACACGATCAGCGAACTGCGGCAGCTGCAAAAAGAGGCGAAGCAAGCGCCCAGCTACGTCCCGAGCAGCGAATCCGCCGACGTCACCGTCAACGTGAAACTCGGCAGCGCCACCCGCTACGTCCAGCAAGGCGACTTCCGCCACGCGGTGATCCGCACCAACCTGGGCGATGCCAAGGTCTTCTTTGACAAGGCGACCATCATCAACGAGCCAGCGCTGATCGAAGTGCTCGGTCAGATGGGCGACATCAGTCTGTACATCCCCCGCGAATGGAACGTCCAACCCAACCTGGGCAACTTTGCGGTCGACTTCAACGAAAAAGGCGAGACCCCGACCAAGACCGGCCCGCTCGTGGTGCTGGCCGGTGATTTTAAAATGGGCGACGTCACGATCCACTATATCTGAGAGGCGCCCGCCATGAAAAATCTCACGCCCCAAACCATCAAGATGCTGGTGCTGAAATTCGCCGGCACCTTCGGGTCAAGTATGCTCTCGTTTGCCATCGGCCTGTACATCTTGCACCGCACCGGCTCCGCGCTCAGCATGGGGGTCACCATGATCACCGGCCCCATCGTCTCTTTGATCCTGACCCCCTTTGTTGGCTACGTGGTCGACACGATGAACCACCGCCGGATCATGATCACAGCGCAGGTCACCACCAGTATTGCGCTGGTGCTGTTCGGCTTCGGTTTTCGGCTCTGGCCGGCGCAGTATTACCCGGAAATGATCGCACTCATCATCGCGCTGCAAGTCACCGACAATTTTCTTAGCACAACGCTGACGGCCAGCCTGGTCCAACTGTTTGCGCCTAATGAGCTGCAGCGGGTGAACTCCCTGAATCAGTCCATTGCCAGCCTCGCGATGTTTCTGGCACCGCTGATGGGGGCCATGCTGTACACGCTGGTGTCGATCGACACCTTTGCCTTTATTGAAGTGCTGTTCGAGCTGACTGCGCTGGTCGCCATTTTCCTGCTGAAGTTTCAGCCCTTCGCGGCCCAAACGCCAGCCGAGGCGGCGGAGGCGCAAGAATCCGTCTGGCAGAATTTCAAAACCGGCTTTGCCTACCTGAAAAATCAGCAGCTGATCTTCATCCTGACCGTGTCCTCGGCCTTTCTGAACTTCCTCTTCGCCGCCGTGAACGTCGGCCTGCCGTACCTGCTGATCCAAACCATGAAAATGACCAATAACCAGTATGGCTTCGTCGACTCCGGCTTTGCCATCGGCATGTTTGGCGGCGGCATCCTCCTGTCGATGCTGAAAATGCGCAGCCATCCGATCAAGTTCTCGTTCTTTAACATCATCCTGCTGGCGATTCTCTTCACCTTCACCGGCCTGCCAGCCGTGCTACGGTGGACGGGGCTACTAAGCACCGGCTACTTCTGGATTCAAAACATCGTCAACGGGGTCTTGATTGTGCTGATCAACACGCCGATCAACACCTTCATGCAGCAAGTGATCCCGCATCACCTGCAGGGCCGCGTGTTCTCGCTCGACGGCACAATTTCGCAGATGCTGGCGCCGCTGGGCACGTTAATGTTTGGGGTGCTGTTTGATCACCTCGCCGCCCCGTTGCTGTTTGGCGTCACTGGCATCGTCCTGATCATCTTCACGCTGATTGTCACCGGCCTGATCAAGCACCACCGGCTTTACGACAAGCCGGAAAACCAGCTGCCAGCAGTCGCCGCCTCAGCCAACTAAACCTCACTAGGAGTTGCTCTTGAAAAACCTTACGCCGCAGACCATCAAAATGCTCATCTTAAAATTCGCCGGCACGTTCGGGTCAAGCATGCTGTCTTTTGCCATTGGCCTGTACATTCTGCACCGCACCGGCTCCGCCCTTAGCATGGGCGTCACGCTGGTCACCGGGCCGGTGGTGTCACTGCTTCTGACGCCGTTTGTCGGCTATGTCGTGGACACCATGAATCACCGGCGCATCATGCTGAGTGCGCAGGTGGTCACCAGTGCTGCGCTGGTGGCTTTTGGGGTCGTCTTTAAGCTCTGGCCCGCGCAGTACTACGCGGAACTGATTGCATTGATCATCGTGCTGCAGGTCACCGACAATTTTCTCAGCACCACGCTGACCGCCAGCTTGGTGCAGTTATTTGAGGGCAGCGAGCTGCAGCGGGTCAACTCGCTGAATCAGTCCATCACCAGCCTGGCTGCGTTCCTGGCGCCGCTGATCGGCGCCTGGCTCTACACGCTGGTGGCCATCGACACCTTCGCCTACATCGAGGTACTGTTCGAGCTGACCGCGCTGGTCGCGATCCTGCTGCTGAAATTCCGCTCGTTCGCCCAACCCGCCACGCCGCAGCCGCGCGAGTCCGTCCTGAACAACTTCAAGACCGGGTTCGCCTACGTCAAAAACCAGAAGCTGATTCTGACCGTCATGATTTCCTCAGCCGCGGTCAACTTCCTGTTTGCGGCCATGAACGTTGGTCTGTCGTATCTGCTCATTCAGACGCTGAAGCTTTCCAACCAGCAATACGGGCTGGTCGATTCCGGCTTTGCCATTGGCATGTTCAGCGGCGGCATTTTGCTGGCGGCCATCACCATCCGCACCCATCCCATCCGTTTTTCCTACTTCAACTTGTTCCTGCTGGGCGCCATGTTCACGACCACTGGTGTGCCGGCCCTGTTCTCCTGGCCCGGCTGGCTCAGCACCGCCTTTTTCTGGCTGCAAAGCATGCTCAACGGAGTCCTGATGGTACTGATCAACACTCCCGCAAACACCTTTAAGCAGCGGATCATTCCCCAGAATCTGCAAGGCCGCGTCTTTTCTCTCGACCTCACGATTTCAACGCTACTTGCGCCGATCGGCACGCTGGTGTTCGGAGCCCTGTTTGATCACTTCGCGGCGCCTTTGCTGTTTGGCATCGCCGGCAGCGGCCTGCTGCTATTGACCCTGACCGTCACCACCGTCATCAGCCGCCAGCACCTGCTGGTCCGGCCGGAAAATCAGGTGCCGGAAGCAGATCAGAATTAAGGCAAAAAATGGCTCAGAGCGTCGCGCGACGCTCTGAGCCATTTTGATTGCCATCACTTATTGCCCTTCACTGATCAGGTACCGACTGGTGCGTTTTTCCAGCCAGCTCTGCACGCCGGTCAAGACCGTCGTCAGCATCAGATAGAGGAACGCGACGAGGCTGTATGACACCAGCGGGTTGTAATAAAGCGCCGCAAACTGCTGGCTGACCTGGAACATCTCGATGATCGTGATGCCGCTGGCCAAGCTCGTGTCCTTGATCAAGCTGATGAAGCTGTTGGAAAGCGGCGGCAGCGCAATGCGCAGCGCCTGGGGGAAGATCACCAGGCGCAGGATCAGGGATTTTTTCATTCCCAAGGCCTTGGCCGCGTCCCACTGGGTCTGCGGCACGGATAGGATCGCTGCGCGGATCGTTTCGGAAGCGTACGCCCCGGTATTCAGCGAAAAGGTCAGGATGCCGGCGGTCCATGCATTCAGCTCAATGATGGCGTGGCCGTTCATTTTCAGATACGGCAGGCCAAAGAAGATCAGGAACAGTTGGACCAGCAACGGGGTGCCCCGGAAGATCCAGACGTAGAACCAGGTCAGACCCTTCAGTCCCCGCATCACTGGCTGGTGCGAGGGGGAGATTCGAACGAGTGCCACCAGCACCGCCAAAATCAGCCCCAACGCAAACGAAATCAGCGTAATGGGAATGGTGTATTTGAGCATCGCAACCAGTAGTTCTGGTAATGACTTCATGACGATTTGCCAGGCACTCATCGAATTCCTCCTTTACTTGCCGCAGTGCGGTTATTTAGTGATGTCGCTGCCAAAGTACTTCTTGGCTAGCTTACCAAGCTGGCCATTTTGGCGCAACTTCTCGATCGCCTTGGTGACCTTCTTTTGCAGCGGTGCTTCGTCCTTGCGGAGCAGACCGCGGGCCGGGTTGGCCTTGATCGTATTGCCGACGCTGATCAGCTTGATATCAGCGTTGGGCTGCTGCTTGAGGTAGGAATAAAACGAGGCAGATTCGTTGACCGTGCCATCCGCGCGACCTTGCTCGATCAGCGTGACGGACTGGGCGAAGCCGTCGACCGGGACGATGACCCCACCAAGCTTCTTGACGTTCGCCGCGTTGTTCGAGGTGACACTTTGGGCCATCTTCTTGCCCTTGATGTCCTTGAGCGACTTGATGGTCGTGTTGTCCTTCTTGACCGCCAGCTGCGACTTACCTGAGGTGTACGGCGCGGTGAAGCGGTACTTGGCCGCACGCTCCGGGGTCTTGGCAACGTTGTTCAAAATGATATCGTACTTGTCAACATCCAGGCCCGCGATCAACGAGTCCCACTTGGTCTCGACAAACTTCGGCTTCAAGTTGAGCTCGGCGGCAATTTTCTTGCCCAGTTCCACTTCAAACCCGGTCAGCTTGCCGTTTTCGTGGTAACTGTACGGCTGGTATGTGCCTTCCAGCCCGATGGTCAGGGTCTTCGGCGTCACCAGCTTGACGCTATCGCTGGATTTGCTACTGCTGGTCTGACTATTACCGCAGGCGGCCAACACGCCGACCATGAGCACACTTGCCAAACCGATCAACCATTTTTTCATGAGAATTCCTCCGTTTCTGAAAATCAGCACCCCCCATTATACACGACTTACTTTTGGTAATCGATAGGCTGACGGCACTTTTTCGCGGTGCCCCTTGAATCCAGCGGTCGGGCCGAATCCCTGCCCAGACACACAAAGCCCCATCCAGGATGCGGATGGGACTTTGACGTGCAAGCTTATGCCTGACCGGCTAAGTCGTCATTGCCGATCACCATGTGTTTCTTGCGGTGAATGATCTCTTCCTGGCGGCCGTGCACCATCGGCCGCTTGTTCGGATTGCCAAGGTAGCCGCACAGCCGCTTCACCACGTCGCATGTGTCCGGATTGTGGTTGCCGCACTGCGGGCACTGGTAGCCCTTCTCCGTGGCCTTGAACTCACCTTTGAAGCCGCACTCGAAACACTGATCGATCGGGGTGTTGGTGCCAAGGTACCCAATTTTGTCGTAGGCATAATCCCAGACGGCTTCCAAAGCCTTGGGGTTCTGCTTCAGATTTGGATACTCGCAGTAGTGAATGAAGCCGCCCGAGCAGTACTTCGGGTAGTCCTTTTCGAAGTCGAGCTTCTCAAACGGGGTCGGGGCCTTGCGGACGTCGTAGTGAAAGGAGTTCGTGTAGTAATCCTTGTCAGTGATGTCCTTGACCACGCCGAAGCGCTTCTTGTCTAGCCGGCAGAAGGTGTCGGTCAGGCTTTCAGATGGCGTGCCGTAAACAGAGAAGTGGTAACCGTACTCCTTCTCCCACTGCTGGCAGTGCTCGTACAGGTCCTTGACCACGTCAATCGAAAAGGCCTTAGCGTCCGGATTCTTCTCCCAGGCCGAGCCGTAAAAGACGGTGCCAACTTCGTACAGACCGATGTAACCCAGCGAAACCGTAGCGCGCGAGTTCTTAAACAGTTCGTCCACGCTTTGGTCATCGTTCAGCCGCTTGCCGAACGCGCCGTACTTGTACAGGATCGGCGCGGATTCCGGCGTGGCCTGCTTGGCGCGTTCGACCTTGTATACCAGCCCCTGTTTGCAAATATCGAGGCGCTGTTCAAGGATCTTCCAGAACTTGTCCTTGTCGCCTTTGCTTTCCATTGCGATGCGCGGCAGGTTAACGGTAATGACCCCAAGGTTCATGCGGCCGGCGTTGACTTCCTCACCGGTGTCTGGATCCTTCCAGCCCTGCAAAAATGACCGGCAGCCCATCGGCGCCTTGAAGGAACCGGTCAGCTTCTTGATCATGTCGTAGGACAGGATGTCCGGGTACATCCGCTTGGTCGCGCACTCGATCGCCAGTTGCTTAATGTCGTAGTTCGGATCACCCTGGTGCAGGTTCAGACCCTTTTTGATCGTGAAGACGAGCTTAGGAAAAATCGCAGTGCGCTTCTCCTTGCCCAGGCCGGCGATGCGGATCTTGAGGATGTCCTTTTGAATCTCGCGTTCCAGCCAATTCGTGCCCAGGCCAAAGCCGACCGTCACAAAAGGCGTTTGCCCCTGCGTCGAGTACAACGTGTTGACTTGGTACTCCAGCGTCTGGAGGGCGTCGTAAATATCCTTTTTGGTACGGCGCTTGGCGTAGGCTTCGGCCGTCGCTGCATCGATCGGCAGCTCCTTCGCTTCCTGCAGGTGCTTTTGGTAGTTCTTCTCGGCGAACGGCGCGAGGACCTCGTCGGTGCGGTCAGACGAGCAGCCGCCGTACTGACTAGAGGCCACGTTAGCGATGATCTGCGTCATCTGAGTGACCGCCACTTGGATGCTGTGGGCTGGCTCCACCTCGGCGTTACCGATGCAGAACCCGTGGTTCAGCATTTCCTTGAAGTCGATCAGGCAGCAGTTGGTCTCGGCCATGTAAGGGGTGTAGTCAAGATCGTGCCAGTGGATATCGCCGCGCAGGTGGGCGTTAGCAACCGCCGGCGGCAGCATCTTCAGCCCGATGGCCTTGGCCACGGCGCCGGCAGTCAGGTCGCGCTGAGTGGAAAACACGCGCGAGTCCTTATTGGCATTTTCGTGCACCACGCTTGAATCACGATCCATCAGCTGCTGAACGTTGTAGTTGACGTCGGCCTTCTTGGAGCGCTCGATATCGCGCTGCACCCGATACTTGGTGTAGGCCTCGCCCCAGTCGTACTGGTGGGCGTCAAGCAGCGCCTGCTCGACGATACTTTGCACCTCAGGGATGCGGACATCCTTGCTGAACCGCTCGGTGATCGTGGCAACCGCGGCATCAGAGATCGATTCAATCAGCGTGTAATCTGTCGGCGCGAGTTCCCCACTCACCGCCGTCGCCGCCTTTGTGATCGCCGCCGTGATTTTGCTTTGGTCAAAATCGACGATGCGGCCATCCCGCTTTTTAACGTTGATATGCACTTTCAAATCGATCATGATGCCCTACCTCCAAATGATTGTTCATTTTAGAACTTGATAAAACTAGTCTATCACGTTTGGGGGCTGCTGGCACTATATATAGAATTAAATCCGTCCAATTAGTCCAGAAATACTAGATGTTGTGTGGTTCCTTATTTAATTGTGGACGTCTTATTGCCTTGAAAACACCTAAGAAAGCTCCGTCCTAAGGCTGATTTTATCTGCTCGCCCGATTTTTTCCGCGGGGCTTTGCTATAATTAAGCTATCATCACGTGGAGGGATATTATGCAAACTGCTCAATGGAAACAAATTGGTATCATCGCCGTCATCATCATCTTGGGTTTGATCCTGCTCCCACTGGTTGCCGGCATCGTCGGCCTGATCGTCAAGGTTGCGCTGTTCCTCGCGATCGTGGCGGGTCTTTACTGGGCGTACCTCACCTTTATCAAGAAATAACAGCACTCGAGCCGGCCGCGGGGCCGTCGTATGAAAAAGGCGGTACCTCATGAAGGTGCCGCCAACCCCGCCCGCCGGCTGATTTTTATTTCATTTCTGTGGTGATCCTTTGGTGATATTTCCAGCCAACGTACGGCGGCCAGCAATCAGCCAGAAGCACTATAAAACCGGCATTCTCAGGGTCTTGCAAGCGCCTTGTGAATCCCGGTATTTTTGTGTTCCTGGATCCTACGTGACTTGAACACGCGACCTCCTGCATGCCATGCAGGCGCTCTCCCAACTGAGCTAAGGACCCTTTTGATTACTAGCTTACCGAATTATGAGAACGCTGACAAGTCTCTTCTACCACAATTTTCAAGACTAGCGCGGGCACCGCTGGCGATCAGCGCCAGCCCTGAAGAGTGCAGCCAGCCGCGGCCGCGGCATTCATTTTTGGTCATCCTTTGAGATAACCGGATAGACAGCCAAGCAACCGAAAAACGTCAGAAATACTATAAAACCGGTATTCTCAAGGCCTTATACGCGCCTTGTGAATACCGGTATTTTAGCGCTTATGGATCCGAAGAGATTCGAACTCTCGACCTCTGCCATGCGAAGGCAGCGCTCTCCCAGCTGAGCTACGGACCCAAAACACAAGACTAATTGTAGCATACCCGGCGCCGCTGTAAAGAAGATTTTAGCGGCAGCGAGGATAATTGCGTCCTGCAGCGAAAGCGCCGCACCCGGCCGCTTAACAGCAACAGCGGCTAGGGGCGCCTGCACTCTTTATGCCACTCGTCTTAGTATAAGACCTCCCCCCCGCATTGCTGGCCACAAAAATGGCCGCTGGGTAAGCGGCCTGAGGAGTTGGCTAGACGGTTGGGGGACCGTCCAGCGATTTTTACTTGGAGGAGTAAAAATGAAAATTGGGTTGGGGTAGAAAGGCTTGCGCCATTTCTATGTTCTTATCATAGCTATAAGGTGTGAAGAATTTGTGAACTTTTACCATATTTATTATGAATCGCATTAGTTATTTAACGATTGCCGCGCGCCAGGAGAAAATGGCGATCGACCCGTACAGGATCACCGCCAAGGCCAGAAATAACGGGTGATACCCCACCGCCTCGATCACTAGTGCGCCGACCAGGGGGCCAACCGCCCGGCCGGCTGACGCAAACATCTGCACGTACCCCTGAAACCGGCCTTTTTCCGCCAGCGACGTGTACATGTCGACATAGGTGGCAACCGACGGCAAAGCCAGGATCTCGCCAAGCGTCAACACCCCCATCGCCAGCAGGAACATCCAGTATGTGTGGGCCGGGATCAGCAGCAAAAACGCCGTGCCGAACAAGGCAAACCCCACCCCCAGGCGCAAGCGCAAGTGTTTCGTCAGCCAGTCGTCAAAGAGCGTCAAAAGCGGCTGGCCGAGCACGATCAAGACGGCATTGAAGGTCCACAGAAACGAGTAATCCCGCACGTTCATCCCCAGGTGCAGCATGAACGTCGAAATGTTACTTTGCCACTGCTCGTAAGCGACCCAGGTCAAAAACAAGGTGGCCAGCAGCAGCATGATATTCACTAGGTGCGGATTATGCGGCTGCACCGGTGCCGCTTCGGCCCGCACGGCGGCGGCGCGCGGTGCCACGTTGAAGTGCCGCAGCGCCACCACGAAGAACAGTGAAAACAGGCCGCAGGCAAGCGCAAAGATGTAGCCAATGCCCAAAGGCAGCACATAGCCGACGATCAATGTGCCGATCACCAGACCAAGGTTTTGCATAAAGTAAAGGACGTTAAACACATAGCTGGCCCGACGGCTCGTCGACAGTGTCGCATAGGAATTGATGGACGTATTCACTAAGCCGGAGCCGAACCCCATCATGACCAGAAAAAGCGGATAGGCCGGCCAGCCGTGGAAAAAGATCAGGGCCAGCGCCGCGGCAACGTCTAGCGCGATCCCGCTTAAAATCGTGCGGTACGGCGACCACCGGTCAAACAGCCGACCACCGACCACGTTGCCGATCATCATCGCCAGCGAGTTGAAGAAGAGGACAATGCCCGAGACGGTCAGCGGCTCGCCGAGGTACTCGTGCATGTAGATCGTCGTGAGTGGCCAAATAAACGAGATCCCTGTGTTTGTGATCAAAGAGCCAAGAAACAGCCACTTCAAAGTCAGCGTCTTCTTCACCATGTGCTTCCCTCCTGAATCAGTCTGGCTTTTATTCTAACGGGGAATCAGGCCGTTGTCCGCCAAAATGGGCACTTTCTCATTTTGAACCAGCAAAATCACGGCCAATATAAGGAAAGTTTTAATCCCGAGCGGTTTCCCCCTTGCTACCGTTGCGGTAGACTGAAAGTATCAGCGAAGAAGCGAGAGGAAACGATATGACAGTAGAATCCAGCCTTAATTATCAAAATAATTTCTTTAAAGCATTTGCAAAAGCGTGGGCGGACCGGTCAACGTACCGCCTGTACCAAGGGATCGACGATACCAGCGAGACCTTGCGGCTGGCATTGACCGAAACGCCTGGTTATATTCTGGCGTACGACAAGGGCGCAGAACGCGAACTGCACGATTTTTTGCGGCAGGACTTCATCGCGTTTTTACGCCAACACATTCCGTTCTTTGAAGTCTCCGATCAAGGCGACGTCTTCTTCGGTGACTGGTATCACCGGCGCCAGTTTGGCGTGATCGACGTGTTTGCCCGCGGCATCGTGCAGCGGACCGACGCCGAGCGCGATATTTTACCGCAGCTGCGGGCCTTCGCCGAGGATCCAGATCATTTTCTGGACCATCAGCTTGAAGCCCTGCGCAAGGACACGTACCAAGAAGTCGACCGCCTGCACCGCCAAATCGAAGACGCAGAGGCCGATGCGGCTTCAACTGTCGCGACGCAGCCTGAGGCCCCAGCTTCTCGCGTTCGGGGCTTTCTGAAGAGCTTCGTCGATCCCGACCAGGAACAGTCAAGCACGCCGCCGCGCAAAGCCGGCACGATCGATCCAAGCCAGCTCAAGGCCCGCTTTGACTCCGCTAAGGCGGCTGCCGATGAGGCCTTCGACGCCCAGAAACGCCAGCTTCAGGTGGCGGCGGCGATCACCCGCTACGAGTATCAGGCTGTCCTGGCCACTTACAGTTCCGTTGAGCAATTTGAGAACATCCTGAGCAGTTTGCAAGCGGACTTCATGCGGGCACTGGAGCTGAAGGAGGAGCAGGCAAATGCTTAATTTTAAAAATCAGGAACTGACCAAGATCATCACCGGCACCCTTTCTGCCAAGGCTGCCCGCGAGGCGATCATTCAGGCGTACAACAGCCGGATGCGCTTGCTGCGCAACGACCCCCTGTGGCAAGGTAACCTTCCGGCCCTTCAAGCCGAAACGCTGAGCTACACCGCGCTCATGGCCGACAAGCTGCTGGAAACCCTGAAGGCAAGCAAAGATATCGATCCGGCGTTTGCTGAGCGGCTCTGGTTTGAGCCGGCGGTCGGTGATGGCGATCACAGCACCATCAAGGTCTACCTCGCCAGCCCGGACCAGAACACGGAGCTGCTTGCCATTGAGGGAATTCTCACTGACAGCGGCCGCTTGGTCGCCAAGAACCTGCCAACGCTGCTTCAGATCACCGCCAAGGAGCCAGACCTGCCATACACCGCCGCCGAGGTGCACGCCCTAGCCGCCATGATCAAGGTCCTTTACACCGCCGACTTGACCTTTGCGACGATCGACGAGACAGTCCTTCAGCCCGTTGACGGCCTGAGTTTTGCCACCAAGTTCGACAGCTCCAAGCCGCTGTCCACCACTGTCGAAATCAAATCGTCAGGAAACATCAAGTTAGCCGTGCCGCTTGATCACGGCAGCGTGGTGGATTACCAAGTCGTCGATGACAACGGGCACGATTGGAAGGAACTGGGGGCGGACAGCACCGACAACGACGTGCTGACTTGGGCCTCCACCACGATCCCTGGGGAGTTGGTCGGCGCTCACCTGCGGCTCCAGGTCAACGTCCGCACCGCCGAGAATTCGCCTGCTTTAGACGAGCTGTTCGTGATTGCGTCCAGCAACGCCATCCTGATGCGACAGGCCGGGCGTAACGCCTACGCGCTGGACTTGCCAAACCACAACGTGCTTGGCATTAAGCTGGACACTGCCAACAACCGGATCATCCTGCACTACCCCGAAAAAACGGTCCACGTCATGGAACTCGACCACCTGTACCCATTTTTGGGACAGTGGCTCAAAGCCGTGCTGCCGCAGCGGCGGGCTTTTAACTAAAATCACCGAAGCGCTCGCGATCAGAGCGCTTTTCGTTTGCTTATTCTCGCGGAGCCTGTACAATTAAGGCCGATACTGATTAAGTGCGCTGCGGGAGCCGAACGAAGACCTTTGCCGCAGCGGAAATTTGAGGGAGCGAGAGCATGGCAAATGAATTTCCACAAGTTGCGACCATCGCAGGCGTTGACAGCGACGGCAGTGCGGGGGCACAGGCGGATCTGCACAGCTTTTTCATGCGCGGGACATACGGGGCATTGATCCTGACCGCCGCGGTGGCCGGCAATTCCTATGGCATCCACGACGCGCAGGTCATGCCGCTGTCCTTTATCGACAGTCAGTTCAAAGCCGTGGGCGAAGACCTGCACATCCGCGCCGCCAAAACCGGCATGCTGGCAGATTCTGCAGTGATCAACAACGTTGCGGCTAACCTGCAAAAGTATGACTTCGGGCCGTTGGTCCTGGATCCGGTCATTTCCACCAAGCACGGCAACATGCTGCTGGAAACCGACGCGTTCGAGACGCTGAAAACGGTGCTGATCCCAATGGCCACGGTCATCACGCCAAACTTCTACGAGGCGGAACACCTGACGGGCCAATCGCTCACTGATCCCACGGCCATCGTGCAGGCCGCCCACCAGATTCAGGCCATGGGCGCCAAAAACGTGATGCTCAAGGGGCGCCACGATTCGTCCGCCCAAACCGAGGTCAAAGATTTTGTTCTCCTCGAATCCGGCAAGAGCTTCTGGCTCACGGGAGCGTACTATGACACGGAGCGCAAAAACGGCACGGGCGATACCCTGAGTGCCGTGATCACCGCCGAGCTGGGTAAGGGCAACGACGTCGAGGACGCGATCCGGCTGGCCAAACACTTCGTCGACACGGCGATTGCCCACGAGATCGCGGTTGGTCACAAGTTTGGTCCCATTAACCACTGGGCCAACGCGCTCGTGCAACCGACCCCCGATCAAGAAGATTAACGCAGCGAGCACAGGCTGACGGAACGCGACTAGGACATTTTGTCCTGGTCTCTTTTTTGCTCTCCGTGAACATGACAACGTCGTCTCAATATTTCAACCAGCTAACATTGCTGTCACATTTACCAGGTCCAATCGTTCTGAAAGCGCCATCGTGGTATAGTACATTTACCGAACGCAACCAAGACCCGAGGTGACTAGTAATGAAAAGATCCATCGCAACTATTTTAATGGTCGGCGTCGGCCTTTTGACAGCAATTGGTATAGTATTTCACAATCAGTACCGACAGGCGGAAGCGGCTGAGCGCTCGCTTGCCGCGGCGGCCAAGGCGGCCAGCACGTTGCACCAAGCGCACTTTATCGCCCACCCCAAAAGCAACCTTGCTCGCGCTTATCTCAACCATGCCAGCTACGTTTATCAGCAGGCCAAAAAGCACGAGAAGAGTTACAGTAAAAGCCAACAGGCGAAATTGCGCCAAGCTGCCGCCCGCCTGAAGGACGCCAAGCTCTACGTGGCGATCCAGACAGAAGCGACCACAGTCCTCGGCCCCCAACGGGTCATCACGGATCCGCACTACGACAACACAACGCTCGACCGCGCTTTCCGCACGCTGGAAGCGGCTGACCAAACTTACGCTAAAGCCGTCAAGCCGCACATCACCCTAGTTGCGCTGCAGGTCGCGGCCTTAACCAAACTTGCCGCGGCTCAACAAAGCCAGCCAACGCTGAGGACCATTCAAGCGGCAGAAACGGCGATCCAGCAAGTGCCCGTCGAAGCGTTCAAGGCGACCTACGCCCCCATTGCCGACGGTCTGCAGCAACGGACCACCGCCAACCCCGATGCGGCGGCCCCCTCAGCTGCTAGGGCGGCTGATGCCAGCGACCAACGGCCAAACCCAACAGGACAGTCAGCGGGCACTCAAGCTGCAGCTCCAAGCGAGAACTACACCGCGCCCGCACGCTCACCGCAGCCGGCCCCGGCGAAAAAGCCTGCCGCACCGGCGCAAAGTCCCGCTAGTGGGCTGCCGCTTTCTCAGGCAGATCGCGACTTGATCGGGATCGGTGGCCTTTTTGACACCATGCATGAGGCCGAAGCGGCAATGAAAGCAGCCCAAAACGCCACCGGCAACACTCGCCAAGCCAGTGCGTACTCCATTCAGTTCGGCAACGGTTCTGTTCAGTACACGTGGAGCTGGGTGACCAACGAGCAGGCGGCACCCACCACTAATGCTCAGCCTTCACATTGATCCCCAATCGGATTTTATTAAGCAACCCCTAGGGACAAAAGACCTCTGCACCGCGATTCGAAAAAATCGCACTGCAGAGGCACTTTTACTTTGGGCTAGGACCGCGTATCTCCCGGCTTCGCCAGCTGGGACTCAGCGGCGATGCCCGCGCAGAATATCGCCCAGCTCAAGGATCCCCATTGTGATCAGCATGACCCCAACGACCTGAAGCAGGGCCATGATCGACCGAAACGGATTGAACAGCAGGACGAAGCCGGTGATCGCCACTACAAGCCCGTAGATAATGGTGGGAAACGGTGAGACGTTCACGTAGACTTGCCGGTCGCGGGCCGTCACGATCCGCGAGATCCCGTACACCACCAGCATGAGGCCAATGACGATCGGCAAAAGCGCCAACGCGGGCCGCAGCATGACCGCAAAGATGAGGGCCATCACCAGCAGGCCGCCGCCTCGCCAAAGCGCACTTTGGCTTTCAAGCGTGCCGCGCGGGGCGCGCACAGCGTCCACGAACGCCCCCACGGCCAGCAGCAACATTCCGCCAAGGAGGACGTACTTGACCATGTGATAGACCGAATATGGCGCTAGCAGAAACCAGACGCCGACCAGCGCCAGGCCCAAGGCCCGCAGCCAGGCGAACCGGGTCAGTCTTTCAATTCTTTCACGCATGCGGCTCAACTCCTTTTCACCCTTAAGCTTACCACCGCCAGCGGGTCGACTCATCAGCCTGAGGTTGCATTTACCAGCGGCGGTGGTCCCAGAAGCGGCCATCCACTTCCCCCTGGGCCTGAGTGAGCCGGAGTTCCTGCTTCTGGATGAACGTCCCCAGGGCGAGGAAAAAGGCCCGGTCCTCATACGCCTTTGCCTGCTCGGCCTGCCGTTTGGCCTGCTCCAGCAGCCACTTTGTCGTCTCGTCCATCAGTCGGCCTCTCCTTCTCGCAGTTCGGTAATGGTTTGCTGCAGGCTCGCCAGCTGGTCCTGCCGCTCGGCCAGGGTGTCGTGCATCAGCGCCGCGGTCGGGTCGGTCTCGGCCCGCGCGGCGAGTGCGGCCAGAAACCACGCCGCCTGCTCGGCAAACCGCGCCGGTCTGCCAACGGTCAGATACTGCTGGTACTGAGCAAAAAGCTCGCCGCGCTGCTGCTCGGTGAGGTAGCCAAACTGTGCGATTTCTAGCGGCGCCAGCAGGGTCATCCCCGTCTTCCTGGCCAGCGCCGCGTACGGACTCAGCAGGGCAGACAAGGAGACGTTCTCGGTGCCGCCGAGCTGGTAGGCACTGCGAGGCTGACTGTACGAAACAACCATCCCCAGCGATTTCCCCCGCAATCTACCCCCCTGCTCATCGTAGGCAAACCCGCGCGTCCACACCCGCGCCAGCCACTCGTGAAGACTGGCCGGCGCCTGGTACCAGTAAAGCGGAAACTCAAACACCAGGCGGTCCGCGGCCAGGATCTGGGCCTGCTCCGCGGCCACATCAAACCTTCCCAGTGCGTCCAGGTGGTGCCAAGTCGCACCGGTCACCCCTGCCGCGCAGGCTTTAAGGAACTGCTGCGTGGGCGAATCGGCCAACTGCGGGTGACTCACCACGATCAATGTTTTCATTTCATTCCTCCTACCGCTAGGGCTTTAAAGAGTTTCTTTTGCACCGTCGGCAGCGCCACGGTCGCAAGGTCTGCTTCAGCCACCCACCGGGCCGGCAGCACCGCCAGGTCAAACGCCGGACTGGCTGCCTCAATCAGGGTCAGCTGCCATTGCTGGTGCGTGAAGGTGTGCTTGACCAGGGGCTTGCCGGCATCGGTAAACGGTAGCTGCACCCCCGTCTCCGCAGCAAATTGGGCCGCGGCTTCCGTCAGTTGAGCGGTCAGCGACGCAGCGGGCAACGCGGAGCGGTCCACCAGCGGAAACATCCAAAGATCTCCCAGCATTCCCGTTCGCGGCCGCTGCATCAGGAGGTACCCTTGCGGCGAGTGGACCACCAGCGCAAAGTACGGGATCACGACGGGCGGCTTCTTTTTGCTTTTGACCGGGTAATCCAGCACCGTGTCGCTCAAGTAGCTCTGATCAAAGGCGGCCAAGGGGGAATGCGCCGGGTCCGGGTCTTTGGCGCGCATGTAACTGCTCCCCAGATCCATGATAGCCTGGTTGAAGTCCCCGGGCCGCTGAGGATCGATCAGCTGCCGGATCAGGTCATCGAACACCTGGCGCGTCTGGGGCCGGGTAATGTCCGCGTCAATCTTGAGCAACCGTGCAAACACCCGAAAGGCGTTGCCATCGATCGCCGGCTCCGGCTGGTTGAACGCGATGCTCGCGATGGCGCCGGCCGTGTACGGACCAATGCCAGCCAGCGTCCGCAGCTCGGCGGCCGTCTCGGGAAAAAGACCGCCAAAGTCCAGCACGACCTGCTTGGCGGCCAGCTGTAAATGCCGGGCGCGGGAGTAGTAGCCCAAGCCTTCCCAGGCCTTCATCACCTGAGCCTCAGGCGCCTTGGCCAAGGCGGCCACGGTCGGGAACAGCTGCAAAAAGTGCTCATAGTACGGGATCACCGTGGCGACCTGGGTCTGCTGCAGCATCGTCTCCGAAAGCAGGACGTGGTAGGGATCGTGATCACGCCGCCACGGCAGATCCCGTTTTTCCTGGTCGTACCAGTCCAGCAGGGCGCGGCGAAACGCTTTGATTTTTTCTGTAGACCAGTCTAAGACCATTTGGCTACCTCGTGATTGATGGATTTACCTACACCAGTGGCTGCAAGCGGTGCCAGGCTTTGGTATGATGAAGTTAATACGGAAATGGAGGAACAATAATGACCATTCGCTTGATCGCACTGGATATCGATGACACCCTACTTTCCTCGGCCCGGAAAATCTTGCCGAGCACCAAGCAGGCGGTGCAAGCCGCGCTGAGCCAAGGCATCAAGGTGGTGCTCTGCACCGGTCGCCCGCTTGCTGGGGTCCAGCCGTTTCTCGATGAATTAGGCATCACCGGCGACGATCAGTACGTGATCACCTACAATGGCGCCGTGATCGAATCCGCCGCCGGCCGCGTGGTCGCAAGGCACCTGCTCGACAATCAGGCATACCGAGAGATTACCGCCCTGGGCAAGAAGCTTGGCCTGCCGACCAACGTGTTGGATGAGCATTCCAACATCTACACCGCCGACCGCGACGTCGACTGGTGGATTGTCGAGCAAGCCGCAGAAAACGAGGCGGGCCTCTTTATCCGCGACCCCGATGAACTGCCCGCCACCTTTGCCATCGCCAAGGGCGCGTTCGTGGGGCCCCAAGCACTGCTTGACCAAAACGAGCCCAAGGTGCGGGCAGCGCTAGGGGAGCGGTTCTACGTCGTCCGTGCCGGCCGTTATTTCCTCGAGGTCATGGATCCGCTGGTCAACAAGGGCCAAGCGCTACGCGACCTCGCCGCGGTGCTGGCGCTTAGCACCGAAGACATCATGGCCGTGGGCGACGAGGGCAATGACATCGCTATGTTCGACGTTGCTGGGCTCCCGGTCGCCATGGGCAACGGCACCGCCGAGGCCAAGGCGCACGCCAAGGTGGTGACTGGCACCAACGACGAAGGCGGCCTAGCCGCCGCGATCCGGCAGTATGCCCTACGATAAGGTGCGGAGGGCGACGCACTTAGCCCGACAGCTAGCCTAGCTTAGGGCATTGGTGCTGGTTTTCAGCGCCAAGGCCCTAAGCGTAGCTAGCTGCTCGGGCGTTGTCGACCATAGCCCAGTTGGAAGGTGCGGAGGGGCGACGCACTTAGCCCGACGCTCAGCCTAGCCGTCGGCATTGCCGCCGCTTTTTGGCGGCGAGGGCGATGGCGTAGCTGAGTGCTCGGGCGTTGGCGACCCATAGCCCAGTTACAAGGTGCGTAGACGTGGCGGTCTTAGGGGGACAGCCAGCCTAGCTCTAGTCCTTGTCGGCGTACTTGGCCGACGAGGACTGGAGCGTAGCGGGATGCTCCCCCGTTGCCACGTCAGAGCCCAGTTAGAAGGTGCGGAGGGGGCGACGCGCTGAGCCCGCCAGCTAGCCGCTCCGCATGTCAGCTTGTACACCATAAATGGCTACAGGGCGATCATCGCCTCAAGTCTTCCCGCCGAACTTTGGCGGCGAGGCTTGCGGCGTAACTATATGCTCCCCCACTGCGAACGCGGAGCCCGTTTAGTGCTGGTAGCGCAGGGTCAATTCACCGGCAAGTGCCGTTACCGCCCGCTGGGTGCGCTCCTGCGTGAGGAGCCGCTTGGCCGCTGCCTCATCGAGCAGCACTAAGGTCAAAATGCGGACCAAGTGCTTGATCACGGGCTTGGCGCCGGCGCGACCGATCCGTTCTGGATGGTTCAGCCCGGCCACACTGGCCTGAATCATCGCCAAAAACAACGGAATATCGATGGTGTGAAAGGTGCCGTTGGCCACCCCTTCGTTGAGGTACGCGGCGAACCGCTCTTCGAACTGGTGCTGGGCGTCTGCCACCCGCTGACGTTCGTCTGGATAGGCGCGCGTCATGTCGGCTAACAGCACGGGACTGCACGACGCCAGTACGAGCACCGCGGCCAGCAGCCACTGCGGCAATGCTTCGACTGTCCACGGAGCGGACGGGGTGGCCATCTGGTCTGCCGCCAGCTCCCGGTACTGATCGACCACGGCGCCCACGACTTCTTTACGATTGGCAAAATAAACATAGAGCTTCCCGCGGCTAACGCCCACGGCCTTGGCCAAAGACGCCATCGACTGCCCCGCAAGGCCGCCTTGGACCAGCACATTATTGATGCGCGAAAGTAACTCCCCGCGCCGGATCTCTTCGCCTGTCATGACTACCTCCACCTAATTGAGTCGATTATACCCCAGCAGGTGGCCCACAACAAATTTAACAGGAATAATCCATTTTGTTCATTTTCGTGCGGTCTGGTGGGGCCGCCCCAGTTGCCAGACCTCTCCTTTGCACCTTGCCTTAACTGGGCGCCGGGGCGACAACGCCCGAGCGGCTAGCTACACCCAAGCCCTCGCCGGCAAAGAACGCCGGCAATGGCTTGGGCTATGATCACCCTGTAGCCATTTATGGCGTACAGGGTGACATGCGTAGCGGCTAGCCGTCGGGCTAAATACGTCGCCCCTTTGCACCATAAAAAATAGCCGCCATCACTGGCGACTACAAAGATTAAAGATCTTAGTTTTCATTCTCGAGCTTCTCGGCTTCTTTGTCGATTGTGGCAAACCCTGACTCAGACTTCTTTACTGGGTGCTCAGAGCGCTTCTTCTCAGCTTCTTGAATCAGCGCTTTGCGCTCTTCCTTGCTAAGCTTTCCTGCCATCATTCTCGCCTCTTTTGCCGTGGCTTTGTCGGGGAACAACATCGTCCTCAACGCCACTAGTGTACCACTTATCAGCGCCGTTAGCACACTTCACAGGTAATTGCTAACTCAGCGATCGGCGTGGACGGCATGCAGGTGACTCTCACCCGTGCCCGTCGCGTTGACTTGCAGTTGGTCCGGCACGGTCGCCCGCAGTTCGGCCACGTGGCTGATGATGCCGATCATGCGGGCCTGGCCTTCAATGGTTTCCAGCGCTTCCATCGCCGTGTGCAGGCTAGCCGAATCCAGCGAGCCAAAACCTTCATCCACGAAAAGCGCATCGATGGCGATCCCGCCGGCCTCCCGCTGAATCACCTCGCCAAGCGCCAAGGCTAAGCTAAGAGCGGCGATAAAGCTTTCACCACCGGATAAGGTGTGCACGGACCGGGTCGCCCCGACCTGGTCGTCGTACACATCGATTTCCAGTCCAGACTCGTTGCGATAGCTGCCGGGCTCTTGGTGAAGCTGAAACTGGTAGCGCCCGGCCGTGAGTTTGCTGAAGCGGAAATTGGCGACTCGCAGCACCTCTTGAAGGTACGCGCGTAAAACGAAGCGCTCCAGCGAGAGCTTACGATCATTATTGCCGTTTAGCACATCCGCCAGTGAGGCCAGGGCGTCAGCCTTGCTTTGCGCCGCCTTGTTCTGAGAAAAGGCGGCCTCGATTTGGGTCATCAGTGCCTGGTTTTGCTCCAGCCGGCGCAGGGCATCCACGGTCCCTGCTTGCGCAGCACGCTGCGCGGCCGCGGCCCGTTCACGGGCCTGCTGCAGGCCTGCGAGATCCGGTGCCGCCGCGTCCCCGATTTGCGCAGTGGCTTGCTTCAGCAGGGCCGTCTGCGCGGTTTGCTGCGCCTTGGCCGCCTCCAGGGTGGCCTTCAGCGGAGCGACTTGGTCGATCTGCGTCCGCAGCGCCGCAAAGTTAGCGGCGGTCCCTAGGTGTTCGTCAAGCGCCTGCGTAAAGTCTGCTTGGGCGCGGCCGAGCGCCGTTTGGAGCGTGGTCTGCTGCGTCTCCTGCGCCGCCTTGGTCGCCTGGGCACTGGCGACTGCTTCCTTGGCGCTGCTCAGCGCGGCCTGATTTTGCGTCTGCGCAGTTTCGTAGGCCTCGATCTGGGCCTGCAGTTCATGTTGCTCGGCCGTCAGCGCCGAAAGTGCCGGCGCCGCCTCTGGTAAAGCTTGCCGGGCGGTTGCAAGGGCGGCCTCGGCACTGCTCAAAGCAGTATCCGCCTGATGTGCCGCCGCTTCGGCGCGCTGCAGCGCAGGCGCCGCACTGGCTTGGGCCTGCTGCAGGCGGTCTCCCTCTTGCTGCAACCGGGCAAGCGCACTTTGCTGTGCTGCCACCGCCTGCTTAAGCTGGGCGACCTGATCAACAAGCTGCTGGTACGCCTGCGCCGCCGCACCGTCTTCAGCCAGTTCCGCGGCCAAGTCCGCCCGCTGCGTCGTCAGTTTGGCTGCGTTCGCCAGCACGTGATCAAGGGTTGCCTGAGCTTCAGCCAAGCGGCGCTGAGCCGTCTGCCGCTCAGCGTCGGCACGCTCAACGTCCTCCTCTGAAACGGAGGCCGCAGTGCGCCCGGCAGCTGGGTGCGGATGGTCGGTACTCCCGCACACCGGGCAGGGCGCCCCCGGGGAAAGCTGCCCTGCCAAGTTGGCGATCTGGGCCGCAAGCTGCGCATCATGGCGCTTCACGTACTGGGCCTGCGCGCCCGCGGCCGCCTTGGCGGCCTTGGCGACCGTCGTCCGGGCCGCAGCGGCTTCGTGCTGCGCTTTATCCAGGTCGCGCGTTACTTCCTGCCACTGCTCGTACACCGGCTTCAGCGCGGCCAGACGCAGGGCTTGCGCCTGATAGGCTGGCTCTTGATCTGCCGCCATCAGCTGCTGAATCTTAACCGCGTTTTGCTTCAGCGCCGCCGCAATCTGATCTGCTTGCGTCTGCGCCGCCTTGTGCCTGGTGGTTGCGGCTTGCAACTGGGTCTGGGCGAGCGCCTGCGCCTGCTGCAGCGCAGCGACCCGCTCCAGTTGTGGCCGCAGGGCGGCCAACTGCTGCAGGCGCGTGCGGGCGGCCGCTACGTCAGCGGCCTTGGCCGCCAATGCGGCCTGGCTCTGCTGGGCAGCCGCCAGCTTGACCTGAGCGGCGCTTAAGGCGGCAGTCGTGCGCACTAGGGTCTGGGCCAAGGTGGTAAGTTCTGCGCGCTGGCCGGCCAGCCGATCCGCATCGGCCGTGTGTGCTGCCACCCATTCGAGCTGGGCGAGGCGGGCGGTCTGGGACGCACGCTTCGGGGCCGCAGCGGCCAGCTCGGCTAATGCGGCAGTGGCCGCCGTTTGCTGGGCGAAGGCCTGCTGAAGCTGACTGCCAGTTTGATAGGCCTGATTCGCCTTTTCGTAAGCCGCCTCCGCCTGCTTCAGCGCGTTCTCTGCCGCCTGTCTGTCCGCCTGCATCACGATGACCGTCTGCTTCATTGCCGCGAGCTGGTCCGTCAGCGTTGCGGCGGCTGGCTGGTGGTCCTTAGCGTAGGCAAACTGGCCAGCAAGCGTGGTCAACTGATCACTGGTATGTTTGACCTTGGCTTGGGCGCTTTTGGCCGCTTGCTTCACCGCCTCCTGCCAGCGGGCGTAAATGCCGGTCCCAAAAAGCCGCTGCAAGAGCTTACCCTTATCATCGGAATTGGCATCCAAAAACTGCCTAAACTGGCCCTGCGGCAGCAGGATGATCTGCCGGAATTGATCAGCGTCCAGATGCAGCAGGTCATTGATCCGGGGGGCGACGTCACGCTTTTTGGTCCACTGGCCGCTTTCTTTCCCATCCGTGTAAACGGTCAGACACTGGTTCATGGTGCTGGCAGTGGTCCCTTTGCCGCGCTTTTTGGCGAGGGCCTGGGCCGGTTCGCGCCAGATCTCATAATCGTGACCATTATGGTGAAACCGCAGCGTGACCCGCGTTTTTTGGGCCGGCGTGGCGAAGTTGGCGCGCATCTCATCCCCGCTGCGCTCATCACCAGAAGTGTCACCGTACAACGCAAACACCAACGCGTCGAAGATGGTAGTCTTACCACTGCCGGTCTTGCCGGTGATCAAGAACAGCGGCGTGTCGTCAAAACTTGCAAAATCGACCGTTTCGTCCCGGTACGGCCCGAAAAATTCCATCCGCAACGTCTGCAGCTGCATTAGTCTTCCTCCTTTGCCTTGACCAGCGCACTTTTCGCCCATTCAAGCTGCTCTGCACTCATTTCGTGGCCGGTGACCTGGTGGAAAAACTCCGCCACCAGCATAGTGGGTGCCAGCTTAACGTTGGCGTGCGGCTGTTCGCCCAGATCGACCTGACGTTCGCGGTCCAGCCCGATCAGCCGCGGAAAGATCTTCCGCAAAGTGGCCATCACGTTGGGGATCACGGTGTCGTCCTTGAGCGTCAGCGCGGTGTACGCGTCACGCTCTGCGGCAGAAAAACCGGCGGGGTCCGCAAACCCCGCAAAGGTCCCGGTCAAGTGCTGAAGGTCGTGCAGGGGCTTGATGCTGACGAACTTGCGCCGCATCGTCTCGGTGTCCAGAATGTAGACTCCTTTTTCCTGGTGGGCCTCCGACACTGAGTACTTCAGCAGCGACCCGGCGTACTGCACCTTTGCTTCATTGAGGGCGTGGCGATTATGAAGGTGGCCCAGCGCCACATAATCAAAGGCCGCCAGATCGGAAACGGCCACGGCATCGAGACCGCCGACGTTGACCAGCGTTTCAGACTCCGAATGCGTACTGCCGGCCGCAAAAAAGTGGGCCACTAGCACGTGCTTTTTGGCCGGGTCAAACTGCTGCTGGAGCGTCTGACTGACGCGGTGCATCGCCTTGTTGATGTTCGTCAACGTCGCGTCGTCAAAATACAGCCGCGCGGCGACCGGTTCAAAGTAGGGTAGGAGGAAAAACTGAGTGTCCCCAAGCACGACCGGCGTGAAGGCCTCTGCCAGGGTGGTGTGCATGAAAAGACCCGTCGCATCAAACCACTCCCGGCCACTCCCCAGGCGCACCCCCGAGTCGTGATTGCCCGACACCACCAAGAGCGGGTAGTGCAGCTCGCGATTGAGCCGCTTCAGCATATGATTGACCTGCAGAACGGACTCCTCGCTGGGGTTGGCCCGGTCGTACAAGTCACCGGCAATGATGATCGCGTCGACCTGCTCTCGCGCCGCCACCTTGACGAGTTCCTCAAACACCGCCTCTTGGTCCGCCGCCAGGTCAAAGCCGGCCAGTCGTTTGCCGATATGCCAATCGGCCGTATGCATGATCCGCATATGAACGCCCCCATTTCTTACCTCTAATCCAAACATTTGTTCACCGCCCTGTCAACGCCGATTCGCCTCTCTTTGGCCGAAGATTTCTTGTCCCCCGCCCGGGCTGCTTTCCGCTATACTGAACCTAGGAGGAAGCTTATGAACACTTTTGTTTTCGACATCGACGGCACGCTGATCGATTCACCGAACATGTACCTGCACGGCTTACAGCGCATGATGCGCCGCCACGGTAAAGATTACGCACTGGCGGAGCTCACCTTTTCCAACGGGATCACCTCACAGGCGACAATGAATCGGCTCGGGTTCACGGAACCGGCCGCGAACGCCGCCGCGATCCAGGAGTGGATCGACGACTCCCTGGCCTTCTCAGACCTGTCTGGCTGGGTCGGCAACTTTCCTGAGGTGTTGACCCAGCTGCGGAAAGCCGGCGCCAAGATCGCGATCGTGACCGCCAAAAGTGCGGCTGAGTTCGCCATCGACGACCAGCGCTACCACTTCAGCAATTATACGGACACCCACGTTACCACCGGTGAGGCCAAACGGGACAAACCGGCCGGGGACCCGATCCTGCTTGCGGCCGAGCGGCTGAACGCCGACCGCTCGACCCTGCTATACATCGGGGACACCCTGACAGACGCCCAGGCCGCCCACGATGCCGAAGTCGCGTTTGGCCTGGCCACCTGGACCACGCCTCAACCCACCCCGGCGTTTGAACCGATCGCCTACCGCCTGAAGCAGCCAGACGATCTACTGAAACTGCTATGAACAAGTAACGCGAGGGTTAAACCCAAAGCGGTGTTAGCCAACAACGACGACACCCCTGCATCGCGATTCGAAGTGAATCGCGGTGCAGGGGTGTTTGCGTGGCTGGGTGTAGCGACGCGCCGATGGCAAGTTGGCTCACGCACCGGCACTAATCTTAGATTGGGCGCTGCTAGTAGATGTTTGCGACCTGGGCCTGCGCGATCTCATGAGCCATGAATTCGTCATAGCTGGTGTCGGCACGGTCGACAATGCCTTTCGGTCCGACTTCGATGATGTGATCGGCGATGGTCTGAATGAACTGGTGATCGTGGCTGGTGAAGATCAGCGAGCCAGGAAAATCGATCAGGGCATCGTTCAGGGCCGTGATGCTTTCCAGATCCAAGTGGTTGGTCGGATCGTCCAGCAGCAGCACGTTGGCCTTGCTCAGCATCATTTTGGCGAGGTAGGCGCGGACCTTCTCGCCCCCGGACATGACCGGCGTCTTCTTCAAGACGTCGTCGCCGCGAAACAGCATCTGCCCGAGAAACCCGCGCAGGAACGTATTATCGGACTCTTCCTTGCTGGCAAACTGCCGCAACCACTCGAGGATGTCGAGGCGTTCGTCGGCAAATTCCGGGTTCAGGTCGCGCGGCATCGAGGCGCGAGAGGTGGTCACGCCCCAGGTCACGCTGCCGGTGTCGGGCGTCATGGTGCCGGCGAGGATCTGCATCAAGACGCTGGCCGTGACGTCCGAACGCGAGATAATGGCGGTTTTGTCGCCGGGCCGCAGGATGAAGGAGACGTTGCTGAGGATCTGCTCCCCATCGATGGTCTTGGCCACGTTCGCCACCCGGAGGAGGTCATTGCCGATCTCGCGCTCCGGGGTGAACTTGATGTAAGGGTACTTGCGGCTGGACGGCTTGATGTCATCCAGCGTGATCTTCTCCAGCTGCTTCTTTCTTGAGGTCGCTTGCTTGGACTTCGAGGCGTTCGCCGAAAAGCGCGCGATAAAGTCCTGAAGCTGCTTCATCTGCTCCTCTTTTTTCGCGTTCTGCTGACTGCGCAGCTGCTGGGCCAGCTTTGAACTTTCCAACCAAAAATCGTAGTTGCCGACAAACAGCTCGATCTTGCCGAAGTCAACGTCGCACATCATCGTGCAAACGGCGTTCAGGAAGTGCCGGTCGTGGCTGACCACCAAGACTGTGTTTTGATAATCGGCCAGAAAGTCCTCCAGCCAGGCGATCGTCTGGGGATCCAGTCCGTTGGTCGGCTCGTCCAGCAGCAAAACGTCAGGCTTGCCAAACAGGGCCTGCGCCAGCAGCACCTTGACCTTCTCGCCTTCCGGCAGCTCACTCATCAGGCTCTGGTGCTGCGCCTCAGGGATCCCCAGGCTCTGCAGCAGCTGGCTGGCGTCAGATTCGGCGTTCCAGCCGTCCATTTCGGCAAACTCGCCTTCCAGCTCGGCGGCGCGGTTCCCGTCTGCCTCAGTGAAATCGGCCTTTTGGTACAAGGCATCCTTTTCTGTCATCACCGCGTACAGCCGGGTGTAACCCTGCAGCACCGTGTTCATGACAGTTTGATCATCGAAGGCAAAGTGATCCTGCTTCAAGGAGCTCATGCGCTCGTTTGGATCCAGCGTCACACTGCCCTCAGTCGGGGTCAGCTTGCCCTCCAGGATGCGCAGGAAGGTGGACTTGCCTGCGCCATTGGCACCGATGATGCCGTAACAGTTGCCTGGCGTGAACTTCAGGTTGACGTCGGAATACAGTGTCCGGTCGGAAAACGTCATTGAGACGTTAGAAACAGTTAGCACTTCGCTACCTCGCTTTTCTTCTATAGATGGCATACATTCGCACCATGATACCAGATGCCGGTCAGTTTATCAACGGACCGCCAGTCGCGCTAGGGCCGCTGCCTTCAGCAAGCTGACTAACCTGGCCCTATCGTCCAGATAGGCCCTGTTCAGCCACTTAGACCAGCGAGTCGTTGGGGCGAGTTCAATTGTGCAAAATATTCTATGTAAAATTGGTACCGCTGTCATTGGTTCTATGCTATCCTCGAATTGTAACAATTCTAATTTGGAGGGGATCATATGCCAATCGATTTAACGCGGGTCCAAGACGTCTACAAAGACGCCGGCGACAGCATCATCTTTGTCACCATGGACCTCAATCGTCAGGATCAAAGTCGTGACTTGGGCGCCGTTTCAGACCTAGCTGAGCACCTGCCCGCCTTCATCAACAGCATGAACATCCGCTATCCGGACGCCGGCCTGGCCGTCGCGTTCGGGCTGTCGCGTCGGGCCTGGGACTACCTGTTTCCCGACGCCCAGCGGCCCGCCGAACTGGAGGCGTTTCAGCCGATCGTCGGGCCGAAGCACACGGCGGTGGCCACCCCGGCGGACCTCTTTTTCCACATTCGCGCGCACAATTCGGCAGTGCCGTACGAGATCCTGTCCGAGATCATGACTCGCATCGAGCACAACGTGACGACGCTCGACGAGACCCACGGCTTTCGCTACTTTGAGGGCCGCGCCATCATCGGTTTCGTGGACGGCACCGAGAACCCTAGCGCCTTGCAGACCCCAGCGTACGCGGTGGTCGGCGATGAGGACCCCGCTTTTATCAACGGTTCTTACGCCTTTGCCCAGAAATACCGCCACGACCTGGACGCCTGGGAGCAGCTCAAAGTCGAGCAGCAGGAGCAGGCCATCGGGCGCAAAAAGTTCAACGACGTCGAGCTGGAAGACGACGAAAAGCTGGCAAACGCCCACAACGTCGCCTCGCAGGACAACGAAGGTGGTGTCGAGCATAAGATCGTGCGGATGAACGTCCCGTTCGCCGATGCGGCCAAGAATGTGAAAGGCACCTACTTTATCGGTTACGCCCGACACTGGACGGTGACCAAGCGCATGCTCCAAAACATGTTCAGTCAATCAGACCGCCTGCTGGACTTCTCCACGCCCGAAACCGGTGAGGTCTTCTTCATTCCTTCACTGGATACGCTGGCCCAGATTGCGGCAAACGAGCTGCCATAGCAAGCTTGCAACCGGCACCCCCAACCAAGATAATGGAGGTATCAAAGGAAATGGGGCGCACACATGATCAATCTGGTTGGGATCGTTGGCAACAACTGGTCTGGTTCAACAAATCGACAGCTTCTGCAGTACATGAGGACGCGCTACGCTGACCGCTTTTCACTGACTTTACTAGAACCCGGCTCCCTGCCGCTGTTTTCTCAGGACGACGAGAACGCGCCCGGCCCGGCGGTTGAAGCATTCCGCCAAGCCGTTGCCGGCGCGGCAGGGGTGATCATTGCGACACCGGAGCATAACCACAGCATCCCCGCGGTGCTCAAGAATGCGCTGGACTGGTGTTCCCGCGTTGAGCACCCCCTCGCTGGCAAGCGCGTGATGATCGTCGGCTCCGCACTGGGGCCAATGGGGACGGTGCGGGCGCAGGGGCACCTGCGGCAAATTCTGGATTCCCCGGCCATCGCCGCGCACGTCCTCCCTGGTAATGAATTCCTGCTGGCCGGCGCACATGCCCAATTTGATGCGCAGGGTCAGCTGACAAACCCGCAGACGATCGCGTTTCTGGACACCTGCGTCGCGCACTACTTAGCATTTCTGAACGCCGAACAAGAATGAATCGTGGGTGATGGCGCAGTAGCTGTCACCTTTTTTGTAAGGTGCGAAGGGTCGACGTACTTAGCCCGACAGCTAGCCTAGCTCCAGGCATTGCCGCCGTTTTTTGGCGGCGAGGCCTGGAGCGTAGCTAGATGCTCGGGCGTTGTCGACCCGCAGCCCAATTAAGGTGCGCAGGGCTGGCGCACTTAGCGGGATGGGTAGCCTAGCACCAGTCATTGCCGCTGCTTTTTGGCGGCGAGGGCTGGTGCGTAGCTAGCCACTCCCGCGTTGCCAGCTCGAGCCCAATTACAAGGTGCGCAGAGTTCGCGGTTTTAGCGGGACAGCTAACCTAGCCGTAAGCATTGCCGCCGCATTTTGGCGGTGAGGCTTACGGCTAGGTTAGATGCGCCCGCGTTGCGAACTCGAAGCCCAATTAAGGTGCGCAGGCGGACGCACTTAGCGGGATGGATAGCGAAACTCACGGCATTGCCGCCGTTTTTTGGCGGTGAGGCCGTGAGTGCAGCTAGCCACTCCCACGTTGTCCGCCGTAGCCCAGTTACGGTGCGCAGGGCTGGCGCACTTAGCGGGATGATTTGCCTAGCTCAGCGCGTTGAAACCGCACTTTGGCTTCGGCGCACTGAGCGTAGCAAAGCACTCCCGCGTTGCCAGCTCGCAGCCCAGTTACGGTGCGCAGGCGGACGCACTTAGCAGCTGATTCTCAACAGCGCTCTGGCCCGGTTGGTCAAGTGTTGCTACACATTTACTTATGGAAATAATTAATTCGCTCAACGATTTTACTTGCCGTGGCGGCGCCAGGTTTGCTAAGCTTAAATTATTCCATGGAACCGTTTTACCGTCACATGCTTAGCTTATAAGCAATCCTCGCTTGGCAAAGGAGGCGCCGCCATGAAGATCATCAAAGTGTTGAACAATAACGTTGCCATCGTGCACGATCGCAGCGGGCATGAGCAAGTGGTCTCCGGCCGCGGCCTCACCTTTGGCAAACGCCCGGGCGACGAGATCGCGAGCACGAACATTTCTCAAACCTTTACCCTGCAACCCGAGGCGACTGTGCAGCTGACCCAGCTGGTCGCCGAGATCCCCTACCCGTACCTTCAGGTGACCGGGCAGATCATTGATCACGCGAAGCAAACCGGGATCAGCCTTCACCGGGGCGCCGCGCTCACGCTGGCTGACCATCTTTTTACCGCCGTGAAGCGCGCCAAGGCTGGCGAGGTGGTCCCGAACGTCATGCTTTGGGACACCCAGCGCTTCTACCCGCGCGAATACGCCGTGGGCCAGGCCGCACTGACGATGGTCAAGGCTCAGCTCAACGTTTCACTGCCACCGGATGAGGCGGGCTTCATCGCCTTTCACCTCGTCAACGCTGAAAGTGGCAGCGCCCGCTCCGATGCGGCCAAGATCACGCAGCTGATGCAAGAAATGGTCAACATCGTGCGTTTCCATTTCCACTTCGAGCCGGATCCGACCACCCCGGATTATTGCCGGTTTATCACCCACCTTAAGTTCTTCGCCCAGCGCCTGCTCCGCGGCGAGCCGATGGCGACGGTGGACGAAGAACTGCTTCGCCTGATCATGCGGCGCTACCAAGCCCCGGCGGCCTGCGCGCAGAAGATCAGCGCTTTTCTCAGCAATCGCCACGGCTATCAGGTCACGCCTGCCGAGTGCGGCTACCTGACCTTGCACATCGAACGCCTGGTTTACCGGGCGCAAGCACAGTAATGCTAACCACCACATTTTGTCAGAGCGTTGGATGGTGACATTAAGTTGGCCAAACCTTCGGGAAGAATAATCTTTCAGGAGGAACAATCATGACTAAATATGAACAACTCGCAACTGATATCATTGCTAAAGTCGGCGGCCGCGATAATATTCTCGGCCTCACGCACTGCGTCACCCGGCTGCGGTTTAAGCTCAAGGACGAAAGCATCGCCGACACCGCCGGCCTGAAAAGTATGGCTGGCGTCGTCACGGTGATGCAGTCGGCCGGTCAATATCAAGTCGTCATCGGCAACCACGTGCCGGACGTGTTCGCGGAAGTGATGCGCGTGGGCAACTTAGAAGCCGCGGCAGCAGACGCCCCTGCCAAGAAAATGAAATTTGGCGATCGCGTCATCGACCTGATTTCCGGCATCATGATGCCCGCCCTGTCCGTGATGTGTGCGGGCGGGATCATCAAGGGGCTCGCCGTGATCCTGATGGTCACTGGCGTACTGACGGACAAATCTGGCGCCTACATCATGCTCGATGCCATCGGGGACGCCTGCTTCTACTTCTTCCCGATCGTCATCGGCTTCAATGCCGCCAAGAAGTTTAACATGACGCCATTTCTGGGTCTCATCATCGGCGCCGCGCTGGTTCACCCGAACATCAACGGTATCGACCTGAATTTCTGGGGCATGAACTTCAATGCCTCATACAGCTCAACCATTCTGCCAGTGATTCTGATGGTGGCCCTGGCGGCGCCGCTAGAACGCTGGCTCAAAAAAGTCATTCCAGATGTGGTCAAGACCTTCCTGGTGCCAATGCTGACGCTGGTGATCATTGTGCCGATCGGCTTCATGCTGATCGGCCCGGCAGCCAACGCGGTATCACTGGTCCTGACCCAGGGCATCGAGGCCTTGATGGGCTTCAGCCCAATCCTGGCGGGGCTCGTTTTAGGCGCGACCTGGCAGCTGCTGGTGATGTTCGGCGTGCACATGATGATCGTCGTGATGGCGATGATCCCACTGGCCGCCGGCAACCCCACTGCCATTTTGACCTCGATTGCCTGGGTCTCCTTTGCCCAAACCGCCGTGGTGGTCGCAATTTGGCTTAAATCCAAGGATAAAAAGCTCAAGGGTATCGCCCTGCCGGCCTGGATCTCCGGGATCTTCGGCGTGACGGAACCGGCCATTTACGGCGTGACCCTGCCGCGCATGAAGATGTTTGTGATCTCCTGCATCGGGGGCGGTCTTGCCGGCGCCATGACTGGCGCACTGGGGATGCAGACCTACCGTATGGGCGGCATGGGCCTGTTCGCGATTCTCGGCATGCTCAGTACCGACAACGCCGGGCGCGACCTGATGTACGCCGGCATTTGCTTGGCTATCGCGATCATTCCAAGCTTTATCGCAGCTTACGTGATGTACCAAGATGACCCAATCGTCAACGGCATCGAAGACGCAGCGATTCCAACTGCTCCACGGCTGGAACGCGACACCGTGCTCGCCAGTCCGATGACCGGTCAGCTGGTGCCGCTGCGCGATGTTGAAGACGGCGCATTTGCCGCCGGGGCCCTCGGCCAAGGCATCGCCATCGACCCGTCAGACGGCCGCGTGGTGGCGCCAACCGATGCGACGATCATGACCGTGTTCCCAACCAAGCACGCCATCGGCCTGATCACCGACAGCGGCGCCGAGGTCCTGATCCACCTGGGCATGGACACTGTCCAACTGAACGGTGAGCATTTTGACATCAACGTCAAAGCCGAGCAGCACGTCAAGGCCGGCGACCTACTCGCAACGATCGATATTGAGGCGATCCGCAAAGCTGGCTACTCGATGGTGACGCCAATCGTGGTCACCAATACCGCCGACTACCTCGATGTCATCGCCGAGCTGACCGGCAATGCACAGATCAAAGCCGGCGAGCCGCTGCTCACGCTGATCGCAGACACTCAAGAAGCCACGGAGGTCAATGCCCATGCCGTTTCCGAATAATTTTCTCTGGGGAGCAGCACTTGCTGCCAATCAATGTGAGGGCGCCTGGAACGAAGGCGGTAAAGGCGAAAGCATCGCCGACCACCTGACTTCAGGCAGTCGAACGAAGCCGCGCCGCTTCGTCCAGGACCTGAATCTCGGCGATTACTTTCCTTCGCACACTGGGGTGGACTTCTACCACCGTTTCGAAGAAGACATTGCGCTGTTTGGCCAAATCGGCCTTAAGAGTCTGCGCCTATCCATCGCCTGGAGCCGGATTTTTCCAAACGGCGATGACGCGCAGCCAAACGAGGAAGGCCTGCGCTTTTACGAGCGCGTGTTCACGACCTGCCAGGAAAATAACATCACCCCGATCGTCACCCTCAGCCACTTCGAGATGCCGTACCACCTGATCACCGCGTACAACGGTTTTGCAAATAAAAAAGTGATCGACATGTTCGTCCGTTACGCCGAGACCTGCTTCACGCGCTACAAGGGGCTGGTCCAGTACTGGCTGACGTTTAACGAGATCAACTTTGGCACACTAGGCGCAGGCCGCCTGTTCTGCCTGGGCCTGCGCGATGCGGCGCAGGAGAACTACTTCTTTACTTCCGGCGACGAAACCGAGCAGTACCAGGCGCTGCACAACGTCTTTCTGGCCTCGGCCAGGGCCGTGATCAGCGGCCACCAGATCGATCCGGAGAATCAAATTGGCTGCATGATCGCCAACGGCCTGGCCTACCCGCTGACCCCCAAGCCTGAGGACGTGCTGGCCACCCAGCAGCGCGCCGACTGGTTCAACAACTTCTGCGGCGACGTCCAAGTCCGCGGGAGCTACCCTAGCTTTGCCAAACGGCGGTTTGAAAGGCGTGGCATCAAGCTTAACGTGACCGCGGCGGATGAAGCAGATCTGCTGAATGGTAAGGTCGACTTCTACTCCTTCTCCTACTACTCCAGCTCCTGCGTCGCCAAAACCAGCGAAAACGTTGGTCAGGGCAACCTGATCGCCGGCCAGAAAAATCCTTACCTGGAGACTTCCGATTGGGGCTGGCAGACTGATCCAAGCGGCCTGCGCCTGACCCTGAACCGGCTGTACCAACGCTATCAAGTGCCGCTGATGGTCGTCGAAAACGGTCTCGGCGCGATCGATACGCTGGAAGACGGCGCGGTGAACGACCCGTACCGCATCGATTACCTGCGCGCGCACGTCGAGGCGATGCACCAGGCCATCGATGAAGACGGCGTCGACCTGATCGGCTACACCATGTGGACCGCCATGGACGTCATTTCGGCCGGCACCGGCGAAATGGCCAAGCGCTACGGTCTGATCTACGTCGACCGCGATGATCAGGGCCAAGGCTCTCTGACCCGCATTCCGAAAGCATCATCGGTCTGGTACCACGACGTCATCGCCAGCAACGGCGACTCCGCACTGAAAGAAAGTGCCGAGCAGACAACTGCCCCTGTGCCTGAATAAATGAGGGATAAGTAAATAAAATCAAAGCAGGCCTGCCAGGCATCAGTGAGATGCTGGCGGGTCTGTTTTTTGGTGTCATTAATCTAGGATTTCTGTGGCAATGCGTTGGTCTGGGATGTCTCGCTTCGTGTAGGCGTCGGTGCTATCGCCAACGACGAGGCCGCCCACCGGCGTGAAGCCTTCAGGGATCTTCAGCGCTTGCTTCAGTGTGTCATCCCCGGCCAGCGCCGCGATCGCACCCCAGATGTGGCAGGCGCCAAGGCCAAGCTCGACCGCCGCCAGGTTGAGGTTTTCGATCACAGTCGCGGCATTGGAATAGCTCGAATTATCGCTAGCGTCATCCTTGAGCTTGGTCGCCAAAATGATCAACATCGGCGCACCGTACAGCATTTTTTCGCGGCCAAACTGTTTGGCCGCGGCCGCATCGATTTGGGCGAGCAGCTCAGGCTTTTCCACCACGGTCATCACGATGGAATCGTACTGACCCATTGCGACCGGCGATGCGTAAGCCGCCTTCAGCAGCTGTGCCCGCTGGTCCTCCGTCACCGGCACCCCAGTGTAGGTCCGCACCGACTTGCGCCGCAGCAATGCTTTCATCGTATTCAATCCTATCAACTCCTTTTCGCCATTATTGTAGCACTGATCGGGAAAGCGCCTCCAAGGAGTAGTTCAGTCGGCCCACTCGCTTTTGAGCTTTGACCAAACATTTTCATCGTGAAAGCCGTTGAAGCTGATCATTCCGGCCGGCTGACCGGCGACGACCAGCACCAAATTGGCCGAAGTGCGGGCCCCAAAATGCTGGTTGAATAAGGTCAGCGCAGCCTGTTCATCGGCCGCCGTTTGCGTGTCTTTGACCCACGGCAAATAGCGTTCAAAGGTCGCCCGATCGGCCGCGATCAACGCGTATAGCGGACCCGCATCCAGCGCCGGGCGCGGGATCGCCAGCTGAAGCTCGCCATCCACAACGTAACTAAATATGCATTTTTCCTCCGTATTAACAATTAATATCACGCACTCGCCACTGTTTCACAATATCAGCCTCAGGGCCGAGACTGCACCAAGGCAGCTGTGGTAAGATTACTGCATCAGATGAAGTAGTTGGAGGCGAGTGGATGATCTCAAGCGACAGCATGCGAGGCTACAATGATGCCTTGATCTTAGCCGTGCTGGCCGGGGGCGACTCGTACGGCTACCAGGTGGAAAAAGCGATTCGCGACCGTACGGGCGGTGCGTACAGTATTCGCGAAACCACCTTGTATTCGACGCTCACCCGTCTGGTCAAAAACGGCAGCATTGAAGCCTACGCCGGCGAGATCTCTTATGGTCGGCCGCGGACGTATTACCGACTGACGGCGGCCGGTCGGCGCCTGCTGGCCGCCAAACGCAAGGAATGGGTGCAGACGCAAGCGGTCGTTTCAAAATTTTTAGCCACGGAGGAATAACCAATGGAAACCTTGAAAACATATCTGGCTGGGTTGTTTGAAGGCGTGCCGGACACAGCAGCGACCCGCAAGGCCAAAGTCGACCTGCTCGACCTCATGACCGATCACTATCATGAGGAGCTGGCAGAGGGCAAAAGCGAGGCCGAAGCGATCGGCGCGGCCATTACGGCGGTGGGTTCGATCGACGAAGTGCTTGCCGCGCTGGAGATTGATCCACGCCAGGCGGCAAAGCCTCAGCCAAGTGCCGCTAACGCCATCGATGAAACCACCGCCGAGCGCTACTGGCAGGCAAACGCCCGCTATGCATTGACCCTCGGGGCAGGCGTGGCCTTTTGCATCCTGAGTATCGCGCTTGCCGCCGCGTTTGGCATTGATGACACCACCATCGCTGCAGTCATGTTCTTTCTTGCGCTTGGCATCGGCGTGGCCGCCATCATCACCAGCGCCATGGGCATTAAGCCGCAGCGCCAGCGCATTGGCGAGCGGCCGCTGACGCCCGCAACCAAAGCCCTAGCCGATGAGAAAATGGCCGCCTATCATCAGTCCTACACTATTGGCCTGATGGTGGGGATCCTGTGCTGCCTGTTTTCAGTGCTCCCGCCCATTGTGATGAACGCCATTGCAAACGAAGAACTTGGGGCCCCGCTGATGATCGGCATGATCGCCCTGGGCGTGTTTTACCTTGTCTATGTCCAGACGATCAGCAATGGTTACAAGCGGCTGGCTACCCGGCCCATCGCCGACTAGCGAGATGTGATAAGATAGCACCGACATCGCTGTGACCGCAGGAGGCGCTTATGGACACCCTCAAAACTTATCTCACCGACTTATATCAGGAGTTGCCGGACACGCCGGCCAACCGGAAGGCTCAAGCCGAGTTGCTTGACGCCATGACCACTTTTTACAATCAACAGCGCCAGCGCGGAAAAGACGAGGACGCCGCAATTGGCGCCACGCTGAAGGCCACCGCCGGGATCAAAACCCGCCTGGCGCAAGCACACGCCGAGGCGAGCGCTGAACCCGCGGCCCGACCAGCAGCCCAGGCCAAGCGAAACGTCCCGGTTGAGCGCTGCGTGACCATGCAACAAGCCGAAACCTTCTGGCAGGCGGCCGGCACGCACGCGCTGGCGATGGCTGGCGGGGTGTTTTTGCTCATCGTGGGCAGCGGCTTCACGATCGTTGGCGACTCTGGCCACGACTGGTCGATGGTGGCCTTCTACATTCCCGTCCTGCTTGGCATCGCTGCGCTCATTCTGAGCAGCAAGGCCTTCAAGGCAGCGCGCCGCCCCCTGCGGCACCTGCCGGTCGCGGCTGCGGTTCACGATCAGGCCATCGCGCGCCGGGCCGCCTACCACCGCCGCTACGTCATCGGCCAAAGCGCGGGCTATGTAAGCCTGGCCGCCGCGCTTCTCACCGTGGCGCTCGACAGCGGCGGCAATGAAGGCACATTCTTGATGGCGGTGCTGATCGGCCTGGGCGTCTTCTGCCTCGTCTACGTGCACAGCATTGATCGCCAGTACAAGCGCTTGGCCCACCGCCGCATTGGCGATTGATCAAAACCGGCCCCTACTTTTGCAGTGGGGGCCGGTTTTGGCGGTCACGGGAAAAGCCGATCAACGATTGTCTGCACCGGCGCGGTGCCGTGCACCATGCCGGCAATTTGACCGGCCATCAGGGTACCATGCGCCACGTCGCCGGCAATGGCCTTGGCCAGGCTACCATCAAGCAGGGCGTGCAGCTCGATATTGGACGCCCCCATCGCTTCGGCCATGAAATACTGGTCCGTCAGCGGATTGCGCAGGCACCGCACGGCATCCCCCAACGCGCGCCCGGTGATCACCGTCGCCGTGTCGCCGGCGGCCACCACGGCCGCCTTATAAGCCGCACTCAGGGGCGCCTCGTGCGCTGCGAGAAACGCCGTCCCGACCTGCACGCCGCACGCGCCAAGGGCTTCAGCGGCGCGCACGCCGGCCGCGTCAATGATGCCGCCGGCCGCAAACGCTGGCACCGCCACCGCCGCCGTCACCTGCCGCACGAGGCTCATGGTCGTCTCCGTGCCGATGTGGCCGCCGGACTCCATGCCCTCGGCCACCAGCGCGTCCACACCAAGGGCGGCCATCTTAGTCGCCACTTTCACCGACGGAATGACCGCGACGACCTTCGTGCCCACCGCCCGCAGCTCGCGCACAAACCGTTCCGGGGTGCCGGCGCTAGTCGTGACCACCGGCACCGGATGGTCGATCAGGTACGGCACCAGCTCAGCGATATTATCCTGCTGGAGCATCAGATTGACGGCAAAAGGAGCGGCCGTGAAGACGCGGATCGCCTTGATGGCCTTGGCCAAAGTCGCCGCGTTCTTGTCGCTGGTGGTCAGCACGCCGAGCCCGCCGGCGTTGCCCACTGCCCCCACCAGGCACGGCTGCGAGATCCCCGCCAGCGCACCCTGGATCAGTGGCAGCCTTGTTCCTAACACTGTGGTCATCAACATGCCTCCCGGGCCAAAAAGTTCACCAGTCGCCAAGGCGACTAGGCTTCCCTATTACCTTAGCTGATTCGGCATGAAAGCGCCACCATTTTTAGTAAAAAACCGGGCACTGGGCCCGGCATTCGCCTTAATCCGAGGATTTATTCGGCAGGTACGGCTTGACCAAGTTCGCCAGCGCCTCCACGTTGCGCGTCTGCAGGTACACCCGGCCGCGGCCGGTGAAGTGGTTGACCAGCCCCTCCCCCGTCGTGAAGCCAAACGTCCCGCTGGCGATTTCTATGCTGTAGTCGAGGGTGGACTCCCAGGCGACGACGTGATTGTTGTCGATCACGTAATCGGTACTACCATCGAGATCCACCGGCAGCAGGTCGCCGTACGCGGACACCAGCATCGTCCCGGTGCCGGTGGTTGCCATGATGAAGAAGCCGCCGGTGCCGCCAAAGAGCGCGCGCCCAGCCTTCTGGCGAATCATCGAATAGCCGGCCGTACTGTCCATGGCTAGAAACGCGCCGGTGTTCAGGCACCACTGGTGGTCGCCATCCAGCGTCAAGGCCTGGATCACCCCGGGATTGCCCGGCGCAATGGCAAGTTCGGCACCATCGCTTGTCGCTGTGGCCGTGGTGATGAAAAACGACTCGCCGGACGTCACGCTGCGGCCTAGCGCGGACAACATCCCGCCCAGGCCGGTTTTGCCGTTGCTGTTCATGTGGCCCTCAAGCGTCACCCGGCCGTTGTGGTAGATCATTGCCCCGGCCTCGAGCTGCGCGCGATCGCCGCGGTCTAAGTGCAGCAATGCAATGGGAAAAGGGACGTTGCCCTTCAGTTGATAATTCATTTGGCTCACCTCCGTTGCCTTGTATTCTACCCCACCAGGCAAGCGCTTTCGACCCCACCCAGAAGGCGTGTTATGATAAACCTGCAAGTAGTCAGGAGGTCGGCCATCAATGAAAACGACTCAAATCAACCAAGTGACCGTGCCCGCTTTAGGCATCGGGACCTGGGCGCTGGGGGAAGGCCCCGCCGCCCAAAGTACTGCCGAGCTGACGGCGATCCGCGCGGGTTTGGACGCAGGGCTCACCCTGATCGATACGGCCGAGATGTACGGTGACGGTAAAGCCGAAACCTTGGTCGGCCAGGCCATCGCGCCGTACGACCGCAGTCGGCTTTACCTCGTGTCCAAGTTTTATCCGTGGCACGCCACGCCGAAGCTGATGCGGCTGGCCCTAGAGAAGAGCCTGCAGCGGCTGGGCACGGACTACTTGGACCTGTACCTCCTTCACTGGCCGGGGGAAACACCCCTGACCGAAACCCTAAGCGGCTTGGTGGCGTTGAAAAAGGCCGGCCTCATTCGGGCGTACGGGCTATCAAACTTTGACCTGCCCGCCCTCAAGGCCGCTCGCGCTTTGCCAGGCGGAAAGGGCATTGCCGCCAATGAGGTGCTGTACAACGTGGCCGCCCGGGGCATCGATTTTGATCTCATCCCTTACCAGCAGCAGCGCAACCTGCCGCTACTGGGCTACTCGCCATTCGGGTCCGGCAACGGCCGGCAGATCCCGCTGCCGAGCGCAGTGGTTCAGCTCGCCCACCAGATGCACCTCTCCGTTCACCAACTACTGCTCGCTTGGGCCGGGCGCGGGCCGGTGATCCCGCTGGTAAAAACCGGCAGCGCCGCGCACATGGCGGCCAACCTCGCCGCCCTCGCTGTCCAGTTCACGGCAGCCCAGCTGGCCATCATCGATGCCGCATTCCCTGCGCCGACGCGCAAGGTCCCGCTGCAATCCATTTAACTTATAGAAAGAGTGATCATTATGACAAAAGTATTTGTTGCCGGCGCTAACGGCCAAGTCGGCCGACTGGTGGTCGAAACGCTGCTGACGAACGACTACGAGGCCGTGGGTGGGTACCGCGACCCGGTTTCTCAGGCCCGCGGTGACACCGCCCAGTACCACGCCGTGCACTTCGACCTGACTGACTCGATCAGCACGCTGGCGAAAACCATGAAAGGCTGCGACGCGGTGATCTTTGCGGCCGGCTCTGGTGGTAAGAATTTACTTGCCGTTGACTTAGACGGAGCGGTCAAGACCATGGCAGCGGCCCAGCTCGCTGGCATCACCCGCTTTATTCACCTCAGCGCGCTGAACGTCCAGGACCGCCGCTTCTGGGCCAAGTCCGGGATCAACGACTACTACATTGCCAAGTATTACGCCGACGAATGGCTTAAGACCCGGACCACCTTGGACTGGGTGATCGTTGAGCCAACTGCGCTCACCAACGCTGACGGCACCGGCAAGATCACGCTGAACCCCAAGGGCAAGAGCCAGATTTCACGCCAGGACGTCGCCACGGTCTTGGTCGAGGCAGTCAACTCTGATTTGCACAGGCAGTCCCTCCAAATCGCCAGCGGTGATGTCCCGGTCGCCCAAGCCTTTTAAAAAAAGAGTTGCACCGCGCCATAGCCGCGCGGTATAGTGGACCCAACAAATTACGAAGAAGGTGTCGCCATTGAAGTAAGCCATTGATGAAACGTCGAAGCCCTGAAGCAAGGGCGCAGTCTCGACTTTTCTCAATGGCAGACTTCAGGCGGCACCAGGCGAGACGACTCGCTTGGCCAGCCCGGTTGGACTGGCTTTTTGCGTGGTCCAAATGCCATTTACTGCGCGGCTTCAGGCCCGTCCTTCAGAAAGGATGAGCGCCTCATGGCAACCATTACCCTCTCGCACCTCACGTTTGGCTACGACGGTCAAACCGAACTGTTTCACGATGTCTCCTTTGACCTGGATCTGTCCTGGCACCTCGGCTTGGTCGGCCGCAATGGCCGGGGCAAAACGACCCTGCTGGAACTGATGCAAGGCCAGCACGACTACGCAGGCAAGATCAGCGTCCCCACCAAGCTGCGGTATTTCCCCCAGCCCATCCAGGATGAGACGCAGCTGACCCTTTACGCCATGCAGGAAGCCAGCACGGCCGAGCAGTGGCAGCTCGAGCGCGAGCTGAACCTGATGCACGGCGACCCCGACATTCTCTGGCGGCCGTTCAACCTGCTGTCCGGCGGCGAGCAGACCAAGGTCCGGCTGGCCCTGCTGTTTGCCGAGGAGGATGGGTTCGCCCTGATCGACGAGCCGACCAACCACCTGGATGCCGCCAGCCGCGAGCTCATCGCCGACTACCTGAAAACTAAACCCGGCTTCATCGTCATCAGCCACGATCGCACCTTTTTGGATGCGATCACCGACCATACCCTGGCCATCGATAAGCAGGCCATCACCTTGTACGCCGGCAATTACAGTGTCTATGCTCAAGAGCGCGAGCGGCAAAACGAATACGAGCGCGCGGAAAACGCCAAACTCAAGCGCGACATCGGCCGGCTCAAGCAGTCTTCACGCGCCAAGCACGACTGGTCGCTCAGCCGCGAAGGCGACATTCACGGCGATCCCCATGTCAAAGGCAGCGGCGGCACCGGCCATGCCGGCTTCGTCACCGCCCGCGCCGCGCGCCTGATGAAGAAGTCCAAGGTGCTCGAACACCGGATGGACAAGGCCATCGCAGGCAAGTCCCAGCTGCTGAAAAACATCGAGGACGTGCCTGAGCTGACCATCAACACCAGCCCCGACCACCACGACGTCTACGTGCACGTTGAAGACTTCACCTTGAGTTATGACGGCCAGCCCTTGTTTGCGCCGGTGACCTTCGACGTGCGCCGCGGTGAGCGCGTGGCCTTGGCCGGACCCAACGGCATCGGCAAGTCCTCACTGCTCCACGCCCTGCAAGGTACATTTACTGGCACGCTGACGGGCACGCTAGCCTGCCCGCCTAGTCTGACCAGGAGCCTCAGCCGCCAGCTGTACGCGGACAACACCGGCACCATCGCCGCATTTGCTGAAGCCCACCATCTGAACTACCAGGACTTGCTGAACAATTTGAAAAAACTGGGCCTGGAACGCTTGGCCTTCACCACCCCGATCGAGCGCCTCAGTGCCGGTCAGCAGAAAAAAGTCGAATTGGCCAAATCACTGGTCACGCCGGCCAACTTGCTGGTGTGGGACGAACCGCTCAACTACCTGGATCTCTATAATCAAGATCAGCTCGCGGCAAGCCTCCTCAAATCCCAGCCGACCATGCTGTTCGTCGAGCACGACCAAGCCTTCATCGACCGGGTCGCCACTAAAGTGATCACCCTGAGCCCGGCGGCAAATCCTTAAGATTTTATCGTTTTTCGATAAATGATTATCGATAGTCGATAATCTCGTGCTAAATTATTCCCATCAACCCGATGGCGACATCGAGTGCTGGGAGGATTCATCATGAAGATGCGAATTTGGTTGTTAAAACTGCTGTTGATCGCCAGTGTCATCGCCATTGGGGCGTTTGGCATCGGCCTGATCCCGCGCTTTCCTGTGGTCATGGTGCGCGATTACCAGTGGCCAATCGCGGCGTGGAGCTTCACCCTGGGCGCGGCGGTCGCCGTGGTCAGCTACTGGCTCGCCGCCGTCATCGCCTGGCGCCTGCTGGACTGCATCACGGCCAACGCCGCGTTCACGCAGCGCGCCGTAACGCTGATCATCCGCCTGAAGTGGGCAGTCGGCACGATGGCCCTGGGCCTTTTCGCCTGTCTGCCGGAGTGGTACCGGATGGCCGACCAGGAAGACGGCCCTGGGCTCATGGTGATCGGGCTGGGCTTCTTCGCCATCCCCGCCATTGTCTGGCTTTTCTTGGCGATCTTGCAGCAGCTCTGGACGACCGCCCTGGCTTACAAGACTGAAAACGACATGACCGTGTGAGGAGGCCCGCGATGATTGAGATCAATTTGGACCTAATGTTGAAAAAGCGCGACCTGACCCTGACCGAACTGGCCAATCAGGTCGGGATCACCCTGACCAACCTGTCCATTCTGAAGACCGGCAAGGCCAAGGCCGTGCGTTTTTCCACCTTGGCCAAGCTTTGTGAGGTGCTGGACTGCCAGCCTGGGGATCTGCTGGCGTACCGGCCGGCAAACTGACTGTGGTATGATGAGCTAAAATTTGCAGGAGGCGGCACATGCAAGAAGACCAAGACATCCGCTATTTTGTTCACCCAGATGAACGCTTTAACGTCCGCGCTGTGCTGATCGTGACGCATGCCGGCCAGGTGCTGGTGACGCCCCGGACACAAGGCGGCAAGCAGCGCTTTGTGGTGCCTGGCGGAGCGGTGAAGTTTGGGGAAACCGGAGAGGCGGCAGCCCGGCGCGAGGCCCTGGAGGAACTGGGCCTTGCGCTTGCGACCCTCAATTTGACGGGGCTGATCGAAGCCTTTTTCACCCTGAACGAGACTGCTTATCACCAATTGCTGATGGTGTATCAAAGTGAAGTTGATCAGGCCACCTTTGAACAGCTCGCGAACTTGGACATGTCAGCGCTGGATTTGCCAGCCGGCACCACCCTGGTCTGGCAACCGGCCGCAACCGTAGCCACCGGCATCCTGCCGAAAGCGCTGGGTCAGTGTCTGACCCCCGGCACCTTTCACCATTTGGTCGACCGCCGCGGAACCGCAATCAAATAACCGCCCCGGAATTTTTCCGCGGCGGTTATTTTGGCATTACTCGCTTGATTTCAGCGCACCGACCATGTCAATGCGCTGCAGCCGCTTGTGGGTGACCAGCATGACCACCGCGGTGAAGCCCGCCATCAGCAGCGTCGCCCAGACGTAGCTGAGCGGTGCGAGCACGACCGGGAAAATCACCTGGGTGGTCTCGGCCTGGTGCAGGATGTAGGCCAGCAGTCCGTACCCGACCCCGTAACCGCAGAGGACACCGACGATGGTCATCACAATGTTTTCGCGCACGATGTACATCGTCACCTCACGGTCGTAGAAGCCGAGCACCTTGATGGTCGACAGCTCGCGGATGCGCTCGGAGACGTTGATGTTCGTTAGATTGTACAGCACAACGAACGACAGGACCCCGGATAGCAAAATGAAGATCAGCACGACCGGATTCAGCGATGAACCCATGTTACCGACCGACTTAGTTTCATCCGCCTTGAAGCTGGTGCCCAAAGCGGCATTTTGTTTAAGTAGGCGATGCGCCAGCTGATTGCGCTGGCTGTCGGTCATCGGCCGCAGCTTCAGCAGCAGCGCCGAGGCGACCGGCTGGTGGCCAAATGCCTTGGTGTACGCCTGCGGGCTCATGTACGCGAACACCCCAATGTAGTTGGTGGTGATGCCGCTGACCTTGACCTTCACGGCGGCCTTGCCGGTGCGCGTGAAGGTCAGGGTATCCCCTTTTTGCACGCCAAGCTGGTTGGCGATTTTCTGCGCGATGACGATGCCACTGGCCGGCAGCTGATAACGGTCGCCGTGCTGACTCAGGGTGACAAACCCGTTCAGGCCCGTGCGCTTAAGCGGGGTGTAAAGATTAATGTCGGCAATTTGCTTGCCGTTGGCCTTCGCTTTGCCAGTGTCCGCGTTGATCACGCGGTGGGCCTGGTATTTGCCAGAATCCTTGACCAAACTGAGCGCCTTGGTTTGCTTGCCAGCACTCTTCAACGCGACGGTCGCATCGTAGTGAAACACGGTGTCGTACTGGTGACTGGCGGTGGTGCCGATCGAGTCGCGGAGCCCAAACCCGGTCAAAAGCAACCCCGTACCGCCGGCGATGCCGATGATCGTCATGATCATGCGACTCTTGTAGCGGAACAGATTGCGGTAGGACACTTTTTGATTAAACGACAGCCGGCGCCACAGCGGTTTGATCCGCTCCAGCAGGATGCGCTTGGCCGACTTCGGCGCGGCCGGCCGCATCAGCTCCGCCGGCCGCTCGCGCAGTTCGCGCCGGGTGACCAGCCAGGCCGCCCCCACCGTCGCGAGCAGCGACGCCACCAAGGCGATGGCAAAACTGCCCCACATCAGCGGGATGGTTGGCGTCAGCGGGATCACCATGTCATACAGCGACACGATGAACCGCGGCAGGGTCAAGTTGCCGGCCACGCTGCCGACCACTGCGCCCAGCAGGCCGGCCATCAGCGCGTACATCAGGTAGTTGCGCGCAATCGCCCACTTACCGTAGCCCAACGCCTTGAATGTGCCGATTTGGCCGCGGGCCTCCTCGACCATCCGCGTGATGGTGGTAAAGGTGATCAGCGCGGCGATCAGGAAGAAGAACACCGGGAACACGTTGGCGATCGCCGCGATGCGGTCGGCACTATCGCCAAACGAGGCAAAGCCCGGCAAATCGGCGCGAGTCTGCCACGTGTAGCTGGTGTGAATGGCCGCGCGCGCCTTTTGCTTGGCCGCGTCCAACTTCTTTTGCGCCGCAGCCAGCTGGGCGGCCTGGGCCGTCAATTCTGGCGTCGTGGTCATTGCGCCTTGAGAGGCCGCCTCGACTTGAGCCGTAGCGGCGGTCAATTGGGCGTTGGCTTGGTCTAATTTGGCCTGCTCGGCAGCAATTGGCTTCAGTGCCGCGGCCGTAAGGGCTTGGTCCCGCGCCTTGGCCCGGGGCTTGAAGGCACGCTTTAGGGCGGTGAGCTTGGCGGCAACGTCATCCTTGTAAGCGTCGCTATAACTATTTTCATCCTGCAGACTGCCAAACCGCACCGCTAGCAGCGTGGCCACATCGAGGTTTAACTGCGCGGGCTGCACATAGGCAAAAAAGCGTACTGTGCCATCGCCAACGTTGGTCGAGCCGCGCTCGTTGTTATCGACGTAGCGCGGGGAATCCACGAACCCGACGATCTTAAACGCCCGCCGCTTTAAGTCCGCGTCCTTGCTGAAAGTAAAGGTCTGCCCCAGCCGGTAGTGGTACTCGGTCTTAGCCCGGGTATCCAGTGCGACCTCGCCGGCCGCGTGCGGCAGCCGGCCGGCCGTGACAGTCAGCCGGTCCTGCTGGACCTTAGCCTGATACCCGTACAGCGCGATCGCCAGGTCATCCTTGCCCCCGGTGACGTACTTGAACTTGGTCAGCTCAGCCTTGGCCCCGCTGACCTGTTCCGCCGTCTTAACGTCCTGCTGGGTGAACCCAGTGGTCGCCAGCAACTGCACGTCGGTGAGGCGCTGGTCCTTCACGGTCCGGTCCATCGAGTCCTCAAGCCCCGGTCCGGCGGCGCGCACCCCGACAAACGTCAGCGTGCCGAGTAAAATGATCAGGACGATGGCGATGAAGCGGCCCTTGTTGGCGCCGATCTCCCGCCACATATTTTTCCGCATTGGCTTCATCACGGTGCCCCCTACCACTCGATCTCAGCGATCGGCAGCGGGTGAGCGTTGTCGGTGACCTCGCGCACCTTTGCGTCGTTGAGCCGGATCACCCGGTCGGCCATTTGTGCCAGCGCCGAGTTGTGCGTGATGATCAGCACCGTCTTGCCGTTTTTACGCGAGGCATCCTGCAGCAGCTGCAGGACCTGCTTGCCCGTTTCGTAATCCAAGGCGCCGGTCGGCTCGTCGCACAGCAGAAGCTTGGGATTTTTGGCCAAGGCGCGGGCGATAGCAACGCGCTGCTGCTCCCCGCCTGAAAGTTGGGAAGGAAAATTATCGATGCGCTCCGCCAGGCCGACCGCTTTAAGCGTGTCCTCGGCGTCCAGTGCGTCATCGACGATCGAGTTAGCGAGCTCCACGTTTTCCTTGGTGGTCAGGTTCGGGATCAGGTTATAAAACTGGAACACAAAGCCGACGTTGTGGCGGCGAAATTCGGTGAGCTGCTTGTCGTTGAAGCGCGCAATGTCGACGCCATCGATCACCACTTGGCCGGACGTCGGGACGTCCATGCCGCCGAGAATGTTCAGCACGGTCGACTTGCCAGCCCCGGACGGCCCGAGGATCACGGTCAGCTGGCCTTCCTCGCAGTTGAATGACACGTCGTTATTGGCGATGATTTCCGTTTCGCCCATTTGATACTTCTTAAATTCGTTGCGGACTTCGATGTATGCCAAAATTTGCCTCCATTAACCGTACAAGGTGTTGATATAATGCTATTATGCAAGTACGGCGTCAGCAGTTCAACCGCCAATCCCTTTTCAGAGTGTCATTAAATCAACAGTCACGTCATTTTTGTTGGAAAGAAGGCATCATCATGGTCGGCACGAAAAATAACCGCCGGGCCCAAGCCACCGAAGAGCAGCTCAAACAAGCGCTGCTGCAGCTGCTCGCCCACCAGCCGCTCGCAAAAATCACCGTTACCGCTTTGTGCCGCGAAGCCGATGTGAATCGCGGCACCTTTTACACCCATTTTGCGGATCCGCAGGCGCTCTTTCAGGCCATCGAAATGGATCTGATCGACCAAGTCGCAGTGCTGGTCGACGCCCCCCGCGAGGACATGGCCGCCTGGCTGACGCCGATCCTGCGCCTGCTGAAGGAAAACGCCGCGGCCACCGAAATCATCATCCGTAACCTGACCGTCAGCCCGCTGCTGCTGGCCATCATGAATCCCCTGCGCGAGGCCTCGCTGCAGCAGTATGAACGGGTGTATCACGAAACGGACCCCCAAATGTTGACGTATTATTTTACCTTTCACCTCAGCGGGGCGATCCAAGTGATCACCAGCTGGCTGAAAGGCGGCGCCCCGCAGCCGCCGCAGGCCATCGCCAAAGTCATCGCCCAAGCCTCGCTGGCGGCCGAGCCGTTTGCTTAGAACTTTTCCCGCGCGGCTTTTATAATGACCGCAAAAGGAGATGAGTGCGATGACCACAACATTTGGTTTCATTGTCGGTAGTCTGCGCCACGGCTCGTACAATCAGTTGGTCGCGGACACCTTTCAAACGCTGATTCCGGCCCAGTATGCCACGACGAAACTTGCGATCGCCCAACTGCCCTACTACAACCCCGATCTGGAAACCGACGACCCGCCGGTGGCCTGGACTGCCTTTCGTGCAGAGCTTGACCAGGTCGATGGGGTGCTGTTCTTTAGTCCTGAATACAACCGCGATACCCCCGCCGTGTTGAAAAATGCACTGGACGTGGCCTCTCGCCCCCGCGGGCAAAATCTTTGGGCGGGCAAGCCGGCACTAGTCGTCACCACCTCACCGGGCTCACTGGGCGGGTATGCCGCCAATCACAGCCTACGCGCCGCCCTGACTGAGCTGGATATGCCAACGTTGCAACAACCGGAAGCCTACATCGGCAACGTCCTGACCCACCTGAAAGGCGGGGAGCCTTACACCCCAGACAGTTTTGAGGCTGGGACGATGCAGTTCTTCGGGGTGATCGTAGACGCGTATATCCGGTTTTTCGAACAACTAAACAAATAAGATGAAAAGACGAGCAGGCGCGTGGTGCGTCTGCTCGTCTTTGTTGTTTGGCCCTCGAGCTTGGTGAGAAAATGGGTCATCCGCTCTTTTACGGGGCCTGCTCTAAACGGCAGAGCGACTTCCTGCTTGGTTTAGCTCTAGGCGGCAAGGCGACTGCCTGTTCCGTTTTGCTCTAGCAGGCACGCTCCCGCATGCCTGCGTCGAGTGGCAGCCTCTAAGCGCGAAAGCGCTAAGAGGCTGCGCAAAAAAACACCCACCCGGATGAAATCCGGATGGGTGTTTCCCAACGCTGTAGATTACAGCTTGGTAACGTTAGCAGCCTGTGGGCCGCGGTCGCTTTGCTCTACTTCGAAGCTAACAGCTTGGCCTTCGTCAAGCGTCTTGTAGCCGTCGCCTTGGATGGCGGAGAAGTGAACAAAAACGTCCTTGCCGTCTTCACCAGTGATGAAGCCGTAACCCTTATCAGCGTTAAACCATTTAACAGTACCCTGTTGCATAATGTGTGAATCTCCTTCATTAATACTTAAGTGACAAAACAACTTGGTAATCGCTGAAAGAAATCCATTATGCATGAACACAACTGTTTCAGTTCATCAATTACTGGATTCAGTATAACACGTCTTCCCCGGAAAGCCTAATCATTTGTCCAGCATTCCGAAAAGAAACGCGTTACAATCAAAAGCAGCGTTATTCATTCATAGAAAGCAGGTCCTGTTTTGAACGACATCAAGCCCCTTACCATCAAGCCCAACCTGTTCCACCTCTTCTTTCAACTCATCGTTGGCTTCGCTTTGACCTTCGCTGCCGGCGTCATCATCACCCGCCAAGGCGCCATGATGGGCGGCGGCGTTGGCCGCATCGTGGCTATGGTCGGCTGGCTCGTGCTGGCCCTTGCCATCGCCTACTTTGTGGTCCAGCTGCTGTCCGGCCTCAGCCACCCCAGCCTGATCTTCGACCACCAAGGGATCACCGACAACACCGGGGTGTTCGCCTGGCGCGGCACGTTCCTCCCCTGGGGCCAAGTCAGCGGCATGGCGGTGATTCATTCGACCCTGATCCTGAAGGTCAAAAATCCGCCGCGCCAGCGCAAAAATGCCCTGATGAAGCAGTTAAGCCGCGAGTTTGACGCGAACTACACGATTGACATCAACCTCCTTCCGGCAGCGGACATTGCCGCCATTACTGTCATTGCCAAGAAGCTGGACCAAAAAACGGGCGTCTGGCTCAATTTAGGCGACCAGGCCTAATTCCTGGCTTACCGCCGCCTGGGCGCTTGACGAGCAGACGCAGGTCTTGTTGACCGTACTCGGCCCCCTTACCCTGCTTGCCCAGGCGATTGAGGAAGTGCTGAGCTGACGTCCCAGCCAAAAGCAAAACGAGTGCCGCCCAGCGGGCAACACTCGTTTTTTGTTGCATTTTCAGACGCTTCTTACCAGCCCTGGGCCAGCATGGCATCAGCGACCTTCGTGAACCCGGCGATGTTCGCCCCGGCGTCGTAATCCTCGCCCAGGCCATACGCCTTGGCTGCGGCCACGGATTTGTGGAAAATGGCCTGCATGATCTCCTTGAGCTCAGCGTCCACTGTGGCGAAACTATCGGCCTGGCGCCGCGAATTCTGACTCATTTCCAGCTCCGACACGGCCACCCCACCGGCGTTGGCGGCTTTGGCCGGGCCAAACATCAGACCCGCTTGCTGATAGGCCGCGATGGCCGCTGGCGTGCTCGGCATGTTCGCCCCTTCAGCCACGGCAATCACACCGGCGTCGATGAGCCGCTGCGCCTGCTCGCCACTGATCTCGTTTTGCGTGGCGCAAGGCAAGGCGATGTCCGCCTTGACCGCCGCGTCCCAAAGCGAGCCTTCATGGTACTCAGCGCCGGGCGCCGCGTTGGCGTAATCACTCATCCGGCCGCGCTTGATTTCCTTTATTTGCTTCAGCTTGGCCACATCGATGCCAGCTTCTTGAATGACATAACCGGTGGAATCTGAGGCAGAGATCACCGTGGCCCCCAGCTCCTGCGCCTTTTGAATCGCGTAGATGGCGACATTGCCGGCCCCGGACACCAAGAGCCGCTTGCCGGCAAGGGTCTGGTCGTTATGCTTAAGCATCTCCTCCAGGTAGTAAAGCAGGCCAAAGCCGGTGGCCTCCGTGCGCGCCAGCGAGCCGCCGTAGCTGAGCCCCTTGCCGGTCAAAACACCGCGGTCGGATTCGCGCAGCCGCTTGTACATGCCGTACAGGTAACCGATCTCCCGGCCGCCGACCCCGATGTCTCCGGCAGGCACGTCGAGGTCTGGGCCGATGTATTTTTGCAACTCGATCATGAAGCTCTGGCAAAACCGCATGATCTCGGCGTCGGACTTGCCCTTGGGGTCAAAATCGGAGCCGCCCTTGGCCCCACCAATTGGCAGGCCGGTCAGCGAGTTTTTAAAGACCTGTTCAAAACCCAGGAACTTGATGATCGACAGGTTGACCGAGGGGTGCAGGCGCAGGCCCCCCTTGTAAGGGCCGATGGCGGAGTTGAACTGGACGCGGAACCCGCGGTTGACCTGCATGCGGCCTTGATCATCTTGCCAGGCCACCTGAAACTGAATGGCCCGCTCCGGCTCGGTCAGCCGCTCCAGGATGCTGGCGGCAATGTACGCCGGGTGCTGCTCAAGCACCGGGGTGATGGTGGCCAAAAAGTTGAACACCGCCTCCTGAAACTCCGGCTGATTCGGGTCGCGCTGCTTGATCGTCTGCTTGACTGCTTCAATGTATGCCGTTGCCTGACTCATCGTATCACCTGTCCTTTATCAGATTGCTCAAATTTTACCACAGCCACCCGCAGCCGAGGCAGTTTCAACCGCAATTCTAGATAAAAAAACCGCTGCGATTCTACAGCGGTTTAATCAGGTCTAGTTTTCCTGGACGGCCGCGTCACCCATGGCCGCCCTTGCGGCATCGCCTTGATGCTCCGCGGCGTGGACCGCGGCTTTGATATCGACCGGATGGCCTTTTTTGCGGGCGTCGGCGTACTCGGCCGTCGCCGTGAACAGCAGGTCAGAGGCCGAGTTGACCGCCGTTTCAACGGAGTCCTGAATAACTCCGATGATAAAGCCGATCCCGACGACCTGCATGGCAATGTCATTGCTGATGCCAAACAAGGAGGCGGCCATCGGAATGATCAGCAGTGACCCCCCGGCGATCCCAGACGCGCCGGTGGCGGCCAGCGCCGTCAGCACGCACAGCAGGAAGGCCAGCGGGAAGGAGACCTGGATTCCCAGCGTCGAGCAGGCCGCCAGCGTCATCACGGAAACGGTGATTGCTGCGCCCCCACTGTTGGCCGACCCGCCAAGGGGGATCGACACCGAGTACGAGGCCTTGTTGAGCCCAAGATCTGCGCAGGCCTGCAAGTTAATGGGAATGTTCACGGCCGAGCTGCGGGTGAAAAAGGCCGGAATGCCGGACCGCTTGAGGGTCCAAAGCGTCAGGGGGTACGGGTTCTGCCGGGTGAGCAGGAAGGTCATCAGTGGGTAAACCACCAGGTAAACGAACGCCATTGTGCCGACCAGCAGCAGGACCAGCTGACCGTACCGGGCAACGCCAGCAAACCCAGTTTCGCTGATCGTCGTGTAGATCAGACCGGCGATCCCAAACGGGGCAAATTCAATGATGGTTTGTGCGACCCCGGTGATCGCGCCGGAAAGCTCCTTGATCACTGCCCGCGTCTGCTTGGACGTCAGCCGCAACGCGAAGCCGATCATCAGCGACCAGAAAAGGATCGACAGGTAGTTGGCGTTCACGATCGCGGCTAAGGGGTTGCCGACCGCGTTGGTCAGCAGGTCAGATAAGACCTTACCCAAGCTTTTGGGGGCGGCCGCAGCCACGTGCGCCGCCTTGGGCAAGACCAGGTGAACCGGGAACAGATAGGAAGCCCCAACGGCGGCGAAGGCCGAAAGCAGCGTCGCGCTCAGGTACAAGACGATGACCGTGCCAAAGTGGTTGGTGCTGCCGGACTGGTAACCGGACACCGCAGACATGATCAGGAAGAACACCATGACCGGGGCAATGCCCTTCAAGGCGCCCACGAAAAGTTGCCCCAGGATCCCGATGGCGGACCAGGACGGCACCAGCCACGCGAGCAGCGAGCCGACCAGCAGCCCGATCACAATGCGCAGGATCAACGATACGGATTTATATTTGGCAAACATCAGCCTCGCCCCTATCAGAAGTAATAAACAGTATTGTACACGAAGCGTATACGAATGTCTAGAAATTAAAAACAAAATTTCAAACTGCCAAATTTTTTCTTGCTGCTCACTAAAATTTATATGGGGCAGCAAACTTGGGTGGCACTTCCCGCGCCGCAGCGCTATCCTAGGGTGGAAACGATTTCGAAAGGCGGGACAACAATGATTCTAGGTTCAATCGAAGCAGGCGGGACGAAGTTTGTGTGCGCCACCGGCACGCCGGATGGCAAGGTCGCAAAGCAGGTCCGCATCCCCACGGGCACGCCCGCGGAAACCATGCCGGCGGTGATCAAGTTCTTTCAGGATAACCCGGTAGAAGCGATCGGCATCGGGACGTTTGGCCCGGCGGACATCGACCCAAGCAGTCCGACTTACGGCTACATCACCTCGACGCCCAAGCCGGGCTGGCGCGACTACGATTTTCTCGGCGCGATGAAAGCCGCGATCGACGTGCCATACGCCTTTACCACCGACGTCAATGAGGCCGGCTACGCCGAGTGGCTGGCCGGCGCCGGCAAGGGGCACCGCAACATGCTGTACTGGACTGTTGGCACCGGCATCGGCGCCGGCTACGTCCACGACGGCAAACTGCTGCAGGGCTTCTCGAACCCCGAAATGGGCCACATCATGATGCCGCAGCTGCCTGGTGACACCTACAAGGGCCGCTGCCCGTACCACGCCAACCACTGCCTGGAAGGCCTGGCCGCCGGGCCCGCGGTGGAAGAACGTGCCGGCAAAAAAGGCACCGAACTGGCGCCAGACGATCCGGCCTGGGACATGGAGGCCGACTACCTGGCGATTGCCTGCGTTGACGCGGCAATGATGCTGTCACCCGACATCATCGTCTTCGGCGGCGGCATCATGCACCAAGAGCAGCTGCTGCCGAAGATCCGCACCAAGTTTGCTGAACACAACCAAGGCTACGTCTCGACGCCGCCACTGGCTGACTACATTGTCCGCATCGGTCTGAACGACGAGGCCGGCGTGATGGGCGGGTTCTTCCTGGCCAACGAGGCGCTCAAACGCTAAGACCCGCCCCGACCGGTGAGTGCCCAGCCGCTCGCCGGTGGGGCGTAAGCATCAAAAAAGACTAGGACAAAATGCCCTATTCGCGTTCCATCAAGCAACGCCACGCAGACAAGGGCCTCCGCAGCACGATTCTCAAAACGAATCGCACAGCGGAGGCCCTTGTGCTTTGGGCTAAAACCGCTTTATGTCTCATCCTGCTTCCTATTCAAACACCATCTGGTTGCGGTAAAGCTCCGCGTAAAAGCCGTGCTGGGCCAGCAGCTCCTGATGACTGCCCTGCTCGATGATCCGGCCGTGCTGCAGCACCACGATGCGGTCCGCGTTCAGGATCGTCTTCAGCCGGTGGGCGATGACAAAGCTCGTGCGGCCCTGGATCACGTTGTCCATCGCCGCCTGGATCTTCGCCTCGGTCACGGTGTCGACGTTCGAGGTCGCCTCGTCCAAAATCAGCAGGCGCGGGTCGGTCAGGATCGTGCGCGCGATGCTCATGAGCTGCTTTTGCCCGGCAGAAAAGACGTTCTGCTCGTCAGAGACTTTGGTTTCATAGCCATCTGGCAGACTTTCGATAAAGTCGTGGATGTTGGCCTGCTTGGCCGCGGCGAGCACGCGGTCCATCCCCGCGTCAGGATCCCCGAAGCGAATGTTATCGGCAATCGTCCCCGAGAACAACTGCGGGTCCTGCAGCACGATGCCGACGGTTTGGCGCAGCTGCGCCAGGTCAAAGTCGCGCAGGTCAGTGCCGTCGATCGTGATGCGCCCGGAATCCACATCGTAGAAGCGATTCAGCAGGTTCATCACGGTCGTCTTGCCCGAGCCGGTCGGCCCGACCAAGGCCACCATCTGGCCTTTTTGCACGTCGATGGTCACGCCGTGCAGGATCTCCTTACCCGGCAGGTAGGAAAAGTGGACGTCGTCAATTTTCAGGGCGCGGTCAATGTGATCGATCGCCTTACCGTTCACCGGTCGCACCTCATCGGGCTGGCTGCGGACCTCATCGACACGCCGCGCGCCGGTGATGGCCAGCTGGATCATGCCGTACAGGCTCGTCAGCGTGATGATCGGCTGGTAGTACTGCTGCGCGTAGTTGACGAACACCACGACCAGCGCCAGCGCCGCCCCGGTGCTCAGACTGCCGCCGAGCGCCAGCCAAGAGCCGGCGAAAATCACGATGGCGGTGTTCAGCAGTGACATCCCCGACAGCAGCGGACTGAGGATCCCGGACCAGATCTGGCCCCGGGTCGCCGTTTTGCGCACCTGATGGTTGTAGGTGTTGAAGCCCGCGACGGAGTCCTGCTGCAGGCCGTTGGTGATGATCACCTTTTGGCCGGTGACCTGCTCGTTGATGTAGCCGTTCAAGGCGCCGATATCGGTTTGCTGCTGATCAACGGCAACGGCCGCTTTTTTCATCACCAACGCGGCGATCAGCAGGGCGACCGGCGTCGTGCTCATCGTCACCCACGCCATGGTAGTACTCTGGTTGAACATCATGATCAAAATGCCGATCATCTGCGCGATGGCCAGCAGAAAATCGATCAGCGCCTGGTTCAAGGCGTTGAAAATGTTGTCCAAGTCACTCGTGTAGCGCGCCAGGATGTCGCCGTCGGAGTGCTGGTCGAAGTACTGGACCTTCATCCGCTGCATCTTGCGAAACAGCCCGATGCGCATCGTGCCCGTGGAGTACGCGGTGACCTTGGCCAGCAGCCAGGAGGCGATCAGCAAAGACGACGCGTCGCCGAAGTAAAACAGCACGTAGAACAGCAATGTGTGGTGAAAAGTGGTCAGGCTGGCGCCGGCGCGGGTGGCCGGATCCGCCCACGCCTGAACGTACGTCGTCAGCTCGCTGATGGCGCGGCCCAGGTACGTCGGCGCGACCACGACGCAGGCAGTGCTGATGCCGATCAGCACCGCGCTCCAGAAAAACGGCCAGCCGTAGGGTTTGAGGTAATGCCAGTAGTAACGGCCTGCAAGTTTTAAGTCTTTCATTATGCCGGCAGCCTCCCTTCCTTGGCCTTCTGCGTTTGATAAATTTCTTGATAAATAGCGTTTTCGCGCACGAGTTCCTGGTGGGTGCCTTCGCCCACGACCCGGCCGCCGTCAAGCACGAGGATCGCATCGGCGCGGATGATCGAGGAGATCTTCTCGGCGATCACCACCGTCGTCGTGTGCTTCAAGTCGCGATCCAGCGCCTCTTGCACCAGCTTCTCTGACTTGGCATCCAAAGCCGAGGTCGCGTCGTCCAGGATCAGGATCTCCGGGTCGGCGATCACGCCGCGCGTGATGGCGAGGCGCTGCTTTTGCCCGCCGGAAAAATTGGCAGAGCGCTCCTCGACCGGCGCGTCGTACGTCTCCGGCAGCCGCTCGATGAACTCGGCCGCCTGGGCGATTTCCGCGGCACGGTGCATGCTAGCCGCCGTCGCCTCTTTTTGCACTTGGCGCAGGTTCTGCGCAATGGTCCCGGAAAACAAGGTCGAGCGCTGCAGCACAAACGCCACCGCGTCGCGCAGCGTCTGCTCCGGCAGGTCGCGCACGTCGACGCCGCCGATCAGGACCCGCCCGGAATCCGGGTCAAACAGGCGCGCGATCAGCTGGGCCAGGGTCGTTTTGCCTGACCCTGTCGCCCCGACGATCCCCAGCATCTGGCCGGCAGGGACGGTAAAGGACACGTCCTTCAAGGTCGGCGTCTCATCGCCCGGGTACGTGAAGGTGACGTGGTCGAAGGTGATGTCCCCCCGTACCGGTTTAGCAGGGCCTTGGGCAAAGTGCATGCTGGGCTGGTGATCGAAGACCTCACGCACCCGCCCCATCGAGATGAAGGCGCGCGACGCAAAGGTCATGATGAACGACCCGTTGATCACGGCGAACAAGATCTGGCCGAGGTACGAGGTGAAGCTGGACACCGCGGCGATGTACGCCGGGTGCGCCAGGACCTGGGTGCCGACCAAATACACCGACCCGGCGATCGCCACATTGGCGGTCAGGAAAAAGGCCGGCATCAGCACTGCGAACAGCTCGCCGATGCGGGTGGTCACATCGCGCAGCTCATCGGAGGGCTTGGCGAAAGTCTTGATCTGGTTGTCCTCCTGCACGAAGGACTTGACCACGCGAATGCCCATCAGGTTTTCGCGTGCGACGGTGTTGACGTTTTCGATCAGCTGCTGGGTCTGCCCAAACAGGCTGCTCATCTGCCGAAAGGCGACCACGGCCACCAGCACAATGATCACCAGCATGGCGAGGATCACCCACCACTGTTGCGGCATCGTGGTCAACGCCAGCGCCAAGGCCCCGAAGAACAGCAGCGGGATGCGGGTCACCTGTTGGAACGCCGCCATCACCGCGCCTTGGATCTGCTGCACGTCGTTGGTCATGCGCACCACCAGGTTGGACGCCGAGAACGTCTCAATGTCCGCGTAAGCAAACGTTTGCACGTGGCGGTAGATGTCAGCGCGCAGGTCGGTCGCCACGCCCAGGGCCAGGCGCGCCGAATAAACCGTGTTGACGACCCCGCCGGCAATGCCGATCACCGCGAGGACAATCAGCCAGATGCCGTTTTGCCACACCGCTGCCCGGTCCTTGGCCATGATGGCCGTCATCACCGTTTGCAAAAGCCGCGGCTGCCACAGGGTGGCAAACACGAGCACGAGAACCGCCAGCGTGGCGATGAGGGCATCCTTGCGGTATTTTTTCAGGTACGGTAAAAGCACTTTCATTTTGTTTCTCCTTAAAATCCTAGTCCGACTAGCGTACCCGAATTTTTAATTTCACGCAAGCGCAAAAATGGCCCGGTGCTGCCGCCAGCCCCAGACCATTAGCCTAACAAAACTTTGCCGCTGCCCCCGCCGGCACGCGCACCAGGTCGCGCGCCACCAGTTCTTCAGCGATCTGCACCGCGTTCCAGGCCGCGCCCTTCAGCAGGTTATCGGCCACCACCCACAGGTTGTACGCCCCTGGGGTTTCTTGGTCTGGCCGCACCCGGCCGACAAAGGTCGCGCGCGAACCCGCCGCATTGATGGGCTGCGGGTAGACCTGGTGGGCCGGGTCGTCTTGGACGACCAGCCCCGAGAACTTGGCCATGACCGCTCGCAGTTCATCGGCGCTCGGGGTGTTGCCCGCACCCACTTCGAACCACACGGACTCGCCGTGCGCGATCGGCACCGGGACCCGCACGCAGGTGGCCGTGACCTTGATGGCCGGTGAATTCTTGTCGCCCAGCATGATCTTCTTGGTTTCGTGGATCATCTTCCACTCCTCATGCGTGTAGCCGTCTTCCTCGAAGACGTCGATCTGCGGCAGCAGGTTGAACGCCAGTGGGTAGTGGCGCGCGGCCCCTTTCACCGGCAGGACGCGCGCGCTCATCTGCTTGCCGGCCAAGTAGTCTTGGGCCTCGTCTTCAAGCTCGTTGATGGCACTTTGCCCCGCCCCGCTGGCCGCCTGGTAAGTCGACACGATGATGCGGCGCAGGCCGAACGCACGGCGCACCGGCTCCAGCGCCATCATCATCTGAATGGTCGAGCAGTTAGGGTCGGCGATGATGCCGTTGTGGTGGTTCAGCGCGTCGGGATTGACCTCGGGTACGACCAGCGGCACGCTGTCATCCATGCGAAAATGCGACGTGTTATCGACGCACACAGCGCCGCGCTTCACCGCCTCGGGCAAGAGCTTAGCCGACACCGCCCCGCCGGCGGAGGCCAGCACCAAGTCGACGCCGTTAAAAGAATCCGGCGTGGCTTCTTCGACCGTCACCGGCTGGCCCTTGAAGGTCAGGGTCTTACCCGCCGACCGGGAAGACGCCAAGAGATGGATCTCTTTGACCGGGATCGTCGATTGTTCCAGTTGTTCGATCATGCGCGTGCCGACCGCGCCGGTCGCACCTAAAATTGCCACCACATACGCTTTTGCCATTGTCTTACTGCTCCTCCTTTGCCGCAACGAAGCGCTGAATGCGCCGGGCGGCTGCCGTTAAATTCTCGGTCGACGCCGCGTACGACAGCCGCACGTGACCTTCCCCGCCGGGTCCAAACACCGACCCGGGCACCAGCCCGACCCTGCCGGCCGCCGCGAGGTCGTACACGAATTGCACGTCATCGGTGCCAAACTGGGCCGGCAGCTTGGCGAAAATGTAAAACGCCCCGGCTGGTTTTGGCGCCGTGAAACCCGCTTGCAGGAGCGCCGCCATCATCAGGTCGCGCCGCTGCCGGTAAACCTTTTTCATCGCTTCGGCATCCCCTCGGCCCGCCGGACTGAGGGCCTCCTCGGCCGCCTTCATCATCGGGCTAGCCGCGGTGGTGACCATGAACTGATGCATCTTCCCCGCCAGGGCCATCAGCGGTGCGGGTCCGGCCAGGTAGCCGATGCGGTAGCCGGTCATGGCATGCGACTTGGACAGGCCGGAGATCAGCACCGTTTGGCTGGGCAACAGTGCGGCCAAGCTGAGGTGCGGCGCCTCGTAGCTGAGCTCGGCGTAGATCTCATCGGAAAGCACCAGTAGATCAGTATCCGCGATCACCGCCGCGAGGGCCCGCAGCTGGGCGTGCGTGTAGGTCGCGCCGGTGGGGTTGCTCGGGTAATTCAGCACCAGCCCCTTGGCGTCCGGGTGCGCCGCCAGCGTCGTTTTCAGCTGCTCCGCCGTCAGCAGGTACTGGGGGGCGGTGTTGACCCGCACCACGTTCAGCCCGGCCACGGCCGCAACGGTCTCATACAGGGGAAAAGTGGGGGTCGGAATGATCAGCGTGTCGCCGGGGTTGAACAGCCCCGCGATCGCGGCATGGATGCCCTCGGTGGCACCGACCGTCACGACGACTTCGCTTTGCGCGGCGTAATGCGCGTCAAACGTGGTCGCCAGGTAATCGGCGATTTCCTGACGCAGCTTGGCGTACCCAAACGACGGCGCGTAATGGGACCAATCCGCCTCGATCGCCGCCGTGGTTGCCTGCTTAATGTGGGCCGGCACCGCAAAGTCCGGCTCCCCCAGCGTCAGCTTAATGATTCCCGGGATCGATGAAATTTTGTTGTCCACCGCGCGAATTGCGCTGGGTGGCACCGCTGCGACCCGGCGATTGCCGAGGGCTTGGAGACTTGGTTTTAATTCAGGCATAAGCTGACTTCCTTCTATATAAAGTTAGAGCAATGCGTCAAGGCCGACGGTCAGGCCCACCGGCAGGGTGTGCACCTGCCGCACGGCCAGCGCCACACCGGCCATGAAGCTCGACCGGTCAAACGAGACTTGCTTGATGGTCAGGCTTTCGCCCGCCGCACCAAACAGAACTTCCTCCTGGGCGACGTAACCCGGCAGGCGCAACGCGTGCACCGGTACGTCATCCAGCCACTCACCGCGCGCCGGGGCGTCCTGGTGCGGCGCTAGCGGCTTTTCGGTGCGCGCCGCAGCAATCACCTTAGCCGTCGCCTTGGCCGTACCAGACGGGGCGTCCAGCTTGTCCGAGTGGTGCGCCTCGACGATCTCGGCATCCGGGAAGTACTTGGCGGCCTTAGCGGCGAACTGCATCATCAGCACCGCCGAAATGGCAAAGTTCGGCACGATCAGCAGCCGGGCGCCGGCCGCTTTGGCCACCTCGCCCAGGCGCGCCTGCGTCTGTTCGCTTAGCCCGCTGGTGCCGATCACCGCGTTCATCCCGTGGGTCAGGGCGTACTCGGCGTTGGTGGCCGCCGCCTGGGGCAAGGTGAAGTCCACCCAGACGTCAGCTTGAACGTTGATCTCCTCCAGGCTGGTGAAAACGGGAAAAGCGCGCTTGGCGGTTGCCTCAGGCGCCAGGCCGCCGACGATCGTGAGGTCCTTTGCGGCAGTCATCATTGCCGCCACCTGCTGGCCCATCTTACCGAACACACCGGCAATTAACACTTGCGTCATTTTTCGTCCTCCGTTTCACCCAGTGCTGCCAGCACGACCTGCGTTTCGGTGTCATTCAGCGGTACCATCGGCAGGCGCAGCCGGTTTTGAATCTCACCGCGGCGGCTCAGCGCCATTTTGACCGGCGCCGGCGACGGGTAGGCGAACAGTGCGTGCATCCGCGGGACCAGCCGAGCCATCTGCGCATCGGCAGCGGCGGTGGCGCCGGCATGCAGGTCATCGATCACCTGCTGCATCTGGTCGCCGTAAAGGTGCGAGGCGACGGAGATAACCCCGCGGGCGCCCACCTTCAGCGCCGCTTCAAACTGGTCGTCATCACCGGTGTACACCGCGAAGTCCTGCGGCAGGTGCTGCACCAGCCAGGCGAGGTCCTCAACGGTCGTGCACTGCTTGACGCCCTTGATGTTCGGATGCTGCGCGAGGGTCTGAAGGCTCACGTTAGACAGCTGGACCACCGAGCGGCCTGGAATGTTGTAAATGATGACCGGCTTGCTGGACGCGTCGGCGATGGCCCGAAAGTGGGCGATCATCCCGGCCTGCCCAGGCTTGCTGTAGTAAGGGACGACCGCTAGCACCGCGGTCACGGCCGCAATTGCCGACGCTTCCTTGGCAAACGCCACGGATTCCCGCGTCGAGTTGGTCCCGACGTTCACGATCAGTGCGGCCCGGCCGGCCAAGACGGCGCCGACGTGGTCAAACAAGTCCAGCTTCTCCGCGCGGCTGAGGGTCGGTGATTCCCCCGTGGTCGCCCCGACTACAAGGCCCGTGGTGTGCTCGACCAGCAGGCGCTCAATGAGCCGATCCAACGCGGGATAATCGATCTCGTCGTGGGCGTTAAACGGCGTGATCAGGGCCGTTAAGATAGGGTGATTTTCTAGCATTATTCTTCCTCCATCCGATGCTTCAAAAAGCCAACCAAGGCGGCCACGCCTGGTTTGAGCGCGGCCTCGTCCGGACTGAAATTGGCCGCGTGCAGACTGTGCTGCGGGTCGTTTACCCCTAGCCACACCATGGTGCCCGGAAACTGTTGAAGCAGAAAGCCGAAATCCTCGCCGGTCATGGCCGGCGCCACCTCGGCAAAATCAACGGCCGGCGCGTGCTTCATATAATGGATCAAGTCGGCGGTTTGCTTCGGGGCGTTCTCGACCGGCATATAGCCCCCTTGGATCAGCTTCAGAGCGGCCTGAACGCCGTACGTGGCGGCGACCCCTTCGGCGATCTGGCGCACGCGCTGCTGCATCATTTCGATGTCGGCTTGGCGAAACGCGCGGATCGTGCCATCCAGCCGCGCACTGCCCGCGATCACGTTGCCGATCGTGCCGGCGTGGAACGTCCCGAGCGTGACCACCCCGCCGCGGACGGGGTCCACGTTGCGGGCCACAATGGTCTGCACCTGCATCACGAACGCGGCGGCCGCCACGATGGCGTCATTGGCCTTTTGGGGAAAAGCGGCGTGCCCGCTTTTGCCAGTGAACGTCAGGTGGATCTCAGTCGTGCCCGCAAACAGGGTGCCCATGCGCGTGGCGATCTGGCCGGCCGGCAGGGCCGGGTTGTCGTGCAGCGCGTAAAACTCGTCCGGGCGGAACCGGCCTGCAAACGCGCCGGCGTCGTACACCCGCTTGCCGCCGTACTCAGCCTCCTCTGCCGGCTGAAAGAAGAAGAGCAGGTTGTCTTTTGGCTGATGCGCAGCAAAGTAGGCCAGAATGCCCAGCGCCACCGTTATGTGCACGTCATGCCCGCAGGCGTGCATCACGCCCGGGTGATTGGAGGCAAACGGGAGGCCGGTTTGTTCTTCGACCGGCAACGCGTCAATGTCGGTGCGATAACCCAGCGTGCGGCGCGGGGCGGTGCCTTCAAGGCGCACCAGCAGCGCGGTCGGCACTGCTGGAACGTGCTTGACGCTGAGCCAGGCGCAGTCCAGCTGCTTCACGAACTCTTCAATGTAAGCCTGGGTTTGGATCTCGTGCAGCGCCAATTCCGGAATGCGATGCAGCGAGCGGCGCACCGCGATCAAATCGGCTTCAGATAAAACTGCCATGGTTTCGCCTTCCTACAGCTTGCGCAACGCGTCGATCAGGCCAGTCTCACTTGCGGTCTTCGCGTCCTTCATTTTGATCACCTTGGCGGGGACCCCGGCCACCACTGCACCTGCCGGCACATCATCGATGACGATCGCCCCGGCCGCAACGACGGCACCCTTGCCGACGTGCACCCCTTCGATCACCACGGCGTTGGCCCCGACCAGCACGTCATCCTCAATGATCACCGGCGTGGCGCTAGCAGGCTCCACCACCCCGGCCAAAACGGCGCCGGCCCCGATGTGCGCGTGCTTGCCGACCGTGGCGCGGCCGCCAAGGACGGCCCCCATGTCGATCATCGTGCCCGCGCCGATTTTCGCACCGATATTGATAATGGCACCCATCATGATCACGGCGTTATCGCCGATGGTGACGTGCTCGCGAATGATCGCGCCCGGTTCAATGCGGGCGTTGACCTGACTGATGTCCAGCATCGGCACGCCCGTGTTGCGGCCCGTCGTTTCGACCCGCAACGTCGTGATCGCCGCGCGATTAGCGGCCAGCCACGGCGAGATGAGCGCCGCATCGCCATACAGCTGTCCGGTTTTACTGTCGAAAAAGGCCTGCACCCCGGCCGGGACCTTGGACAGGCTGGCCATCGCCGCCGCCAGCGTGACGTGCACCGGCGTGGTCTTAGGGGCCTTGGCAATGTAATCAATGATCTGTTCCGCGTTGAATTCCTGAGCCATAACTGATTCCTCCTAGAATACAAAACGTCCATCCGGCAACGCTCGCCAGATGGACGTCAAATAGTCCAATTCGTTGACGATAGCGCCCCGCATCTCTGCGACAGTCCGCCGGATGTTCTCCAGCAGCCCAACCGCTCACCGTGTGCACTGCGGTGAGGATTTCGGCGGTGTTCCCTTTGGCCTGCCTTCCTCGCACGTGTCATGCTCGGGCAGGTTACTAATGGCGACCGCAACCTCTATCTGTTTCGTATGTGATTGGGTCAAGCCTACAATTAAAATCTGATGGCGTCAACCCTTGACATTGGCGGCGCGCTCTGGTTATGTTGAAGCCAATTCATTAGAAACCGGAGAGAGAAACATGAAAGTCATCAAGTTCGGCGGCTCGTCCTTAGCCACTGGCGCCCAGCTGGAAAAAGTCATTCACATCATTCGCCAGGACCCGACTAGGCAGGTCGTGGTGGTCTCCGCCCCGGGCAAGCGCAGCCCAAGCGACGTCAAGGTCACCGACCTCCTGAAGCAACTGGCCGATCAGGTGCTGGCAGGCCAGGATCCCGCGGCCCAGATCGAAGTGATTTTGGCCCGTTACACGGAGATTCAGCACTACTTCGGGCTCGCTGACGACGTGGTCGAGCACCTGCGCCAGCACCTAAAGCGGTTGGCCAAGGCCACCTACCCCGGTGTGGCGTACCTGAAGGCCGCATTCATGGCGCAAGGCGAGCACATGAACGCCCAGCTGGTGGCCGCCGTGATGACGCACCTGGGAATGAACGCGCGTTTTGTCAGCCCCAAGGCCCTTGGCATCACACTGACCGGCAAACCCGGGGCGGCCCAGGTGAACGAGGACAGCTACACCGCACTCGCCCAGTTTGCAGTGCCCGAAGGCGCGGTCATCGTCGTTCCCGGCTTTTACGCGTACGACGAGGCGGGCAATGTCTTGACCTTCCCGCGCGGCGGCTCGGACATCACCGGGTCGATCCTGGCCAAGGGCCTGGGCGCCGACTTGTATGAGAACTTCACCGACGTGTCTTGGGTCTACGCCGCCGATCCGCGGATCGTAGCGCAACCGCGAGCCATCAACACCCTGACTTATCGGGAGATGCGGGAGCTGGCTTACGCAGGCTTTTCCGTGTTCAACGACGAGGCGCTGATCCCGGTGATCGAGGCCGGCATTCGGGTCAACATTAAGAACACCAACGCGCCGGACGATCCGGGCACCATCATCGCCCCCACCAAAAACGTCCAGCACCACCATCACATCACCGGCGTCGCCGCCAAGAAGGGCTTCACCGCCCTGTACCTGCACCACTACCTGATCAACCAGGAAGTTGGCTTCACCCTGAAACTACTGAAGATCCTTGCCCAGTACGGAGTGTCCTATGAGCACATGCCTTCCGGGATCGATGACCTGACCATGATCATTGACGAAAACCAGCTCACGCCGCAGATCAAGGACCAAATCACCGCCGAGGTGCGCGCGCAGATCCATCCCGATGAGCTGGAGTGGCTACCGGATTTTGCCATTGTCATGGTGGTTGGCGAGGGCCTCTACGCAAGACCGGATCTGGTCGCCCGCATCATGGTCGCCCTGGCCGACGCCGGCATCGAGCCCTCGGTGATCAACCAGGGGGCGTCGAAGATCGGCCTCATGCTGACCGTGCCCACCGCCAGGGCGGCCGCAGCGGTGCGCGCGATCTACGCGCTGAGCTGCCGGCGCCAGACCGCCCCGGCCGCGGAAAGGTAAACGAAAGACCAGCCCCCCCTTAACGAAGGACTGGCCTTTTATATGAAACAGAACTTGATTTTGAGTACACTAAATACACTTACTCGAAATCTCAAAAAAATACAGGTATACTA